>NZ_RPDH01000001.1:1214438-1821658 GCF_003813775.1 Chitinophaga lutea | reverse complement strand
GATTTCGGTGGCTTCATTCGCGCCGAGCCGCCATACTTTTCCATATTCCACCAGGTTGCCGAAAATCGGGCGCCCTTTTTTCTGCGGGCGGCTGAATACGGTACGGGCCACAAGGGTGCCGGGCTCTCCCTTTACCTTGCACACGTAAGGGTACATTACGGGGAAGTAGGCCATGTCCATGGGACTGGGGTCTACGGGCGGCATTTTCTTATCCTGTGCAGCTACCACCTGCGTGGCGGATATCAGGCACACGGCAACTAATAGCTTTTTAACTGTATTCATAACCTGTAGTACTTTTGAATGGGTGTTCATGTTAAAATCTGCCCCAAACCTACGCGTTTTTGCAAAATCCTCAAAACGCGCGGGGCGGGTGTAGACAGACGCGCGCGGAACATCCTGCCCCTATTTCATTCTTTCCAAAAACGCAGGGTAAACGTATTGTTTGGTTTCCCCGGGGATGTTCGTTAACAATTGCGGCGGTTCTGTCCCTCTTTTATAAATAGCGCTTCGGCCCCCGTTACTCCTGGTTTTTCATAAATGCCAGGGCGTCGGGGAAAAACTCGCGGTAACAGTCGCCCAGCGTCAGGTAGTGGTGTTCGAATACGCCGAAAGGGACGTCGGCCGGGTGTTCGAAATACTTCGCCCGCCGCACGATGCCCGAGAAGCTGCGGAAAATCCCGTCCCTTTCATGATAGCGGTACAGCCAGTTCTCGGTGCGCATGTATTTAAATACCTGCTGGAAGAACGGGGGCAGCAGGTGATGGTTATCCTCCAGCACGCCATACACGGAGGCTACGAACTCCTGCAGGGCCGGCAGGGTAAAATGGGTGGCGTCGTTGGCGAGGTAATGGTCGTACACCACATCCATGAATACGCCGCCGTACGGGCCGCAGCTGGGCTGGAAGATGGCTTTGGCGCGGCGGGTGGCGGGATGTTTGTCCGTAAACTCATCCAGCGCCCGGTGCATGCGGATGCCCTGCTGTATCGTATCCGGGTAGGTAAATACCTGTTTCCCCTTCACAAAATCTGCGATCATCTGCCCTACCGTGATATGCGGGTCGTTAAAAGAAAGATATGCATGCGCGAGGTAATTCATCGGTTGCTGAGCGGTATTGATAATAAATGAACGGTAAAAACCCGATAAACAAAGGGCGCCACCTTGTCGAAGATAACGATAAATAACGAGGGTGTCCGCTATCGGGAAGGGGTGTCCGCTTTTGAAACCAACGTTTTTGCGCCTACCGGTTGTCACCAGCATTCCAGTTTAACAAAGTCTTAACCTTCGCGCGTGCAACATTTGCTCTTTTCGCTCAACTGCTTTGCTGGTAAGGGTTTGAGGGGTGTTCACTAGATGCGTTTAGGTAGGTGTGGCAACACGCATAACATTGAATTAATCTTGGTAAACCAATCATAACTATTCGCTTGCCATGCGCTGCAACCGTTGGTACTTTTACATCGTCAATCAGACAAAAACAATTTAAATAACCTGGATAAAATTTTTCCGCCATGAAAAAACTTATCGCCATTCTGACCATCGCTGCAGTATTCAGCAGCAGTGCATTGTTTGCACGCGACGCAACCGTCAACAACAAAAAAGTGATGGATGCCTTTAACAAAGAATTCGTAGGAGCTTCTGATGTTTCCTGGTACAGCACCGCAGACAAGTATGTAGCCAAATTCACCATCAAGGCGTCGAAAGTGACCGCGCATTTCGACCGGGACGGCAACCTGCTGGCTACCTCCCGCTACATTACCGACACGGAATTGCCCCTGAACGTTATTACCCGGCTGATGAAGAAGTTCCCTGACCAGAAAATCCAGAACGTAGTGGAATATGAAGCCGAAGGCGCCACTACCTATGTGATCACACTGGAAAGCGACTCGCACTGGACCGTTCTGAAAGCCGCCTCCACCGGTGGCCTCACAACGCTTAAAAAATTAAGAAAAGCATAACGGCACGCCGTTCGCCGACCTGGTTTTAGTTTTAGTTATAGATCAGTATAAACCGTTCCGGTTGTTCCGGAACGGTTTTCTTTTTGCCCCCTATTTAATGCGCCATTATCTTACCTTTGCCGTTTGAAACATTTATAGTTATGAATAAAGGACCGATTTCTCAGTTTATCCAGCACCATTACCGCCACTTCAACGCTGCGGCACTGGTGGATGCAGCCAAAGGCTATGAAACGCATTTGCTGGAAGGTGGTAAAATGATGGTAACCCTCGCCGGAGCAATGAGTACGGCCGAGCTGGGTATCTCTTTCGCAGAAATGATCCGCGCCGGTAAAGTGGATATTATTTCCTGCACAGGCGCTAACCTGGAAGAAGATATCATGAACCTGGTGGCGCATACCCACTATAAACGCGTGCCCCATTACCGGGACCTGAGCCCGAAAGACGAATGGGAGCTGCTGGAAGGCGGCTATAACCGCGTAACCGATACCTGCATACCGGAAGAAGAGGCTTTCCGCCGTATCCAGAAACATATCTACAAAATCTGGAAAGATGCCGAAGCCGCCGGTGAACGCTATTTTCCCCACGAATATATGTACAAGCTGCTGCTGAGCGGGGTAATGAAAGAACATTACGAGATCGACCCCAAAAACAGCTGGATGCTGGCCGCAGCCGAAAAAAACATCCCCATCGTGGTGCCGGGCTGGGAAGACAGCACCATGGGCAACATCTTTGCCTCCTATTGCATCAAGGGTGAGCTGAAAGCTTCTACCATGAAGAGCGGTATCGAATATATGGTGGAACTGAGCGACTGGTACCGCAAGAATTCAGGCGGTAAAGGCGTGGGCTTCTTCCAGATCGGCGGCGGCATTGCCGGCGATTTCCCGATCTGCGTGGTGCCGATGATGTACCAGGACCTTGAATGGACTGACGTGCCGTTCTGGGGCTATTTCTGCCAGATCTCCGACTCAACCACCTCTTACGGCTCTTACTCCGGCGCCGTGCCCAACGAAAAAATCACCTGGGGCAAGCTGGATATCCATACACCGAAGTTCGTGATCGAATCAGACGCCACCATCGTAGCGCCGCTGATTTTCGCTTACCTGCTGGGCTGGTAAGCATATCGCCGCATCATAGCATTATTACATATAGACTCCCGAAAGGACCGCGCAAGCGGTCCTTTTTTACGCCCGGCATGCCTGCTGAACCCACTATTTTCTGCGGCTTGATAAATTAAAACCCCCTGCTTCCCGCTACCTGCTTCCGTCTAAATCCCTATCCCCGCGGTTTTAACAATTCTTTTTCCAATTACATATATAATTATTAAATATTTCTTTATGTTTGCATTACAATTGAGTTATGCATTACACTTTTGGTAGTTCTTTATAAATGCGGATAAAAATCTTTTTGCTGTTTCAAAAAAGGGCGTACATTTGACCCGCAAAGTCAAAAAGTCAAAAGGTTCTTTGCAATTCCGAGATGGCGGAACAGGATCAAAAAAGGGAAGTGATACTGGAAGCTGCGTTGAAGCGTTTCAAGCGCTTTGGCCTGGCGAAGACCACCATGGAAGAAATAGCGCGGGACCTGGAGATTTCGAAAGGCTCTTTGTATTATTATTTTCCCGACAAAGATAGGATATATGTGGCAGTGATTGAAAGGATTGTGTCACAGTGCTTTGCAGAAGTAAGCGCAACACTGGAAAGCGCAGTATCGGTGAAAGAGGTGATGGAGAAATATTTGTCGGTGAAAGAACAGATTTTACTGGACTATCATTTTCTGTTCGGCATCCACGAGTGGGTGAGCGACAAACCCAGCAGCCTGATGAGGCAGGTGGGGGATCTGGTACACCAGTCGGAGATTCGCTTTTTGTCTGCCTGGCTTCGCAAGGGGAAAGACCTTGGAGAAGTAGCAGCGGGGCATGACCCGGAAAAAACGGCCGATTTGTTGGTGCACGTGTTGTTTGGTTTGTGGGTGATCTGGTGCAAATGGCAGGCCGCAGGTTTTGAACTTCAGGATTCAGATAATATTAAAGAATTCATGAACCGGGAAAGGGCGGTATTAACCATCTTTTTCCAGGGATTGAGGTAACCCGTATCATCAGCCAGCTTCTTCTTCCCCCAATCGTTTAACGAATGTATGTAGAGCATTGTTAGCAGAATCACTTATTGATATATTAAATTAAAATTGTACGACAGATGAAAAAAATGATCGTTATGGCCGTTTTGGGCCTGATGGGCACCCAGTTTGCGAAAGCACAGGTGAAGAAAGGTAATTTCCTGCTCGGCGGCAACGTGAATGTTTCGACCAGCACCACCAAACCCGATGGTTCCGACAACAAAATCACCAACACCACTTTCGGTATCAGCCCTAAAGCTGGCTACGCACTGAGCGACAAATGGATGATCGGTGTGTTCGTTGGTACTGATTTCGGTACTGAGAAAGAAAAAGTAGGCACTGTGGAAACAAAAACACAACACACTGAATTCATGCCTGGTGTGTTTGTACGTAACTACCACCAGCTGGGCGAATCCAAATTTGCTTTCTTCGGCGAAGCAAACGTAGGTTATGGTTTCAGAACTAACAAAACCAACGGTACCGAAACTGCTAAAATCAATACCATTTCAGCCAACGTGCTGCCCGGTATCAGCTACTTCGTGACCAAATGTTTTGTACTGGAAGGTTCTTTCGGGGGCCTGAACTACTCTAACATCAGCACCGAGCCGCAACCCACCGGAACTAAGGTTAAAACCAACTCCTTCGACCTGACTTTCACTAAAGAAATCAACGTAGGCGTTAGCTTCCTGTTCTAATCGAACGCGGAATGAAATAATCAAAAAAGTGCGCCGGCCATCGGCGCACTTTTTTTTACAACTATATTTGCACCCGGATTGGGGCATAAATGACGGGCATTATCGCTACAGGAAGGAGCAGGCATGTTTTATACATGTCTAACTGATTGAAAAAGAGGGCATCATAACGGCCTTCCATTTTGGCAGAGTTTTAGCTATTATCTAATTGACCGAATAAAACAACCTAATGATGAAATTGAACCGGGTACACTTGTTACTCATGCTGGCTTCCGGCATTTTGCTGGGCAGTTGTACCGTTTATCATGATGCTTCCGGCAAACGTATTCCGCCGGGGCAGGCAAAAAAGATATACGGGACCAAGTCTGCCAAGCCTTTTGCTCCGGGTCAGCGGAAGAAACATTAAAAGTGATTGGATATGAAAAATGTGAAAAAGTTATGTGGCGTAGCGATAGCTGTTTTGTTCCTGGCTATTGGTTGTGCGGCGCCGAAGTTGCCGCCAAGGCCACCTGCTCCGCCCACACCGCCTGGCGCACCGCCGAGGCCGCCTAGTCCTCCGAAGCCGCCGAATGGGCCGACGGACGCGGAACCGCAGCAGATCACAGATCTTACCATAGCATACCCGCATCGATAACACAGGCACATTGAACGAAAGCAAAAGGGCTGTTACACCATCGCGTAACAGCCCTTTTTTTATTCGTATCGTGGGATAGTTTACCTGTTCATGGTAATGAGGAACTCCTCGTTGTTGCGGGTGCCTCTCATATGTTGCAGCATGAAGTTCATGGTTTCTTCCGTATTCATGTCCGCCAGGTGATTGCGGAGGATGTAGATACGTTGCAGCATGTCTTTTTCCAGCAGCAGATCGTCGCGGCGGGTAGAAGACGCCGTTACGTCGATAGCCGGGAAGATGCGGCGGTTGGCCAGTCTGCGGTCGAGCGCCAGTTCCATGTTGCCGGTACCTTTGAACTCTTCAAAGATCACCTCGTCCATTTTGGAGCCGGTATCGATCAGGGCGGTCGCCAGGATGGTGAGGGAACCGCCGTTTTCGATTTTACGGGCGGCGCCGAAAAACTGCTTGGGCTTCTGCATGGCGTTGGCTTCCACACCACCGCTCAATACCTTGCCGGATGCGGGCGCCACGGTGTTGTGGGCGCGGGCGAGACGGGTAATGGAGTCGAGCAGGATTACCACATCGTGGCCGCATTCCACCAGGCGCTTTGCTTTCTGCAGCGCAATGGCAGATACTTTTACGTGTTTTTCCGCAGGTTCGTCGAACGTGGAAGCAATGACTTCCGCTTTCACGCTGCGTTCCATATCGGTCACCTCTTCAGGGCGTTCGTCGATCAGCACCACCATCAGGTAAATTTCCGGATGGTTGGTGGCGATGGCGTTGGCTACTTCCTTCAGCAGCATCGTTTTACCCACTTTCGGCTGCGCTACGATGAGGCCGCGCTGTCCTTTACCGATGGGTGTGAACATGTCCATAATACGGGTAGAGTAGTTATTGGACGTGGTGGTAAGGGTCAGCTTTTCGAAGGGGAACAGCGGCGTGAGGTAGTCGAAAGGCACGCGGTCGCGCACTTCTTCGGGGCTCTTGCCGTTGATGGTCTCCACTTTCAGCAGGGCAAAGTATTTCTCGCCTTCTTTCGGCGGGCGTACGCTGCCGCGTACGGTATCGCCGGTTTTGAGGCCGAACAGTTTGATCTGCGAAGGAGACACATAAATATCGTCGGGAGAACTCAGGTAGTTATAGTCGGAAGAACGGAGGAAACCATAGCCGTCGGGCATCATTTCCAGTACGCCTTCGCTGACGATCACACCATCGAACTCGATATTGAATACAGGTTCTTTTTTGCTCGGGTACTTATTGGCCGGAGCTGCGGCTTTAGGCTGCAGTACAGGCTCCTGCACGGTTACAAAATCATCTTCCAGGTCTTCTTCTTCCGGCAGCACGATTTCTTCTTCTTCCTCTTCGTCTGAAAGAGCTGGCAGCACCAGGTCGTCGTCGTCGTCGAATGTGAGGGAAGGAATATCGAGATCAATGTCGAGCTTGCGTTTTTTGGGAGCTTCTGTCTCTTCTTCTTGTTTGGAGGATGTTTTGGTGGCGGCTTTTTTGCCTTTTTTTGCGGAAGGTTTTTCTTCGGAGGGAGTGGGTTCTGAGGGGGGCGGCGGTGTTTCTTCTTTTTTCGAGACCGGTTTCCGCTTCCTTGATTTCTTTTCGTCTCCGTTACCTTGCTGGTCTTCTGATGCTATCACGGCTTGTTTATCTAGTATTTTATAAATTAATGCTTGCTTGTCGAGTTTCTTTGGGTTTGAAATGTCCAGTTTTTCTGCAATGTCAAGCAGCTCGGGAACGAGCATGTCGTTCAATTGTAAGATGTCGTACATCATCTGCGTTTGTCAAATTTTAGAAGTGTCGTAAGGAGGGTACCACTGCATACCAACATACACCAATTAACAAATAATTGTTTTGAGTCAATAATAAAGCTTTGATCATTAAATTGATAGGGATCGCTTGAGTTAAGGACTGCTGATGAAGATGGCAAAATGGAACTTAATCAGACAGATTGTGGGTACAAGATTAAAACAAGTTTTCATAATATCCAAAAAAATGTTGATCCCTGTACATCATCTGCCAGCAGGGGTATCGACCGTTTTACCCGTCCATGAACCCCATCGATTACCCCCTTTTACATGCAAATTACCGGCCAGTTTTAGCGCGTTTTGTCTATTTTTGCAGTCAATTTCAAAAAAAATATCATTGATATGAGCCAAAGAGTAAAGATCAAGCAGATTTTGCTTAGCGACAGTACAAACTATGAAGTAACGGTAAAAGGATGGATCCGCACCTTCCGAAATAACCAGTTTATAGCTTTGAATGACGGCTCTACCAATAATAACCTGCAGGTGGTGGTGAATGAGGCGGACCTCGACCCTGCGCTGTTCAAACGCATCACCCGCGGCGCTTCCATTGCCGTTACCGGCGAAATCATTCCCTCCCTGGGCAAGGGCCAGAAGGTGGAACTGAAAACAAAACAACTGGAAATACTGGGCGACTGTGATGCGGAAGCATATCCCATCCAGCCGCAAAAACAAAGCCTGGAGTTCCTCCGCGAAATCGCGCACCTGCGCTTCCGCACCAACACCTTTGGGGCTATCTTCCGCCTGCGCCATGCGCTGGCATTTGCCGTGCATAAATTCTTCAACGAAAAAGGATTCGTGTATCTGCACACGCCCGTTATTACGGCATCCGACGCGGAAGGCGCCGGCGAAATGTTCCGTGTCACCACGCTCGACCTGAAGAACCCGCCCCGCACGGAAAACGGCGACATCGATTTTAAAGAAGACTTTTTCGGCCGTTCCACCAACCTCACCGTGTCCGGCCAGCTCGAAGGCGAGCTCGGCGCGATGGCTTTCGGCGACATCTACACCTTCGGCCCCACTTTCCGGGCGGAAAACTCCAACACCGCCCGTCACCTCGCGGAGTTCTGGATGATCGAGCCGGAGATGGCTTTTTATGACCTGAAAGACAATATGGACCTGGCCGAGGAATTCATCAAATACGTTATCCGGTATGCGCTCGATAACAACCGCGAAGACCTCGACTTCCTGGCGCAACGCCTCGTGGAAGAAGAAAAAAACAAACCCCAGGCCGAACGCAGCGAAATGGGGCTGATCGAAAAGCTGGAGTTTGTGCTCAACAACGAATTCGTGCGCATCACTTACACCGAAGCGATCGACATTCTGAAGAACAGCAAACCCAACAAGAACAAGAAGTTCCAGTACCTGGTGGAAGAATGGGGCACCGATCTGCAAAGTGAGCACGAGCGTTACCTCGTGGAGAAACACTTCAAAAAACCGGTGATCCTGACCGACTACCCGGCCGCCATCAAATCGTTCTACATGAAACAGAACGACGACGGTAAAACGGTGCGCGCGATGGACATCCTGTTCCCCGGTATCGGCGAAATCGTAGGCGGTTCGCAAAGGGAAGAGAACTACGACAAACTGGTGCGCCGCATGAACGAGCTGCACATCCCCGTGGAAGAGCTCTATTGGTACCTCGACACGCGTCGCTTCGGTACCGTGCCGCACGCAGGTTTCGGGCTCGGCTTCGAGCGCCTCGTACTGTTCGTAACCGGTATGGGCAATATCCGCGACGTGATTCCTTTCCCCCGCACACCGAAGAACGCAGAGTTTTAGTTTATAACTGTATTCACTATACGAAGGCTGTTCCTGTAAAAGGAGCAGCCTTCTTCTATTGGCCCCAGCCGTCCCGGGCCCCTCCATAACGTTGGCCCCAAACGCTCAAATACCGTGTTGTGCCGGGCACAGTCAATCTTTCTTCCTCCCTTATGGAATTTCTTTTTTTATGAATCTCCTAACAGAGCAAACAATGCAAAGTGTGTGTTATCCCACGGCAGCGGGTGTTTGTGCCCGCTGCCCGTTTTTTACCTTAAAACCTGATCTATGGCAGAAATGAATTCCTCCCACGAAACCGGCCGCCAGCGCGGCGGCAGGCGCAGCAAAAAACTGTCTACCCGCGTGGACATGACACCCATGGTAGACCTTGGTTTTTTGCTCATCACCTTTTTTATGCTTACCACTGTGCTCACCAAACCGGCGCCATGGCCCTGATCATGCCGGCCGACGGACCTCCCACGCCTGTGGGCGACAGCAAGGCGCTCACCCTGCTCATTCACGGCAACAACAGCGTATCGTGGTACGACGGACAGGGGCAGGATCCGCAGCACCCGCCCGTATTGTATGCGAGCAGCTTTTCCCTGAACGACGGCATCGGCAATGTGATACGCGCCAAACAGCAGAAGGTGGCGCAGTCCGCCGGTGATGCGGATGCGCTGGTAGTGATGATCAAGGCGGCCGACAGTGCGCCTTACCGCAGCGTGGTGGATGCGCTCGACGAAATGAAGATCAACCGGGTGGCCCGCTATGCGCTGGTGGACATTACGGCCGAAGAAATGGCGCTGCTGGAAGAACAGGAAGGAATATCGAGATGAGTTATCCGCGAAGAAATGAGCCGGGCCTGCCATGCCCGCGCGTATAACACCCGGAGACCGGAATTGTTGGAAGAACGGACCGGAATACTCAGGCGATTTTCCCTTACCTTTAGTATTCCAAAACAAAACATATGGCTACCGTTAATTCCATTCCTTCCGTTGACCTGGCGGAATTCACTTCCGGCGACTCCGCACGTAAATCGGTATTTGTGCAGAAACTCGGAAAAGCTTACGAAGAAGTAGGTTTTGTGGCCGTAAAAAACCACGGCATACCGGACAATGTAATTGCCGACCTGTACAAATATGTGCAGGAGTTCTTTCAGTTGCCTTCCGAAACCAAAAGATCGTATGAAATCCCTGCCCTGGCCGGCCAGCGCGGTTATACCTCTTTCGGTAAGGAACACGCCAAGGGCTTTGATGCCCCCGATCTGAAAGAGTTTTTCCAGTTCGGGCAAACCGTGGAAGATAACGACCCCGTGAAATCCGAATACCCGGATAATGTGCAGGTGAAAGAAGTGCCTGCTTTCACGCCCACCCTGTTCGAAGCCTACCGCGGTTTCGAAAAATCAGGCCGGGCGCTGCTGCAGGCCATCGCATTGTACCTCGGCCTCGACGAACATTATTTCGACGACAAGATCCATAACGGCAATTCCATTCTGCGGGCCATTCATTACCCGCCCATTACGCAGGAGCCGAAAAGCGCCATCCGCGCCGAACAGCACGAAGACATCAACCTGATCACCCTGCTGGTAGGCGCTTCTGCAGACGGTTTGCAGGTGCTCGACAAACAGGATAACTGGGTGCCGGTAACATCGCTGCCCGACCAGATTGTGGTGAACGTGGGCGATATGCTGCAGCGGCTGACCAACAACAAATTAAAATCCACTACCCACCGCGTGGTAAACCCGCCACGGGAAATGTGGAACACTTCCCGGTTCAGCATCCCCTTTTTCCTGCATCCCAAATCGGACATGGACCTCACCTGCCTGCCGTCGACCATAGACGCGGCACACCCCGCCGCCTACCCGCCCATCACTGCCGGCGAGTACCTCGACGAGCGCCTGCGGGAGATCGGCCTGAAAAAATAATCACAAAAAAGCCGGGTTAACGCCCGGTTTTTTTATAAGCGTGAAGTGCTGCTTTCTTTGCCCGTATCGAGCAGGCTGATGGCTTCGTTGGAAGAAACCTCCTGGCCATTGAAGATCCTGGAGAAGTAGGCCACCATGGCCGGGTTGAGCCTGAATTCGTTGTTGGGGAAATTCATGAAATAACTATGCTGCCAGCCCACCATGCTGTGGAAGTTCACATACACGGCATTCCCCGCCCGGGCGCGGGGTTTCACTTTTTCGCCCAGTTGCCTTTTCATCATCAGCAGGTGCGCGCCTTTCAGTTGAAGGTCGGTACGGTTATAATGAACATATACCTGCCGGGCGAACCCGATGCGCTCCACCCATTCCGCGTGCCGCTTCACCGGCACGCAGGCGGCGTTGATCACCAGGTTGTCGATAAAGGGCTGGCCGTTGAGGGTTCCAATGTCGAGTTGCCGTACCATTTCTTCGAGAATAATATTACCCATACTGTGGTAAAATGTGGTGAGCCTTGCACCGTCTATCCACGGGGCGCGCGCTTCCCGGGCCTGCTGCAGCTCTCTCATCAGGGCGAAGTATTGCCGTGCAGACATCTTTGCGTTATGACGGGCGAATTTGAAATTCCTGGAGGGTTTGTAGCTATTATTGATGCTGGCGTAATCGAACATGATCACGTTCACATTGTATTGTGTGGCCATCAGTTTGGCGCGGGCCACATTGGCCGGGAAAACCTTGCCCATCCCTTCCGCATACACTACGATGTCTTTCCCGCGGGGCATGTGCTCCATGGCATCTGCCAGCGAGGCGGCCTGGAATACCTGCCATTTGCCGCCGGCTTTGGCCAGGAAAAAATATTTGAGGGAAGCGGTGTCGAGGTACTCGTCCGCAAAACGAAGACTGTCCGGGTGAATGTACCGGTTGCTCACGAAAACGAGGCAGGTATCGCTTGTAACCTGCGGCAGAAGGGTTTGGGGTTGTAGGTGGAATTGCTCCCAATGCTCATTGCTATTGTATGCGGCCGACTGTGCCCGGGCTGTTACGATACTGGCAACGAGAAGGGTTGCCAACAAAAATCGCTTCATATAGATTCGATTGAGCTGTTTTTCTTTAACGCCTAAACGAAGGCATTTGTTTCGTGCTTTCACCTGTTTTCAGTACAAGTTCCATGCCCTCCTGCAAGCCCTTGAAAAACAATGGGTAGGGTGGAATTTGAAAAATTCAGTATTTTACTGGAAATTGGGCAGCTTTATCCAAAACCTATAGTGTTTTTACGTCACATTTCTTTTTTGAAGGCAGTTTTGTTGCATAGCCTCACCGCATTCGGCGGCCCGCAAGGGCATCTGGCGATGATGATGAAAACCTTTGTGCAGCAGCGAAAAGACGTAACGGAACAGGAACTGATGGAATACAACGCCTTCTGCCAGTTGCTGCCGGGGGCCTCTTCGTCCCAGACGCTCACCCTGATCGGGTACAAACGCGGCGGGGTGATGCTGGCCGTGGCGACCCTCCTGATCTGGATAACCCCGGCTTGCCTGCTCATGGGCTCTCTCAGTTTTTTATTGCAGTATTTCGATAAGCGCGCCCTGCAGGTAGACATTTTCAAGTACGTGCAGCCGATGGCCGTGGGTTTCCTGGCTTATGGAGGCATCAAGGCTTACCAGATCAGCATCCGCAGCATGGCCACGTTCATCATCATGCTGGTGGCGATGCTGGCCAGTTATTTCCTGAAATCACCATGGACCTTTCCCGCCCTCATCATCCTCGGGGGCATTATTTCCAACTTCAGCAACAAACGTATTCCCGATATCGCGGAGAAACCCAAAAAGATACAGTGGGGCAACCTCTGGTTGTTTGCGCTCATCTTTATCCTCGCCGGTTTTTTCTCCGAAATGGCGCGCGCCAATAACTGGATCACACGGCGTCCCTTCAACCTCTTCGAAAACTTTTACCGTTTCGGCAGCCTCGTGTTCGGCGGCGGGGATATTCTTATCGCGATGATGCTGGAGCAGTATGTGTTCCGGGCCAAGTCTACCTTCATGACGTCGGAAGAATTGCTGACAGGCGCCGGTATCATGCGCGCCATGCCGGGCCCTACCTTTTCGGTGTCCGCCTATGTGGGGGGGATGGTGATGCGCAACCTCGGTACGGGCGCGCAGTTTCTGGGCTGCATCCTGGCGCCGGTGGCCATCTTCCTGCCAAGCCTGCTGCTGGTATTATTCTTTTTCCCGATCTGGAACAACCTTAAAAAACATGTGATGATCTACCGGGCGCTGGAGGGGATCAACGCCGTGGTGGTGGGCATTATGTGGGCCGCTACTTTTTTCCTCTTCCTTTCCATCAGCCTGACCTGGTATAACCTCCTCATCATGGCCGGCACGCTCGCCATTTTGTGTTTTACCCGACTGCCGTCTCCCGTGATCGTTATTGCCTGCATCCTGGCGGGCTGGCTGCTGAAGGGGGCCTAATGCTGCTTCCAGAGGCTGTGCAGTTCCCGCATCCTGCGCTCGGTGATATCGAGGCTCAGGTCGTTGGGCAGGTATAATTTGTACGCCTGCTGGTCTATCCGCTGTATTTGCGCTATCTGCACCATGTGGGTGTTGTTGATCTGGTAGAAACGCATCTGGGCGAACAGTTCCGTATAATACCGGAAGTTGCGCGTGGAAGGCAACACGCGGCCATCTGCGAGGTAAAACACCGTTTTGTCGGCCTGCCCTTCGAGATAAAGAATATCGGCCACTGCCACGATCTCTTCGCTGCCGCCGGTGCCGGGCAATACCAGCTGGCGTACTTCCCCGGCTGGTTTGCCGAAGTTGCGGAGGAGCACCTCGTACCGGTCGTGCTGCCGTTCCTGGCCGATGCGCTGCACTACCGTGCCTACGGCCTGCAGCAGGCTTTCTTTGTCGATCGGTTTAAGGATGAGCTCCACTTCGCTCAGGCGGATGGTATGCAGGAAACGTTTTTCGAAAGCCGTTACGAAAATGGCCTCGAAGGAAGCGTCGTAAGCGCCGGCGAGCACATCGAAACCGGTGCCATCGGGCATTTCAAGATCGAGGAACACCAACTGTGGCTGGTGCATGCGGATTTGTTCTATCCCCTCGCGGCAATTGGCGGCCATGCCCACTGCTTCAATTTCAGGGCAGTACTTGCCCAGCATCAGGGAAATGATGTCCCTGCTGTTCCTTTCGTCGTCTATAATTACTGCGCGGATCATAAGCGTTTAAAAATTGTTGCAGGCCACTATAACTGGGGTATGAGTATTTTGATAATGGTTCCGCTATCACTGGCCTGTTTTCCTGATTTATCGATGATTTCTATCTGGATATCCGTGTTATACATTTTGTTAAGCAATTCCGCCCTGTTGAGGCTGATCTCCATGCCGGACGACTGGTGGTGCGAGGGCAGGGTACGCAGGGCTTTGGAGCGTTCGATGCCGATGCCGTTGTCTTCAATCACACATTCGAGCATATCGGGGGCCGTCATCCTGAAAATGATCGTCAGCAAACCGCAGGCCCTGTCATCATTATTCATGCCGTGTTTTACGGCATTCTCCACGTAAGGCTGCAGCAGCATGGCGGGCACTTCGAGCTCTGCGGTGGCGATGACCGGGTCTACCGTGATCTCATAGCTCATCTTGTGCTCAAACCGCATTTTCTCTAATCCAAGATAGGTATTTAAATAAGTAATTTCGTCGGCCAGCGAAATAAAATTCCGCCGTGAAAAGTCGAGGGTTTTGCGGATGAGATAAGAAAAATCCGAGAGGTATTTCTGCGCATGCTCGAAATCGCGCTGCATCACGAACAGCTGGATGGAATTGAGGCAGTTGAAAATAAAGTGCGGGTTGATCTGCGCCCGTATCGCCTTGAGCTCTATTTCCGCCAGTTTTTTACTGTATTCGATGTCGAGCTGCAGTTTGCGCTGTTCTTCCAGCTCCATTTTCTTGCGCAGGATTTCCGTGGTCTGTTCCTTCACCAGCTCCTCCAGCTGCACGTTGAGCTTGCGCTGGAGGTCCTTGTTCTTGTTGAGCTGTTTGATGAGCATCTCCTGCGTTTTCGTTTTTTCCTGGTGCACGAGTTTGTTGCGGTAACTCAGCCCGGCGGCAAAAAACAGCACATGCAGCAAAACGCCCAGCACGAGGATGTTATAGGGCGCCACCAGTTCCGGCAGCGGCGTAAAGGACACGGGTTCGGTGTTGGTGATGAAGGCGTATATAGACAGTACGTACAGGCAGATGGAGCCGAAGAGGAAAAACCGGATAAGCGGATGGTGGCGCGAACGGCGGGCCATGGCGATGAAAGAAATGCCCAGCGGCACCAGGGTGATGTAATACATCCAGGTGTATATCAGGGCGGGCACCTGGTAGTTGCCCAGCGCGATGAGCGTGATGCTGACCACGATCAGCGCGGCGGTGGCCATGGCGCCGTAACGGTAGATCTTTTCCATCAGCGGGTAGCGCTCCCGGAGGCTGAGGAATACGTTGCCGAACAGCATGTACATGAGGTAAAAACAGAACATCATGGCCGGCGTGTCCCAGTAATATTTGAACATCGGGCAGAAGTGGAAAAACGACAGCTGGTAAGGTTTCGTTTCGAGCCGCAGCGTGAAATAGACGATCAGCCCCAGCAGGTATGCCGCGAAATACAACGAAGAACGGTCCGGCAGCTGGATGTAATTGATGATGGTGATGCTGAGCAGTACGAGCAGCATGCCGATCAGCACCTGTATCACCAACACTTCTCTTTTATAGCCGTCCGTCTGCTGCTGGCGGAATTCGGCGTAGCCCACCTCGTCGAACAGCACGGGCATGAAATTGTTTTCGCGGTAAAAGTTGTTCACTATATGCAGGTAAAAAGTGCCTGCCTGCCCGGGCCCGAGCTGAACGGGAAAAGCGGAGCGGTCCCAGCGCTGCACGCCCCGCCGGTCGATCATCAGGCCGGTTGCTACGGGCTGATGGGGTGCGGGCGGGAACCAGGTGAGCTGTTCATGCCAGCCAGTAAAAAAATAGAGCGTGCGGGTTTTGTCGCCGGTGTTACGGATGTTGAGCCGCAGCCACAGGTCGTTAACGGAAGTCAGCGCTTTTTTACGGGAATGAAAAACGGAGGTGTCGTATTGGAATGCCTCGGCGGGAATGCCCGCGGGTGTTTCGATGTCGGGGGAACCGCGGAATACCTGCACGTGCGCGCGCAGGTCGGGCCCGCATACCGGCGCATTGAAGTCGATGGCCAGGGTATCCTGTGCAACTGCATTGACGGAATGGTGCAGGGCGCAACAAAACAACAGGCATGTAAAAACGAGACGGTTCACAAGGCTCCGGTTGTTAAGAAGGTTCATACAATTTGTCGATCGCCTGGGCCAGGGCATGATCTTTTGCTGTTACCACATTGCCTGCGCTATGGGTGGAAAGATGGATGTCGACCTGATTGTAGGTATTGGTCCAGGTGGGATGATGATCCATTTTTTCCGCTACCAGCGCCACTTTTGTCATGAAAGCAAAAGCTTCCTTAAAATCGCTAAATCGGAAAGCCCGGTAAAGTTGATGATCTTTTTCCTGCCACATATACAATTAATTTGAGGGGAACATAACGAAAGCGGTGCTCCGGGGTTACGTCCACAAGTTAAACGATGGCTTAAAATATTAAGTTGATCTTATTCCGGATATCTTTCATGTCCAGTAAGGATACCAGCTGTACCAACTCTGCTTTTCTGCATTGCTCGATCAGATTCTTAACGTCCGCGTCCTGGTAGTAATTGCCTTTGATGAGCCAGATATAGTCTACGTGTTTCAGCTCCGGCAGCAGGAATTCTGCCTTGCAATGATTGTTGTACAGGTAATGCGCGGCGGATTTTGTCAGCTCCTGGTATTCGAACACCGTAAAATAAAAAGCGCGGCGGTTTTTGGTGAGATTGATTTCGAGCGAATTGTTGACCCTGAAATCGTACCCCAGTTGTTTGTTGATCTGCCAGCAGAGCTGGTAATCCTTTGCCTGCGAGATGATTCCGGCCAACCAGGTGTCTTCGAAAAAATCTTCCACCAGTTGTTCCTGATCCAGCTTGAGTTTTAATACGGACATATCAGAAAGAAAAATGCTTGCGTAAAGGTATTTAAACTATGCGGCATCTATTTTTCTTTTTTGGATTTGGGGTCCGCAGCGCGTTTGTTGGTGCTTTTGGCCGTTTGGGCGGCGGAGCGTTTTTTTGCCGATGCTTTTTTCGGAGCGGGTTTTGTTGAAGTGGCCTTCGCGGCCGGCTTTGCGGCTTTTTTTGCGGCCGGGCCTTTTGCTGCCGCCGGTTTTGTTTTTTTACCTGTGCGCGCCGTTTGCGCGGCAGTGTTGCTCTTTATAGCCGGGGTCTTCTCCTTTCTTTCCGGCAGGGATGCGGCTTTCGGTTTCCCGGCCGGGTCCCAGAAAATCGTATCCCAGTTTTCTATTTTATCGTTTTTGACTTTGACGCCTTCCTGTTCCAGGAGCTCCTGCATAAGGGTGGGGGTGGCGAAAAAATTCCTGCCGGAAAGCTCGCCTTTGCTGTTGACCACCCTGTGGGCGGGCACCGGCGGTTTGGCGCGGCCGGCGGCATTCATGGCCCAGCCCACCATCCGCGCGGTAAGGCGTATGCCCGATGCTTCGGCGATGGCGCCGTAACTGGTCGCGCGTCCTTTGGGGATTTTACGTACGATGGCATACACCGTGTGCATGAAGTTAGGCGCCCCGCTGCTGGCGGGCGGCGAGGAGGCGGCTTTTTTTATCTTCGGGTACTTTTTCATAATCAAAAGGACAGTGCAGGCAACCGTTCCCGCAGCAATAACCCCGCTCCCGGTGATATTTCTCCGTGAGCACTACATATCCCTGCTCGTTGTAATAAAAATCAATGTTCTCCTCCAGCGGCTTCTTCATCTTCCAGTTCCAGTTTGAATGCCCGCCAGTCGATCGGCTCGGCCGGCAATGTAAATTTAAGGAAGCGGATGGTTCTGCCGTCGGCCAGGTGCATGCCTTCGTAATACGTTTGTATACGGAGCAGCTCCGGCACGGGGTCGAGGGCGTATACGTCCGGGATATCTTCCAGTACGGGGCAGCCCACAGCCGCTACCACCTGTTGGGTGAAATGGTACAGTTCGGCGGAATCCGTTTTCAGGTTAATGGTGCCGCCGGGTTTGAGCACCTGCTGGTACAGCGCGAGGAACCTCGGGTGGGTGAGGCGCTTGCGGGCTTTCGACTGCCGGAGGAAGGGGTCCGGGAAGGTGATCCAGATATCGGTCACTTCCTGTGGGGCAAAATAATCCGTCAGTTGTTCGATCTGCGTGCGCAGGAAGGCCACGTTGGCGAGCTTTTCGTTGAGCGCCGTTTTGGCGCCGCGCCAGATGCGGTTTCCTTTGAGGTCTACCCCCAGGAAGTTGCCGGCCGGGTAGCGGCGGGCCAGGCCGAGGGTGTAATCCCCCTTCCCGCAGGCCAGCTCCAGGGTCAGCGGGTTGTTGTTGTCAAAGTGCTTCGCCCAGGCGCCCTGCATGTTCTGCGGGTAAATCAGCACATTCGGAAAGGTCTCGATCTCTGCGAACCGTTGTAATTTCTTTTGTCCCATGAGGGGGCAAAATTATAAAATTGTTGCGGGCCGGCAGTCAAAAAAGCGTTTTGGGGAGGGGAAAACCGCGTTTGCCTCAGGTTGACGGCAGATCCGGGCTCAACTTCTATCAGGACAGCCTGGCTTCCCATCCGGGCCCCAATTTATCAGCGGAAAGATGCCGCATCCTCCTGTCATCCTTCTGCGATCCACCTGTGGTTGTCCTGTGATCCTCCTGTGATTCTCCTGTGCTGTTCGCGACCCTGGCCGATTTGAAGGTGTTTGACAGGAGGATCACAGGAGGATGAGCGAAGGATCGCAGGAGGATGGCGGGTTTCAGCCGGTTGAATTTATCGGGATTCATGTAAGTGAATGGAAAACAATGTTTTAGAGGAATGAGGTCGCAACGGCTTGGGCAATGAAATTTGTTGCGTCTGGTCTGGAGGGCTGAAAATCAATATTTTATGAGTAATGTGCTTGTTGACCTCCAAAATCAGAACCCGGTGGTTGCGGTATATAGTTGAAAATCTGTCGTTATCCTGGGCAGGCCTTAATGGGGTGACCCATCCTAAAATCTGGCGGTAGCCCCGAAGGGTTTTAGGAGCTGCATGTCTACGAAAGGGGCTCAAACAAAAAAGGCTGACCATTTAAAGCGGTCAGCCTTTTGAAAGCTGTAGGAGTAGGATTCGAACCTACACGAGGCAGTTAGCCATAGCACAAAGAAGATTAGTGGTCAACCCATTACGCTACGTTTATCCCGTTGTCCTCACCCCCGAGACGAGAGGGCATGTCTGCCAATTCCATCACCCCACAAAGTTGGAGCGGTCCTGTCGGAAACTGCTTCTTTCAAGCGTTTGCCGGCTTACAGGGACGGCTTGTTTGTCAACGATTATGATGCAAATCTAAAGAGAGGGGGTATTTTTTGCAAATATTTTAAGAAGAATTTTGGAAATTTCGATATTTTTTAAATATTTGCATGTAAGTTTAAAACATTCAAAAACAATTTGTCAAAATGAGCCACAATTTGAATATTGACAAACTGGACCTCCAGATCATCAGCGAGATGATGTCTAACGCAGAAATCTCATACGCAGACCTGGGGAAGAAACTCTTCGTTTCAGGGGGTACTATCCACGTACGTATGAAAAAGCTACAGGAGCTTGGTATTGTTAAAGGTACAAGATTACACGTAGATTTAAAAATGATTGGCTACGATGTGATCGCTTTTATCGGGATTTTCCTCGAAAAAAGCTCCATGTACGATGCGGTAGCCAAGGAACTGCGCAAAATGCCTGAGATTGTCCGGCTGAATTACACTACCGGTGGCTGGAGCATGTTTGCCGAGATTATCTGTAAAGACATTTCATCCCTGCGCCGCGTACTGCACGACGAGCTTCAGAAAATCAAAGGGATTGAACGCACCGAAACATTTATTTCCCTGGAAGAAAGCTTCACCCGCACGATCAACGTAGTGGAATAAGCCGGCTTCCTGCGGTTTGACGACGCAAAAAAAGCAAAAAGGATGGCGGCAGCCGTCACCCTTTTTGCTGTTTAACCCGTATCAGGTAAAGCCCAGTCTTCTGCCCATTGCCGTGCTCAGCGCCGGCAGTTTTCTCCGTTCAATTAAAAAGCTGGTGAGCCTCGCTACGCCGGCGAATATATAATGTTTGTCGAGCGCGCCTTTCAGGTAATCGCGCCCGGTGCTCCCGCCTGTGCCGATGCGTGAACCGATCATCCGGTGCACCATGCTCATGTGCCGGTAGCGCCAGGTGCTCAGTTGCTCGTCTATTTCAAGCAAACCGTTCAGCAGCTGGAAAGGCAGCTGCAACAGGGGGTAACCTCTGTACAGCATGATGAACAGCGCCGCCCTGCATGCTTTGGGCGATAGCCCGCCGCTGGCCGCCGCTTCATCCGAAAACACGGCGTCGAACTGCGCCAGGTTGTTTTGCTCGGCTTCGGCGAGACTTTGCCGGTAGATCTGCCGGTAATCGTTCCAGAACACATGGCCTCCCACCGGGGGCTCCGCGCCCGATACCGGCTGGTAATCTTCCCAGTTCGCGGCCTCCTCAAAAAACGGCATCCGTTCCAGCCAGTCGTTCACTAGCATCAACATCGACTTCTCCTGTTCGGCGCGGCGGATGATGTCGATTTTATCCTGCGTGAGCTGCGAAATATAATATTCCTGCCCGAACCGCTGGCCGTATTGCAGGCCCAGCCTTGCTTCCAGTACTTTGAACTGCCAGCTCTGGAAACCCGACGCGGGCCGCAGCATATCGCGGAAGTCGAGAAAATCCATCGGCGTCATCGTTTCCATCACGTCGATCTGCTGCACGAGCAGTTTCTGGATCGTCACCATCCTGGAGAGGCGGTGCACGATGGTTTGCAGTTCCGGCGAATTGTCGTTCACCGGTTTTTTGAGAATGTCCGCCACCGATTCGGTTTCGTACAGCAGCTGTTTGAACCAGAGCTCGTAAGCCTGGTGTATCACGATGAAAAGCATCTCATCATGCGCGGGCTGCTGATGTTTGTCGCTTTCGGGATGCTGGGCGTTGAGTATTTTATCTAATTGCAGGTATTCACCGTATTGCACGTTGGTATTCATCTGAAAGTGTTTAAACTGGGGAAATAAAAGGTTGTTCCGGGTAAGCGGAAGCTCCTCAGGTGGGGCTTTTGATGATATTTTTCCAGATGTTCATGCGCGGCAAAAATAGGAATAAGCAGGCAGCTTACAAGCTGGGTGTTTTACCGCCGTCTACCGGCAGGTTGATGCCGGTGATGTACCCGGCGGCGGGCGATGCGAGGAAAGCCACGGCTGCGCCGAATTCGGAAGGGTCGCCGAAGCGCTGCATGGGAATTTCCTGGCGCCACTCTTCCGCGATCGTTTCTTCAGGCACCCCGCGGGCCTCGCCGGTGGCTTTGAAGAGGCTCTTCAGCCGGTCGGTGGTCATCGCCCCGGGCAGCACGTTGTTGACGGTGATACCGAAAGGCGCCAGTTCGTTGGCCATGGTTTTAGCCCAGTTGGCCACAGCGGCGCGGATGGTGTTGGACACGCCGAGGTTTTTGATGGGTACTTTCACGGAGGTGGAAATGATCTGGATGATGCGGCCGTAACCCGTGGCTTTCATACCGGGCACTACAGCCTGCGTCAGTAGCTGGTTGCACACCACGTGCATCTCGAAGGCTTTCAGGAAAGCCCCGCCTTCCGCTGCCAGGATGGGCCCGGACGAGGGGCCGCCGGAATTGTTGACGAGGATGTGCACGAACTGGTCGTCCACGATCGCCTGGATGGTGGCTTTCACTTTGGCGGGCTCCGAAAAGTCGGCCACATAATAGTTGTGCTGCTGCCCCTGGCTGGTATCCAGCGAGGCTACGGCGGTTTCGAGCAGTTTTTCGTTGCGGGCCAGCAGAATGCAGGAAGCTCCCAGCAAAGCCAGTTCCCTGGCGGAGGCAAGGCCCAGGCCCTGCGATGCGCCGCATACCACGGCGGTTTTTCCTGTCAGTGAAAGTTTCATCGGTTCGTTCGTTTATGCCGGGGTGCGGCCAGAAATCCGCCATGCCCCGTTTCCTGCCGTAAATGTAACGAATCGGCGCCTGAACGGAAGCCGGCGTCATTTATAAATATTTTTCATTAGGTTTGCAGAAGTTGACTTCACCTGAAGCCGTTCCGCACCAAGGCACCTAGCGTTACTTCGCGTATGAATGGCTGGTAATCAAGCACAATACTTTTAAATTACTACAATGGAATATAATACCGCACGTAACCATTTGATCATGCGTGAGTATGGAAGGAATATCCAGCGGATGATCGAATATATTCTGACGATCAAGGACCGGGAGCACCGGCAGCAGCAGGTAATGGCCGTTATCGAACTGATGGGCACCCTGCAGCCGCACCTGCGCAACGTGGAAGATTTCCGGCATAAACTGTGGGACCACCTTTTTCTGGTGTCCGACTTCAAGCTGGACGTGGATTCCCCGTATCCCATCCCCACCCGCGAAACGCTGCGCACCAAACCCGACCGTTTACCGTATCCTAAAAAATACCCGCGCTTCCGCCACTTCGGTAAAAACCTGGAGATGGTGATCGACAAGGCGCTGAAGGAAAAGGACCCCGACATGAAAGAAGGGTTTACACAGGTGATCGGCAATTACATGAAACTCGCCTACGGCAACTGGCATAAAGAAAGCGTGCACGACGACGCCATCAAATCCGAACTGAACATCATCACCGAAGGCCAGCTGCAATATGCACCCGGTTCCGGCGGCGGCGCGTCCCCGGCATCTTTCAGCCTGCAGGGCGGCGAACAGCAGTTCCGCAGCGGTAACACCGGCGGCAGCGGCGGTGGCGGCGGCAAACGCAAAACGTACCAGCAGAACAAGTTCAAAAGGAACGATAACAACAACAACGCAGGAAAAAATAAACACAAATACAAAAACAGGAACAAGTGAGCAGCGTGTTCGAAGTAAGAGGCGGAAACCGTCTGAAAGGAGATATTATACCGCAGGGAGCAAAGAACGAAGCATTACAGATCATCAGCGCAGTATTGCTGACCCCCGGAAAAGTGACCATCAACAACATCCCGGACATTCTGGATGTAAACCTGCTCATCGAGCTGATGGGCGACATCGGTGTGAAAGTAAACCGCATCAGTCGCGCCAGCTGTGAGTTTCAGTCAGACGATATCGATATCGCCTACCTGGAAAGCCCCGAATTTAAAAAGAAATCAGGCCGCCTGCGCGGTTCCGTGATGATGGCCGGCCCGCTGCTGGCCCGTTTCGGCAAAGCGTACATTCCCAAACCCGGGGGCGACAAAATCGGCCGCCGCCGCCTCGACACGCATGTGATCGGCTTCGAGAAACTGGGCGCCAATTTCGTATACGATACCGACGATAACTATTTCCGCCTCGAATCCAACGGCGGGCTCAAAGGCACTTACATGCTGCTCGACGAGCCTTCCGTAACCGGCACCGCCAACATCGTGATGGCCGCCGTACTGGCCCAGGGCACTACCACTATTTATAACGCAGCCTGCGAACCGTACCTGCAGCAGCTTTGCAAAATGCTCACCAGCATGGGCGCAAAAATCAGCGGCATCGGTTCCAACCTGCTCGTGATCGAAGGCGTAAGCAGCCTCGGCGGCTGTACGCACGCCATGCTGCCCGACATGATCGAGATCGGCTCATTTATCGGCCTGGCCGCCATGACGCAGAGCGAGATCACCATCAAAAACGCCGGCATCCAGCACCTCGGCATCATCCCCGAAAAATTCCGCCAGCTGGGCATCCGCATGGAATTCAGGGGCGATGATATTTTTATTCCCGAGCAGGACAGCTACGAAATTCAAACCTTCATCGACGGTTCCATTTTAACGATATCGGACCATCCCTGGCCCGGCTTTACGCCTGACCTGCTGAGCATCGTGCTGGTAGTGGCCACACAGGCCAAAGGAAGCGTGCTCGTGCACCAGAAAATGTTCGAGAGCCGTCTCTTTTTTGTGGACAAGCTCATCGACATGGGCGCGCAGATCATTCTCTGCGACCCGCACCGCGCCGCCGTTATCGGCCTCGGCAGGCAGCACAAGCTCAGGGGCATCACCATGAGCAGCCCGGACATCCGTGCCGGCGTTTCACTGCTGATCGCCGCGCTGAGCGCAGAAGGCAAAAGCATCATCCATAACATCGACCAGATTGACCGCGGCTATCAGTACATTGATGAGCGCCTGCGCAACCTGGGAGCAGATATCAAGCGCGTGTAACTGAATATGGCAGCACACAAAATCATCATCGTCACCGCACCGTCCGGAGCCGGCAAAACAACTATTGTAAAAAAACTGCTCCGCGAGATGCCGGAACTGGCCTTTTCCATTTCAGCCGCTACCCGCAGCCCGCGGGTGGGGGAAACGGACGGAAAAGACTATTATTTCCTGAGCCCTGAAGAATTTCAGCGGCGCATCGAAAACAACGAATTCGCCGAATACGAAATGGTATACGCCGGAAAATACTACGGCACCCTCAAAAGTGAACTGGAACGCATCTGGCAGAACAACCAATACCCCATGGTGGATATCGATGTGAAAGGGGCTCTTTCCATCCGGGAAAAGTACCATGGCGCCGCGCTCACCATCTTCATTCAGCCCCCCTCACTAGACGCGCTGCGGGTACGGCTGAGCGAAAGGGGCACCGAAACCCAGGCCTCCCTCGAGGAAAGGCTCGGAAAAGCCCGCTACGAGCTGTCGTTTGCCCGGGAATTCGACCATATTGTGGTGAATGAGGAGCTGGACAAAGCGTACGGCGAGGTAAAGGCCCTGGTAGAGAACTTTTTGGCCCGCTGACTGTTATTTTGGATGGGGTTGCCAGCTTCCCCTAATTTCATATCTTTGTTTGGATGGATATTTATACGATTGTTTTACTGGTTATAGTGATCCTTGTTGCAGGCTTCTTTGCCGGCATGGAAACTGCTTTTGCCAATGTGAACAGGTTGAGTATAGAGCTGAAAAAGAAGCAGGGCCGGGCAACCGGTAAAATCCTGTCCGGTTTTAACGAACAGCCTGCCCGTTTCCTGGCCACGAGCCTCATCGGGCTCACCATCGCCATTGTTATTTACAGCATGCTGGTGGCCGGCTGGCTCGATTCGTTCTGGGCCCTGTTCTGGAACGAGAACGAAATGGGCAAATACGTGGTGGTATCGCTTTTCATCGAGATCATCGCCGCCACGCTGATCATTCTCTTTTTCGGGTTCTTCATCCCCCGCAGCATATTCCGCTCAAGGCCCGAAGCGCTGCTGGGCTTTTTCGCACTGCCCATTTCCGTATTGTCCAAACCACTGTACGTACTGGGCAACATGCTGGAGTCCATTTCCGAGTGGGTGCTGAAATACCTGTTCAACGTGCGCATCATCGAGAACAAAAGTTCTTTCGCACGGGTGGACGTGGAGCACTTCATCCGCCAGAGCCAGCAGCACCTGGGCGATTCACAGGAGCTCAATACCGAGCTGTTCGAAAACGCCCTGAGCCTGGTGCACGTGAAAATCCGCGGCTGCCTTATTCCCCGCAAGGAAATCGAAGCCCTCGATATCAGCAGTACCATCGAACAGGCGCGGCAGAAGTTCATCAGCACCAAACTTTCCAAGATCATCATTTACGAAGGCAACATCGATAATATTTTAGGATATGTGCACCAGCTGGACATGTTCAAGAACCCTGCGGAGATCCGCTCGGTAATCCATCCCATCCTGGCCGTGCCCGAAACGATGAGCGCCATCGACCTGCTGAGCAAATTCAACAAGGAGCGCCGGAGCATCGCCTGGGTCGTGGACGAGTTCGGCGGAACCGCCGGCATCGTGACCATCGAAGACGTGCTGGAAGAGATCTTCGGCGATATCAAAGACGAGCATGACGTGGAAGAGTTCGTGGAAAAACAGATCGCCGAAAAGGAATACATCTTCTCCGGCAGGCTGGAGCTCGACTATCTCAACGAACAATACGGCTTCGATTTTCCGGAAGACGAAAGCGAAACGCTCTCCGGTTACATCATCTCCCACTACGAAACCATCCCGCGGCTGAAGGAGCGGATCATCATCGATGATTATGAGTTTGACATTCTGAATGTTACAGACACGAGAATCGAGATGGTGAAGATGAAAATCCTGAATTAGGAGGTTTCGGCGCGAAAATTGCTGTGAAATAAGTGCCGGAAATATTTTTCGGGCCGAATCATAAAAGCGGAGATAGGACGTTTATAGACTGGAATTTAGATTATACTCTGGTATACAATAATTTAAAAATAATTTCGGTTAAGAATTATGGAAAAACGTAATATTGCCTTGCTAAATCGTTTTTCACCAGAGTAGTAGTAAATTAACACGAATTGAATTAACAGTGTAGCTGTAACGTAACACAATAATTTGATTTTTGTTAAAAGGTTGTAAAAAACTTTGTTGTAACATTGATAATACGATATTTCTTTCTATTTTTGTTTTAGAAATTTAAAAGCGCTGTAACGGTTGTAACTTAAATCTGATAGCTTGCCATTAAAAGAGTAAGTTATTACTTGAACAGTAGCGAAATAAGACATTCTCGAATTCAACTTTTTTGGGGTTAACAAACAATGGATGAAAGGCCGGCTCTTGATTCTTCTCGGGCTGGCTCTTTTTTTTGCCCTAATCCTTAAATCCTCCCGAAATCCTTCCACTTCCTCTTCTTTTTGTTTTACCTTACACCCGTTTTTTACATTTTCCATTCACTGGGCACATGTTATATTTGTGCTCCTGATTCATATATCGCATGTTAAAGAAGTTATTCTCGAGTAATGAGGACAAGGCAGAGATGTCGTTTTTTGACCACCTGGAAGAATTACGCTGGCACCTCGTAAGATCGGCTTTTGCAATTGTTGCCATCAGTATTCTCGGGTTTGTGTTCACCAACTGGATTCTGACCAACGTGATCTTCGGGCCCACCCGCCCGGATTTCCCCACCTACCGCTGGTTATGCCAGTTCAGTCATTTCGTTGGCCTGGGCGATAAACTCTGCATCGTGCCGCCCGATATTAAATTCCAGAACTATAAAATGGCCGGGCAGATCATGTTGCAGTTCAAAATGGCGTTCATTCTCGGCATTATAGGAGCGTTCCCGTACATCATCTATGAATTCTGGCGCTTTGTAAAGCCCGCGCTGAAAGAAAATGAAGCGAAAGGCTCAAAGGGCGTTATTTTCTGGGTGAGCCTGCAGTTCCTGCTGGGCATCGCTTTCAGCTATTTCCTCATCGCCCCGTTCATGATCAACTTCCTGGCCAGCTACACCGTGTCTGACGTGATCAAGAACGAATTTTTCATCGACGATTATTTCGGGCTGATGAGCCAGATCATCCTCGGGATGGGCGTGCTCTTCGAAATGCCGATTCTCGTGTATTTCCTCACCAAACTGGGCCTGCTCACCCCCATGTTCATGCGCAACTACCGCCGGCATGCCATTGTGGTGATACTCATACTGGCGGCGGTTATTACCCCGCCAGACGTGTTAGATCAATTGCTGGTTTTCGTACCTTTATACCTGCTGTACGAGATCAGTATCTTCATTTCTGCGAAAGTGTACCGCGAGAAAGAAAAAGAAGAAGCAGAAGAATGGTCCTGATAGGTACCGCATCATTTAACCAATACAAAACTGTAGGGTATGGAACAAACGACTTTTAATCTTGCATTGCCGGTAGCGATCGGTTCGGATCATGCGGGGTTTGACTACAAAGAAGAGGTGATCTCTTACCTGGAAGGAAAGGGTGTGCAGGTGAAAGACTTCGGCACACATTCCGTTGATTCGGTAGATTACCCCGACTTTGCCCATCCCGTGGCCGACGCCGTGGAATCCGGCGACTTTGCCTACGGCATCCTCATCTGCGGCAGCGCCAACGGCGTAGCCATCACGGCCAACAAACACCAGGGCATCCGCGCCGCCATCTGCTGGGGCGACGAGCTCGCCCGCCTGGCCCGCAGCCACAATAACGCCAACGTGATCTGCATTCCCGCGCGGTTTGTAGATACCGGCACGGCCAAGGAAATGGTCGATATTTTCGGCGAAACGCCGTTTGAAGGCGGCCGTCATATGAACAGGGTCAGCAAAATCGCCTGCAGCTAATACCGTACGCAGGTTCCGATATTCAAAAAGGCAGCTTCACGCTGCCTTTTTTGTTGTTTCCGCGGTACGCTGCACGAGGGCACGCTTAATTCTTTAAATTTACCGGCATAAATGTTTTACATGAAAAAACTAACCCTTATGGCCTGCCTGCTGGCCACCGGCACAGCCGCCTGTGCCCAGATGGCGGACACACGCAAGGCGCCCGTGGCCGCCACGCCCTATGCCAAAAGCATTACGGCAGCCGGGCTGAAAAAACACCTCTACATCATTGCCGCCGACGATATGCAGGGCCGCGAAACCGGCACCGCGGGCCAGTACAAGGCCGCGAAGTATATCACCGAACAGTTCAAACGCGTGGGCCTGCAGCCCGGCGCGGGCAACGGGGAATGGGAACAGCCGTTCGTACTGTATATGGACACGCTGACCAATGCGACCATCACCGTATCCGGCAAAACGTTCGAGTTCGGAAAAGATTTTTACAACAGCCTCCGCGATAATAAAAACCAGGAGCTCGCCCAAACCGGGGTGGTATTTGCCGGCTACGGCACCGTGACCGACACGGCAGACAGTTACAAAGGCATCGACGCCAACGACAAGATCGTGCTGCTGGCCGAAGCCCGCCTGGGTGCCGGCGAACAGAAAGACAGGCTGCGCGCCGCCGCCAACAAAGGCGCCAGGGCAGTGTTCATGGTTAATTCCAATTTACCCGGCATCAGTCGCGCCGGCAGCCGCCTGCGCAGAACGGGCCTGTATTTCGGTGATATGATGAGTACCATGGAATTTATTCCCAACGTATACTTCATTTCCCCTGAACTGGCGTCTGCCATTCTCGGCAAACCATACAGCAGCATCGCCGAAGGGCTGAAAGCCGGCGGCCCCGTGCCCGCTGCGGCTGGGAAAATCGACGGCTTGGCATACCAGAAAGGGCAGTCGGAGATCAAATCCAGCAACGTACTGGGCATATTGCCCGGTACCGATAAAAAAGACGAGTATGTATTTGTGACCGCACACTACGACCACATCGGCGTGATCAACGGGGAAGTGCACAACGGCGCCGACGACGACGGTTCCGGTACTGTGGCCGTAATTGCCATGGCAGAGGCCTTTATGAAGGCCAAAAAGGCCGGCAAAGGCCCGCGCCGCAGCATCGTGTTCATGACGGTAAGCGGGGAAGAAAAAGGCCTCCTCGGCTCGAAATACTACACCGATCATCCCATCTACCCGCTCGCCAACACCGTTTCCGACCTGAACATCGACATGATCGGGCGAATAGACCCCGAGCATGAGAAAGACAGCAATTACGTGTATATCATCGGCGATAACAAACTCAGTTCCGACCTCCGGCCCATCAGCGAAGCCGCCAACCGCCTCGTGGGGCTCGACCTCGACTACAAGTACAACGACCCGAACGATCCCAACCGCTTTTATTACCGCTCCGATCACTATATGTTCGCGCAGCACCGCATTCCCATTATTTTTTATTTCAACGGGGTGCATGCCGACTATCACGGCGCCAACGATACACCGGACAAGATCAGCTATCCCATGCTGGCCAAACGCGCCCAGCTGGTGTTTTACACGGCCTGGGAAGTGGCCAACCGGCCGGACCGCCTGAAGGTGGACAGAAATGAAAAATAACTCATAAAAAAAGCCGCATCAGTACTGGTGCGGCTTTTTTTATGAGTTATCCACTTATTTCGCTATCCCACCCTCAAGTTGTACTTTTACAGCCTGCAAATTTTTCAAGTGATGAAGGCAAACTATTTAGACGATCTGAACGACCGGCAACGCGAAGCTGTAACCTCCCTCAAAGGGCCCCTGATGATCATTGCGGGCGCGGGTTCAGGCAAAACTAAAGTACTGACTACCAGAATCGCCCACCTGATGCGGAATGGGGTGGACGCTTTTAATATACTGGCGCTGACGTTTACCAACAAGGCGGCCAAAGAGATGAAGGAACGTGTGGAGAAAATCCTTGGCGGCAACGAAGCCCGCAACCTCTACATCGGCACCTTCCACTCCGTTTTCGCCCGCCTGCTGCGCGCCGACGCGCCCAAGCTCGGCTACCCCGGCGATTTCACCATCTACGACGCAGACGATGCCAAAAGCGTGGTGAAAACCATCATCAACGAACTGAACCTCGACGATAAACATTACAAGCCCAACCTGGTGTACAACCGCATTTCCGCGGCCAAAAACAGCCTGATGGGCCCCGATGAATACCAGCACGATTATTACATCCAGCAGGAAGACCAGCGGGCCAGCCGCCCCCTGACCGGCAAGATCTACGACATGTACGCCAAACGCTGCTTTAAAAACGGCGCGATGGACTTCGACGATCTGCTGTTCAAGATGTACGTGCTGCTGAAAGGTTTCCCGGAAGTGCTGGCCAAATACCAGCACAAGTTCCAGTACATCATGATCGATGAGTACCAGGATACCAACCCCGCGCAGTACGAGATCGTGAAACTGCTCGGCGCCGTGCACGAAAACATCTGCGTGGTGGGCGACGATGCGCAGAGCATCTACTCCTTCCGCGGCGCTACCATCCAGAACATCCTCCAGTTCGAAAAAGACTATGACGATGTGAAAGTGGTGAAACTCGAACAGAACTACCGCAGTACCAAGTCGATCCTGAACGTGGCCAACGAAGTGATCGCCAAAAACAAGGGGCAGATCGAAAAGAACCTGTGGACGGACAATGTGGAGGGCGATAAGATCAAACTCATCCGCACCAATACCGACAACGAAGAAGGCAAGTTCGTGGCGGACACGATCGCGGAGCAGAAACTCCGCAATCACTACAGCAACCGCGATTTCTGCATCCTGTACCGTACCAACGCCCAGAGCCGCGCCTTCGAGGAAAGCCTGCGCCGCATGGCCATTCCCTACCGCATCTTCGGCGGCCTGTCGTTCTACCAGCGCAAGGAAATCAAGGACTTCATCGCCTACCTCCGCGTGATCATGAACTCGCGCGACGAAGAGGCCATCAAACGTATCATCAACTACCCCGTGCGCGGCATCGGTAAAACGACCATCGAAAAGGTGTCGATTTACGCCAACGACCAGAACATCACTTTCTGGCAGGTGCTGGAAAACGCCAAGGAATTTGGTTTTAAAGGCGGCACCCTCGACGCTCTCGAGAACTTTGTGACGATGATTCAGAGTTTCCGCGTGATGCTCGACAAACACAACGCTTACGAAGTAGCGGTTCAGGTGGGCAAATCCACCAATATCGTGAAGGAGCTGTTCAACGATAAAACCACCGAAGGCCTCGCCCGGTACGAGAACGTACAGGAATTATTGAACTCCATCAAGGAATTTACCGAAACTCCCACGGAAGACGGTGAGCTGCTCGATAATAAAAACCTCGGCGTTTACCTCCAGCAGATCACCCTGCTGACGGACGCGGACAATACCAACGACGAGAACAGCGATGTGGTGAAACTGATGACCATCCACGCTGCCAAGGGGCTGGAATTCCCCGTGGTGTTCACGGTGGGCCTGGAAGAAAGCCTGTTCCCCAGCGGGATGTCCATCAACTCCCGCGAAGAGCTGGAAGAAGAGCGGCGCCTGTTTTATGTGGCCGTTACCCGTGCAAAAGCCCGCCTGTTCCTCACATACGCCAACAGCCGTTACCGTTTCGGGCAGCTGCAGCAGAACGAGCCCAGCCGCTTCCTGGAAGAAATGCCGGAGCGGTATATCGACCGCAGCTACGCCGGCGGCATCCGTAACAGCGGTGGTTTCAACAGCGGCGGTGGTGCTTCGTGGGGCAACATGTTCGATAAAAAGAAAGCGGCACCTTCACCCGCGGCCAACCCTACGGCCAGAACGGCGCCCAAACCCACTGCAGGCCCGGTGAGCAGCCACGTTCCCTCCGCCGGTTTCGCGGCTGACGACCCGGCCACCATGGAGCCCGGTATGGACGTGGAGCACCAGAAATTCGGGTTCGGCAAGATCCTCAACCTCGAGGGCGCTCCCAACAACCGCATCGCCACGGTGATGTTCCCGCAGGGAGGGGGCGAAAAGAAAATCATGCTCAACTACGCCAAGCTCATGATTGTGAGAAAGTAAAATTTCCCGCCGTGAAAGCCGATCTGCTCAAACTCCGCCACTACTGCGCCTACCAGGAACGGTGCCACAGCGAGGTGCGGGAGAAATGTTATGAACTCGGGCTCCGGGGCCACGACATTGAAGAAGCCATCGCCCACCTGGTAGAAGAAAACTTCCTCAATGAGGAACGTTTCGCCAGGGCCTACGCCGGCAGCAAGTTCCGGATGCAGCAATGGGGACGGAAAAAGATCACCATGATGCTGAAACAGAAGCAGGTGAGTCCCTACTGCATCAAAAAAGGCCTATCGGAAATAGATGCCGAAGACTACTGGAGCACCCTGCTGGCACTCGCCGGAAAAAAATACGGCCTGTTAAAAGCGGAACAGTACCTGAAAAGGCAATACAAAACCATGCAATTCCTCCTGCAAAGGGGCTATGAACAGGAGCTGGCGCGGGAAGCCATTGAACAAATCGCAAAAAAGGAAGAATAAACGGAGAATAATTCAAAACTTTCTAAGCGGCTGTGCCGTAATTTTGAGGTCGTTTTGTAGTAATCCAACTTTTTATGTCTGATTTAACGGTCACGCTGATACAAGCTAATCTGCACTGGGAAAACATTCCGGCCAACCTGGCCATGTTCGACGCAAAAATCGATGCCATCAAGGAAAAAACGGAAGTGATCATCCTGCCTGAAATGTTCAGCACAGGATTCAGCATGCAGCCCGAAAAGCTCGCTGAAACCATGGATGGGAGCGCCGTACAGTGGATGAAGAAAAAAGCGAAGGAAAAGAATGTGATCATCACCGGCAGCCTGATCATCGAAGAAGACGGCGCTTATTACAACCGCCTCATCTGGATGTTGCCCAACGGCCAGTTCGGTATCTACAATAAACGCCACCGGTTCGGATTTGCGGGGGAAGACAATCATTACGCCGCCGGCGACAAACGACTGATCGCCCAGGTGAAAGGCTGGAAGATCTGCCTCAATATCTGTTACGATCTCCGTTTCCCCGTGTGGGCCCGCAATACCATCCAGGACAATGGCGCGCCCGCCTACGATGTGCTCGTGAACGTGGCCAACTGGCCCGAGCGCCGCAGCACACCCTGGAGAGCCCTGCTGCAGGCCCGCGCCATCGAAAACCAGTGTTACGTGATCGGCGTGAACCGCGTGGGCAACGATGGTAATGAGATTTACCACAGCGGCGATTCCAGCCTCATCGATCCCGTGGGCGAAATCATCTACCACAAGTCGCACGACGAGGATGTGTTCACCTACACCCTTTCCAGGGCCCACCTCGACGAACTGCGCACCAAATTCCCCTTCATGAAGGATGCGGATAAGTTCATGATCCTTTAATTATCTTCGCGGACATGATCCGCTTTTTGACCAAAAACCAGTATAAATACGGCGTCATCGCCCTATGGGCCCTACTGGCCGTTTTACAGGCCTCGTTCACCGAACTGATGGACGATGAGGCGTATTACTGGGTATACTCCCGCCACCTCGACTGGGGGTACTTCGACCATCCGCCGATGATCGCCATACTCATCAAACTCGGTTACGCCCTCTTTCCTAACGAACTGGGTGTGCGGCTGGGCATGGTGGTGCTCAACGTGCTGACGCTGCTGCTCGTAGACCGGCTGATACCCCGGAAAAACAACGTCGTTTTTTATCTCATCCTCGCCGGCATGGGCGCTATGCAGGTAGGCGGCATCCTGGCCGTACCCGACATACCACTGATATTTTTCGCCACGCTGTATTTTTATCTCTACCGCAATTTCCTGGCGTCGCAGAGCTGGAAAAATACCCTGTTGCTCGCGGTCAGCATGGCGCTGATGTTTTACAGCAAATACCACGGCGTGCTGCTGGTGTTTTTTACGGTGCTGTCGAACCTGCACCTGCTGAGGCTGTACCGCTTTTATGTGGCGGTAGTGGTCACCTCCCTGCTGTTCTTCCCGCACCTGTACTGGCAGTACACGCATAACTTCCCTTCCCTGCAATATCACCTGGTGGAACGCAATGCATCGGCCTACGACATCAGTTTTTCGCTCGATTATATTGCCGGCCAGATATTGCTCTTCGGTCCTCTGGTGGGCTGGCTGCTGCTGTATTATGCGTTCCGCGCGCAGGTGCAGAACAGTTTTGAGCGGGCGCTGAAATTCAGCCTCGTGGGCGTGCTGGCTTTTTTCCTGCTCAGCACTTTCAAAGGCCGCGTGGAAGCCAACTGGACCGTGATGATATTCGCCCCGTTGATGGTGCTCGCGCACCAGGGTATTGTACGACAGGGTTTTTCCGCGAAGGTGCTGCAAAAAACCTGGTGGCTATCGTTATTGTTGGTGCTGGTGGTGCGGGTGTACATGGTGTGGGACTTTGCGCCCGGCGTGGAGATCCGCCCAGAAATACATCACAACAAAACCTGGACGGCCGAGCTCGCGCAGCAAGCCGCCGGAAGGCCCGTGGTGTTTGTGAGCAGCTACCAATCCCCTTCCAAATACATGTTCTACGCCGGCGGCGTTTCGTATAGCATCAACAGTGTTTTCGCCCGCAGGAGCCAGTACAACTACTGGCATACCGAAGAATCGCTCTGGGGCAAAAACATCCTGCTGGTGTCGAACCACCGGCCGTACATTCCCGAAGGCGACAGCCTGCAACGTACCCAGGGCCTCCTGTTTTACCGGACCGATTCGCCGTATTACTCCTACCAGCTCATCCAGTTCGAGCCCGTGCATACCCGATTAACCGGACGGGGTGGTGATACGCTTTTTCTGAAACTGGGTGTGAAAAACGGATATGATGCGCCGGTGCAGATAGGGCCTGCCAATATGCCCCCTACGGTGGGGTATATGCTCTGGAACGGAAAAAGCGGCAATGAAACCGTTCGGGGAACGCTTCCGCTGGCCGAAGCGCTGCAGCGAGACAGCGTGGTGATACCGGTGAAGGTACCGGTGGAAAAGGGCGATTATATGCTGAAAATCACATTGCCCGCACCGGCCGGCCTGGAACCCACGCACAACAGTCCGCTCATCAAACTGAAAGCCGAATAGCACAGCGGATAAATTATTGAACGGAAGCGGCCTTGCCAGTATCAATGTGGCAAGGCCGCTTCTTTTTTTGTTGCAACACCTTTCAATGTATAAAAATTTCACATATACATTCCGGTTATAATGACTGCCACTGCAATATTTTGGCATGAATTTAGTAAGTTAGGGGACAGGCTGGCCCGAAAGTACTTTTCTACTCAATAATTTTAACCACATCCTGCAACCGGGTATCAGGGAACGCTGATATCTCCTCTTTGTACCATCCTTTTAAATCCTGCTCTGTTTTGCAGTGAACGAACGCAGAGAAATTTGACCTATTAACATTTCATTAGCCTAAACCACTAAGTATGCCTAGAATACTGGTTATTGAGGATGACGTTCTCATGTGCCGCGCGCTTACATTAATGTTGAGCAAGCAGGGGCACACGATTACGATTGCGCAGAACGGAAAAGACGCGCTTAAATTTTTGCAGGAAACACAATTCGACCTGATTATCACCGACCTGATGCTGCCATTTGCGAGCGGCATGGAACTGATCAGCCGACTGAAGATGAACGAGTTGCAGGGGAATACCCCGGTGATGGTCGTGTCGTCGGTGGCGCATGAAAAAACCATCCAGGATGCCTTCAACCTGGGTGCGGACGATTATCTGAAAAAGCCGGTGACGCCCAGCGAGCTGATTTCGCGGGTGAACAGGCTGCTACTCAAAAAACAGGGGATTCAATAATTCTGCTTATTTCTTTTTATGGTGTCAATCTTTCAGTGGGTGCAAGCCTGGTTGCTGGAGGTAAGGGAAGATTTTGCCTATCTGCCGCTTTTCATCCAGTCTGCCATTATCGTTTCTCTGATCGCCATTGCCGGCACCCTGCTGGCTTACCTGGGGCTGATGCTGTCCAGGGGCTTGAAATATTACAGGGACCGCCGGAATAAACCGGTATCGGTACAGATAGATGCGCTGATACTGGAATATATGATGCAGTGCATTCTCGCAACGGAGCCCCCGGAGTTGCCGGTAGCGGCTTTCCGGCAGTTACCCCTCCACCGGGCCTGGGCCCGGAAGCTGGTGGTGCAGAAAATACTGCACTACCGCCGTAATTTCTCCGGCGTGTCTGCCGCCGCGTTCCGCCAGCTGTACGAAGCGCTGGGGCTGCACGAGCAAGCGCTGCAAAAGCTCCGGAGCGGCCATCCGCCGCTGGTGGTGGAAGCCCTCAGCGAATTGTTCAATATGGAAATCATCGTGGACGAAGCCGTCGTTTTGCCCATGACCACCAGCAGCCACCGCTATGTACGCGAAATGGCCCGCTGTTACCTGGCGAAATGTTCCGCGCAGCATCCGCTCGACTTCTTTTCAAATATCGACACACCATTGCTGCCCTGGGAACAGTTTGAACTGTTCCGGGTGATTTCACAACGGAAGGACCTGCCCGCCCCTTCCTTCGCGCAATGGATCCAACCGGCCTTCCATCCAACTGTTATCTCGTTTTCTCTCAAAATGGCGGCGCACTTTCAACAATACGAAGCAATACCGGCCATCAGCCGCCTGTTGCCGTCGGACGACGTGCAATTGCGCGCCCTTGCCATCAACAGCCTGGGCAAGCTGATGGCCGAAGAAACGGAAGAAGCGCTGGTGGCTATGTACCCCACCCAGCCCCAGTCCTGCAAAAGTGAGATCCTAAAAGCCCTCGGCCGCATCGGCTCGGGCAAACAACTGGGATTCCTGAAACAGGAATTTCTGCACGCGCAGGACTTCGACCTGAAAAAGCAGGCCGCCCGTTCAATCGTCCACCACGATGTACTGGCGCAGCCCATGCTGTGGGACCTGCAGGCCGAAAGCGTGGGCATGCAGCATGTCATTCTCCAGCACAGTCTCAACCCTTCAATCAAATTCTGATGCAGCATACCATCTGGGAGCATATCGTGAGATTTTATGAGCACTCGGTGTTCTTTTACTGCGTATGCCTCTTTGCATTTTATACCTTACTCTCAACGCTCTCGCTGATCGCCATCCGGCGGTACGCCTGGAAAAACAGGATCAGGGAAACCATCACCCTGGTGGAGTCTCCGCTTACACCGGGCATTTCCGTAGTGGCGCCCGCGTATAACGAAGGCGTTACCATCATCTCGAACGTACGTTCCCTGCTTGCCCTGAACTATCCGCGCTTTGAGGTGATCATCGTTAACGACGGCAGTACCGACGATACGCTCGAAAAACTTATCCGCGAGTTCGACCTCTCGGAAATCGACTATGCCTATCATCCGCAGTTGTTTTCGCAACCGGTGAAACGTTTCTTCAAATCCGCCAATCCCGCTTACGCCAAATTGCTGGTGCTCGACAAAGAGAACGGTAAAAGCAAGGCGGACGCGGCCAACGCCGGCATCAACGCTGCGGCTTTCGGTTATATCCTCAATACGGACGTGGACTGTATCCTCAACCGCGATACCCTGCTGAAACTGATACGCCCGTTTATGGACGAAGAAAAAAGAGTGATCGCCACCGGCGCCCCGCTGCGCATGGCCAATTCCTGCGAAACGGATGCCGGCATGCTCACGGCCGTACACCCGCCGGAAGACCTGCTGCCGCGGTTCCAGGAAATGGAATACGTGCGCTCTTTCGTGCTCGGGAAAATGGGCTGGACGTTCATCAACGCCGTACCGAACGTATCCGGCGGGCTGGGATTGTTCGACAAGGAAATCCTCATTAAAACCGGCGGATATGATCCCGCTTCCATGGGCGAGGATATGGACATGGTGATACGCATGTGCAAATACATGTGCGAACAAAAGCAGGAATACGCGGTGCGGTATATTCCCGAAACATTGTGCTGGACGGAAGGCCCGTCGACCCTGAAAGTATTCGGCCGCCAGCGCACGCGCTGGGCCCGTGGCCTCATGCAAATATTCGGCAAACACCGGCACGTGCTCTTCAACCCGAAATACAAAAGGCTGGGGCTCGTGGTGTTCCCGTACAATTTCCTCTTCGAACTGCTGGCGCCGGTGATTGAATTCACCGGGATCCTGTATTATATCTACATCATCGTTTTTAACATCATCAACTGGGATTTTGCGGTGATCCTGCTGTTGTTCATCTACACCTTCTCGGTGCTGATATCGTCTTTGGCGGTGCTGTGGGACCAATTCACCTTCCAGTACTACCGCAGCTGGAAAGACGTGGCGGGCCTTTGCCTGATGGCCTTCCTGGAACCGCTGATCTATCATCCACTGGTGTTGTTCTTTTCGATCAAAGGATATTTCTACCAGCTCACAGGTAAAAAACACGGCTGGGGAAACATGCAGCGAAAAGGATTCAAACAACAGGTAAAACCCGCGTGTAAATAATCATGAAAACGTGTAGTGCGATGAACCACAGAATGATCTACGTCTTTTGTTTAGGGCTGATGCTGACGGCCGCGGATGTGTCCGCGCAGCGGAAAGGGCTGCTGTCGTCCGATCAGCTGCTGACGATGGCGCTGGAAGAAACCAATGAACACCACAATTACGAAAAGGCGATCTCCTTATGCCGCAAGGCGCTGGAGCAGTCGCCTGGATACCCTGATGTAAAACTGCTGCTGGGAAGGCTGTACCTGCTCACCCGCCAGCCCGCGGCGGCAAGGCTGGAATGGCTGGAGGTGCTGAAAAAACAGCCGCCCAACACGGAAGCGCTCGCTTACCTCATTAACCTTGAAAACAGCCTCGGGCGCGGAAAAGAGGCCATCTGTTACATCGATATGGCGCTGGAACAGGATCCGCTGAACAAGGAACTGCTCTTTAAAAAACACGGCCTGCTCACGGAGTTCCATCAAACCAACGCCGCAGACGAGGTGCTGACGATACTGAACAGCCATTACGGCAACGACGCGAAGGTGCGCGCGATGCGGGAAGCGGCGGCACAGGAAAAGGAACGCCTGGCCCGCGCGGCCCTGCAGCCTGAAGAAAAACCGGCGCCCCCGCCGGACCCGAAACTTGTGGTGCTCGACCGGCTGGAAACCGCACTGGTTGCCGCACGCAAAAGAAACAATCATCACGAAACAAGGGCGGTGGCGGAGAAAATACTGGCAGAAGCGCCGGGCAATAGAGATGCCTTCCTCGCCATCATCAACAGTTATCACCAGCAGCAGCAATACGAACCGGCGCTCCGCTGGCTCAACAAAGCGCTCTCGCGTTTCGGCAGCGACGAAGACCTGCTTCGCCGGAAAACCGGTCTGCTGCAGGAGTTGCACCGGTACGACGAAGCGGCCGTTACAGCCCGCCAGCTTTTACAGAAAAACGCGAACAGCCGCAACCTGCAGGCCTTCCGCGACATCCAGCTGCAACGCGCGGCGGCATACGACCGTGCGGGCGATTACGCCGCGGCCGGCGCCCTGATCGATACACTGCTGCAATACGCACCGGCAGATACGATGCTGCTGTTCAAAAAGGCCGGCCTGCTCGAAGCGGGACAGCGGTACGAAGAAGCGGCCGCGATCACAAGGCAACTGCTGCAATCGGCGCCTGCCCATCAACGCTATCAACAGGCTTATGCGGAACAGCTGCTCGCCACCGCGCGGCAACAACTGCGGAACAATGCGCCGGATAAAGCGAAACCGCTGCTCGAAACATCACTGCGCTACGCGCCAGCCAATCCGGAAGCATGGACCAGTCTCATCAACCTCGAAAACAGCACCGGCAACGTAACAAACGCCATTGCGCTGTGCGACAGTGCCCTGGCGGTGTTGGGCCCCAACGACGATATTCGCATGAAAAAATCCGCGCTGCTGCAGGCGGCGAACCGCCTGCCGGAAGCGTACGCGATTTCGGGGGAACTGCTGAAAGCCGCACCAGGCAACCACGAACTGCAACAGATGTATGCCGAACAGCTGGCCGCCCATGGCCGCCAACTGCAGCAGGCGCAGGCGTGGGACAGTGCGCTGATTGCCTACCGTAAGGCGTACGCTTATCAGCCCGGCGATACATTGCTGGTACAGCAGATCGTCAATAGTTTCCTCGCTTTACATCAATACGACAGCGCGATAGCTTATGCCGACAGGGGACTGCAATTACAGCCCGCACATGAAACGCTGCTCATGAAAAAAGCAGCCGCCCTCGAAGCGCAGCAGAATTATAAAGCCGCTGCCGCAACGGTAGCGATGCAACTCGAAGCGCGGCCCGGAGACAAATACCTGCGCGATTATTACAACCGCCTGCGCGGTAAAACCTACCGCAACCAGGCGGGCATCATTCACCTGCAAAGTATCTACGATAACGGTAGCCGGCCCGCCAATGTCACGGCTTTGCAATACCTTCGTTTTCATGAAAAGGGCAGTATCGGCGGCCGGGTGAGTTATGCGGACCGCGCGGCCGGCAGCGGTGTGCAGCTGGAGGCCGAAACGTATTATACCCACAATAAAAAGTACTATTCTTACGGTATTCTCGGCTGGTCGCCGAGCGACGTGTTCCCGAAATTCAGAGCGGGTTATTCGTTGTTCCATAATCTGGGCCGCGAATGGGAAGCAGAGCTGGGTGCGCGTTACCTGAAAACCGACAGCGCGTCGAACTACGCCGCCGTATGGTCTGCCGCCAAAACATGGGGCGCGTACTGGGCCAATCTGAGGGGATATGTGATCACGGAAGACGGCAACTGGTATCATGCATATGTACTGACGAACAGGTTTTACATGAACGAACAGCAGGACTTCATCGCCCTTACCTTGTCGCTCGGCAACACGCCCGACGACAGGAGCCGCAACTACCAGTTCAACCAGCAGGCCACATTCCTGGCGGGAGGCGCGGGCATCGGGTTCCAGAAAACATTTGCTTACCGCACCACCATGGGCGTGTTCGGCAACTGGACGTACCAGCGCCTCACCAACGACCGGCATTACAATCAATTCGATATTTACCTGACGCTGCTGCGCAAATTTTAAATCATGAAACCGCTATTGTCCATCTGCTGCCTGCTTGCGGCATCGTTTCCCGGCCACTGCGGCGACATCACGCTGGTAGCGGGCGGGCGCAGCGATTACCACATCAGTCTCGCGCCTGACGCAGGTGCGCACGGGAAAAAAGCGGCGGCTGTTTTGATGCGGTATGTGGAAGCCGTGTCCGGCGTAAAACTGGCGGTGAAAGAAGAAGCGGCGGCAGGTGAAAAATCATTGCGCGTTACGTACGATAAAAATATGCAGCCGGAGCGTTTCCGGATCAACGTGGAAGGAACATCGCTGGTCATCACGGGTGGGCCAGGAAAAGGCGTCCTTTACGGTGCTTACGCTTTCGTTGAGCAATTGCTCGGCTGCCGCAAATGGGATGGCGGGCCCGCTTATACGCCTTCGAAGAACACGGTCGTTGTGCCGGGGAATGTTCGGGTTAATGAGGCGCCGGCATTCCGCTACCGCGAAGTGTACATGCCGGCGGCCTGCACGGATGCAGAGTACCTCGACTGGCACCGTCTTCACCGGTTCGAAGACCTCTGGGGGCTCTGGGGACATTCCTTCAACAAACTGGTGCCGGCGGGTACTTATTTCAAACAGCATCCTGAATATTTTTCGCTGGTGAACGGTACGCGCAAAGCCACACAGTTGTGTCTGAGTAACGAGGCCGTTTTCGATATCACCGTGGCCGCTTTGAAACAGCGGATGACGGAGCAGCCCGATGCATTATACTGGTCCATCAGCCCTAACGACGACGTGGGCTATTGCGAGTGCGACCGGTGTGCCGCTGTGGATAAACGCGAAGGCGGCCCGCAAGGCTCACTGGTGCAGTTCGTCAATAAAGTGGCGGCACGCTTTCCGGATAAGATATTCACCACGCTGGCCTACACTTACTCTGCGCAACCCACCCTGCATTTACGGCCCGCGCCGAATGTGTATGTGATGTTGAGCAACATCGAAGTATACCGCAGCCGCCCACTTGACCGTGAAAGCTCCGCAGCGGCTTTCCGCAGCCGCCTCAATGGCTGGTACGCTAAAACCCCCAACATTTTTATCTGGGACTATTGCACCCAGTTCACGAACTATCTCACCATCTTCCCGAATATCGCCACGCTGCAGCCCAACATGCAGTTCCTGAAAAAACAGCAGGTGGCAGGTGTGTTCGAACAGGGCAGCGGCTATACGTACAGCGAACTCGCGGAACTGAAAGGGCATCTCGCAGCCCGGCTGCTATGGAGCCCGGATGCAGACGTAGAGCAATTGAAATCGGAATTCCTGACAGGTTACTACGGCCGTGCCGCCGGTCCGATAATAGAATACCTGGCGCTGCTGGATCAGGCCGCCGCGCTGCAACCGAAGCTGGACATTTACGGCAACCCCGTCAACGAATACAACACTTTCCTCTCTCCCATGCACATGGACAAATACAGCCAGCTGCTCGACAAAGCGGAAGCTGCCGTGGAAGGGAACGCCACGCTTCATGAACGCGTGGAGCGCATCCGCCTGACGCAGGAATATGTGTACCTGCAGCAGGCCCGTTTTTACGGCATCGAACAGCATGGCATTTTTGAACGGCAGGGAAACGGGTGGATAGTGAGGCCCGGACTGGCGGACAGGATACGCCGATTCACCGCCAACAGTAAAGCAGCCGGCGTGAAAGAACTGTCTGAAGGCGGCCCGTCGCCGGACGCGTATGCAAAGGAATGGGAGAAAATACTGGCAGACGGCGTGCGGAGCAACAAAGCCCTGCGCGCCACCGTGCACCTTCAGTCGGCACCGGCGCCCGAATATCCCGCGAAAGGGCCGCAGACCTTGACAGACGGCAATCCCGGCTATACGGATTTCAGTTATAACTGGCTCTGTTTTTATGGAGAGCCTTTATCGGCTGTGGTGGATCTGGGAAAGCCCGTTGCATTTACGAACGTTTCGCTGACTTTCCTGGAAGATGCGCGGCACTGGATATTCCGGCCGTCAAAGATGCAGGTATGGGTGTCTGACGACGGCAAAAATTACCGCTCGCTCGGTGTGGTGAATAATGTAATGCCGGAGGAGGATTATACGGTGCAGCGGCTGCAATACCGTTTTGATCACAAAGGCGGCGGAAGCGCCCGGTACCTGAAACTGACGGCGGATAACTGGCCGCAGTTACCGGAGTGGCGCTTCCGTGCTCATAAAAAAGCGATGATCGCCTGTGATGAGGTGTGGGTGGAATAGCGCTTACTTAAAAGCGTTCCAGCCCTGCGCAGTGATGGTATGTTTGTTGCCGCTGCGGGTGATGATATGGGAACCAGCTTCCGGTTCGGTCATATAGCCGATCACGGCAATTTCTTCATTGAGTGTTATTTTATCGTAGTCTTCCTGCTTCATGGTGAAGATCAGCTCATAGTCTTCCCCGCCGCTCAAAGCACAGGCCGTGGGGTCGAGGCCGAGTTGCATGGCCAGCTGGCGGCTGTCGTCGGCCACGGGAATCTTTTCTTCATACAGCACACAGCCTAATTTGCTTTGCTGGCAGATGTGCAGTATTTCGGAGCTGAGGCCGTCACTGACGTCCATCATGGAGGTGGGCGTGATTTCCTTCGCCGCCAGGAAAGAGATGATATCGTGGCGGGCTTCGGGTTTCAGCTGCCGGCCGATCACGTAGGTCTGGTTCTCCAGGTCCGGCTGTACCTGCGGGTTTTCCAGGAATATTTTCTTTTCCCTTTCCAGCAGGGTAAGGCCGAGGAAGGCCGCGCCCAGGTCGCCGGACACGCAGAGCAGGTCGCCTTTCTGCGCGGTGGAGCGTTTCACGAATTTATCGGGCGCTACCTCGCCGATGGCGGTTACGCTGATCACGAAGCCTTTTTGGGAGGTGGAGGTATCGCCCCCGATGAGGTCTATCTTATATTTTTCGCAGGCCGCGTACACGCCTTCGTAAAATTCGTTGAGCGCTTCCAGTGAAAAACGGTTGGAGAAGGCCAGGCTCATGGTGATGTGAGTGGGCGTGGCATTCATGGCGTAGATGTCCGACAGGTTCACGATCACCGATTTGTAGCCCAGGTGTTTCAGGGGAGTATACATCAGGTCGAAGTGAATGCCTTCCACCAGCATGTCGGTAGAAATCACCGTCTGTTTGCCGAAGTGGTCGATTACGGCGGCATCGTCGCCCACACCCAGGATGGTGCTGGCGTTGTATATTTCAATGTTCCGGGTGAGGTAGTCGATCAGCCCGAACTCTCCCAGGTCGTTTATTTCAGTTCTTTCTTCCATATGTCGTTATCTGTTGATCTCTTTCAGCAGGTCGTTATGCAGGTGGCCGTTGGTGGCCAGTATTTGTTTCTGGTAGGGGGAATAGGTGTTGCCTTTGAAGTCCGTCACCTTACCGCCGGCTTCCTGTACGATGAGGTACCCTGCGGCGGAGTCCCAGGCGTTGAGGTGGTGTTCCCAGAAGGCGTCGAAACGCCCGCAGGCCACCCAGCAAAGGTCGATAGCGGCTGAGCCCAGGCGGCGTACCGGCAGGCCCTGCTTCAGGAAGCGCTCCAGGGTCACCAGGGCATGGTTCGGCTGCTCCTCTTCCCAGAGGTAAGGGAAACCGGTCACCATAAAGGCGTTGGAAACATTGGTTTTGGAGGAAACGCTGATGCGGCGGTCGTTCAGCGTGGCGCCGAAGCCCTTCTGAGCAAAGAACAGCTCGTTCATCAGCGGGTTGTATACCGCGCCGAGTATCATTTCTCCATCCTGCTCCACCCCGATGCTCACGCAGCAGAGGGGAACGCCATGGGCGAAATTCACCGTCCCGTCGATCGGGTCGATGATCCATTTGATCGAAGAGTCCATTTTTATTTCCCCGGCTTCTTCGCTGAGGATCTGGTGGTCAGGGTAATCTTCCCGGATAACATTGATAATGGCAGTTTCCGCGGCTTTATCGGCCTCCGTAACCAGGTCGTTTACCGTAGATTTATGGGAAACTGTGAAAGTACCGTTAAAATATTCCTGTAAAACCTTTGCACCGGCTTGCGTAGCTTTGAGTAAGGTAGTTTTCAACATGGCGCAAAGGTACGAAGCTTAGCCAACTTCCCCCCAATTCCAAACGAATTAACTATTTTTGCTTTTTAAAACCAGAAACGCAATTAATGGCCATCATTGGTAACCTGATTTCCAGATCCCTTCGCATCCGAAAACAGTTCACGTTTAAGTTAGGGACGCCACGCCAATACCAGTTGCAGGTATTGCGCCGGCTCATGGAAAAAGCGAAGCATACGCAGTTTGGTGAACATTATGAGTATGAGAAGATGTTGAACAGCCCCAACTGGGTGAGCCAGTTCCGGCAGAAGGTACCCGTGCATAACTACAATAAAATGCACAAAGAGTGGTGGTACAAGTGCCTGGAAGGAGTGCCCAATGTGAGCTGGCCCGAGAAGGTGAAGTACTTCGCCCTCAGCTCCGGCACCTCCGAATCAGCCAGCAAACACATCCCTGTTACCCGCGACATGCTGAAAACCGTGAAAAAAGTAGGGGTTAAACAGCTGTACTCCATGGCGAACTTCAACGTTCCCCCCAAATCCTTTGAAAAAGGCATCCTCATGCTGGGGGGCACCACCTCCCTGTTCGAGAAAGGGGACTACTACGAAGGCGACATGAGCGGCATCCAGGCCAAAAATATCCCGAAATGGTTCCGCCGCTTCTATAAACCGGGCGGCAACATCTCCCGCAAGCCCAACTGGGAACAGCGCATCAAGCTGATCGTACGCAAGGCCCCCCAGTGGGACGTGGGCACCGTATGCGGCGTGCCCGCCTGGGTACAGATCGTGCTCGAAGAAATTATCAAGTACCATAATGTAAAGCATATCCATGAGATATGGCCCAACCTGGCCATTTACATTCATGGCGGGGTGAGCTTTGAGCCTTACCGCGAAAGTTTCCAGAAACTGCTGGGCAAACCCATCACTTTCATTGAAACCTACATGGCCTCCGAAGGGTCCTTCGGCTTCCAGGCCCGGCCGGGCGTGAAAGGCATCAAACTGGTGCTGAACGCCGGCATATTTTATGAGTTCATTCCGTTTAACGAAGAAAACTTCGACGCGGACGGGGAGGTGAAACCCAACCCGAAATCCTACATGATCCACGAAGTGGTGGAGGATGTGGAATATGCCGTGATGCTCTCCACCTGTGCCGGCGCCTGGCGTTATCTCATCGGCGACGTGGTGAAGTTCACCTCCGTGAAGGAGCACGAAATCACCATCGTGGGCCGTACCAAACAGTTTCTCAGCCTTGCCGGCGAGCATATGAGCGTCGACAATATGAACAAGGCCATCGATATGGTGCAGAAGAAGCTGGGCATCACCATCCGGGAATTTACCGTGGCCGGCTTCGGGTACGAAAACCTGTTTGCCCACCGTTGGTATATCGGTACCGAGGCGCTCAACGTGGATGCCGACAAGGTACGGGCCATCATCGATCAGACCCTCAGCGAGGTGAACGACGACTACGCTGTGGAGCGTACCTCTGCACTGAAAGAAATTTTTGTAGAGATATTACCTAACCAGGTTTTCATCGATTACCTGCGTTGCAAAGGAAAAGAAGGGGCCATGAACAAGTTCCCCCGCGTGCTGAAGGGCGAGAAGCTGAAAGACTGGGAACAATTCGTAGCCACGAAAGTAGGTGTGAAAGCATAACAAGTAATTGATCACATGATTGCCGCCATCATCGCCGGACTGGGTTTAGGAGTGTTTTTGTCGGTATCTGTAGGCCCCGTTATTTTCGCTATCATCAAATATAGCATCAGCAACGGTTTCCGGGCAGGTATCAGTTTTGCGCTGGGCGTTTCGTTCAGTGATATCATGTTCGTATTACTCGGCAACCTGGCCTCTTCCTTCGTGGGTTACCTGGGGAACTACACCACCGCCATCGGTATCGGCGGCGGCATCCTTCTGATCGCGATGGGCGTGTATGGCCTGTTCTTCAAAAAGGTCAGGATTACCTCCGGCGACGAGCCCCCTGAGATGTTCAGCACCCGCGATTACGCCAAAATATGGCTGGGCGGCTACCTGATGAACACTCTCAACCCCGGCGTGATCCTTTTCTGGCTGGGTGTGTGTGTGGCTTATGCGCCCACCGCCGTTTCCTACCGGGTAACCATGTACAGCGTGTGCCTGCTGTTCGTACTGGCGGCCGACATCCTGAAGGTATTCGTCTCCGATAAAATCCGTCACAAACTGACCCTCACCAACGTGGAATGGCTGAACCGCATCGCCGGTGTGTGTATGATTATTTTCGGGCTGGCCCTGCTGTACCAGGTGTTTTTCGGCGACGGCACGTTTTCGCATTAAAGGGGCGTCCGGATGGGCACCCTGCTCTCCAGGCCTGAAAAAAGGCCATCCCAACTGGGCGCTTTGGGGAGAAAAACAGCTGTTTGACGCTTTCGCTCCGGCGATTCGAATTACCAGGCTTTCATGATACAAAAGAAAAAGCCCATCGTTGACGCGATGGGCTTTTTTTATACAGTGAAGTTGTTTACGAAATGGTCCAGGTTTCATTCCCTGCCAGCAGTTTATCCAGGTTGCCGGGGCCGCGTTTGGCGGTAGCTTCCTGCAGCTGGGCGCTCATGATCTCTTCATAAGTGGGCCTGAAAATCTGGTAGAACACCCCGAACGGGCGGGGCAGGTGGCCGGCGATGCGCGGATCGTCGAACATCCGGGTGAGTATCTGGGCCTTGCCGAAATCCTGTTCATCGTGAATCCAGAGGTCGGATGCGCTGAACTGGCCTTCGTTAAGGTCCACCACCACGGGGCGGTGCCCGTCCAGGCGGACGCCTTTATTTTTCTGGGCCCCGAAAATGAGGGGCTGGCCGTGCTCTACGAAAATGGCTTCTTCCGGTTTGCTGGCTTTTTCGGTGAATACCTCAAATGCGCCATCGTTGAAGATGTTACAGTTCTGGTATATTTCGAGGAAAGAAGCGCCTTTGTGGGCATGGCTTCTTTTCAGCATTTCCTGCAGGTGCTTGGGATCACGGTCCATACTGCGCGCCAGGAAGGTGGCGTCTGCCCCCATGGCCAGGGCCATCGGGTTGAACGGATGGTCGATGCTGCCGAAGGGCGTGCTTTTGGTCACTTTGTTTTCCTCCGAAGTGGGGGAATACTGCCCTTTGGTGAGGCCGTAAATCTGGTTGTTGAACAGCATCAGGTTCACGTCGAAGTTACGGCGCAGCAGGTGGATGGTATGGTTACCGCCGATCGACAGCCCGTCGCCGTCGCCCGTCACGATCCATACGCTCAGCTCGGGGCGGGTCGCCTTCAGGCCGGAAGCGATGGCCGTGGCGCGGCCGTGGATCGAGTGCATGCCGTAGGTGTTCATGTAATACGGAAACCGCGATGAACAGCCGATACCCGATACAATCACAATATTTTCACGGGGGATACCTAACCCCGGCATAATCGTCTGAACCTGTTTTAATATGGAGTAATCCCCGCAACCCGGGCACCAGCGTACTTCCTGGTCCGTTGCAAAGTCCTTGGCCGTGAGTGGCTGCGGAGGGATAGTGGTAGTTGACATTATATTTATATAGATGGTTTGAGTTCAAAGTTACGAATTCAGCAGTTCATCCCAATTACAACGGCGGGCCGGTGGCAGAAATGCTTCATAATTGCGTATTTATCAACGTTTAGCGTTAAAGATACGAATAAAACAACTGCTGATTGCGCTGGCAAAGATAGACATTAATCTACTAATATGGTAGGATATTGTTAGGGCAGGGGGAAGAAAGAAAAATACCCATTAATGAGTATTGCGCGGGTTGTCAGGAATTTACAATTTTACAGCACTGCCAGATGGCGGGGCAATCCCCGGCCGACCCCAGCAAAAGACATGAACCACCACAACGTTTAAAAGACCTTCAAAATATTATTAAAGAGTCGTTCTGGATATGGAAATGCCGTAAACGGTTTTACTGTCACGGTTATTTTACATGGCTCCCTCTGCGGGAGCCATTTCTTTTAAGCTGTTTATGCAATACCGGTCATTCCCCCGGTTTCGCGTAAGATGCCGCTACAAAATCCTTAATCCCCAACACGATTTTATCGGCCATGTTTTTCCGGAACCCTGCGTCGAGGATTTTCATTTCGTCTTCAGGATTGCTGAGAAACAGGGTTTCCACCAGTACGTTCGGGTATTCTGTAGGACTGTTCAGCGCAAAGTTGAAGTTGCCGACGTTGCCGAATTCACTCAGCCCCAGTTCCAGCATATGTTTATAGATATACTGGCTCAGCGGCCGGAAGCCGATGTGTTTATAGTACGTGCTGGTGCCTTTGACACGGATGGGGTCGAAGGCGGAATTGAGGTGGATGCTCACCAGCAGGTCGGGGTCTTTGTCACGGTAAGAAAGGATGCGGTAGTTATTGTCGACATATGAATCGTTCACCCGCGTCATCAGCACCTGTGCGCCTTCGGCGCGGAGGGCCTGCTGCAGTGCGATGGCAACGGCCAGGCACATTTCTTTTTCATACACGCCGGTAGGCCCGCGGGCGCCGGCATTGCTGCCGCCATGGCCGGCATCTACGGCAATGGTGAGATTGCCGAGGCCGGGTTTGGTGGGTGGCCGTTTGACTTTAATGGTAAGGGTGTTGCCGTTGTAGTACACCTGGTGGCCCCAGTGCTGGGGGTGTTTCAGCTCGATGGTGACCCGGAGGATGTCGTCTTCCACCTGGTCGTAGTACACGTTTTTGATCTCGCGGGTATTTTCCAGCTGGGAGATCCAGTTGGTGTTGGCGGTGGCGCCGTATATGTCGATAATGATCTTCGACGGTTCGGTTTGCTGGGTGGAGCGGTAGGGCAGTTTCTGTGTGAGGCCGACCGTCACGTAGTCAAACTTCTCGTCGCCCCAAACCCGCCAGGAGCCTGTAAGAGACGAGGGCGGGAACGCGCCTGGGGGTAGCAGTTTTACCATTTCCTGCGGGATGTAGGCCGTGAAATTCTTCGCCAGTTTCACCCGGTAGTCGGAGCCTACTTTGCCGGTAAGGTGGAGATATACGCCCGGGTCGAGGTAACCGGCTTTGGTGCCGCCGAGGCGGTCATCGCCAAGGCCGAATTTCAGGAAGGGCGCATCGCCGGTGGTCACGGCTACCTGCGGTTGCTGCTGCGGGTCGCGCAGGGTGAAACTGTGAACGGTGTTGCGCTGCACCTGCTGGCTGCCGTCGCTCAGCGTCACCGGCAGCGGCCGGCCGTTGATCAGCGGATCGTTGCATTGCACCGTGTAAGTGCCCTGGTAAATGCCGGGCATGGTCTGGCTGCCGCTTACGGGCAGTTCGGCTAAGGGAAAGCTGCTCCCTACCGTGACCGTTGCGCCGGGGATGGCTTTCACGCGTATCTTGATGAGATCGCCCGGGGCTACGATGAGGTTGCCTTCGGGGAACGTCTGTATGTAACCGATGTTGAACGTGTTGATGGGTTTCGGGGCTTGCGGAACGTTATAGGAGAAAGAAACGATCCTGACACTGGAATCGCCGCCAGGCCCGACGGATTTGATCTCGAATTCGTTATCGCCTTCCTCGAGCTCCACTTCTATCGCAAATGCGCCGGTAGGGTAAACCTTCTGCGGCTCGTCGTTCACAAACACCCTGCAGCTGGTGCAGGTGCTGCCCACCAGGAACTGGCGGGTGGCGGTAACAGGGTTGTTCTGTTTGCCGGGTTGGGTAAGGCGTAAAAAACTCTTGTCCTGCGCATGTACCTGCAATGCGAGTGCAGCCGCCAGCAGCAGGCTTCCTCCTGTCCTTTTCATCATAGACGCTCTGTATTAATCCTAAAAAAGAGGGAACAGGGTAAGCCCTGTTCCCTGCAGTTATATCGTATAACTTTCGGTTGTAAAGATCGCAATTTGCAGCTAATCGCAATGCCCGTTCATCATTTGAACAAATTGTCCGATGTGTTTTGCGCAGCCATGCCGCTTATCACGAAAACGTATACCGGTTGTCCGCGATCAGTTTGGCTGCGATGCGACGGCGTGCTTCCTTGCTGTTGAAAGGCTCCGTTTTGGTGAAACGTTTCAGCCCCAGCAGCATCATGCGCTGTTCGTCGCCTTCCGCGAAGCCGTTGATGGCGTCTTTGCCGGATTTGTTGACGCGGTCGGCCGCGTCGTTGAGATAGGTGCGCACCATATCCGCCTGCAGCGATACGGCATCGGCCCCTTTTTGTTCCGTGAGTTTGATGAGGCGCAGCAGGGCGCTTTCGCACACGAAGGTTTCGATGGCCATGTCTGCGATGTTCATCAGTATTTCCTGCTCGGTGTCGAGCTTCATCATCAGTTTCTGTACGGCGCCGCCGGCAGCCATGAGGATGGCCTTTTTCATATTGGCGACGAGTTTCTTTTCCTTGGCGAAAGCATCTTCATCGTCGCTGCCGAAGTCGGGAATGCTCATCAGTTCCTTCATTACGTTGGTGGCCGGCGTCATCAGGTCGAGGCGGCCCTTCATGGCGCGCTTGAGCGTCATGTCGAGCGTCAGCAGGCGGTTGATTTCGTTGGTGCCTTCGAAGATGCGGTTGATGCGGGAATCGCGGTAGGCTTTCGAAATCACGTATTCGTCGCTGAACCCGTTGCCGCCATGTATCTGCACGCCTTCATCCACTACATAATCCAGCACTTCGGAACCGTTTACTTTCAGCATGGCGCATTCCACGGCGTATTCTTCCGCGGCGCCGAGGGAGGCTTCGCCGAAGGATTTGCCTTCCGCCAGCAGCTCATGTTCTTTCTGGTCGATCAGCTGCGCGGTGCGGTAAAGGGCGGATTCGCATACCCAGATGCGGATAGCCATTTCCGCCAGTTTATGCTGGATGGCGCCGAATTTGGCGATGGGCTGTTTGAACTGTTCGCGGGTATTGGCGTACTGGATGGTGATGTCCAGGCTGCCTTTGGCGCCGCCCTGCGCCGCGGCGCAGAGTTTCAGGCGGCCGATGTTGAGGATGTTGAACGCAATAAGGTGACCTTTGCCGATTTCTCCCAGTACATTTTCCACGGGCACCTTCGCGTCCTGGAAATAGATCTGGCGGGTGGAGGAGCCTTTGATGCCCATTTTATGTTCTTCCACGCCCAGCGTAAAGCCCGGCGTGCCTTTATCGACGATGAAGGCGGTGAATTTATCGCCGTCTATTTTCGCGAAAACGGTGAACACGTCGGCGAAGCCGGAGTTGGTGATCCATATTTTCTGCCCGTTGAGCAGGTAGTGTTTCCCGTCTTCCGTGAGCCTGGCGGTGGTTTTGGCGCTCAGGGCGTCGGAGCCGGAGTTGGGCTCCGTAAGGGCGTAAGCGCCTTTCATTTCGCCGGTGGCCAGTTTGGGAATATATTTTTCCTTCTGTGCGTCGGTACCGAAATAAAGGATGGGCAGCGAGCCGATGCCGGTATGCGCGGCCATGGCCACGGAAAAGGAATGCCCTGCGCCGAGCGCTTCATTGATGAGGGTGGCGGTGATAAAGTCTTTGCCGAGACCGCCGTACGCTTCCGGAAAAGCAGCACCCAGCAGGCCCTGTTCGCCGGCCTTCTCCAGCAGGGAAGGCATCAGGCCCTCCTCCAGCTTATCGAGCCGCTCCAGCACGGGCGTTACTTCTTTGGCAACAAATTGTTCGGCCATTTCACGGATCATAGCCTGCTCTTCCGAAAAATCTTCCGGGATAAAAATGTCGGCAGGCGAACTCTCTTTCACGAGGAACTCTGCACCTTTGAGGGCAGCTTTGCTGTTTACTGCGGTTTCCATCTTGCGTATTTTAGTCTACTCGTAATTTACCGAGATTATAGCAATTGGCAAAAGTTGTTTAAAATTGTTCCCCCGTTGAGGGACAGATATGGAATTTTTACTCTCATACCAGCAAAGCGAGTTTTCCGGGAGCGTTACCGGATCGGGGGAGGAATTGCTGATCTGCTTCCACGGTTTCGGTGAGCGGGCATCGCACTTTCGTTGTATGGAGGCGGGTTTGGGCAATATATTCACTATCGTTGCGTTAGATATGCCCTTTCACGGAAACACCGTCTGGAGGGAAAACCGGCCGCTGGAGAAAACAGACCTGACGGCGCTGACGGAAAAAATATTGGAAAAATTCGGCAAACAAACTTTCTCCCTTATGGGTTATAGTATGGGAGGAAGACTGGCTTTGTGTATCATTGAACAGCTGGCTTCGCGGGTAAAGCACCTCGTACTGGTTGCGCCGGACGGTCTCAAGAACAACCCCTGGCATATGTTCGCTACCCAAACCAGATTGGGGAACCGGATCTTTTCGTACAATACCCACCACCCGGCTGTGTTTTTCCGGTTGCTTACCTTATGGCGGCGTTGGGGGTTCCTGAATGAAAGTGTGTACAAATTCGCTTACCACAGAATGGATAAGCCGGAAAAACGGCTGCTCGTCTACAACGTATGGACCATCATGCGAAGGATGATGCCCCGGGTGAAACACTGCAAAAAGCTGATGGCACAGTATGGGATCGATACGGTACTGGCGTTCGGCAGGTACGACCGGGTGATTCCTCCCGTGATCGGAGAACGGTTTGCAGACGGTTCGTTCCCCTGCAAAATACTGGTACTGGAGAAAGGGCATCAATTATTATCGGAAGAATTAGGATTTATCATCAGAAAAAACATCAGGAGCTAGTAAGCGCATGAATGCTTTATTGATCATCACTTTAGGACTCGCTTTTTTATACGGGATATTGATGCTGTCTTACAGCTACGGCTGGAGACGGCTGAAAACATTCAACCCCGCTGCCCATGCTTATACCTTCAGCACCAAAGTTTCTGTCATTATCCCCGCCCGCGATGAGGAAAAGAACCTGCCGCCCCTGCTCGAAGCCCTGCAACAGCAGAGCTACCCGGCCAACCTTTTTGAAGTGATCGTGGTGGATGATTTTTCTGACGACGGTACGCCGGACTTCGTGAAATATTTCCCGGCCAGCAACGTGCGCCTCATCCGCATGAGCGATCACATCAGCAAAACGCAACGGCTCAATTCGTACAAGAAAAAAGCCATCGAACTGGCCATCAGCCAGGCTTCCGGCCACCTCATCGTAACAACGGACGCAGATTGTGTGATGGGCCCCAAATGGCTGGAAACCATCGTCAAGTTTTACGAAACATATCATCCCCGCTTCATCGCCGCGCCGGTAGCCTATCATCACGAGGATGACTTTTTCAAGAAGCTGCAGTCGCTCGACTTTATGACCATGCAGGGCATCACCGGCTCGGTGGCCTACCTGCAAACGGGCACCATGTGCAACGGCGCCAACCTCGCCTACGAAAAAACGGCCTTCGAAGAAGTAGGCGGTTTTACGGGCATCGATATGATTGCTTCCGGCGACGATATGCTGCTCATGTATAAAATCTATCACGCTTACCCGGACGGGGTGATGTACCTGAAAAGCCGCGACGCCATCGTGCGCACGCTGCCGGTAGATACGGTGTCGGGCTTCATGCAGCAGCGCATCCGCTGGTCGTCCAAGGCGGACAAGTATGAAGACAAAAGGATCACCCGTGTACTGGTGCTCGTGTACATCTGGAACGTGATTCTCGTGCTGCTGGCGCTGGTGGCGATCTTCAACCCGCTGCTCTGGCCCTGGCTGCTGGGCATCCTGGTATACAAAGTTGTGCTCGAGCTCTTTTTCCTGGCCCCCGTGGCGGCCTTCTTCAATAAGCTGAACCTGCTGGCCTGGTTCGTACCGGGACAACCGTTCCACATCGTCTACGTAGTAGCGGCGGGATGGTTGGGCAAGTTTGGATCGTATGAATGGAAGGGACGCCAGGTAAAATAGCGCCCCTTCCGGCCGGTTTCTTTACAGGCGTGAAATCGCCCAGTTACCGCTGGCAGTTTCAGTGATGTTCATCCGGTAACGTGCGGTGTCGCCGAAGCTCCAGTCAAGATTTGCTCTCATCCATGCTTTCAGAACGGTAATGTAGCGCTGCAGCTCGTCGTTCGTTTCTTCGCCGAAGGCGGGCAGCGATTCGCTGAGGGAAATAAAGCGCCGCACTTCCGCATCGTGCATGCGGGCGGCCTCGTTGATGGCGGCTTCCAGCGTCAGCCCCCTTTCTTCTTTTAAAACCACTACCAGGTTGTGCACGTCGCCCTGGCGGCGTTCCTTGTCAAACGAAAACAGGTCGTTGGCCCAGCATACCACGTTGTTGCAGGCGAGCGACAGCTGCACCACGGTTTCGTGGGTGCGTACTTCGTCCGGCAGATAGATGCTTTCCAGTACTTCGATGAGCTCAATGTCTGCAAAGAGGGCGCCCGTGTAAGGGCGTTTCTCGATGTAGTCCGCTACGGCCGGTGCTTTGTGCTGGATGCGGTTTTCCACTTCCCAAAGGCACGCGTCGAGGTAGTCCGTCATGCTTTTGACGAAACGTTTTTGCCAGGCGGCGCTGCCGATGCGTTTCATGCGTTTCCACAGATCGGCGAAACTGTTGGCCAGCGGCATGCCTTCGTCGGGCGCCACCACCACGTTGTTCTGCAGGATCATGGTCACGAACGAATGCACCATTTGGAGGTAATCCAGCTTTCCGAACATCGATTCGTCGTTTTTGTCGTCGAGCAAAAACAACCAGGTGTTGAATTCCGCTGCGATGCAAAGCTCGAACCGGCCTGCCGTGGGGAAGGCCCTGGCGGACAGCATGGCGAATTTAGCCCGGCGGAAACGCTCCCAGGCTTTTTCAGATTTAACCAACTCAAAGCGGCTTACCCAGTCGGCGGTGTGTTTTTCAGCTTCTTTGGCGAAGGGATTGAGCATAGAAGGGAACGGGCAGTAGATCTGCGGGAGTTGAAGGGATAGCATAAACTGTGTGTTTAATGGTTAATATATAATGGTTACAATCTTGTCCTTAAGCGTTACTGTGTCTCTCGCTATAAATTACGCTATTTTGCATTCATAGAAATACTGCATTTTCGCTGCAGCGTTGAGATTCGTGTGATATGAAAGGTTGCTAACGGACACGGATAAATGAACCTCCGCGCAGGGAAAATTCGCCCGATTGCTTTAACTTGTAGGCCTCATGAGCAGTTCCGCATCATCTTTTCAACAGCAGGCATGGAAGCGCTTACGGCGTAACAAAGGTGCTATGGCCGGTTTGGTGGTGATTGCGCTGGCCCTGCTGGCCGGCATCTTTGCCTACTTCATCGCCCCGGATCATACGCCTTACGCCAACGGCATGGTGCTCGAAATCAGCGGGCAGAAACCCGGTTTCAAAATCGACATGCTGGCGTTGCGGAAGGCGCAGGAACCTCCGCGGCGCAGCTGGTTTCACCGCCTCGTGTACGGGCAGGAAGCCGCCGTCACCGTCATTCCGCTGAAAGGCTGGGCCTTCGCCGGCGACTCGATCCGCGTGGAGCAATACGTGGATGAAGCCACCACGCTGACCCAAAGTTACGCACTGGCGCAGGTGCTGTACGGAAAAGACAGCGTTATCACCGACCTGCCCGCCGCGCAGCAAACCGTGCGCGAAGAACATCTGCAAACGCGCCGTTACTGGCTGGGCACAGACAAATTCGGCCGCGACATTCTCAGCCGCCTGCTCGTTGGCACGCGCGTAAGTCTCAGCGTAGGCAGCATCGCCGTGATCATTTCCCTCACCATCGGTATTTTCCTCGGCGCCGTGGCCGGCTACTTCCGGGGCGTAACGGACGATGCGGTGATGTGGCTCATCAACGTGATCTGGAGCGTGCCCACGCTGCTGCTGGTTTTCGCCATCACGCTGGCGCTCGGCAAAGGTTTCTGGCAGGTGTTCGTGGCCGTTGGCCTCACCATGTGGGTGAGCGTGGCCCGTATTATCCGCGGCCAGGTGCTGGGCCTGCGCGAGCTGCAATTCGTGGAAGCCACCAGGGCGCTCGGGTACGGCCATGTGCGCACCATCTCCCGTCACATTTTGCCCAACATCCTCGGCCCCGTTATGGTCGTGGCCGCCGGCAATTTCGCCACCGCCATCGTGGTGGAGGCCGGCCTCAGCTTCCTCGGCGTGGGCGTACAGCCCCCGCAGCCGTCGTGGGGGCTGATGATCAAAGAAAACTACAACTTCATCATCACCCACAATCCCCTGCTGGCACTCGCGCCCGGCTTCGCCATCATGCTCCTGGTACTGGCGTTCAACCTGTTGGGGAACGGCCTGAGAGACGCGATGGACGTGAAGGGCCGCATATAAGAAATAATTTGAATAGAAGCGTTATTTGTTATAATTTCGGGATACTGAACCATATCGTCTATGCCCTGTAAACAATATTTGCTGGTTTTCTTCGCTGCCTGCCTGCTGGTGGCTGCGGGCTGTAAAAAGAAAAAGAAAGACGTGCCCGATCCCGTCGATCCCCCCGCCCAGGAAGCTGAACTGGTGGCCACGATACCCGATATTTACCTGAATGAAGACCGGAACGCCGCACAGGGCGCCACACTGGCTATCAAGGTGAAAATCACCTCCACGCCGGCGCCGCCGTCCGGGGTGACCATCACCGTTACCGCACTGGACCCCGCGGGGCAGCCCATCCCACAGAACCCGGCGTTCGTCAGCACCACGCCCGAAACGACTGTGACGCTCATCAACCTGCCCAGCCTGAAAGTGGCCAGCATCGTGGTGACCGTTACGTCCAAAACCAAACCTTCCAATAGCAAACAATTCCGCTTCGGCGTGCTGAACAAAGCGCCCTGAACGGCATGAAAAATATGACCGGCCTGTTTCCTGCCACCGCGGAGAACAGGCCTTTCTTTTCCATATTTTCCATAGGTTTGTGATCTTTCGAACCGGATCTGAACATGAGAATAGCCATCAATGCCGTACCCCTGCTGCAAGACAGACTTGCAGACACCGGGAATGTGCGGACCGAAATATTATACAACCTGTGCCGGCTGCACCCCGATGTGGAGTTCGTGCTGATCAATAACCGCCCCCTGCCGCCGCAGCGCCCTTTGCCTGCCAACGCACGGATAGTGGAACTGAAGCCGCTGGCAGGCGGAAAGCTCGGGCGTTACCTCTGGCGGGAAATGCAGTGGCCGCGTCAGCTGAAAAAACTCAGGGCAGACAAAATACTGTGCATCGACGATGTGCTGCCCGTGCCGGAAGGCATGCCCGCCCACCTGCTGCTGACCCGGGATGCCGCGGTGCTCGATACCGTATCCGCTTCCAAAAACATCCGCCGGTACACCGGTATCGCGTTGTTTTCCGCGTTCATGCGCGAGCAGCTCAACCAGCGGTTCGGCGGGCTCGACGGGCGCACCCTGCAACTGCAGCCCGGTGTGGCGGACGTGTTCAAACCCGTCAACTGGGAAGAAAGGGAAGACATCAAACGCGAGTTTGCCAGCGGCATGGAGTACTTCATTGCGCTGGGCAGCATCGACCCTTCCAATAACATCATTCCGCTTCTGAAAGCTTTTTCCATGCTGAAGAAGCGGCTGCTGTCGAGCGTAAAGCTCGTGCTGGCCGGGCAGATGACCGATGCCGGGGAAGACATCGCCGAAGCGCTGCACTCCTATAAGTTCCGCGACGACGTGATATGGGTGCAGGAGCCCGACGATGAAACGCTGGCCCGGCTGGTGGCCGCCTCTTATGCCCTGGTGCATACCGCCGGGGCCGATGGTCTCGCTGTACCCGTGTATGCGGCACAGCGGTGCGACGTACCGGTAGTGGCGCTGTATGCCGGCGCCGCGCCCGAAGCCGGCGGAGACGCCGCGCTTAACGCCCTCCCGGCCGATATTACCGACCTTTCCGAGAAGATGGGCGCGTTGTACAAAGACGAACTGCTCCGGGGCCGGTTACTCGCCCATATCACCCGGGTGCCGGGCTGGGAAGAAGCCGCAAAGGCCCTCGGTGGCAGCATTATCTGAACATGCCCGCACAAAAGCTTATTTTTGCCCTCTCAAATCATTTATAAAAAAGTATGACAAAGAAATCTACCATACAGATCCAGGTGGGGCTCGACGAACAAAGAGTGCCTGAATCGATCGAATGGACGGCTACAGACAGCACGCAGGATAAAATGAATAAAGCCAAGGCCATGATGGTGGCTTTCTGGGACGGGGCAGACAAAACCGCGCTGCGCATCGACCTGTGGACGAAAGAAATGATGGTGGACGAAATGGCCGATTTCTTTTACCAGACCATGATGACCATGGCCGACACCTACCAGCGCGCCACGCCCTGGGCCGATCAGGCGAACGACCTGCGGGCTTTTGCCGCAGATTTTTACAAAAAATTCGAAGAAAAACTCAAAAAGGAGAACCCGTAATATGTCATTAGAACAAAACATCAACGGCGCCATCAAAACCGCCATGCTGGCGAAGGCAGAAGCTGAATTGCGTGCGCTCCGCGCCATCAAGGCAGCAATATTGCTGGCCAAAACTTCCGAAGGCAGCACTGGCGAACTGACGGAGGCCGACGAGCTGAAGCTGCTGCAGAAACTGGCGAAACAACGGAAAGATTCCCTTGAAATTTTCACCCAGCAGAACCGGGCCGACCTGGCGAAGAAAGAAGAAGAAGAACTGGCCGTGATTGAGCGGTACCTCCCCCAGCAAATGGACGAGGCCGCCCTGCGCGCGGAACTGACGGCTATCATCGCTTCGGTGGGCGCTGCTTCTCCCGCAGATATGGGTAAAGTGATGGGGGCAGCCACCAAACAGCTGGCCGGCAAGGCCGACGGGAAGGCGATTTCCGCGATGGTAAAAGAATTACTGACCAAATAACGCGTTGCGGCCTTGGCCATCGACATTATTTTTGCCATTATACTGGCATTTGCCGTTTACCGGGGTTTTACGCGCGGCCTGATCGTGGCCGTGTTCTCCCTGGTGGCATTTGTATTGGGGATGGCCGCGGCGCTCAAATTGTCGGCCGTACTGGCTGCATACCTCGCCCAGTCGGGCATGCAGGGGCGCTGGTGGCCGGTGATCTGTTTTATCGTGATATTCCTGGCGGTGGTGATACTGGTTCGCCTTGGCGCCGCCGCCATCGAAAAAGTGGTGCAGTGGAGCATGCTGGGATGGGTTAACAGGCTGGGCGGCATCCTGCTCTATACCGCCGTGTTCATGGTGGGGTACAGCGTACTGCTCTGGCTGGCCAACCAGTTGTACTGGCTTAGTCCCGAAGTGAAGCTCCAGAGCGTCGTATATCCCTATATCGAGCACCTGGGCCCGAAGGTAATGGAACAAATGGGACGCATTTTGCCGGTTTTCAGGGACGTTTTTGCCGAACTGGAAGCTTTCTTCGAAAATGCAGCCCGCGAAATGCCGGTTCAATAGCGCCGTTTTAGAAATTATTTGAATTAAGAAAAAGAATTATTTTAGCGCAAAATTGACTTCAAGCTTAGGTAATGAATTACGAAATCAAAACACAGGGCAAATTTAAATACATCGAAGAAGGAGAAGGGGAACCGGTGATTTTGCTGCATGGCCTTTTCGGTGCCCTCAGTAATTTCAGCGGCCTCCTGGAGTACTTCAAACAATACAATAAGGTTGTCATCCCGATGTTGCCCTTGTTTGACCTGAATATCCTGGAAACCTCCGTAGGCGGCCTGGCCAAATACGTTCACAAATTCATCGAAACCCGCGGTTATACCAATTTTCACCTCATGGGCAACTCCCTGGGAGGGCACGTGGCACTGGTGTATATCCTCAAACACCCGGAAAACGTAAAATCGCTCATCCTCACCGGCAGCTCCGGCCTGTTCGAAAACGGGATGGGTGAAACCTATCCCAAACGAGGCGACTATGAATATATCCGCAAAAAAACCGAACTCACCTTCTTTGATCCGGCAATGGCTACGAAAGAACTGGTAGACGAAGTGTTCGAGATCACCAGCAACCGGCTGAAAGTGATCAAAATCATCACCCTGGCCAAATCCGCCATCCGTCATAACCTGGGCGACGAGCTGAAAACCATACAAACACCCACCCTCCTCATCTGGGGGAATAACGATACCGTAACGCCGCCCATGGTAGGGGAAGAGTTTCACAAGCTCATCCCCAACTCGGAACTGCATTTTATCGATAAATGCGGCCACGCTCCCATGATGGAAGTGCCCGACGAATTCAACGTCATCATGCACGACTTCATGAAAAGGCTCAACGCCGGGGCGGTGAAGCCGAAAGCCGTATAACCGCTCATCCATACTGCATTGCCATTGCTCCGCGATTCTGTAATTTTTACCTGCAGTTTCGCGGTATTGGAATATTCTTTGTTATTATTGTAGGAGAAACACGATCTATTATGTTGGCACAGGAACTCATTTCTACCGTGGTGCCGGTGCTTCATCCCATGGATACCGGTGCAAAAGCATTACGACTGATGAATGAATTTCATTTGACGCAATTGCCGATGGTAGTGGATAATAAGTACCTGGGGCTTGTGGAGGAAGACCAGGTGCTGGATTGGGAAGATCCGGACCTTTTACTGGAAACGCTGAACGGAAACGCTTTTAAACCCGCCATTACCGAAGGCGCCCACTTTTACGAAGCGCTCAAATTATTTTACGACCAGAAACTGTCGGCCCTGCCCGTGGTATCGCGCGAGAACGATTACCTCGGCATGATCACGAAGGACAACCTGCTGGCCATCCTCGCCCAGTACAACGGCGTCAAGGAACCGGGCGGCCTGCTGGTGCTCGAAGTGGAACCGCGCGATTACAGCCTCAGCGAGATCGCCCGCATCGCCGAAAGCAACGAAGTCACCTTGCTCAGCGTCAATACCATCACCAACCCGAACTCCGCCAAACTCGAAGTGCTCCTCAAAACCAACCGGCAGGAGCTCCAGGGCCTCGTGGCCACCTTCGAGCGGTTTAATTACACCATCAAATACATGTTCAGTGAAGAGCTGGAAGAAGATCTGCTGAAAAAGAACTACGACCTGCTGATGAACTACATCAGCATGTAGTTGCCGTAAAAGCCTTATTTTTAAAGCAGAACCTACAATCCTGCATGCGCACTGTATTCTTTTATATACGTACCCGGCGGTACGGATGCTTTTTCTGCTGGGCCGTATGGGCACTGTTGCTGGGCATCGCCATGCCCACAGCCGCGCAGGTGCCGGACACGACCGTCACTCCCTCCGCTCAGCCGCTGGCCGTAGTACAGGATTCGGGTTATGTGATCGTACGCAACGTCGCCGTCAGCGGCAACAAAAAAACACGCACGTCCATCATCCTCCGCGAATTACCCATCAAACCGGGCGATACGGTATATCTCCGCACGCTGGCCGAAACGCTCGAAGCGGGCCGCAAGCAGCTGCTCAATACCTCGTTGTTCCTCAACGTGTCTGCCAACGTAAAAAACTGGGAAGGACAGCAGGCCGATTTTGTATATGAAGTATGGGAAAGATGGTACCTCTTCGCATTCCCCATCTTCAAACTGGCCGACCGTAACTTCAACCAGTGGTGGGTGGAGCAGAAACGCAGCCTGAACCGCGTCAATATCGGCGTCAAGGCGTTCCAGGACAACCTTACCGGCCGTAACGACGATATCTATGCGGATGTGACGGTGGGCTACACGCAGAAGTTCCTGCTCGGCTACAACCTGCCGTACATCGACCGCAAGCTCAGGCAGGGCCTGGGATTTGTGGTGTCCTACAGCCGTAACCGGGAGATCAATTACATATCCGATTTCAACAAGCAGCAGTTTTTCCGGCAGGATGATTTTTTACGGCGCCAGTTCGCACTGGGCCTGAACTACACTTACCGGAAGGCCATTTCCACCCGCCACCAGGTGGCCCTGAATTATTACCACGAGTCCGTGAACGATTCTGTAGCCCTCAAAAACCCCGATTACCTCGGCGGCGGGCGCACGGAAATGGGCTACCTCGAATTGTCGTATCGCCTCAATTACATCAAGGCCGATAGCTGGCAATATCCGCTGGTAGGGCAGTCGCTCTACGCCGAGGCCACGCGTACGGGATTCGGGCCGCTCAGCGGGCTGGAATATTTTAAATTCCGCGTCAAAGGCGCGAAATACTGGGAGCTGGCCCGCAAAACCTACGGCGCCCTCAGCGTGCTGGGGCAGGCCAAATTCTCCGACAAACAGCCCTACATCGGCATGCGGGCCATGGGATACGGAGACGACTATCTCCGCGGGCTGGAATACTACGTGGTGGACGCTACGAGTTATTTTATCTTTAAATCCACCCTGCGCCGCGAGCTCCTGAACTTCAAGGTGCACCTTCCCATCGTACCCAAAAAATTCAGCAACCTGCCCATCCGCGTACTGGCAAAAGCGTACGGCGACATGGGTTACGGCTATGCCCGCCGTGTGCGTAACGGCATGCTCAACAACCGCATGTTGTACACCACCGGTGTGGGGCTCGACGTGGTTTCTTTCTACGATACCTGTATCCGCTTTGAATATAGCATCAACCAATTGGGAGAAAAAGGACTATTTTTACACGCTAAACTGGATATGTAAATGCATGTAGCCCTTTACAGCCGCGGTTTTGTCAAGGAAGATCTGGAGGATATAAGACTATTGCTGGATGAACTGAGCCGTCAGGAAATTACCCCCGTGGTGTACGAGCCCTTTTTTAAAGAGCTCCGGCCGCATGTACAATTCCCCGCCGATACCGATACTTTTTCCAAAGCAGCCGACCTCGACGGCCGCATCGAGTTCCTGGTGAGCCTGGGTGGAGACGGTACCCTGCTCGATACCGTTACGTATATCCGCGACAAAAATATTCCCGTGATGGGGGTCAACTTCGGCCGCCTGGGCTTTCTGGCCAGCATCGGGCGCGAAGAGATCCACGAAGTGGTCAATTCCCTGGTAAGCCGCAGTTACGTGGTAGACCGGCGGACGCTCATCCATCTCGATGCCAGTTCCCCGCTGTTCGGGGAGGTGCCCTATGCCCTCAATGAATTTACCATCCACAAAAAGGACACCTCCGCGATGGTGAAGATCCATACCTACCTGAACGGGGAATTCCTCAATACCTATTGGGCCGACGGGCTGATTGTGGCCACACCCACCGGTTCCACGGGATATTCCCTGAGCTGCGGCGGGCCCATCGTATTTCCCGAGGCCGGCAGTTTCGTGATCACCCCCGTTGCCCCGCACAACCTGAATGTACGGCCCATCGTGGTGCCAGACGATCATGTGATTTCATTCGAAGTGGAAGGCCGCAGCGACCAGTTCATCTGTACCCTCGATTCCCGGATGGAAGTGATCGACAACCGGGTGCAGCTGGCCGTCAAAAAAGAAGACTTTTCCATCAACCTGCTGCGGCTTAACGAAGGCAATTTCCTGCACACCCTGCGAAACAAACTGCTTTGGGGCATCGATACCCGTAATGCAGGAAGAAAATAAGTTATACGAAGCGGGCCATGCGAAACGTTTATACCGCATGCGAGGCGTTGAAAGCGGGTATTGACGGAAGGAAGTGCGCACGATAAACGATTCTCCCACAAGCTGTTGTGAATACGAAGCGGTGCCCGGCCTTTGAAAATTCAGGGGCCGACAGATGAAAAAGGCTTATTTTACGTTTTTACTGGTACCTTATGCTGTATACGCGTATTCATTGGAAGGTTTTGCTGACGGCCTCACTCTGGCTGGCGGTTTTGCCATTTAACAAAGTTTCGGCCCAGAACGAGGAAAGTTACGTCGGCGAGCTGGGTTTCACGGCCGGCGGAGCCCATTACTTCGGCGACCTCAACACCCATATGGGCCTGCAGGCCACCAAACCCACCGTGGGCATCTATTACCGCAAATATTTCAACGGCTATGTGGGCGCCAGGGCGCATTTCCGCTTTATGCAGCTGGGTTATTCCGATGTGTACAACGCCAACAGCTTCCAGAAACGCCGCAACCTGAGTTTTAACACCGAACTGTATGAGCTGGCGGTTCAGGGGGACTTCAACTTCTTCCGCTTCGAGCCGGGCAGCGACGCCTACCGGTTTTCGCCGTACCTCACCCTGGGCGCATCGTTTTTCCACTTCAATCCCTACGCATATTATCAAAATAGGAAATATTTCCTGCAGCCCCTCCGTACCGAAGGGCAGGGAACCAGCCGCTTCCCCGACCGGAAGCCCTACCAGCTGTACTCATACGCCTACCTGATCGGCGGCGGCGTTAAATACAGCCTCAACCGCCGCCTCAACCTCGGCGTGGAATGCCTGTTCAGATTCACCCAAACCGACTATCTCGACGACGTCAGCACCACCTATGCCGGAATAGACGCCTTCGCCACCAAGCCCGACGGCAGCAGCACCATCGCCGCCATTTTGCAGGACAGAAGCGGGGTTACCGGGGCGCCCATCGGGGAAATGGGACGGCAGCGCGGCAACAGCCGGGATAAAGACCAGTTTGCCACCATCGAGGTCACCCTTGGCATCCTCTTCACCTCTTACCGCTGTAAGTTTTAAGCCCTAAAATGCGCTCCCAGCCGTGTTTCCCGTTAAAACTACGTTAAAACCACCCCGTCCCCTTTGCCGGAAAGGGCATAAAGTTATTTTTGTATCTTTGCACACTTTTAGTAATTCTGTTTTAACACGACCTGAATAGTCATGAGTTTGAAGGATCAATTAGACCTGCAACGACTGCCCCGCCATATTGCCATTATTATGGACGGTAATGGCCGGTGGGCCAAAGAACGGGGGCAGGACCGCCTTTACGGTCATCATCAGGGAGTGGAAAGTGTGCGTGATATCGTGGAGGGCTGTGCCGAACTGGGCATCGAATACCTGACACTGTACGCCTTTTCTACAGAGAACTGGGACAGGCCCGTATATGAGGTGAACGGCATCATGGAGTTGCTCGTGACCACCATCCGCAAGGAGGTGGAAACACTGAATAAAAATAATATACGTCTCCACGTGATAGGGGACATGACCATGCTGCCCGCGCATTGCCAACAGGAATTGCAGGAAGCCATGGATATCACCGCGCCAAACACCGGGCTCAACCTCGTGATGGCACTGAGCTACAGCGCACGCTGGGAAATTCTGCAGGCCGCCCGCAACATCGCCAGGGATGCCAAGGCAGGCAAAATCAATCCCGACGAGCTGACGCCCGAAATGTGGGAAAAATACCTATGCACCGCCAAACTGCCCGATCCTGAACTCATGATACGGACCAGCGGCGAACACCGTATAAGCAATTTCTTATTGTACCAGCTGGCCTACGCAGAACTGTATTTCACCAATACACGCTGGCCTGACTTCCGCAAGGAAAATCTGTACGAAGCCATCTTAAATTATCAAACCAGAGAACGTCGATTCGGCAAAACAAGCGAACAAATACAGCAGAATGAAGAAATCGTTTCCTAAAAGCCTCCTGGCCGTAGTTTTATGTTGCAGCGCGGGCGTATCTGCGCGTGCCCAACAAAGGGATACTGTTCCCGTACCGGTCACCATGCCGGCGGATATCAGCCCTTTTTCCCTGGGCAACCCGCAGCAATTTGAAATCGCCGATATTGCCGTAACCGGTACAGAATTCCTTGATAAATCATTACTGCTCTCCCTCTCAGGCCTCGCCGTAGGCGACAAGGTAGTGATGCCCGGCGACCACTTCGCCAAAGCCATCCAGGGCCTGTGGGGACAACGCCTGTTTTCCAACATCGCTATCTACATCACTAAAATAGAAGGCAACAAAATATGGCTGGAAATCGCCCTCGTGGAGAAACCCCGTATGTCTTCCTTCGTTTTCAAAGGGGTTAAAAAATCCGATGCGGACGAACTGACCACCAAAGCCGCCCTCCGCAAAGGCAGCGTGGTGACTGAAGCCCTCCAGCAAAACACCCTCGCCGTGGTGCGCAAGTTCTACGCCGAAAAAGGATTCCGCAACGTGACCGTACGCATGGAAGAAAGGAAAGACCCGCCGCCGGCCATCAACTCCGCTTCCGTGATATTCTGGGTAGATAAAGGCAACAAGGTAAAAGTGAACGATATCAACATCGTTGGCAACTACAACGTGTCCGATAACGCGCTCAAGAAAAAAATGAAGGGCACCAAGGAAGTTTCCCGCTTCACCCTCTATCCTGAAATGGCCAACGCCTGGACTGACAGCATGGCTACTTCAGACGATTACTGGAAAGAAATGGGTTTCCTCTCCGCCACCCGCACCCTGCAGAAAATCGACCCCTACTTCCGCTTCCACCTCTTTTCCTCTGCCAAGTTCAACGACATTAAATACACCGAAGACAAGGAAAAACTCATCGCTGTATATAACTCGAAAGGTTTCCGCGACGCGCAGATCGTGAAAGATACCACGTACAACTCCGCCAAAGGCAACCTCAACGTGGAAATCAAGCTCGAAGAAGGTAAAAAATATTATTTCGGTAACATTACCTGGAGAGGTAATACCGTATACAACGATACCATCCTGTCACGCGGCCTCGGCATCAAAAAAGGCGACGTGTACAACCTGGAACTGCTGGGCAAACGCCTGGGCAACCCTCCCGGTCCTGAAGGCGGCGACATCGGCAGCCTTTACATGGACGATGGTTACCTGTTCTTCCAGGTAGACCCGGTGGAAATCGGTATCCGTGGAGACACCATCGATTACGAGATCCGCATCCAGGAAGGTCCGCAGGCTACGATCAAGGATATACGCATCGCCGGTAACGAAAAAACCAACGAGCACGTTATCCGCCGTGAACTGCGCACCCTGCCCGGCGAGAAATTCAGCCGCCAGAACCTGATGCGCTCACAGCGTGAAATTTCACAGCTCGGGTTCTTCAACCCCGAAACCATCGGTATCAACCCCGTGCCTAACGTACAGGAAGGTACCGTGGACATCGACTACAAAGTGGAAGAAAGGGCCAACGACCAGCTGGAGCTGTCTGCGGGCTGGGGCGGTTACATCGGTCTTACCGGTACCCTCGGCGTAACCTTCAACAACTTTTCCCTGCGTAACATCTTCAAAAAAGAAACCTGGGATCCCTTGCCCAGCGGCGACGGCCAGAAGCTGAGCGTGAGGGTATCGTCCAATGGTAAAGCATACCGTTCTTACAACTTCTCTTTCACAGAGCCCTGGCTGGGTGGTAAAAAACGGAACCCCTTCTCCGTAAGCTTCTACAGCAGCCACCAGAGCCCGTACGCCATGGCCAAATATTACGGCCAGACGGTGGAAAACGAAAACGCCTACCTGAAAGTAATGGGTGGATCCATTTCTCTCGGCAAACAGCTCCGCTGGCCCGACGACTGGTTCTCGCTCATGTACTCCATCCAGTACCAGCGTTATAAACTGTGGGACTACAACTACTTCGGCATGCCCGGTTTTGAAACCGGTACTTCCAATAACCTGAGCTTCCGTATCACGCTGGCGCGTTCTTCCGTGGATCAGCAGATCTTCCCGCGCAGTGGTTCCAGCTTCATGGTGTATGGCCAGTTTACGCCGCCGTACTCTGCGTTTAACCGCGACAAGGACTATAAAGCAGAGCCCATTGCAGAACAGTTCAAATTCATCGAATACCAGAAGTACCGTATGAGCGCCGAGTGGTATGTGCCGCTGAGCCGCCCCCGCGGTACCGACAATAAATCGCTGGTGCTGAAAGTGGCCGCCAAATTCGGTTACCTCGGCCGCTACAACAACCGCACAACGCTTTCGCCCTTCGGCCGCTTCGAGCTGGGTGGCGACGGTTTGAGCAACTTCGCCGTGTACGACAGGGACATCATTTCCCAGCGCGGTTACCCGGTATATTATACCTCCAATCCGAAACTGAACCCGGATGGCGGCGGTGTGCCGGCAGGTTACTCAGGTTTCACCATGTTTAATAAATACGTGATGGAACTGCGTTATCCGTTCAGCCTCAACCCGAGCTCCACCATCTTCGGCCTGATATTCCTGGAAGCCGCCAACGGTTACCGCGACTTCAAAGAATACGATCCGTTCCGTCTCCGCCGCTCTGTGGGCGTGGGTGCGCGCTTCTACCTGCCGATGTTCGGCCTGCTCGGTTTCGACTATGGCATAGGATTGGATAGGTTAAGGCCGGGCGCAGGAATGAAGGATGCCGCTAAATTTACCTTCATGCTGGGCTTTGAACCGGAATAAAATATTTATTATATATTGCGAAACCTCCTGAAACGGAGGCGGCAGTATAACCCAACAAACCTTATTCACATGAAAAGATTTTTCGTCACTGCGTTTTTAGTAATAGGCTCCGTTATGGGAGCGCTGGCACAGAAGTATTGTGTGATCGACACCAAATACATTCTCGAAAGCATCCCCGATTACAAGGATTCGCAGAAAAAACTCGATGCCATCGCAGAGCAGTGGCAGAAAGAAATTGACGCCAAGTTCCAGGAAGTAGACAAGATGTATAAATCTTACCAGGCCGAGCAGGTGATGCTCACCGACGACCTGAAGCGCAAGCGGGAAGATGAGATCATCGCAAGGGAAAAAGACGCCAAGGAGCTGCAGAAGAAACGTTTCGGATACGAAGGCGATCTGTTCAAGAAAAGAGAGGAACTGGTAAAACCCATTCAGGATAAAATTTACAATGCCGTGCAGAAGCTGGCCGCCAGCCGGATGTACGACTTTGTGCTGGACAAGTCGGGCGGTGTGACCGTGATTTTTTCGGATCCTAAACTGGACAAGAGCGAAGAAATATTAAAATCCCTGGGCGTTAAAAAATAACGAGTCATTTCTTTACCTATAACTTTTTTAATTTCTTTTAAACACAAGACAACATCATCATGAAGAAGTATGTAATTATTGCATTTGTTGCATTCACCGGTTTATGCAGTGTGAAGGCCACCGCACAGTCCAAAATCGCGCATATCAATGCTCAGGCTCTGATCGAGGCCATGCCGGAAACCAAAAAAGCGCAGACAGAAATAGAAACATTTGCACAATCACTGGAAAAAGAGAGCAAATCACTGATCGACGAATATAACAGGAAAATGAAGGCTTTCGACGACGAACTGGCCAAAACGCCCAACATGAGTGAAACCATGAAGGAAGTAAAAGCCAAAGAAATCCAGGAAGCGCAGAAACGTATCCAGGACTTCCAGCAGCTGGCCCAGGAAAAAATCGGCCAGAAACAGAACGAACTGCTGAAACCCGTATACGATAAAGCCCGCAAAGGCATCGAAGACGTAGCGAAAGAAAAAGGGTACGCTTATGTACTGGACAGCTCTCAGGGCTCCCTGCTGGTTTCTCCCGCAGGCGACGACATCCTGTCTGCCGTTAAGACCAAACTGGGTGTGCCTGCCACAGCAGCGCCCGCACCCGCTAAATAAGCGATAGTAATACGAATTTGACCGGGAAACCATGCAGATGGTTTCCCGGTTTTTTATGGGTGATAAGGTGGGAAATGGGATGGGAGAAGACGCACAGGCGCTCTTAACAACGGCAAACCACCTGAATACACCCTGATTTGGCCGCTTACGGGCTTAGCAAGCGGCAACCGGAGTAAGGAGAGGCAACGGATTGCCGGAAACAGAAAAGGATAGCTGTGAGGAACGGGGAATGGTAAGGCAAACCGGAGGAACCGATACACGGACGCTGCCGCAAACGGAAGATCCGCGTTAGACGGCCCCCCACAGCGGCTGCCGGGGAAATGGGCCAGCCGGATATGGTCACAGTATGATTCGTAACCGGTTAATTATCAATAAATTGGCGGTTGAGCCGACTTTTTCCTTTTTTATTTCCCCTCTCTCTTTTGATTTTAAATATTTTACCCTACCTTTGCCTTCCGTTTTAAACGGGGCTGATCACAGTCCGCCCACCGGAAAACGGGATGGGTATTAAGTTTTAAGTACAAGGAAAAACAAAAAACAAGATGAAACCGAGCGTGCGAGGTTCCATCTGACAACTGCAAAAACAAATTTTAAAGATGAAACGTACTTTTCAACCGCATAACAGACGCAGAAAGAGCGTACACGGTTTCAGAAAGAGAATGGAAACTGCCAACGGCCGTAAAGTATTGGCATCCCGCAGGGCTAAAGGCAGAAAAAAACTGACTGTATCTGACGAGCGCAAGCTGAAATAATCCGTCATAAACTCATATTGCCATAAAAACTTATTCTTTTAACAAGGAAGAGAAGTTAAAAAGCAGGAAAATGATTGAAACGCTTTTTCGGGACGGAAAAGCGTTTTCTGTTTTCCCTTACCGGGTGATTTTTATGCCGGCCAGGCTCACCACGGAGAAATACCCTGTTCAGGCCGGCTTCAGCGTATCGTCACGCCGGTTCCCCAATGCCGTAGACCGTAACCGCATCAAACGCCTCGGGCGAGAATGTTACCGCCTCGAAAAACAGGCCCTGTACGACGCATTGCAGGCCCAATCCACCCAAATGGCCGTTTTTTTTATCTATACCGATAAAAAAATCGCCGATTTCCCCACGCTGCGCCATAAATTTTCGGTAATTTTAGAGAAGCTGGTAAAAGAATTAAACAAGTGGCCGGCGGATAGTGTGCAATGAACAGAGATTCATCTACCGGAAATCCAATGAAACAGGAAGTTCCCACGGAACAAATAAAGAAGAACAGCCCGCAGCTGAAACTGCTGCAAATACTCAGCATCCCTTTCATTATCCTTATCAAGATTTACCAGTGGTGCCTGAGCCCTCTGCTCGGTTCCCGCTGCAGATATACACCTACCTGCTCACAATATGGATTGGAAGCATTCAAAAAGCACGGTATCTTTAAAGGCTTCTGGCTGACCACCCGGCGTATCCTCCGGTGCAACCCATGGGGCGGCCACGGTTACGACCCGGTACCTTAACCGGGCTTCAATCATCTTACAAACGTTACAGCATGCGGATTTCAAAAAAGAAAATCATCCTGTTCTCGCTGCTCGGCCTCTGCCTGGTCTTTGCCGCATTCCGCAACAGCGATAAATACTTCCTGATTGCCAAAAACCTCGACATCTTCGCGGCCTTCTACCGCGAACTGAATACCTACTACGTGGAAGACCTGCCGCCCGAAAAACTCATGCACAAAGGCATCGAAGCCATGCTCGAGGAAACGGATCCTTACACGGACTTCGTGCCCGAAGAGGAGCTCGACGAACTGCGCTTCATGGCCACCGGTAAATACGGCGGCGTAGGCACCTCCATCTATACCGAAGGGGAATGGACCACCATCACCGATGTGTACGAAGGCAGCCCCATGGCCCGCGCGGGCGTTAAAGCCGGCGACATCATCGTGTCGCTCGACGGCAAAAGCGCCAAAAACATGGAACAGGAAGAAGTAAGCCGCTTCCTGAAAGGCAACGCCGGCACGGTGCTCAATATCGTGCTCCGCCACCCCATCACCCAGAAAGAAACACCGTATAAGATCGTTCGTGAAGACATCAACGTGAAACCCGTGAGTTTCGCCGGCGTGGTGCGCAACGAGATCGGCTATATCAAAATGACCCAGTTCACCGAAAGCAGCGGCATACTGGTACAGGATGCTTTCCTCAAACTGAAAAAGGAAAACCCGGGCCTCAAAGGTGTTATCCTCGACCTGCGCGGCAACCCGGGCGGTTTGCTGGAAGAAGCGGTGACCCTCTCCAACATCTTCATCGACAAAAACAAACTCATCGTATCCACCAAAGGCAAGGTGAAAAGCTGGGACCGCGAGTATAAAACCGCCCAGCCGGCCATCGACCTGGCTATTCCGCTGGTGGTGCTCACCAGCCGTTCTTCCGCCTCCGCCGCCGAAATCGTGGCCGGTGCGGTACAGGACCTCGACCGCGGCCTCGTGGTAGGCCAGCGCTCCTACGGCAAGGGCCTCGTGCAAACCACGCGCCCGCTGCCCTATAACGCCAAACTCAAAGTGACCACCGCGCGCTATTACACGCCCAGCGGCCGCTGCATCCAGGCCATCGACTACTCTTCCCGCAACGAGGAAGGAGAAGCCGACTATGTGCCAGATTCCCTGCGCCGCTCGTTCGTAACGGCCGCCGGCCGCCCTGTGAAAGACGGCGGCGGTATTGAGCCGGACGCCAAAGTGGACAACATGGTGCTCAGCCAGGTGGCCATCACCCTGCTGCGCAAACAGTATATCTTCGACTACGCCACCCAGTACTATTACAGCCACCAGCAGGCAAAACCCGCTTCCAGCTTCAGTTTGACGGAAGCCGAATTCGACGATTTCGTGAAATTCCTCGATGGCCGCGATTACAGCTATAAAACCCGCAGCGAAGAAGCCCTCGAAAGTTTCCGCACCACCGCCGAACGCGAAAAGTATTACGGGGGCCTCGCCAAAGAATTCGAAGCGCTGCAGCAGAAAATGAAGCACGATAAAAAACAGGATTTGCTGCGCAACAAAACCGAGATCAAACACCTGCTCGAAGAAGAGATCATGAACCGCTATTATCCGCAGCAGGGCCGCATCGAAAAGGGCCTCAGCTGGGATAAGGACGTAGACCAGGCCGTTGCCCTGCTCGGCAATCCCGCCCGCTACCAGGAACTGCTCCGCAAAAAATAACGACATCCTCCCCGCATATCATTACAATTTAACCATGCATGCATTGCATGGTTAAATTGTTTTTTGTTTTTTTATGGTTTCATCTCATCAATTCACACCATGAAAAACAGGTTACTACTCTTACTGGCCGTAATGTCGGCAGGCTGTACCGCTTCCCGCCAGGCAACCGCGCAGGCAGACCAGGTGAACATATTGTGCTACAATATCCACCACGCCAATCCTCCCTCCGTGAAAGACAGGATAGACATACCCGCCATCGCGAAAGTGATTGCCGGCACGGCGCCCGCCATCGTGGCCCTGCAGGAAGTGGATGTGCATACGGACCGTTCCGGGAAGGAACTGCACCAGGCCGAAGCGCTCGCCAAACAATTCGGGATGCAGTACTTTTTCGCCAAAGGCATCGACTATGGCGGCGGTGAATACGGGGTGGCCATTCTTTCGAAATATCCCATCCTGGAAACCAAACGCTACCCGCTCACCACGCTGCCCGGCACTAACGGCGAACCGCGTGTGCTGGCCACGGCGCTGCTGCAGCTGCCGAACAATAAACGGATACTGATGGCCTGCACCCACCTCGATGCGCAGCGCAGCGACTCCAACCGCCTCGTGCAGATCAAAGAGATCATGGACATCCTGAAAGAACAGCGGTACCCGGTGATACTGGCCGGCGACCTGAATGCGCCCAACGGCACGCCCGTGATCGATGCGCTGGACCGCCAGTTTACCCGCACCTGCGGCGACTGCGCGCCCACTATTCCCGTTGAGAATCCGCGCCGCTGCATCGATTTCGTGGCCTTTACGCCCGGCAGGTTCGAGGTGCTGAAACATGCCGTGATACCGGAAACCTACGCTTCCGACCACCTGCCCGTGAATGCCGTTTTGCGTTTGCGGTAAATTGTTTTTATATTAACACTTTCCACCGAACCGCGTCAATACGTCAACTAACTATAAAAAGGAAAAATAGCATGACAGAACATTCCAACGGAAACTCCCGCCGGGGCTTTATCACAAAACTGGCGAAAGGTGTGGTGGGTGCCTCGCTCGTCCCCAACATCATCACCGCGGCCGACCGCAAAAGAAACCTCGAGCAGCTGGCCCGCGATAAAAACCGCTTCAGCGCCAACGACCAGATACAGGTGGCCCTGATCGGCGCCGGCGGCATGGGCACAGCCGATGCCAATACGGCCATCCAGGTGCCCGGCGTGAAACTGATCGCCGCCTGCGACCTGTACGACGGCCGCCTCGCCGACGCGAAGAAAAAATGGGGCAACGATATTTACACCACCCGCGACTATAAAGAAATACTCGAAAGAAAAGATGTGGATGCGGTGATCATCGCCACACCCGACAGCTGGCACAAGGATATCTCCGTAGCGGCCATGAACAAAGGCAAAAGCGTGTACTGCGAAAAACCGATGGTGCACGACGTAGCCGAAGGCCATGCCGTGGTGGAAGCGCAGAACAAAAACAAAGGCGTGGTGTACGAAGTGGGCAGCCAGGGCGTAAGCTCGCTGGGTAACGAAAAAGCCCGACAGCTGCTGAAAGACGGCGCCATCGGCAAACTCAACTATGCCGAAGGTTTCTGGGCCCGTATGTCGCCCTTCGGTGCATGGCAGTACCCCATCCCCGAAGATGCATCGCCCGCTACCGTAGGCTGGGACGCGTTCCTCGCCAACAACAACAAAAGAGCATTTGATCCCCTGCGTTTCTTCCGCTGGAGGAACTATAAAGATTACGGCACCGGCGTTTCCGGCGACCTGTTCGTGCACCTGTTTTCAAGCCTGCACCTGGTAACCGGCTCCATCGGCCCCAACAAGATCATGGCTACCGGCGGCCTCCGTTACTGGAAAGACGGCCGTGAAGTGCCGGACGTGATGCTGGGCATGTTCGATTATCCCGAAACGGAGATCCATCCCGCTTTCAACCTCTCGCTCCGCGTGAACTTCGTGGACGGCACCGGCGGCACCAACTACCTGCGCATGGTGGGCAGCGAAGGCTCCATGACCGTAGAGTGGGACAAGGTGACCCTCTACCGCAACAAGGCCTACGCCGCATCTGACGATCCGCTGCTGCAGACCAAAACCCAGAAAGACACCGGCCGCCAGTACGTATACGACCGCAAAGACATGTTGCCTCCCGATAAAATGGAATACGTTGCGGAAGAAGGGTACAAAGGCGCGCACTTCGATCACTTCTACAACCTGTTCAACGCCATGCGCACCAAAGGCAAGGTGAGTGAAGACGCCCTGTTCGGCTTCCGCGCCGCCGCGCCCGCGCTGCTTTGCAACGACAGCTACTTCCAGAACAAAATCATGTACTGGGACCCGAAGAATCTGAAAACCGTTAACAAATAAAATAACTGACAGCATGAAAAGACTTGTGATTCCTGCGTTTTGCGCAGCCGCCCTGGCGGTGGCCTCGTGCAACACCGCGCAGCCGAAAGAAGAAGCCAAACAGGATTCCGTGACGGCCGGCAGCGAAAACATGGCTACCGCCGAAGCGCCTGCCAACGTGCTCTCCGATGCCGAAAAAGCAGAAGGCTGGAGCCTGCTGTTCAACGGCACCAGCCTCGACGGCTGGCGCGTTTACAAAGGCAAACAGTCCAACACCTGGGGCGCGCAGAACGGCCTGTTGCACTGCACCGGCAGTACTACAGACAAAAGCGACATGCGCGGCGACCTGATCACCAACAACCAGTATGAGAACTTCGAACTGGAAGCCGACTGGAAAATCGCCCCGCAGGGTAACAGCGGCATCCTCTACCTGGTAACGGAAGAGTTCGAGGCCCCTTACATGAGCGGCCCCGAGTACCAGCTGATCGATGATGAGAATTTCCCCGAGAAGCTGGAAGACTGGCAGAAATCAGGCGCTAACTACGCCATGAACCCGCCGGCCAAGCTGGCTGCGAAGCCTGTCGGCGAGTGGAACCATACCCGCATTGTGCTGAACAAGGGGAAACTGGAACACTGGCTCAACGGCGAAAAAGTGGTGGATACCGAAATGTGGACAGACGAGTGGCAGAAGAACAAAACCACCGGCAAGTGGAAAGACTACAAAGGGTACGGCGTGGCGAAGAAAGGCCACATCTGCCTGCAGGACCATGGCAGCGAAGTGTGGTTCAAAAACATGAAGATCAGGGAGCTGAAATAAGCGGCTTTTCCCGATAAAAAGAGGGTGTATCATCAACTGATACACCCTCTTTGTTTTAGTAATAAGCTGTGCTTATGCGAAGCGTTTGCTCACCGCATCCCAGTTTACCACGTTCCAGAACGCAGCCAGGTACTCGGCCCTGCGGTTCTGGTACTTCAGGTAATAGGCGTGTTCCCACACGTCAACACCCAGCAGCGGCGTGCCTTTTGATTCGGCCACGTCCATCAGGGGATTGTCCTGGTTGGGGGTAGAAGTGATTTCCAGCTTGCCGTCCTTCACGATCAGCCAGGCCCAGCCTGAACCGAAGCGGGAAACGCCGGCGGCGTTGAATTTTTCTTTGAACGCATCGAAAGAACCGAAGGTGCTGTTGATGGCATCGGCCAGTTTGCCGCTCGGAGCGCCGCCCGCGTTGGGGGCCAGGCTCAGCCAGAAAAAGCTGTGGTTCCAGTGGCCACCGCCGTTATTTCTTACAGCCGGGCTGATGGCGCCTGCCTTGGCCACCAGTTCTTCCAGTGTTTTGTTCTCATGCTCGGTACCGGCTATAGCCTTGTTCAGGTTGTCTACATAAGCCTGGTGGTGCTTGCCGTGATGGATTTCCATCGTAAGCTTGTCGAAATGCGGCTCCAGCGCATCGTGAGCGTACGGCAAAGCAGGAAGTGTAAATGCCATAATTCAATTTTTATGGGTTATAAAATTCTGTTAGTTAGTAAAGAGGATCAAATTTACAGCCTAATGCCGTAATTGTCAAACCCTTTCTCCGGACGGTTGTTATACACCTGTACAGGTGTTAATAACGTTTGGATATATGGCTTTTTCTTTTATATTTACATAAAGGTGTTATGACGGTTGTTTCACATTTAATTATATTCGTATAGTATTCATCGTTAGTTTTCACTATTGTTTGTTTAAAACATAAATATGCAGGACATGGGCACAGAAAACCGCGATTCTCAGGATGCGCTGATATCGGAGAATGCACAATTGCGGAGCCGGCTCGAAAGATTGGAAGCCATTATAGACCAGGTACCGGCAATGCTTTATACGTCCAACAACTCCAGGAAAGCTGTTAACTGGTGTAACAGGCGGCTTACAGACACATTAGGGTACTCGGAGGAAGAGATACTCTCACTCGGCACAGAGTTTTTCAGGCAGATACTTCACCCGGACGATACCAGCATTCTGGCGATCTCCCAACAATCCTTCCAGGAAAAGAAATCCATGTACGGCGGCGTGCTGCGCGTGCGCAGGCGTAACAGCCCGGACTGGTTCTGGGTGGTGGGCCTGGGCATCCCCTTTACTTTCGATAAGCAGGGTAACGTGATAGACGTGATCTGCGTATTCCTCGATTTTACCAATGCCATCGACACCGGCAACCAGATCAGCGAAGCCCTCCGCGAGGTGCTGCGCCGCCGCAACGAAGACGTGCTCAACAAGCTCACCGCCCGCGAAATGGACATTTTTACGCTCGCCGCGCGTGGGCATAACAATAAGGAAATTGCGGAAAAATTAAACCTGAGCCGCTATACCATTGAAACACACCGCAAAAACATACGGCTGAAATTAAAGGTCAGGAATACCCCTGAACTCGTTGCCCTGGCCAAACAAATCGGCATGCAATAACTCCCGCTGCCGGACAGTTGATAATCAGTTTACATATTTACATTTTTAATCTGTAAATCCGCTACAACGCACGTGTGATCGAAGGTTTGGGTGAAAAATACCCAAGCTTGGGTATTTTCCGGCGTCCCAAACTCCACTAATTTAGTAGCCTGAATTAGAACGGAGTTCATTTGGATAGTTTTTAGAGGTAATACTTATCACTATGATAACCGAAGACAAGGCGTATGATATCCTGGCATTAGATCAGTCCGCTACACCCGAAGAAATAGTTCGCAGGTATCAGACATTAAAAGACCAGTACAAAAAAATCAAGGAAGAGACAGATGATCTTAAAACCCGGTTGGCCTATCAATTAAAACAAATTGAATTGGACGACGTATTCATCTACTTCCGGAAATGCCAAAAGATATAGCTAAACTGTTTATTCTTTCATGCACTGTTTCGTGTTAACCCGCGCACGAGCCGTTCATTCATTGTTTGTTATTTTTCCCCATCCGCCATGCAATCCGGTCTTTACATCCGCGCGTTTGGGAACCCCTGCCGCCGTAGTGAGGGATTTTAACTACATTTGGTATCAAATCCTTAAAATCCACTTACACTATGGATAATTACGTATGGTATATCGTGTTGGGCATTGCGGGCCTTATCCTCCTGTCTTCTTTCGTTACCGTGCAGCAGGGCACTATCGGGGTTACGACTATTTTCGGCAAGTACAACCGCATTTTGTTCCCCGGCCTTAACTTCAAGATACCCCTCATCGAAAAAGTATTCAAACGCATTTCCATCCAGAACCGCTCCGTGGAGCTGGAGTTCCAGGCCATCACCATCGACCAGGCGAATGTGTATTTTAAAGCGATGCTGTTGTATTCCGTGCTGAACCAGCAGGAAGAGACCATCAAAAACGTGGCGTTCAAATTCATGGACGAGCGCAGCTTCATGCAGGCGCTGATACGCACCATCGAAGGCTCCATCCGCGGTTTTGTGGCCACCAAAAGGCAGGCGGAAGTGCTGGCCCTCCGGAAAGACATTACCGAGCACGTAAAGGAACAGATCGACCTGACACTGGAGCAATGGGGTTTTCACCTGCAGGACCTCCAGCTGAACGATATCACTTTCGACGATGCCATCATGCGGTCGATGGCCCAGGTAGTGGCCTCCAACAACCTGAAGGCGGCTGCCGAAAACGAAGGCCAGGCATTGCTCATTACCAAAACCAAAGCGGCCGAAGCGGATGGTAACGCCATCAAAATCGCCGCAGAGGCCGAACGCCAGGCAGCCCAGCTGCGCGGCCAGGGCGTGGCCCTCTTCCGCGAAGAAGTGGCAAAGGGTATGACCATGGCCGCCAAAGAAATGCAGCAGGCCAACCTCGATACCTCCGTGATACTTTTCTCCATGTGGGTGGAAGGCATCAAACACTTCTCCGAAAACTCGAAAGGCAACGTGATCTTCCTCGACGGCTCGTCCGAAGGCATGGAAAAAAGCATGAAACAGCTCATGAGCCTCAACCAGCTGATGGATGTGAAGAAAGAAAAATAACTGCATGACGGTATGATGCACAAAGCCTGAAGACGATCGTCTTCAGGCTTTGTTATTTTGAATGGTCATATGCTGGAATGATGGCTGGTGACCGTTTTGCAGTGGCGCCGAAACATTACTTTCTTCTTGCCGCGAAAAAAGCCTTCACCAGCTGCAGGCTCTCTTCCCCGCGTATCCCGCTTTCCACTTTGGTTTTCGGATGGAAGGGCGTTTTATCGCCCGTTACGCGGCGGTAGCCGTTCTTTTCATCCGCCGCCGCATACACGATGCGCCCGATCTTGCTCCAGTACAGGGCGCCGGCGCACATCACGCAGGGCTCCAGCGTTACGTACAACGTAGCGTCCGGAAGGTACTTGGCGCCCATGTAGTTGAACGCCGCGGTAAGCGCGATCATTTCCGCATGCGCGGTACAGTCGGTGAGCATTTCCACCTGGTTGTGGCCGCGGCCGATGATCAGCCCGTTCTGCACCACTACCGCCCCGATGGGCACTTCGCCCTTGTCTAATGCCTTGCGGGCCTCGCCCAGCGCCTGCTGCATAAAATGCTCATCGGTCATTGCACCATGTTTATGAATTCATCTTCCGAAAGGATCTTGATGGTATTGATCTTTTTCGCTTTTTCGAGTTTGCTGCCTGCGTCTTCGCCTACGATGAGGTAGTTCAGTTTGCTGCTCACGCCACTCAGTATTTTACCGCCATGCTGTTCCACCATTTCTTCGGCCTCGCTGCGCTTCAGTTTGTTGAGCGTGCCGGTGAACAGGAAGGTTTGCCCGCTGAGGGTGCCTTCGGCGGATAAAGCGCCTTTGGTGCTGTTGAGGTTGAGGCCCAGTTCTTCCAGCCTTTTCAGCATATGCAGGTTGTCTTCATTAAGGAAGAACTGCCGCACGGAACCTGCTACTTTCGGGCCGATGTCTTCCAGCGCCAGCAGCTCTTCTTCGGTGAAGCGGCTGAGGTCGAGCAGGTGATCCACCGCGTTGGCCAGCGTTTTGGCCGTGGTTTCGCCCACGTACCGGATGCCCAGCCCGAAAATGAGGCGGTGCAGCGGCTGGCTGCGGCTGGCGTCGATGGCGGTGCGGAGGTTGGTGATCGACTTGGCGCCGAAGCCTTCCAGTTTGGAGAGGGCGTCGAAGTCGAGGGTATAAATGCCGGGCACATCTTTCAGCAGGCCCATCGTATAAAACTTGCGCACGTTGCTTTCGCCGAGGCTGCGGATGTCCATGGCGTCTTTGCTCACGAAGTGGATCATCCTTTCCACCACCTGCGCTTCGCAGTTGATGTTCACGCAGCGCCATACACTTTCTCCTTCGGGGCGCACCAGCTTGTCTTTACACACGGGGCATTCCGTGGGGAACACGATGTCGCGCTCGGCTCCGTCGCGGATGTCGGCCATGGATTTGACGATGTAGGGGATCACGTCGCCGGCTCTTTCCACCAGCACGGTATCGCCGATCTTGAGATCCTTTTCTTTGATCACATCTTCATTGAACAGCGAAATGGAACCGACCATCACGCCGCCGATGGGCACGGGATCGATCTTCGCCACGGGGGTGATGGAGCCCGTTCTGCCCACCTGGAACTCCACGTTACGGAGTTTGCTGGTAGCCTGGCGGGCCTTGAATTTATAGGCCATGGCCCAGCGGGGATGGTGGGTGGTCATCCCCATCTTATCCTGCAGGGCGTAGTCGTTCACTTTGATCACCATGCCGTCGATCTCATACGGGAGATCGTCGCGCTTCGCCTCGAATTCCATACAGTAATCGATCACCGCCTGTATGCCGCGCACCACTTTCTTTTCTTTGTTGGGGCTCCTGAAACCCAGGTCCCACAACATCTGCAGGGTATTGCTGTGCGTTTGCAGCGCATCGGGCTCCGTTGCGCCGTTCTGCATGGTGTGGTAGCTCATGTTGTATAAAAAAGCTTCCAGTCCGCGTTTGGCCACTTCATTCGGGTCTACGATGCGCAGGGAACCGGAGGCCGCATTCCTTGGATTGGCCAGCGGGGGAAGGTTTTCGGATACCCGCTGTTCGTTCAGTTTGGCGAAAGTGGTTTTGTTGATGAGCACTTCACCGCGCAGTTCGATCTGCTGGATGCCGTATGCGGAAAAGTTGGCGGACAGCGGGATGGTGCGTATCTGCCGGATGTTGACGGTGATCTCGTCGCCCTGCACCCCGTCTCCGCGGGTAGCGCCGCGGGTGAGCACATCGTTTTCATAGATGAGGGAGATGCTGGCGCCGTCGAACTTGGGCTCGATGCAGTATTCTATTTCGGGCAGCTTCGCCAGCTCGCGGGCCTTGCGGTCCCAGTCCACCAGGTCGTCCGCATTATAAGAGTTTTCGAGGCTCAGCATGGGCACCAGGTGCTGCACCGTGGGAAAAATCTTCGTGAGCCCGGACGCGATGCGCTGGGTGGGGGAATCCGGCGATACGAGCTCGGGGTTGTCTTTTTCCAGCTGTTTGAGCCAGGCGAACAGCTGGTCGTATTCCTGGTCGCTGAGCACGGGGTCGTCCTGGATGTAGTAACGCCAGTCGCTGTAACGGATCACCTGTTTCAGCGAATCCGCCAGGTCGCCGGCAGCTTCTTTGGACGGTTTTGCGGCCTGTGCCAGCAGGGTTTTACCCAAACGCGCCAGGGTTATTTCTGTTTCTTTTGTGTACATGATGAACTTGATAAGTCAAAAACTCTGGCGTAAATTTAAACTTTACCCTGCAATTAATTCCGGGCCGCCGCACATTCCGCCGGCCGGGATAAAAAGTTAACGATTATGCTGACGCGCTACTCCTTCCCCGCCTTGTTGCTCCTGCTCCTGGCCGCCTGCGACCGGCGGGAAAAAGCAGACCTGATCGTTCACCACGCCCGCATCTATACCATGGATTCCGCCAATACCGTCGCCGCCGCCATGGCCATCCGCAACGGGGAAATACTGGCCGTGGGCACGAATGAATTTATCCTGGAAAGATATGAGGCCGCCGACCAGCAAGACGCCGGCGGGAAGGCCGTGTACCCCGGCTTTAACGACGCGCACGCACACTTTGCGGGATACGCCGCATCACTCCGCACGGTGGACCTGCGGGGCACGAAAAGCTGGGCCGAAGTGCTGGAAAGAACAAAAACCTTTGCAGCCGCCAACCCCTCCGGATGGGTGCTGGGTGGGGGCTGGGACCAGAACGACTGGGACAATAAATCCTTTCCCGATAAAGCCGGCCTAGACAGCCTTTTCCCCAACACACCCGTATTGCTCCGGCGGATAGACGGGCATGCCGCCATGGCCAACCAGGCCGCGCTGGACGCTGCGGGCGTGCAGCCTGGGCAAAGCCTTGCCGGCGGTACTTTCGAAACGAAAAACGGCCGGCTGACCGGCCTGCTGGTCGATAACGCCATCGGCAGGGTGAGCGACAAGGTGCCGCCACCGGAGTTGCCCGCGCTGATCGCCTCGCTGCGGAAAGCGGAAGCCGATTTGCTGGCGGCAGGCGTTACCAGCCTCACCGATTGCGGCCTCTCCATCCCGGAGATGCGCCTGCTCGACAGCCTGCTGCAAAAAGACCAGCTGCACCTGGGGCTGAACATCATGCTGAGCGATAGCGAAGAAAACATCAGCTGGCTGGTGAAAAACGGCCCTTATAAAAACGGCCGGCTGCAGGTAAGGAGCGTCAAGTTTTATGGCGACGGCGCCCTCGGTTCGCGCGGCGCCTGCCTGCTGCACGATTATTCCGACAAACCAGGGTGGAAAGGATTCCTGCTGAAAGACCCCGCGTATTTCGCGAAACAGGCCGCCCTGCTGGCTGGCACCGACATCCAGATGTGCACACATGCCATCGGCGATTCCGCCAACCGCGAAATACTTCGTATATACGCGTCCGTACTGAAAGGGGAAAACGATAAACGCTGGCGGATCGAACATGCGCAGGTGATCGATTCGGCGGACTTCGGCCGCTTCGGTGAAAACAACATCGTGCCCTCCGTGCAGCCCACCCATGCCACGTCGGACATGTACTGGGCCGGCGACCGCCTCGGCGCGCAGCGCGTGAAATACGCCTATGCCTTCCGCCGCCTGCTGGACCAGAACGGCTGGATACCTCTCGGCACCGACTTCCCCGTAGAGAACATCAATCCCCTGTATACCTTTTATGCGGCCGTTGCGCGGAAAGACACCAGCGGTTACCCCAAAGGCGGCTTCCAGCCGGAGAACGCCCTGAGCCGCGAAGACGCCCTGCGGGGCATGACCATCTGGCCCGCCCGCGCCGCTTTTGAAGAAGATAAAAAAGGCAGCCTCGAGCCCGGGAAGACCGCCGACTTCGTCATTACCAGCGACGACCTGATGACCGTTCCCGAAGAGAAAATTCCCGCAATTCAAATTTTAGCTGCTTATATTTACGGAAAGGCACGCTACTCATTAAAATAGTCCGTATTTATTGACGTTCCACGATTATGTAATATGTACACCAAAAACATTAACACCCATCTCATCGAGATCCAGGATTATTTTAAAGCAGCGATATCGGTCGACTGTGTGATATTCGGCTTTGATGAAAACGAACTGAAAGTACTGCTCATAGAATCCGATCTCAAAGAATTCAAAGGCAAATGGTCGCTGCTCGGCGATATCATGCATCCCGACGAAGACATCGAAACCGCCGCCTACCGCGTGCTCCGCGAGCGTACCGGCCTCGACGGCGTGTATATGGAACAGGTGCAGGCCTTCGGCGGCATCAACCGCCATCCCGCCGGCCGCGTGATCACCATCGCCTATTATTCGCTGGTGAACATCCAGCATGTGGAATTGAAAACCCACTCCAACGAGCTGCACTGGCACGCGGTGAAAGACATCCGGCAGATGGCCTTCGACCACAAGGAGATACTCGGCACCTGCCTGGAGCGGCTGCAGCACAAGGTGATCGAACAGCCGGTAGGGTTCAACCTGCTGCCGAAAAAATTCTCTTTACGCGAACTGCAGAACCTCTACGAGGCCATCCTCGATGTGAAGCTCGACCGGCGCAATTTCCGGAAGAAGTTTTTTGCGATGGACTACCTGATAGACCTCAACGAAGAAGAGCAGGAAGTGCGCCACCGGCCCGCAAAACTGTACAAGTTCAACCAGGAGAAATTCGACAAGCAGCACAAGAAAAGTCTGGGTTTTTGATATTATTTTAACCTTCCGCTAAAATTTAATTTCCCGCTTAATCCCTTTCGGAATAATGTTTCGCCATGCCAGCATGTGGCGGAGTGGGAGTATATTTTCAGCCAGTACGGGGCAAAAATTGTTTTTTAACAAAATTTTAATTAAGATTGTGTAGAATATACACACTAGCACATTTCCGTATATTTTCAGTAGCCAGAGAGACCAATTCTAAATCGATCAGTAAAAGCATTTAAAAACCGGGAAAACCCAATACTGACGCACTTCAGCCAGCGATGGCCTTTCATATTTTTCGTATCGCATTTTATCAATTCCACGTTATGACTCTCAACTAGATAGATCACCTTTTGAGAAAATGGGGTGGGTCGGGACTTTTTCCGGCCGCCCCATTTTCCGTTTCGGGACGGTCCGGGTAGGGGCAGCCACCATAAAAGACGAACCTACAACGAAGCTACAACGAACCTACAACGAACCTTCCCTTTGGGGCGTAGGTTCGTTATTCCCCTAGTGTAGGTTCGTTGTAGCTTCGTCTTTTGCCCTCAGAATCTCCACTCAGATCAAATTTTTGTCCATTCGCGTACAATTTCCGGCCGGGAGCGGGCCTTCGGGATAACATGACGAACCCGGGGCGATTTTTGCCCGGATTCTGCACTCATGCACATTTTTTCTGCACTCATGCACATTTTTCGCCCTGGCCGGGGTGGGCTTGCCGGTTCCATTTCACCCTGCCGCAGGCATCTCCCCGAAAACCCGGAACTTTGTGGGATAGCCGCGCAAGCAGGTATGCCGCATGGGGCGGTAACGCCGGGTTTATTATAGGTTTTTTACCGGGGCGGAAAGATCGTTGAAGAATTTCAAAGGAAATATCCGTCTGTTTCAATCCATACTAATTCTCCGCCGGAACGTGCTGCCACCGCTATTTTCGTAAATTGCATGCCTTATGTCATATACACCACAACACAAGGTCCGTATCGTTACGGCAGCCGCATTATTTGACGGGCACGATGCTGCCATCAACATCATGCGCAGGATTATGCAAAGCACGGGAGCGGAAGTGATACACCTCGGCCACAACCGTTCCGCCGCGGAAATAGTGGATTGCGCCATCCAGGAAGATGCGCAGGGCATCGCCGTGACCTCCTACCAGGGCGGGCACATCGAGTTTTTCAAATACATGTACGACCTGCTGAAGGAAAAGGGCTGTGGCCACATCCGCATCTTCGGCGGCGGGGGCGGCACCATCCTGCCTTCCGAAATAGAAGAATTGCATGCATATGGCATTACCCGCATCTATTCCCCGGACGACGGCCGTAAATTCGGGCTCGGCGGTATGATCGAGGATGTTATCCGCCAATGTGATTTTGAGACCGTAAAACAGGGCGAATGGGCGCTGAGCAGCGATAAACTGCAGCGCAACGACGCCCCTGAAATAGCCAAGGCGATCACCTACGCCGAAAACTTCGCCATGAACGGGCAGCTGGAAAGCCTGCAAAAGCTGGCCGCCCGCAAAACACCCGTGCTCGGCATCACCGGCACCGGTGGCGCCGGCAAAAGCAGTGTGACGGACGAGCTGGTGCGGCGCTTCCTGCACGAATACGGCAACCGCACCGTTGCGGTGATCTCCGTGGATCCCTCCAAGAAAAAAACCGGCGGCGCCCTGCTCGGCGACCGCATCCGGATGAATAGCATCCACCACCCCCGCGCTTACATGCGCTCGCTGGCCACCCGCGAAAGCGACAAGGCCATCAGCCTGCACATCCAGGAAGCGATCGACATCTGCAAGGCGGCGGGTTTCGATTTCATCATCCTCGAAACGTCCGGCATCGGGCAGAGCGATACGGCGATCGTGGATTATTGCGACGTGTCGCTCTACGTAATGACGCCGGAATACGGCGCGGCTTCGCAGCTGGAAAAGATCAACATGCTCGATTATGCAGACGTGATCGCCATCAACAAATTCGACAAAGCCGGCGCGCTCGATGCCCTGCACGACGTGCGCAAACAATATAAACGCAACAACGGCCTCTGGGAAGCGAAAGACGATGAACTGCCGGTAGTGGGCACCATCGCCTCGCAGTTCAATGACCCCGGGGTGAACCAGCTCTTCGGCCGCATCATGCACCGCATCGTGGAAAAAACGGATGTGCATTTCGGGGAAGACCGCCCGGACAAACCCGTGCAGGCCACCTCCACCAAATCGCAGATCATCCCGCCCGCCCGCGTGCGCTACCTGGCGGAGATCGTCAGCTCCATCGGGGAATACGGCGCCTGGGTGAACGAACAATGCGCCCTCGCCACACAGTGGTACCAGCTGGAAGGGGTGCTGAAAACACCGGGACTGAAACACGCCGGAGAACTGCAGGAGATCAGCACGCACGTGCAATCGCAGCTGCATCCGGATTGTAAACAACTCATCACCGCATGGCCCGCCCTGCAGGAAAAATACAAAGCGGACCACTATGCGTTCCACGTAAGGGATAAAGAGATCAAACTGCCGCTGGTGTCTGAAAGTCTTTCCCATTCCCGCATCCGGAAGGTGAGCCTGCCGCAGTACAAAGACTGGGGCGATATCCTCCGCTGGCAGCTGACGGAAAACCTGCCAGGAGAATTCCCCTACGCCGCCGGCGTGTTCCCGCTGAAAAGGGAAGGCGAGGACCCTACCCGTATGTTTGCCGGGGAAGGCGGGCCCGAGCGTACCAACAAACGGTTTCACTATGTGTCCGTCGACCAGCCGGCCAAGCGCCTGTCCACCGCGTTCGACAGCGTAACGCTGTACGGTGAAGACCCTGCGTACCGCCCGGATATTTACGGCAAGATCGGCAACTCCGGGGTGAGCATCGCCACGGTAGACGATGCCAAAAAACTCTACAGCGGGTTTGATCTCTGTGATCCGAAAACCTCCGTGTCGATGACCATCAACGGCCCCGCGCCCATTCTGCTGGCGTTTTTCATGAACGCCGCCATCGACCAGGAATGTGAAAAGTATATCGCCAGACATGGGCTCTCGGAGCAGGTGAAAAAAACGATCGAAAAGAAGTTTTCCAACCACCCGCTGCCCCACTATAATGGCAGCCTTCCTCACGGCAACAGCGGCCTCGGCCTGGAGCTGCTGGGCATTTCCGGCAGCGACGTGCTGGAGCCGGAGGTATACAACAAAATCAAAGCTCATGCCCTCAGTACCGTGCGCGGTACGGTGCAGGCCGATATCCTGAAAGAAGACCAGGCGCAGAACACCTGCATCTTCTCCACGGAATTTGCGCTGAAACTGATGGGCGATGTGCAGGAATATTTTATCACGGAGAAAGTGAGGAATTTTTATTCCGTGAGCATTTCCGGTTATCACATCGCCGAAGCCGGCGCCAATCCCATCACCCAGCTGGCCTTTACGCTGGCCAACGGGTTTACGTACGTGGAGTATTACCTCAGCCGGGGCATGCACATCGACGACTTCGCGCCCAACCTGTCGTTTTTCTTCAGCAACGGCATGGACCCCGAATATGCCGTGATCGGCCGTGTGGCCCGCCGCATCTGGGCCAAGGCCATCCGCAACAAATACAAGGGGAACGACCGTTCGCAGAAACTGAAATATCATATCCAGACGTCCGGGCGCAGCCTGCATGCGCAGGAAATCGACTTCAACGATATCCGCACCACGCTGCAGGCGCTGTATGCGATTTACGACAACTGCAATTCGCTGCACACCAACGCCTACGACGAGGCCATCACCACGCCCACCGAAGAAAGCGTGCGCCGCGCCATGGCCATCCAGCTCATCATCAACCGCGAACTGGGCACCGCCAAAAACGAAAACCCCAACCAGGGCAGCTTCTTCATCGAAGAACTGACGGACCTGGTGGAAGAGGCCGTGCTGGCGGAGTTCAACCGCATTACCGAACGCGGCGGCGTGCTGGGCGCCATGGAAAGGATGTACCAGCGGAACAAGATCCAGGAAGAAAGCCTGTATTACGAATCGCTCAAACATTCCGGCGAATTCCCGATCATCGGCGTGAATACTTTCCTGAACAAAAATGGTTCACCCACCATTATTCCCGCGGAAGTAATTCGTTCCACCCAGGAAGAAAAAGAATTCCAGATCAACGCCCTCGCCGCGTTCCAGGAAAGGCACGCGGATCTCAGCACTGCCAAACTGAAACAATTGCAGGCGGTGGCCGTACAAAACGGCAACCTGTTCGCGGAACTGATGGAAACGGTGAAGTACTGCTCGCTCGGGCAGATCACCCATGCGCTGTACGAAGTAGGCGGACAGTACCGCAGGAACATGTAAAATTATCATGGCCGGCGCTGCAGCTGACCCGTGCAGCGCCGGCTTTTATTACCTTCATTTTTCCCTTATCTTGCCGGTATGCAACCCGCAACCATTTACCAGCAACGCATCGGCGACTTCAAAACCCGTCTGGCGCAAACCGCCGCCCGTCTGAAAAGCCTCAGTATGGCGCGTTTGGCCTGTTTCATCGTTATCCTGTATTTCGGCTACCAGTATTTTTCCAGTTCATTCGCCGGCGTATGGCTGCTGCTGGCAGCCGCGGGCGTAGCGGGCTTCGTGGTGTCGCTCGTGTATTACCAGCGGGCCAAAGATGAGCAGGCATGGCTGGAAGCGATGCTCACGCTCAATGAGCGGGAGTTGAAAGTGGTGACGGAGCATGTATCGGAATTCGAGAACGGTGAGGAGTTTATCAACGACCAGCACGATTTTTCCGGCGACCTCGATGTGTTCGGGCCGTCGTCTTTATTCCAGTATCTGAACCGTACCGGTACGCGCTCCGGCAAACAGCACCTCGCTAAATCGCTGATGGAACCGATGCAGGACACGGCAGCCATCCGTGATATGCAGGCGGCCGTGCGAACGCTCGGCGGACAGATCGAATTCAGGCAGAACTACGCCGCGCATGCGCAGCTGTCCAAAGAAGGACCGAAAGACGTCAAAGAACTCGGGCTCTGGCTGGACGCGCCGATGGACTTCCTGCACCGCCGCGCGCTGGCCGTGGCCGTGTGGGTATTGCCCGCGTTTGTCATCGCGGCACTGGTGTATTACGCGATCAGCGGGAATTACATCCCCATGATGCTGTTGCTGTTTGTCAACTGGGGCGTACTGCTGGGCAATGTAAAAAGAGTGAACGCGCAGCATATCCTGTTATCGAACAAAGAAAAACTGCTGCACAAATTCGCGGCGCTGCTCCACCTCATCCGGCAGGGCGACTGGAAAGGCGCGGCATGGCTGGAAGCCCGGCAGGCCAAGGCTGCGGAGGCAGACAGGGATCTGAAAAAACTGGCCCGTATCAGTAACGTGCTCGACCAGCGGCTGAACCTGCTGGTGGGGCTGGTGCTCAACTCATTCATCCTGTATGACCTGCATTGTATGTTGTCGCTCGAAAAATGGAAGGCGCGGCATAAAAAAGACGTGTGGGACTGGCTGGAAGTGATAGCGCAGATGGAAACCGTTAACAGTCTCGCTACATTCGCCTATAACCATCCCGCCTATACGTATCCAGAGCTCCGCGATACACCCGGCATGACGGGCGCGGCCATCGGCCACCCCCTCATTCCCGCGGCGGAATGTGTGGTTAACGACGGCAGCATCGGCGAGCGGGAGCAGTTTCTGATCATCACGGGGTCGAACATGTCCGGCAAAAGCACCTTCCTCCGCAGTGTAGGTGTTAACTGGCTGCTGGCATTGACCGGCGCGCCGGTATGCGCTACCCGTTTCAGTTGCCATCCCGTACGCATCATGACGTCGATGCGCATCAAAGATTCCATCGCGCGGCATACATCCTATTTCCAGGCTGAATTGCAGCGCCTGCAGCACATCATCGAAGTGCTGAAAAGCGGGCAGCAGGTATTTATCATCCTCGACGAAATCCTGAAAGGCACTAACTCCGAAGATAAACTCACCGGCTCCCGGGAGCTTATCCGCAATTTTCTCCGGTTCCGCTGTACGGGCATGATCGCCACGCACGATTTGGAGCTGGGTGCGCTGGAAGGCGAGTACCCCAACCAGATACGCAATTATTGTTTCGAAAGCAGTCTCAGTAACGGGCAACTGCATTTCGATTACCGCATGCGGCCCGGCATAGCGCGGAACAAGAATGCGACCTTCCTGATGAAACAGATGGAGATTATTTAGTTACCTCTCAACCCTGGCGGCGTACATACGGTTCCGCTTTAAACAGAAACGGATTCAACTTCATCAGCATAAAAAACAGCCGTAACGCATCCCCAAAAACAATTTTGATTGCTAATATAATTAGTATAACTTTACTAAAATTATTAGCGTTATGACGCTTCCATTCGATACACCAGAGAACCCTTACTATAAAGGCCGGGGAGCACAGGTCAATCCCAAGAACCGGTTCCTGGAGCAGGAGTATGCCCAGGAACATGCGGAAGGCATCGATGAATGGTGGCAGGCGGATGTACCTACCCAGATATTCGAGGAGCATGCGAAAACGCTCGTGAATAAGGTGGATAGTCCCGATGTGGGGATGTGGTATTCCATGAACCCTTACCAGGGCTGCGAGCACGGCTGTATTTATTGTTATGCCCGCAATTCGCATCAGTACTGGGGTTTCAGCGCCGGTCTCGATTTCGAGCGGAAGATTGTGGCGAAGCGCAACGCACCGGAGCTGCTGAAAAAGTTCCTCAGCAATAAAAACTGGGTACCCAAACCGATCTCGCTGTCGGGTAACACCGATTGTTACCAGCCGCTGGAACGGAAGTACTGGCTCACGCGGCAGTTGCTCGAAGTAGCCTGGGAATACCGGCAGCCGGTGGGCATTATCACCAAAAACTCGCTGGTGCTGCGGGACAAATACATCCTGCAGAAAATGGCGGAGCATAACCTGGTGTGCGTGTTCGTATCGCTCACCACTTTGCAGGAAGAGCTGCGGCAGAAGATGGAGCCGCGTACGGCCACTGCCGCGCAGCGCCTCAAAGTGATCCGCGAACTGTCTGAGCTCGGCATCCCGGTGGGTGTGATGACGGCTCCGCTCATTCCGGGGCTCAATGATTTCGAAGTGCCGCGTTTGCTGGAGGAAGCGTCCAACAACGGGGCGAAATATGCCGGCTACACGGTGGTGCGGCTCAACGATGCGGTGAAGATCATCTTCAACGACTGGCTGTATAAAAACTTCCCCGACAGGGCCGACAAAGTATGGCACCAGATCGAAGGCCTGCACGGTGGCCAGGTGAACGACAGCGATTTCGGCCGGCGCATGCGTGGCGACGGCAACCTGGCGGATATCATCCGGCAGCAGTTCCGGGTACAGACCAAACGCCTCGGTATGAACCAGGAGAAGTTCGAGTTTAACACATCGCTGTTCCAGCGTCCTAACAGCCAGCTGAGCCTGTTCTGAGAATCTTAGCGGATGTTCCGGAGCGGGCCGGCTGGAATTTGATGTGGGCAGCGGTGGCATTGGTTGAGGCTCCGTGAGGTATAATGGGATATTTTCTGAACCCTTCCATGGGATACAGTGGTTGATTTATCTGCACTTGCCGAAACCCCATTCGGTATAAAGGGATATTTTCTGAATCCTTTCATGGGATACAGTGGTTGATTTATCTGTACTTGCCGAAACCCCCATTCGGTATAAAGGGATATTTTCTGAATCCTTTCATGGATACTGTGATTGATCTATCTGCACTCACCGAAACCTCCATTCGGTATAAAGGGATATTTTCTGAATCCTTTCATGGATACTGTGATTGATCTATCTGCACTTGCCGGAACCCCCATTCGGTATAAAGGGATATTTTCTGAATCCTTCCATGGGATACTGTGATTGATCTATCTGCACTCACCGGAACCTCCATTCGGTATAAAGGGATATTTTATATATTAAAATATTTTGTATTTTTATATCCCTTATACCTATACCTTTATGCGAACTTTGTGTAAATGTCTGTACTTCAGCATTTTACTACTCCATCTCCTGCCCGCGCATGCCTTCCCGGCGGCAGACGATAAAAACATTGTGATCAAAGAACGGAAGGAGCGCTATGAATTCACCCGTGGCGACGCCAAAAATCCCGTATGGATCAACCAGCTGTTTTCCACCACCTACCGCTGCAACGAATTCCGGGGCACCATTCCCTACACCGAATTTTACGACGATTACAGCCGCATCGGCGAAGTGAAAGCCTACGTGAACGGCGACCGCGTGAAGGGGCTGCGCCCGCAGCACGGATACCACTCGATTGAAGGTTTCTTTTATTCAGACGCCCGTGTGTGCGGATTTATGCTCGATCTGGAGAAAAAAGGCACGGAAAGCCGCGTGGAACTGGAAAAGACGGTGCTCGATCCCCGCTACTTTACCTCCATCTATTTCCACGAAGACTTTTTCGTGGAGCAAAAGGAAATCACGCTGGTAGTGCCGCGCTGGATGCACCTCGACATCAAAGAAATGAACTTCGCAGGTGCCGGTATCACGAAAAACAAGTCGTTCGACGAAAAGAACAATGCCGACATTTATACCTACACCATCTCCGGCCAGAAAGCGGCTAAAAAGGAACCGCTCGCGCCGGGCCCTTCTTATGTGTACCCGCACCTGGTGGTATGCAGTCACTATGCGGAAACGGAAAACGGGCGCATCGGTTATTTCAGCAATGTGCAGGATCTGTATGACTGGTACCGCAGACTTGTAAAAGACATCGGCAACGATCCGGAAGCGGTGAAAACCACCGCCCTGCAGGTGGCCAAAGATGCGGGAAACGACCTCGCCAAAGTAAAAGCCGTGTACACCTGGGTGCAGGAAAACATCCGCTACATCGCATTTGAAGACGGCATCGCCGGGTTCAGGCCGGCAAAGGCGCAGGACGTACTGCAGAAGAAGTACGGCGACTGTAAAGGCATGGCTAACCTGCTGAAGGAAATGCTCGTATCGCTGGGTTTCGACGCGCGCCTTTGCTGGATCGGCACCAGGCATATCGCGTACGACTATTCCATGCCCACTTTGTCGGTCGACAATCACATGATCTGCGCCGTCTACCTCCAGGGCAGACAATATTTTCTCGATGCCACCGAAACCTACATCGGCTTCGACCAGTACGCCGAGCGCATCCAGGGCCGGCAGGTGCTGATCGAGAATGGCGACCAGTACAATCTTGCCCGCGTTCCATCGCGCACCTGCGAACAGAACCGCCAGGAAGAGAAACGGTCGCTCCGCATCGAGGGCAACCACCTCACCGGCGCCACCGGTCACCGGTACACCGGCGAATGCACGGAATTTCTGCTTACGCAGGCGCATGCCACCAAAAAGGAAAATCTCGGGGAGGCCCTGCAACAATATCTCACCAACGACAACCGCTTGTACGGCATCTCCAACGTGGAAACCTCCGATCTCCACAACTGGAGCACCGACCTCACCATCCGGTACGACCTCCTGCACAAAGACGCGGTGAACAGCTTCGGCGATGAAATGTACATCGACCTGGATTTCCGGAAAGAAATGGACGACGCGGACATCGACACCACCACCCGGGTACACGATCTCTGGCTGAGTTTCAAACGGCAGCTGCTGCAGGAAACGTCGCTCGCCATCCCGGCAGGCTTCCGGGTGAAGACCTTGCCCGAACCGCTTTCCATCGATCATCCCAAATACGCGTTTAAAGCCGGTTACGAAGTGAAAGGCAACCAGGTGATCTACCGGAAGGAAATCACCATCAAAGACACCCGCCTGCTGAAAAGTGAATTCAGTCGCTGGAACAGCGACATCCGCAAGTTGCGGCAAACCTATCTCGAACAACTTACCCTGACTAAAAAATAATACCTATCCATGAGAACCTTTATAATCGTTTTTATCAGCCTGTTGCTGCTGGTGATGGGCATGGTGGCGCAGGATAAAAAGCCGGCGGAGGCCTGGGACGTCAAGGCCGAAGTGAAATACAAAAAGCGGCTGGCGGAAGTGAAAGAGGAAATATGGGGCTGGAACAAGGCCGGGTTCAAGAACCGCACCGTGCCTGCCGAATACGCCAACGAATCGGCCGTGATCCTGGCCAAGCACCACGAACTGACCACCCCCGACAAAGACCGCGAGCTGCACCAGACCACGCGCCAGCTGGTAAAGATCAACGACAGGGCGGCGCTGGAAGAATATTCCGAATTCGCCTTCAACCAGTACGAACTGCGCAGCAGCGGCGCCTGGAACGTGCTCGACCCGTTCGGGAAAAACACCTGGACCACCTACATGGGCGTGAAGGTGTACAAGCAGGACGGCAGCGTCAAGGAGATCTATTCGGACGAAGCGGTGGTGACGGACGTGAACCGCTTTCGGCATAAAGCCCGTAAACTGGCTATCCCCGGTTTGCAGGTGGGCGATTTTATCGACTATTTCATCCGCACGGAAAGAGACATCAACCACGTCAATGCCTATACGGAGGAAGTGTTTGTGCTGGGCGACGAGCCGCCCATCCTGGAATATTCCATTCACGTAGGCGCCTGGGAAGAGGTGTTTGTGCTGGAATACCGCTCCATGAACGGCGCGCCCAACTTCAAGGAAAAGATCGCCAACCGCATGATGGAGCTGGACATGCTGGTGCGTAACGTGCCGCCGCAGCCCGTGAAGCTCTGGATGAACCCTTACCGGCAGATTCCCCTGGTGCGGCTGCACCTGCGCATCGGCGGCCGCCGGGAAGGACTGGGCCGGCGGAAGGAAGGCACCATCTACAGTAATCCCAACGCATTGAAGACCCGCGACGAAAGTGTGGCCGAACTGGCGGCCCTCCGCGACCTGACCTCCAAACAGAACCTGCCCTTCCTCGGCGAGGTATGGGAGCATGTCAAACGTTTCAAACGCACCAACCGCGATGCTGCCGATGACGAAGTGGCCGCCTATATCTACTACCTGATCCGCTATATGGCCCTCTACCGCGTGCGGCCCGACGATCAGATCGTGGTGGACCAAAGGCGTAACACCGGGGGCCTCAGTGAACATAATTTCCTCCGCTACCTCAACTACATGCTGGTCAAAAACGATATCGACGCCGATTTCGTACTGGTCACCCCACGTTACGGCCCCGCCCAGAACGAGGTGTTTGAAACGGACGACTACCGCCTGATGCTGAAAACCAACGGGAAAAAGCCGGTGTATTTCAGCGCCGACGGTATTTTCTCCAACGCGCATTACGTGCCCAGCTCCTACGAGGGGCAGAAGGCGCCGGTAGTGTCCGGCTACAAGGGAAGCGTCATCAACGGGCAGGTGGAAGTGCCGCAGAGCGCGGCAGGGCAGAATAAGCAGGTGGAGCGCCTGCAGCTGAGCTTCGGGGAAGGGAATATGCAGCGACTGAATATCGCCCGCACCACGGCCGTAACCGGCCACTTCAAGCGCGCCCAGCAGCAGCAGCTCCTGCTTTTCGAAGATTATTACGAATCAGAGCGGAAGGCCCTGGGCATTCCCCAGTCGTTTATGGAGGAGTTCGCGGACAGTCGCCGCAATAAAGTACTCGCGGAAGAATACCGCAGTGCCTTTGAAAAGGCCCGGCAGGGGCAGAAAGAACATTTCCTCGCCGAGATCAAAGAGCAGTTTGAAACAGCCCCGGAATCGCTGGATGCATTCGATGTGCGGCAGATGGGCCTCCGCCATACGGAACCGGAAATGGTCTACACCACCCGCTTCAAAATTGACGGCTACCTCAAAAAGGCCGGTAATAACTACATCCTGGACGCCGGCCGCCTCATCGGGTCGCAGATGGCCATCAAGCCCTCCCAGCGCGAACGGAAAGCGGATGTGTACATGTCGTTCGCCCGTTCGTTCGAGTATGAAATGGAATTCAGCATTCCTGCGGGTTACACGGTGGAAGGGGCCGATAAACTGGCCCGGAGCATTGATAATGAATGCGGGAGCTTCATCGTCACCACGGAATCGGCCCCCGGCAAGCTCACGGTACAGGTCAGGAAAGTGTACAAAAACGCCTTTGCCCCTGCCGCCAAATGGCCGCTGCTGCTGCAAATGATGGATGCCGCTGAAGAATTCCGGCAGCAGAAATTGCTTTTGAAAAAAGCATAAGTCAAAATATGTTGAATGTGATTCCTCCTGAAAACCTTTGCCAGGGCTTGTTTCGGGCCCCATTTAAGAAAAATTCCTGAACGAAACAATTTTTTAACAACAGGAAGGATAAAAAATAAAAAATAAAATTTACCTTTGCTTTCGTAAACAAATCAAAAAACAGTGTCACGCAATTGTACATATAAGATAAAGGTCGCAGGACGCATGCAGAAGCAGGCGGACGGGGCCATGCGGGCGTGTTATAGCTGGTATTAACAGAAAAAGTTATCCAACAAAGATATAACAAGAGGGTCCCGCAGAGAATTGCGGGGCCCTTTTTTTATAAGTGATGAAGAAAGATTTGATCATTACACTGTCTGTAGAGCCGTGCCTGCGAAAGGCGCCGGAGGTGTTGTATGCCATACAATACCGGCGGGAAAGGTGTGTTAAAATGTAAACGGAAAAAAACGGAACATTCTTAATAGCCCGGACCGCTGAAACGCGGTCCGGGCTTATTTTTTACAGGCCATATGGAAAATGAAACCAATGAACATCTATATATAACAAGGTAAACGCTTTTGTGAAAAAGTGATTGCCCCAAAAACAAGAGCAATGAGAAACGTAGTACAATTCGTAAGAGAGGCCCTGATCAACAATTTCCGGGAACTGGACAATTGGTTCCAAAAGGATGAAGCATTGCTGGATTATAAACCCTCCGACAACCAGTGGAATATCCGCGAAGTGCTGGAGCACATTAGTCTGACCAATTATTTCCTTTTACTCACCATCAATAAAAGTACCCGCAGGGCGCTGGAGCGCAAGCTCGATGGCCTGATCATCATGCCCCCGCATGATTATGAGGAAAAATTCCGGCAGATCGAAATCGTAAGCAGCAAGTCGTTCGGATGGGTAAACCCCGATCACCTGGAACCCGCCGGAGACCGCGATCTGCACGAAGTGAGGATGTTGCTCAAACAACAGTTTGCACAATGCATGTATAACCTCAGTCTTCTCAAAAACGGGGAAGGCAGGCTGGTTAAAACCATGATGACCGTCAACAACCTGGGGAAGCTGGATATATACCAGTATATCTTCTTCCTCACCAAACATATAGAACGTCACCAGGCACAGATGCTGGAACTGCGCGAACAGTATGAAGACAGCGCGGTGGCGGTATAAACGAGTTACGCAAAAAAGTAAAGAGTCAACCCGGCTCCCGCTTTTGGCGGGAGCTTTTTTTATCCCATTTTTTAAAACATGTCAACAATGAGAAAAAGTAATACGTCCACATACAACACCAACAGAAACATCCGTCTGGCGGTATTATCACTGAACTACAACATCAGGTATGATGGACTATACGACGACAACGGAGGAAGGCTACTCCTTGCTCTCCTTCCGCATACGGCCGGCCCGGGCGAAGAAACGCGCGGTAAAGACCGGCCGGGAAAAACAATTACGCAAACTTGACCGCGAATCCACCGAATTGTGGCGGCAACAACGCGACCTTGGTTTTGTGGCCCTTGACCCGCCCCTGATGAGAGGATGGAAGCGTACGTTCGTGCTGCGCGAAGACGTGGCCTGGAGCCGGTATGCAGACTTCTACCGGCAGGTGCTGGAGAAGATCAATACCGTGCAGACGCACCACGACCGGAAATTCCTCGTGAAAAAAAGAATGAAGGGCCGGAAAAAGCAGGTGCCCCGAAAGCAGCACCTCCGCACCTTTTCCGCCATGGCATTCAAACGCATGGAGCTTACCGGATGGGAACTGCGCAAGTTCCATACCGTTGAGCACTGGAACGGGCACACCAAACGCTTCGAAACGGAATACGTGTTTTCCGACGCCTGGTGCTTCCAGCTGCGGCCGAACATGATCCACCGCGTACGCCGCGAAAGCGTGCTGCTGGAACAGCGGATGAAGGAAATCGACAATTACCTCGACGGATATGCCCTGCGCGGCACCCTGAGCCGCCTCCGGGGACGCAGTTATACATGGCGCCATCACACCAAACGCGATGTGCCGCGCCTGCGGCGTACCCCGGTGCAATGGCGGGAGCTTGAAGAGGGGGATACGTGACTCAACCCCGATGGAAAGTGAACAAGCTACAGGCTACGGTCGATATCTCGTGTCTTTCACAAACGCACGTACCCCGGCGGGAATGTGAGCAAGCTGGCGGCTATGGCTGTTGTCCCGGGCTTCACAAACGCCGGTGTCCCGCAGGCAAAGGGATCGTGTTTCTCTGGAAACCGGATTCACAAAAACAAACTACGATGGGTTCGTGCCCGCGGGAAAAGCCCGGGGCCGGATCCATCCTTAAATTCCTCAGCATGGAAAACAAAGATCTACAACAAATCGTGGCACATGCGAACCTGTGCGACGGCTTTTATACCGACACCAAGGCACTGTATTTGCAGTCTTTTGGTAAGCCCGCGAACGTGTGCAGCATTTACCAGCTCAACTTCCGCAAGGCCTTTGAACAGCTGAAAACAGCGTTCGCCGGCTGCATCGAGGATATCTATACCTACCGGGATTACAACCGTAAAACCCGGCGGTACGACTACGACCGGATGATCGTCATCATGCGGGATGCGCCGGTGATGATCGAGTTCGATGAACATTACGCGGAAATCCTGCACGGCGCCGAAGATGAGGCGCTGGTACAGGAACTGACCGCTTTCCTCGCCCCGTTTAAAATGCGGAACAAAAAAGAACCGCATGAGATCAACCTGGTGGTGAGCGACGGCGGCGCCCTCCGGCTGAAAAGCATGGAGATCAAACGCGCAAAGCTCAACCTCGACCTGTATTACGATGCGGACTTCCGCGCCATCGACGAACTGGTGCATCAGCGGCTGAATAAACGGAAAGACAAAGGACTGGTGCTGCTGCATGGCAAACCGGGTACGGGCAAAACCACCTACCTGCGGCACCTGATCGGCAAGCTGAAAAAAAGGGTGCTGTTCCTGTCGCCCCTGGTGGCGGAACAGCTCACCAGCCCTTCGTTTATCGAATTGCTGATGAGCTACCCGGACAGTGTGGTGGTGATCGAAGATGCGGAGAACATCCTGGCCGACCGCGGCCTGAGCCAGAACTCATCCGTGTCGAACCTGTTGAACCTGACCGATGGGTTGCTGGCCGACTGTCTGAATGTGCAGGTTATTTGTACATTTAACAGCGTCCTGTCCGCCATCGACAGCGCATTGCTGCGCAAAGGCAGGCTGATAGCCCAATACGAGTTCAAAGCATTACCTGCAGACCGCGCACAGCGCCTGTCGGCCCAGCTGGGTTTCGATACCGTTATCACAAGGGCTATGACCCTTGCGGAAATCGCGAACCAGCATGAAAAATCATTTGAGATCCCAAAAGTGCAGATCGGTTTCCGGGCTGCACTGCAAGTGTAAAACAACATGGCAAAATTAAAATTACGGGGGAAAGACCTCCGCAACATAGGATACCCCGAAGGGCCGGTGATCAGCGTGGCCATTACCGTGATGGAGCAGCATTACAAGCACCACAAACAGGAAGCCGCGCTGGAACTGTTGCAGCAGGTGCTGCAGCACCCCGAAGCGTACAAAGAAGAAGAACATCTCGGCCGCATTGCCGAAAAGCTGATCGTGGAAGAGCCCATCGAAATTCCGATCAATGCAACGCCGCTGCCGTACAGCGTTTACGGCCGCGAATTCATCGACGAAGGGGCCGTTCGCCAGATGGATTATGCCATGCGCCTGCCCGTGACCGCCGCCGGCGCCCTGATGCCCGACGCGCACCAGGGGTACGGACTGCCCATCGGGGGCGTACTGGCCACCAAAAATGCCGTTATCCCGTACGGGGTGGGGGTAGACATCGGCTGCCGGATGTGCCTGAGCATCCTGGACATCCCGGCCCCCCTGCTGGAAAAGAATGCATCGGTATTCAAGCGCGAGCTGATCGCCGGTACCGTATTCGGCGCCGGTGAAGAATGGAAACCGCGGCTGGAAGATGCCGTGCTGGAAAACCCGCTCTTTGACGAGATCGGGCTGTTAAAGCACCTGCATAACAAAGCCGCCGCCCAGCTGAGCACGTCCGGATCCGGCAACCACTTCGTGGAATGGGGGCTGGTAGATATCGCCGAGCCATGGCAAGGCCTGGAGCCCGGCCGATACCTGGGCTTGCTGAGCCACTCCGGTTCCCGCGGCCTGGGAGCGCAGATTGCGGGGCACTACACCAAACTCGCCCGCGAGATCTGCCAGCTGCCGCGCGAAGTGCAGTACCTGGCCTGGCTGGACCTGGATACCGAAGAAGGGCAGGAATACTGGCAGGCGATGAACCTCGCCGGCGACTACGCTTCCGCCTGTCATCACCAGATCCATAAACGCCTGATCAAAGCCGTGGGCGGACAGTTGCTGGCGCGGGTGGAAAACCACCACAACTTCGCCTGGAAGGAAGTGCACAACGGCGAAGAACTGATCGTTCACCGCAAAGGCGCTACGCCGGCCGGTAAAGGTGTGATGGGCGTGATTCCCGGCTCCATGACGGCGCCCGGGTACATTGTGCGTGGGCGGGGCGAAGCGGCTTCGCTGCATTCGGCCAGTCACGGTGCGGGACGGCAGATGAGCCGTTCCAAAGCCACGCAGTCGTTCACCGGGCACGAGCTTGCTAAACTACTGGCGGCGCATAAAGTGAAACTGATCGGCGGTGGCCTGGACGAAGCGCCCGGCGCTTATAAGGACATCGAGGAAGTGATGGCCGCGCAAACCGCGCTGGTGGATGTGGTGGGTAAATTTTACCCGAAGATCGTGCGGATGGCGGATGGAAGCGGGCCCAGGGAGGATTAGGGGTTTTGAAGTAGTTGATAGACAATGGTTTAGTAGAGCCCCTCCAAAGCCCCTCCGGGGATGCGCCGTAGATGAAGCACAGCCCCAGTATAGATGAAGCGTAGATACCCACAGGTGCAATTATGTTGCAAATTCGGGATAGGATATTCAAAAAATAAAGGGCAGACCTCCACGGTCTGCCCTTTTTAGTATGTTGTTACTCAGAACTTTTCTTTGTACACGCTGCAAATCCCGTCTTCGAGGTGGATGGAAGCCTTCCATCCCAGCGCCGTCAGTTTGGAAACGTCCATCAGTTTCCGTGGGGTGCCGTCGGGTTTGGAGGTATCGAATTTCAGTTCCCCTTCGTACCCGGTGATTTTCTGTATCATGCGCGCCAGGTCGGCGATGCTGAGGTCTTCCCCAATGCCGATATTGATGGGCCCCGGTTCGGAATAATGCTGCATGAGGAAATAACAGGCGTCCGCCATATCATCCGCGTGCAGAAATTCGCGCAGGGGTGTGCCGGTGCCCCAGATGGTCACCGCCGGTTCCCCGTTGGCCTTTGCATCGTGGAACTTCCGTAGCAGGGCAGGCAGCACGTGCGAGTTCTGCAGGTCGTAATTGTCGTTCGGGCCATAGAGGTTGGTCGGCATCACTGAAATAAAATCGGCGCCGTACTGCGCACGGTAGGCGTCGCAGAGTTTGATGCCGGCTATTTTCGCGATGGCGTAAGGCTCGTTGGTAGGTTCCAGCAGGCCGGTGAGGAAGTATTCCTCCTTCAGGGGCTGTGGCGCCAGCTTGGGATAGATGCAGGACGAGCCGAGGAACATCAGTTTCTTTACACCGTTGACATAGGCATGATGGATCACGTTGTTCTGGATCATCAGGTTGTCGTAGATGAACTCGGCCCGGTAGGTATTGTTCGCGACGATGCCGCCTACTTTGGCCGCCGCCAGGAATACATAATCCGGTTTTTCTTCTTTGAAAAAGGCCGCTACGGCCGCCTGATCACGCAAATCCAGTTCGGAAGAGGTGCGGGTCACGAAGTTGGTGAAGCCCGCTTTCTCCAGCCGTCTTTTGATAGCGGAGCCTACCATGCCGCGGTGGCCGGCGATATATATTTTTTCGTGTGTTTGCATGGAGATTATTCAAACTGGTTTAAGACTTTGAAACCGGCGTCTTTCAGGATCTTTTCGCGCTGGAAGAGCTCGATGTCGGCCGCCACCATTTCTTTCACCAGGCTCTGCAGGTCGTATTCCGGTTGCCAGTTCAGCTGTTTATTGGCTTTCGTAGGGTCGCCGATCAGCAGGTCCACTTCCGTAGGCCTGAAATATCGCGGGTCGATGGCTACCACTTCCTGGCCCGGTTGCAGCGGGTAAGCAGGATTGGTGCTGGTTTTTACGATACCTTTTTCGGCTGCGCCGCTGCCTGTAAATTCCAGTTCCACACCGATTTCCGCAAAGCTGAGGCGGATGAAATCACGCACCGTATTGGTGATGCCGGTGGCGATCACATAATCTTCCGGTGTATCCTGCTGGAGGATGAGCCACATCGCTTTCACGTAATCTTTGGCGTGGCCCCAGTCGCGTTTCGCATCCAGGTTGCCCATGTACAGTTTATCCTGCATGCCCAGTGCTATTTTGGCAACGCCGCGGGTGATCTTGCGGGTCACGAAGGTTTCACCGCGCAGAGGGCTTTCGTGGTTAAAGAGGATGCCGTTGCAGGCGAACATATTGTAAGCCTCCCGGTAGTTCACCGTTATCCAGTAAGCGTACATTTTGGCGACCGCGTATGGTGAGCGGGGATAAAATGGTGTTTTCTCGGATTGGGGCACTTCCTGCACCAGGCCATACAGCTCGGAGGTGGATGCCTGGTAGATGCGGGTTTTTTGCGCCAGCCCCAGCAGGCGCACTGCTTCCAGGATACGCAGGGTGCCGATGCCATCTACATCGGCTGTGTATTCCGGTGTTTCGAAGCTCACCTGTACATGGCTCATGGCCCCGAGGTTATAAATCTCATCAGGCTGCACTTCCTGGATGATGCGGATAATATTGGTGGAATCCGCCAGGTCGCCGTAGTGCAGCGTCATCTGCACATTTTTCTCATGAGGGTCCTGGTACAGATGATCGATCCTGTCTGTATTAAAAAGCGAGGTACGGCGCTTGATACCGTGCACTTCGTAGTTTTTCTTCAGCAGTAATTCTGTGAGATATGCACCGTCCTGGCCCGTAATACCTGTGATTAATGCTTTTTTCATGTACGCTGACAATTTAGCCGCGACAAAAATAGCATTTATAACCATGCTTCCAACGCCGTCCTTTACCGGCAAACCACTGATCCCGGGTGAATAGGGTACCCTGCTTGACGTACCGGCAATTTTCAAAGAAAAGGGGCCGGAATGTACATCCCGGCCCCTTTTTCCCTTATATCGAACGCTTATACGCGGACATAGATTCTCTTCTTATCCATCCACCATCCCAGCAGCCAGAGCAGCAGCACGTGGAAGATGCCGAACAGTAGCGAGCCGGGATAGTCCCCGAAAACGGGCTGGAACACATGATTGTACAGCCAGCTGTAAAGATTCTCGTTCTTTTCGCCGATGCGGAAGAGGAAATACAGCTTGACTACCACGCCGCTCATCACGTAAATGAACAGGGGGTTTTTACCGAACACCTCAAAAAAGTAGGTGCCGCGCCGCCAGCCTCTCATCTCGACCAGGTAAATCAGGATGGAGAGCAGCAGGGTGGCGATGCCTACGGTGTAGAGGGTATAGGAACTGGTCCAGATTTTTTTGTTGATGGGGAATACCGTGCCCCAGAGGATGCCCAGTACGATGAGGATGCTGCCGGCCATCACGAGCTTCAGCAGCATGCCTTTGGCGTGCCGGTTTTGCTGCACGTATTGTCCCACGAGGAAGCCGAACACCACGTTGCCGACGGAGGGCAGCGTGCTAAGGAGGCCTTCCGGTTCGAAGGGCAATCCTTCCCCACGGTACATATGGCTCTCGCCAAGTATCGCCAGGTCGACCTGCAGGCCTATGTGTCCTTCGAGGCTATACGGGTCGTTGCCGCCCAGGAACCACAGGATAGCCCAGTAGCCCAGCAGGAAGATGCAGGTGACGATCAGGGCGCCTTTGGGTTTCAGAAAATGGATCAGCAGGGCGCCGATGCCGTAACAAAGGGCGATGCGCTGCAATACACCCATGATCCGCAGGGTTTCCAGGCTTTTCAGCACGAAATTCCCCTCGCTGTCGTATTTCACGAAGGGGAACCAGTTCAAAAACAGGCCAATCGCAAAAATGAGGGCGGTGCGTTTGAGGATTTTTCCCACCACGGCGCCGTTGCTCATGGTGTTGAACTTCTTCATGGCAAAACTCATCGCATTGCCTACCGCGAACAGGAAAAAGGGAAACACCAGGTCGGTGGGCGTACAGCCGTGCCATTTGGCATGGAGCAGCGGTCCGTATACTTTGGCCCAGCTGCCGGGGGTATTGACGAGTATCATACAGGCCACAGTGAGGCCGCGGAATACATCGAGGGAAAGAAATCGCTGATTTTGGTTCATAGTCAGGTAACGGTTTAACAGATAAAACTAATATAAAATCTGAGATTCCCTAAACGGCAAAGCTGCCGGTGGTGCCGGCAGCTTTTATATGAAGTTGTATGTCAGGATTATTGAACGGAAATGCTTCCCGGTTCCTGGTGGACATTTAAGGCCCTTGCCTGTGCATCTTACCGAGGTGAGGATGACCTTATTTGTCCAGGCAGTTCGTGCCAGCTCTGGACTCATGACGAAGACTTTTATCGGGTAACGGCGCCGTTCCGGTATTTACCGGAGGCCCTTTCGTAATGGACAATGTTGCCGATACTGCATGTTCTTATGCGGATAGCTCACTCAATTCCAGCCAGCGCATCCCTTTTTCATCGAGCAGCTGTATAACTTCGCCAATCCGGAGCGAGGCCTGGTTCAACTGGTCAAAGGGCAGGTTGCCGGCAGCCAGTTGATCGTCCAGTTTCTTCTTTTCCTGCTCCAGCGCCTCGATTTCTTTTTCAAGCAGTTCCAGTTCCCGCTTTTCCTTGAACGACATTTTGCGGGCTTTGGATTCCTGCGCGGTTTGCGCCGCTGCTTCGGCCGGTTTCGGCTGCTCGGTCTTTATTTTTTCCTGGTCTTTTTCCCATTCGCGGTACTGGGTGTAGTTGCCCGGGAAGTCGCGCACCTCGCCGTTCCCTTCGAACACAAACAGGTGGTCGACCAGTTTGTCCATAAAATACCGGTCGTGGCTCACGATCACTATGCAGCCCTGGTAGTTCTGGAGAAAATCTTCCAGGATACTGAGGGTCGGCAGGTCGAGGTCGTTGGTCGGTTCATCGAGCACGAGGAAGTTCGGATTCCTGAACAGGATCGACAGCAGGTGGAGCCGGCGTTTTTCCCCGCCGCTCAGTTTTGAGATATAGGTGTATTGTTTTTCCGGGGGGAACAGGAAGAGGTTGAGGAATTGCGCCGCGCTCACTTTGGTGCCGTCGGCCAGGGGGAAGTTTTCCGCGATGTTTTTGACGAACTCGATCAGCCGCATGTCTTCCTTCACGATGAGCCCTTCCTGGGAATAGTTGCCGAAAACAACCGTGTCGCCCACGTTGATCTTGCCGGAATCGGACTTTTCGGTGCCGAGGAGCATGTTGATGAAGGTGGACTTGCCCACCCCGTTTTTGCCCACTACGCCAACGCGCTCGCCCTTTTTGAAGGTATAGTCAAACCCCTTGAGTATCTGGAGGTTGCCGTAAGCCTTGTACACTTTTTTGAGCTCGAGTACTTTACCGCCCAGGCGGGTCATTTTTACGTTCAGTTCCAGTTGCTGCTGCTCGATGCGTTTGGCGGCGCGCTCCTGTACTTCGTAAAACGCGTCCTGCCGCGACTTCGATTTGGTGGTGCGGGCTTTCGGCTGCCGGCGCATCCATTCCAGTTCCTTGCGGTAAGTATTTCGGGCTTTCTCCACGCTGGCCTTTTCGGATTCTTCACGGGCGGCCTTCTTTTCGAGGTAGTTTTCGTAATCACCCTTGTAGATGTAGAGCTCGCTGTTGTCGATCTCCATGATCTCGTTGCACACGCTGTCGAGGAAGTACCGGTCGTGGGTAACGAGCAGGAGGGTCACATTTTCCTGATCGAGGTAGTTTTCCAGCCATTCGATCATGCTCACGTCGAGGTGGTTGGTAGGCTCGTCCATGATCAGGAGGGTATGTTTGTGCTCAAAGCCTATGTCTATCAACACTTTAGCCAACGCCACCCTTTTCTGCTGACCGCCCGAGAGGGTGCCCACCGGCTGATCGAGGTGGTGGATATTGAGTTTGCCGAGGATTTGTTTCACTTTAGCGTCGAAGTGCCAGGCATTGAGCTCGTCCATTTTGGCGATGGCGGTGGTGAGGGCATGGGCGTCAGGCTCCCCTTCCTGGTCAGTAAGGTGCTCATATTCCTTGATGGCGTTGAGAATGGGATGGTCGTGGTCGAAGATGTTTTCCAGTACCGATTGATTTTCACGGAAGTTGGAGGTTTGTTCCAGCATCACCACTGTTACACCTTTGTGGATCCAGACTTTGCCTTCGTCCGGGTGTTCCTGGCCGGTGAGGATCTTCAGGAGGGTGGATTTTCCCGAACCGTTGAGCGCCACCAGGGCGATTTTGTCGCCTTCTTCAATATGGAAAGAAATATTCTGAAAAAGGGGCTTTTCCCCGTAGGATTTGGAAAGCCCTTCCACCGTTACGTAATGCATGCTGCGAAGTTAATTGTGTTTTTTCAGATTTATTTCGTATATTCATAAAGGAGAATATATGAACGGCCATAGCTAAAGGGAACCTTATTTTAAAATCCAGCGAACTTTTACGAATCAGCAAAACGTGACGGAGCTTACGTGTATGCTTCCTGTGAACATGACCAAGCCGGGGAGAGCGGGAGGATGCATTTCATTCAATGTGGATGCCCCAGTGAAACAACGGCCTTTTTCCATGTAAGATGGTATCTTTTGTTTGTCTCCCCTGGTTACGAAAGATAAAACGCCCCGGATGTGCTCCGGGGCGTTTGGTATTTAAGCCCATCGAACCAACTAGCGTTTCCAGTGTGCGCCGCCTGGATACGTGAGGATCAGAAATCGTAATAAAATTGACGGAATGAGGTTTTAAGACCCACGGAAAAGATAAACTCTTTATTATGGAAAAGTACGTTTTTTTCGCTTCGCGAAGCTGCCATGGCTTCTATTCTGAGATTATATTTCGGGTTCAGTACAAATGCGATGGAGCCATTAGCGTAGAAGAAATCAGTTTTAACACCTTGGGTGATGCGATTGTCATATTCTTTTGCACGGGTGTCGTAAGACTTGAAAATGTCACCTCCATAATTGGTCGCTTCTCCGGGATCCAGGCCATACTGCGCAAATGTAAGCTGTCCTTTGAGAAACCAGCGTTTGTAACGGTAGGAAGCGATACCGAGGACTTCCCGGAAGTTGGCTCCCATCGGGTGTGCGAGTGATTGATTGTAATGAGCATAGTTGGCGAACGTATTCCTGAATGAGTAAGTATACGGTCGCACGGCATTAAATTCTCCTTGAAGATCCAGGTTGTTCACCTTGAAAAGATCGAACGCGCGGAACCCGATTTGTGAAGCCCATTTGTTGGCCCACCATCCATCGCGGTTTATTATTTCGCTGAGTTTGAATTCGTCCAATACAAACTGGCCGTATACCATGGTTTTCGGCAACAGTTTAAATTTGGCGTTCATGCCCACCATGGCATTGTCAGAGGAGCCGGCGGAGTATTCTGCGGGGCGGAGGAAGATGATGGGATTCATATATGTCCAGTCGAATCCCCGTTTTCTGCCGGAAGAGTCGGTATTTGGCCAGATAACGGCATCAAACAGCCCGATAGTGAGTTTTTTGCTGGCATTCCAATCCAGGAAATGAAATACGCCCCATTTTTTACTATAGCCCAGATCATTGTACGCCTGCCCGAACGATTTGCTAGCAAGATCCATAAACTGTGCCCACATTGAGGTGTATTGGAACTGGCCTAAAGTGCCTGTGATCTTCAGGTAGGGGTAGCTGAAACTGATGTCCGAGAGAATGAGGGAGCGATAACCATCGCCGATGGAATTTGTACCGTATCCCATTGTAAAAGCCAGGTACCTGGAGGGGGTGTATCTAATAAGTGAATTCACATAAGCGTAGTCATAGGACTTGCCAATGTTGGTGATTTTCGGCTCTCCTTGTCCGGGTATTACTCTTCGTCTCGCAACAAAGCTATCGATGTATACAGGGAACATACCCTGATTCTCATAAAATGAACTTTCAAAATAAAATTTCGGACTGATATTGCCCATTACACGAATACCCCTTGTATTCAGCCAAAGAGTTTTGCTGCGACTGCTTTTTCCCAATTGAAAGTCGCCTTCCAGGTCTATAAACAAATTGAAATCCGGTTTACGGAACTCAAAAAGATGTTCATTAAAAATCTTTCGGTGAAACCAGCTTTGCTTTGTGGTATCCTGTTGGATATACAATGCGTTGGTATCCTCATGTAAAATCTTTCTTAATGCGGTATGATGATTTACAGTATCGATATATAATTCCCTTATATTTTCTGCATGATAAGGGGCAATCACTGGTAGTTTCTGCTGACCGACAGCGGGAACAGTGAGTGTTAAAACGGTTAATATCAGGGCAAGCTGCTTCATTCATGATGATTTGATTTCAACAGATGTCAAAAATTATGCCTTTATGTTTGAGGACATAGGCCCGCAAATACGATTTTTGCACGAATCTATTATGTACGTTTAAGAATACTTAAAATAGTTTTGTTCAGACCTTCATCTAAGCTAAATGGGGCTTTGAAACCTGATTGCCTCACTTTCTCGGCAGAGAACTGAGTGGTTGCACAGAATTTTTTTATTCTTACGGCACTTATCGAAAACTTCATCCGAAGGACTTTGGCAATAATATCCAAACTTAAACCGCCTATATAGCCAATAAAATACGGAATTCTTAAACGTAATATTTTCCTGTCCAGGGATTTTTCTGCCTGGGATACGAGTTCATTGGTTGTCATGTCGGGTTTGTCGGCATAATTAAAGAGGTGATATCCGGTCATATCAGAGACTATGCAGAATTTGATGAAAGCTGTGATATTTTCAACAAAGGCCATTGACTTTTTGTTGTTGCCGTCGCCGATCATCAAAAATTTCCCGCTGGAAATCTGATTGAGGAGGTTATAAACGTTCCCTTTATTCCCTGGTCCGAATACAACTGTTGGCCGTATGATTATAAGAGTTCTTTCTTCCGGGGCCTCGCGGTACCATGTTCTCAGTACTTCTTCTGCTTCCCATTTACTTTTGCCGTAATGGTTAAATGGATCAACCTCCTGATATTCGTCCGGGTTATCTTTATTTAAACCATACACGGCGACTGAACTGGTAAAGATGATCTTTTTTATTCCAGCTCTGTTCATTGCTTTTAACACATTTGCAGTGCCTTCCACATTTACTTTGTAGTATAAAGAAATTGGACTTACGTCGTCTCGGTGTTCTGCAGCCAATAAGATAACCCAATCCGCCAGACGCATATTGTTTTGAATTTCATTGTTGTTGCAAATATCTACCTTTACGGTAAGATGATCATATTTAGAAGATAGGGCTTTGTCCAAGTTTAAAATAGTCCAATCATTAATCATAGCATCAGTGAGGTTTGTCCCAATGAACCCAGAGCCTCCAATAATATTAATTTTCATGATATTGTATTTGCGTTTATTGTATCTTCAATTTCTTTAATTAGGATGTTTTCGTGATTTTGCCAAGAGAAATTACTGCTGACCAATTTGCGTGCATTTTCCCCAATAATGACGTATTGCGCGGGGTGAAGGGATATTTGGTTAATCAGGTCGCCCATTTTTGACGGTTCATCTTCTATTATTAGATGCTTGTTATGCTGGGCGCCAATTATAGGTCTGGCTGCCAATGAGGTGCAGACTACTATTTTACTCAACGACATTCCTTCGAGGATTTTATTTTGTATACCAGATCCGGTTTGCATGGGAGCAATAATCGCTAAGGCATGCTTCATAATTGCATATGGATTTTCAATAAATCCGGTAACTATTATGCGAGCTTCTTTAGAAGCCATTTTTAATAAGTCGATCTTGGGAGAAGTACCCAATATTACTAGGGAAATGTCTTTGTTCAAGTAGGGGAAAACTCGCTGAATGAACCAGTTGATTGCATCGATATTTGGCTGATAATCCATCTTGCCAAGGAATGCAATGAATTTTCCACCATACTTATTTGATTCAATGGCTAGGCTTTCAGAGTGATTTGGGATTGTTACTCCGTTAGGATTCCAAATAGTGGGACCAGCGTTCTTCCAATAGTCGGCTTCAAATTTATTGACAAAAAAAGTTTTTTCAGTGTTTTTGATTATTGCCTGCTCAAATCTTTTGAGTCTTCCAGCTTCAATTTTGTAAATGACTTTGTATATTAACGAGTTGGTTTTTCTGTAGGCGTCATCGTATGATAGAGCATACGAATCAACAATATCAAAAAATACAGGCTTTTTCATTGTCTGTAGATATGTTGCAGTTCTAACCATATTGCAAATAGCAAAATCGATTTCATTTTTCAATGTGTTTATGTAACGCTGTACTTGCCTCATGTAGAAATACGATACCTGCAAGGGGTGGCCGTTAAGCAGGGCACGCCATGTGTTGAGGACGGCGCTGAGTTTACCAAGCCTAAATATCTTATATGATGTAGAATGATCAGTAATAAATTCGACGGAATTAGAATCTACTTTTTCAGCAGTGATAATTACTAGGTGAAGCTCATAATGTCTGTGTAGAATCTTCACTAATTCCATACATCGCAATGCTCCCCCAGAGTAAGGAGGGAAGGGCATCCTTGGAAGAATCAATAAGCATTTTTTTCTAGAAGTAGGACTAATCATTGCTATTGAATAACGTTGTTTTTTTAAGATTATGTATTGCTATTTTATGACATTTTTCTTTTGGGTGTCTTTTTCTTTCCCTTTGTTTTAATTGAAAGAAGGTATTGAGCAGGCAATATGCGACTCTAGAGACTAAATATAAAAATTTGCTAAGTAGATGCCAATCTCTCTTACGAAGTATGTGTTAGTTTTCGATAATGTCAATCCATTCCTGCACAATCACGGCGGGTTCATACCGTATGCGCTCTACCGCCGCATTCTCAGAGAATTGGCATCGAAGTTGTTCTTGTGCTAGCAAGTCGTTTAGTCTCGAAACATATTCCTGCTTTTGACCGTTTGGTATTATATAACCAGAGATACCGTGATTTATGATCTCCCTAGGCCCTGTTTCACAGTCATAGCTAATTAAAGCACATCCAAAACACAATGCTTCGATCATTACCATGGGTAGACCTTCAAGTCGGGAGGTGGAGGCCAGTATCTGTGATCTAGCATAGAGGTCGCTGATATTTTTGGATGGTGGGATAATTTCACAATTATTGATACTCATACCGTAGTCTTTTATTTGGGATTGTAGATTATCCTTTTCTTCGCCATCGCCGACAATTAATAGCTTCCATGAAGGATATCGCATATAAAGCAATGCCCAGATTTCCAGCAGTCGTTCAAACCCCTTGTCGTAAGTAAGACTCCCTATTGCAATGATCCACTTATTTCTAGTCAGTAATGGTGGAAACGAAGGAGGAAATATGGGAGAAAAATTGCTGATTCTAACTGCATTGCTTACTCCTTTTTTGTTGAGCAGGTGCAGATCGTGATTGGTCAAAACGCAGACTGTATCAAAGCGCTTATACAGGGGAATTTTTAGCAACCGCATGATTCTACCTGCATTGTTAAAGCTTGTATGCTCGTGAATTATGAATTTTACCGGCACTTTGACGCGGTATGTTAAGTATGCGCAAAAGAAAGTCATTAGATTCATGGCTTCCCCGATTACATAATCCCAGTGTCCTTTATTGATCATTTCAATTAAATAGGACGCCTTTCTTACCTTGGATTTGTGGCCATACTGTTTTTCAAGATGACAAACTTTAACCTGTTCGTCTAGGGGGAAGTAACTTTCGCATCCATATAAAGTGGCAATTGTTATTTCGTATCTGGAATGCCTACATAACTCGTTAGCAAGTGTAGTTGTAACCCTTTCCGTGCCCCTTGGATTTTCTAATGAATAAATTATAAACAATAGCCGTTTCATCCGAGTACTTTTAGATATTAGCCTGTTTTTCCTTAGCTCTAATCAGGCACAATAATGCAAACACAACGTAAAGATAATGAAGACCATGGCCGACTGCAGAAAGAGCCGCAATCAAAAAGGGAATATATACATATAACGAGTATCCTTTAGATTTATATATTATGCTAATAATCAGTAGTATATAAGCGATGCAGCCAATAATACCTAATTCCAGGAAATATAACAATAGTATATTATGCGCATAAAGCCCTTCCAATACGGTCTCCGTTTGCCCGATACCGTTTCCGAAGAGAATGCGCACTGAAGATAATCCGCCGCTGTTTTCGTAAAGGCCGAGAATGTATAATTTACTTCGGAAACTGGGATCCTCCATTGCCTGTCCTATAATGTAGGGAAGTACGACTAATACCAATCCGAGAACTACTGCTAAACGGCTAAGTATCTGTGGAATAATATTGCTTAGCTTTACTTGAAAAAAAAGAATATGTGTTAGCATAAGAGCAAGCATCGCAGCTCGTGAAAAAGACAGAAAAACGAGAATAAAAAGTATTGTTGTATAAAATTTTAGGTTAATCTTGAAACGCTTGGATAGGAAGTATGCATAGAAATAGACAGCGAGGATCAATGCTCCGGCAAAATTCGTATCCTGGAACATAAAACTATGGAACTTAAATCGATAGAAATCAGGGCTTGTTGGAAATAAGTTTGCAAGTATAAAGCGGATGACAAATTCCGCAGATAGCATGAATGTACTGAAACGAATAAACTTTTTACTTATGTCAATGATGCCCTCAAGCGAAAATTTTTTTAGCAACTCATAGGTAATTGGGAACGCAAGAACCGATGTTAGAAAGTTAATTTCACTTTTGAGTTTCGCGCCCACTAAGAGCTGAACTAGCGCAAAAAGCAGTGCAATGACTGTAATATTAAAAGATGTTCGGTTAAAATATGCATGAACGGACTTTTCCATGAAAAGATAAACCGCGCTCACTACAAACATTAAATGGGGAAATCCAAGTGGAAGCCCAACCATATATATACCAGACGTAACTACCAGCCATTTGCTGACATTCTTTCTGAAGGAAAGCGCATTGATCTTATCTTTTGATAAAGGATTCATGTGATATATCCAACATATTAATGGCCTATTTTTTTTAATACCGCCAGGAGTTCCTCAGCCTGAACTTTTCTCGAGTATTTGCGCATAAAGTTTTCATTTAAACTATACGTATGGTTAGAGGAGAGTACAGAGGTAAGGAGTGCATTTTTTATTGTTGCAATGTTGTTTCCTAGGGCGAGTCCTGTATTGCTTTCGATAATTAGTTCACCGGCGGACGTCGACGGATCAATTCCTATGCCGAGAATAGGAGTACGGCTCATTATGTATTCAAAAAGCTTGCCAGGCAGAACACCTGCGGCTTCTCTGCGGGATGATTCAAGGAATAAAAGCCAATCGCAGTCTCTTTGTATCCGTAAGGATTCACTATAATCTACCTGACCTACAACCTCTACCCACTGGGTTACGTTATACTTGGCAATTAGGGCCTCGAGGTTCCCCATAAACTTTCCGTAGAATTGTATCAGCAGCGATCCAGATTCGAGCTTATCGGCTAACTCAAGTTCACGGATTGCCTGGAAAAGAGGACTGGGATCCCTAAAGCCAGGGTATATTCTCCCCAGATAGGCGATTTTTATAGGTGTTTGCCTTTTTTTAGCCCTTGCTTGAGTGATTGTTGAAGGAAAATCCGCTGGATCGAAGCCATTGTATATTGTCATCACCTGCTTGTCGGAATGAAGATTTAATAAGGCAATGCGAAGCGGTTCTGAAACGGTTGTGATAAGCTTGGCCCGCCTAAGTACCTTCCTTTCAATAGCCTTCTCAATGAGGTTAAAAATTCCTTTGGTGGAATAGATGTGATTTTGAGACCAGAGATCCCGATAATCTGCTACCCATATTGCGGTATTGCTTATTTTGCTGATAATGCGTGATGCAATTACGTGGCTTTGAGACGGACCAAATGAAGAGAAAATATGCGTGATATTTTCTTCTTGAGAGATTTGGATTCCCTTTTCAGCAGCTACTTTAACCCAGTTGTGGTGTTCTATTTGACTTAGTCCCAGGCCGTAATAAATATGGCGCCCAACTCGTTTCAGCAGTGCGCGCCAAGATGTCTTCGGCCGCAATTCGACCGACGATAGGGGGGAAGTCTTTTTTTCTGAGGCGATGTTCAGAAATCTGAACTTTCTCCGATATTCTAGTTCGTATATTGCGATACTTGGACTAATATCTTTTTGATAACTGAGATCGGCAGGTGCACTTTTTTTGGTCGTGAGTACCGATACTCGAACCCCATTTTGCTCCCAATATTTTGCAAAACAAAAAAGCCTAATAGATGCGATTTCGTTCAACGGTGGGAAATAATGGGTGATTATTAGGATATGCATATTGTTAGATGAGGAAATCATAAATGGTTTGTACTATTTCATTCGAATTGGTATAAGACCCATACAACATGTCATTATTTGGCCCTGGGACTTCCATAAAGAGTGAATCCTGTATTTTTTCCAAGTCATCATAAATCAAATGATTCCATCCATGCTCCAACGTTTCAATCCATTCCGTTTCTTTTCTGATTGTTAGACACTTTTTTCGGAGCCAATAGGCTTCTTTTTGCATTCCACCTGAATCAGTGATTACCCCGTTGGAATGGCGTTGATACGAGAGCGAGTCGAAGTAGCCAACCGGTGGAATCGAGACTATATTTGGATAGCTGTTTATATCAAGATTGAACTCTGTAATTCGGCCGGTAGTTCTCGGATGTACAGGGAAAATTACCGGGGCCTTGAGATTTTGAAATGCCTCGAGGAGTGCCTTCATCCTAGTTGGATTGTCTGTATTATATGGACGATGAATTGTGGCAAAATAATATGGCTTTCCCGGCAAATGATTTTTCAGAAAAGGCTCTGCGATTTTTATCATATCCTTCATAACATCGCCACATAAATGTACGTTTTGGGTGACCCCTTCGACACGTAGATTAGTCATAGCAGTTTCGGAGGGGCAGAATAAGAGATCGGAGACATGGTCCGTTAATACCCGATTGATTTCTTCTGGCATTTCTCTGTTAAAGCTTCTCAGGCCTGCTTCAATATGTATCAACCGAATTTGCAGCTTTGCAGCAGCGAGAGCTCCGGCTAATGTGGAATTTGTGTCGCCATATACGAGTACTGCTTCTGGTTGTTCGTTTAACAATATTTTTTCAATTTGAACCATCATCTCAGCAGTTTGTTCAGCATGACTCTTCCCCTTTAATTTAAACTTGTAGTCTGGAGGGTTCATTTTCAATTCTTTAAAGAAAATGTCGCTCATGTTTTCGTCAAAATGTTGGCCGGTATGGATTGTTCTGGAAATTGCAACCCGCTCCAATGCTAATTGGATTGGGGCATGTTTTATGAACTGTGGGCGAGCGCCAATAATTGAGATAATCTTTTTCACTTACTTAATTTTACTTACTATTTACTGCAAAATCATTCCGGCCATTAAGATTTGCCATGCACGGCTGTTTTTGACCGAGCCAGTTTCTTTTCTGGCATCCGAGCTCAGTACGTTTTTATGAAGAATTCGAAGGTCTACAAGTTTCGATTTGTGTTGTTCTAGCAGTTCTGTTATTGTTGGGGACGATAGCCATTCTTGCTGGGGTGGCTCATATCCAATTTTGTCTTTTCGCCAAGCTATATCAGTTGGAATGATATGCTCAAAGGATGAGCGTAACAAATATTTTGTCCAACCATTCTTTATTTTCTGCTCGGCGGGAAGCTTAAATACAAATTCAACGAGGTCATGAAAAAGAAACGGGAGACGTACTTCACGAGAATGAGCCATAGAATTTCGGTCGGCATATCGGAGTAATTCCTGAAGCCCGGGCCCTGTGGTGCTGTTATATAAAGCATGGTTTAGTCCATCAAATTTAGTATTTAAACCTGTTATAACGTCTTTGTGAGCATTAAAGAAATCTGTGTTGAGAAAGGGCGATCTTATTTGCCTGAAATGATGCATTTTTTTCCTAAGGCTACTTTTCCAAGCGCTGTTGAGATTTTCTTTTGCCCAAGCGGTAATACCTGGCTTGTAAGCCAAAGAATTAATCCGGTTATCTTGATGGAGTTGCTGATATTGTGTTAACTGTTCAACATAAATACTCCGGTTACGCTTTTTTAATTCATTAAAAAGTGTTGGATAGAAGGAGTGATATCCTGCAAAAATTTCATCTGCACCCTGGCCGTCTAAAAGCACGGTTACATTGTTTAACTTTGCTAATTGCATGACATCATACTGAACAAACACACTGGCAGACGAAAAAGGTTCTTCTTGGTGCCAGCTTAGTTTCTCCAAATGGCTGATCAATTTTGTATAATCGGGAAATGTAAAATGAGCAACTACATTTGTTTGATCGAGGACTTTTTGAATGTGAACACCTTCATCTTTTACGAACCCAGGAAATCGAGCTGAAAATGTATTTTGCTGAATAGTAGAGTTGAAAACATGATCTATGGCGCAAACAATGATAGAACTATCAAGTCCCCCTGAAAGACTTGATCCAATAGGTACATCTGACCGCATTCTTCTGTTGATTGATGTGAACATCAGTTCGCGTAGATCATTCTCCGCTCTTTTTTCCGAAATTCCATAGTCTATATTTTGATAGTCAATATCCCAATATCGCTCAACTGTAAATTGCAGTTCGGATAGTTTGAGCTTACCGTAGTGGCCCGCTGGCAGCCTGAAAACATTTTTAAAAAAAGTTTGGGACGGATCATTAGCGTTCTGCACATCTCGGTTAATAAGATATCGGTATAACATATCGTAACTCACTTCTTTAGGGAGCCCGTAGCTCCATAGCTCCTTCATTTCAGATCCGAATACAAAGAGTTCTCTAGGTACGTATGCGTAGTGAAAGGGCTTCTCTCCAAAGCGATCTCTGGCAACGAATAACTCTTTTTCCTCTTCATCCCATATCGCGAACGCAAACATGCCATCAAGATACTGCAAGCATTTTTCTTTATGACGATCATACAACGCAAGTAATACCTCGGTGTCAGAAGAAGACTGAAAGGCATAGCCATATTTTTGCAATTGCTCCCTTAGTTCGACAAAGTTGTATATTTCCCCATTGAATGTTATTGTATATCTCCCATTGCGATAATGCATTGGCTGGTGGCCCATATCGCTAAGGTCAATGATTGAAAGCCTTCGGTGGCCAAATCCAACACAACCGTCATCCGAAATCCAGAACCCCTCGCCATCTGGACCTCTATGAGCAATCACATCAGTCATTGCTTGCAATTTATCTCTAGATACATTTGCTTCATTTGTTACGATTCCTGCAATACCACACATAGATTTATAACGCTATTTTGACAAGTTGAATTTGGCAATCAGTTGTAAAATTATCCTTCTATTGAGAATAAAAATCAGACCTAGATATAAAATTACTGTTATAACCTTGAAAATAAAACTTATTGTATTAACCTCCTGTATAAAATACTGTGAGCATATTCCTATAGATATTGATAATGAAATTGTCATGTATATGTTAAAAAAATTATATGGAATGAAGTATGCTTTTTGCGACTTGTAGAATAAATAGGATGTTACTAGTGCTTGACCGACTAAAACCGCTGTAGCTGCACCTTGAATACCAAAATTTGGGATTAGTGTTAAAAATAGCAGCAATGTAGTGATAGCACCGCTGATGACAGCTATTGCATAAGGGTAGGTTGTTTTTACTATCGTTATACCAAGAGTCGCTACATAGGACAGGCCAATGAATATCACGTTGAAACTGAGAATACCAGCTACCCAAGTTGCAGGTAGATAGGCAGGTGTTGTAAAGATTAATATAATTTCAGGGCTAAATAAGATCACTAGTAAGCCAAGTACAGACATGATGGTGGTATACAATATGCCCGCGTTTGCATAGGTATTCTTGGCATCTGGCTGATTAACAATTGAATAGGCGAAGGGGCCCCAAGCTTGCTGGAAGGCCCCCGTAAAAATAGCTACACCGGAAGCAATATTTACACCCATGTTGTAAAGGCCTACGGTGGATTTGTTCGTGTAGAAGTTTAAAAAGTAGCTTGCGGAGGAAGTGATGCACCAAAATGCAATGGATGCTGGCACTAACGGCATGGCAAACCTCAACATGTTCTTGAGCACCATTAACTTGAAGTATCTGATGCTGATGACATCTTTGACGATAATAGCCGCAATAATAGAAAAAATAATATTTGTAATTACGACACCCGCTAAGGTACCAGTGATTCCCATTTTAAAGTACACAACAAGAAGCATGCTCAGCAGTACTGTTGTAATGCCGAGGCTACAGCTAAAGATAGTGGTTGTTTTAGCTTTTCTCTGAACTCGTAACCAGTTCGTAGCGATATTGGGCAGTATATTGCAAGTAAGGCCGATGGATGGTATAATTATATTAATCTTATTATCTGTATCGCCTGTCAACAGTTGACTAACCTTTGTTGAAGTAGCAAGAAAGATAGACATAACAATCAATGCTACGACTGTTTGAAACCAAAACCATCCAGCAAAGGCTTGCTTTTGGTTATTGGGATTCGCGGAATCGTAAAACCATCGGGCTGATGCGCTGTCTAACGAAAAAACTAAAAAAATAGAAGTCAGAAGGAATGTAGCGTTGATAAGATTAATCACGCCGTATTCGGCTGGAGTAAAGTAACGCGCGTATATTGGTATTAGAAAGAACCCTGCAAATTTTGTTACAACATTTGCAAGCCCATATATTACACTATCAGAAGTTAAGGTTTTTAAATTTCTCCCTACTGCACTTGATGAGCCCATCCTATTTCTGTTTCTTTAGTGAACTAAAAATCTCTATTATCTGGCGAGCTATTTTCTCGCCATCGTGGTATTTTTCTGCATATTGACGGCTCTTCATACCTATTTCATGCCGAAGCTTTGCGTTTTGTAGGAGGGGAACCAGTTTGTTATATAGGCTTTTCGGACTGGCGTTTATTATAGGGCAGTCCTGGGGTAACACCTCAAGCATTAGGTCCATCAGGAAGCAAACTACTGGTTTGCCCATTGCCATTGCTTCAGATGCTGCCAAACCATAATTTCCGAAAATTATCTGGTCAATGAAGATATCCGACGTCGCGGTAATCTTTAGTACTTCTTCCCGAGGAACATCAGTGATTTCAATATATTCAAGTTCGTATGTTTCCTTCAGCTTCGAAACGGTTTCCCGTATGTGCTTTGTGCCCTTTGCAGAATGAGAGGAAGGAGTGTGTACTAATACCGCCTTTTGTTTGTTTGGTAATGGATACGCAAGCGGAAGTGCACTGAAATCTATCCTTTGCATTACACTGAATGTTTGTTTAAATAAACCTGGTAATAAGTAGAGCATCATTTCCGGGGAAAGTGCTGGTACCGCATTGGCAGCGGCAAATTTCTTCTGAATACGGTAGCTTTTCTCTTGGGATTCATCCTTATAAGGATAGTCTTCTTGCCAAGCTTTTTTATAAAACTCGTTGTGTCGGAAAATTAGTTCTGGAATTCGGATGTCGCTTCCCATCCATTCAACTAGGAGCGGCTTTTTGAGCAGCTTAATAAGTTTTAAGTCCAGTTGGAAGGGGAGGGCAGAATCCCACACCCAGTAAACGTAATCCGCCCAAAGAATATATTTTATGATAAAAAACACCTTGACGCTGTCGTAGTAGAGCTTCAGGAAAGGGTTCTTCCATCGATTTTTATAGGTTTTTAGAACCTTTGTATGCTGATTGTGTGTCCAATATTTATTATCACTAATCGACAGCGCTCTCGCGTCGGCAAGGCCTAACCTATTAATGACGCCAGCGGTTGTTGCAGGGAGCGTGGCGATGTTGTCCGGCAAAAATGCAACTCTTTTCCTTCTCATCTATTTTACATTTTTTGACGAATAGATCTCGCTCCAGGTAATGATTTTTGTTTGTCCACTAAGGCTCGCCTCTAGTTCGCGTTTTATTTTTTCTCCAAATGTACGCGACATGATTAACAGGGTGTCTAGCGGTTTGTGGATTAGGTTCTTTCTTGATTCGATGGGGATATTCAAACAAGGGAAATACTTGTTTTCATATTTTGGGTTGTCATCAAAAAAGCGAAGGTTATCTATTGGCTGTGATAGCATTATTTGCGGTAGGATATTCATTATCCGAGGCGCAACGAAAATTCCAATCGATTGGTTGAGGCGTTCTTTAAGTAGCTTCTTGAGTATATTAATGCCCTCCTCAGCTTTATACTTGAATCCCTCAGCTGCTTGAATAGACTGCTCTATGCAGAGGTGGTCTACTTCGGCAGATTGATTAGAAAATGTACAGCAAGCATATACGTCACCGCCGAATTTCGCCAATCCAGTAATGACATTATCAGCGCCGGCACGTTTTAAGGTGTTGATAAGTGTATGTGTTGTAAAATAACTCCAATGCTCATGTATAAAAATGGAGATATCTCCGGCCTTGATAAAGGGTTCGCAATCCGGCACACCAATAATTAGTCTTCCTCCCGGGGCAAGAGCTAATTTGATCTTTTCCAAGAAGTTCAACGGGTCCAAAATGTGCTCAAGCACATTATAGGCTATTATAATATCGAATTGTTCTGTTACTTTTTCGGATGGGAAAAAGTCATGGATTATTGGAACGTTGTATTTGAACGCTCCTTCTTGACAATGAACTCCGGGCTCGATTCCTAATACATTTGCGCCTTCATGCTGAAGCCGAGATAGCAGGTAGCCGCTTCCGCAACCTATTTCTAGTATTTTGGCCCCTTGTAACTTTTCCTTATTATCAAGGATTTGGCAGATATATGCCAAAAAATCATCGGCATAGCGTTTACCAATACCTTCATCTTCCATCATACCAGATATTTGCGACCCAAGTTTGTAGGCTTCGGTAAGCGCTATCTCTGTTTGGGCGTTATACAACTGGTAGAGCCTTCCGGATTCTACTTCGACTGAGATGCTGAAAGGGAGGCTATCAGGCAATCCAAATCCGTTGTGAGGTGCAGTGAGCGGCCCCCAGTAAAAAGGTAATTCGCCGGCATGCCATATGAATTGTTTATTGTTCATATTCATTTTCATTTGTCTTTTTTCGGGAGATATTCCTCATCTAAGCCTCTAATCACGTAGCCCTCGTCGTATTCGAAGTTTCTTTTTATGGGTTCGTTGAGGTAATGGTGCCTAATCATTAGATCTGGTTCATTAAATCCTACCATTGCTCTCATAGAACTTGTGCCAGAGTACCTTGGATTTATTTCAAAGATATACACCTTACCATTTACAAGCCTGCACTGAATATTAAGGGGCCCTGTAGACCCAATTTTTTGGGCAATCTCTTCACATTGCTTAGTGACAAGAGGGAATCTTCCTATCTCGCCTTGCGAAATTCCACTACTGATTATAAGATGCTCACCCAGTTCTGAGCGCCCACTCGTATTTTTGACTTTTATTCTGTTGCCGAGGCCGCTGGAAATAAAACGATTGATAGCAATCGAATTGATCAGTTTCCCGTTCATATCACTAAGCACACCTACGGTGTACTCGCTTTCCGGATCACCCACGTATTCCTGTGCTACAAACTCGTTGTAAAAACCGAGCAGATATTTTACAAATGCAAAGAGTTCATCTTTGGATTGAACTATCATCGTGTTGGCTGAACCGCCAGCACCGGTATTTGGCTTTAAAACCAACGGAAAGGTACCAATCTGGTCAATGTCAGAAAGGCAGGTAATTTTATATGTTTTTGGATATGGGATATTGTTTTCACGGAAAAACTCGGCTGTTTTGAATTTATCGAGACAGGTAGCTATTACTTTGTCATTGTTAATAGGAAAGAATATCCCAGCATCGATGATTTGTTGGCGATGTTTTGAAAGCTTTTTCAGTTCCGCTTCTGATCCACAAAACAGCACATTGACTTTTTCCGCTGCGCATATGGAAAGAACTTCGTTGATGTAGTTGCTACTGCTAGCGGGAGGTACGATAAAAGCACGCTTGACTTGAGAAAGCCCTTTGCTTATAGGAGTTACGTCCGCGGCAATTATATCTAGCGGTAGCTTTGAAAGTTTTAATGCTTTTAATGTTTGTTCGCCTAATCCTCCTCCTCCAACTCCAGTAACTAACACTTTAATTTGATTCATTTTTTTCTTTTTAGACAATTAATTACATCGAGGTGAATCTGATCCTTGTATCTGGCAATGATGGCATCTTCATTAAATGGTACTTTAATTTGTTGCACCGCTCTCGTTTCCGTATCAAAAACGGTCACACATGCGTTGTTGCCAATATCCCTTGGCAGGCCGCAGGAACCTACGTTAACTAACGTGATGTTAGGGCGGGTGAGTAAAAATGGGCGATGGGTATGCGCCATAAATAATATATCGTAAGGGAGCTTATCAAATCTTTCGTCCACATCATTCTCATAGACATAGCCCTGGAGGTGGTCCCATGGGCTACCATGTACTAATCCCACAAAGGTGCCATTTTCCGTCAATGAAAACTGTGTTGGTAGTGAACAAATGAACCGGAGCTGGGCGTCAGATAAGTTCTTTTTTTGTGAAGTAAGTCGATATATTTCTTCTTTCTTGGAATCAATGGGAAGCAACCCAGCCACCATTGCATCATGATTGCCAAGAACCATATCTATCCCTTTTTTAATAATGATGTCCAGAATTTCATTCCCTTCTGGCATATATCCAAATGCATCTCCAAGGAACATGAGTTTGTCGCAACGTCGATCAAGGAATGAAAGACATTTCTCGAAAACTAATAGATTTCCGTGTGCATCCGATAACAGCCCTATAGTCATATCAGTTTTCTGTTTTGTATCAAATCACTTAATCCTTGGTAAAGGCTGATCTGAGGGTTCCACCCTAAAATTTTCTTGGCCTTGCTAATATCGTATGATGCTTTATACGCTTCTTGAGGATCGGGCGAGCCCGAGGGTATAATCCTACTCTTACAATTTTCAACTTGATGCACGATGAGACTAGCTAATTTTTTCATCGTGACTGGCGCCCCGCTACTGATATTAAAAACTCCCGAAGTGAAAGTTCGAGTTTTTATTAGGCTCCTTATCCACCTCCCAATATCTTCCACATTGGTAAAGTCTTGCATCCTTTCGCCGTTTCCATGATAGAAGAGATCTTCATTATTAATGGCTCTATCTGCAAAAATATTCATTACTGATCGTTGTCTCATGTACCGACCGTACGGTGCATTAACGCGCAGAATCAGGTGTTGCGGAATATGCGTTGCTATCAATCCCTCGCTTTCTAGTTTTTGTTTGGCGTATAAGGAAGGGGTTTTCGTAGGATGGTTTTCGCTGATTCCCATTTCGTTGCCCTGATAGCCATATACAATCGTACTGGAGAAGTAGATCAACGCAGAATTCGTTGTTTTGCATAACGAAATAACATTTTCATCGATTCTGCAATTCAGTGAGTATATTTCGTCGTCTGTGTTTGCGCCTGAAGGGATATTGGCTGCGCAGTGAATGACAACATCCGGTCGAATATTTTTGTAGGTCTCAATAAATTTGGGCAAAGACAAATCTGCTTGAATAAATCGTATATTTTCAGAAGTGAGAGGTACTGTCCTTACTATACTCGATAAGTTACAATCATTACTGATGCAATTTGAAATGGCGGCGCCGATCAGTCCAGTCCCTCCTGTAATTAATACATTCATCTTTGCTTGGTTTTATCTCTTAAATTTAATTAAGTGCTCTTTATCAAGGTGTTTACACATACGTGGATATCTTGCGGCGTTAACCCTTCGTAAAGAGGTAATGCAAGTCCCTGGAGGTAAGCTTTTAGGGCGTTCGGAAAATGCCTGTGGCAGTCCAAGTTGTACTTTCGGCGAAACGAGTTCATAAATGGCATGCACTGAGCACCATAGTTTGTTCCGATGCCGTATGACCGCATTTTTTCTATTACATTCCCGCGATCAATGTAGTCAGGAATTAGGATATGAAATGTTTGCCATGTGTGATTTTTCCCTGGAGGTACGGACGGCAATTTAAATTGAGGGTACGCCTTTAGCTCTGAAAGGTAAATAGCAGCAAGTTTTTGCCTTGTTTCAATAATTTGCGGAAGTCGTGCAAATTGGCTATTAAACAAGGCCGCCTGGAAATCCGTCAGGCGGTAGTTGTATCCAAAATCACTGAAATCTATCTCGCCGTCCTTCATTTGTATACCATGATTGCGAAGTATCTGAACAGTCTTATGCAGATCCGGCTTATTGGTTAACAAAGCCCCTCCTTCGCCGGTAGTAATGGCCTTACGAGGATGAAACGAAAAAGAACCAAAATCGCCAAAAGTACCAACGTGCCTGCCATTTTCAGTAGCTCCCAAGGCACACGCAGCGTCCTCAATCACGTGAAGGCTATATTTTGCAGCGATATTCATAATTTCTCCAATTTCTGCAGATAGGCCAAATTCGTGGACGGGTATAATAGCCCTAGTTCGAGTGGTAATGGCTGCTTCTATTAGTGTAGGATCGATGTTGAAAGTATCTATGTCGATATCTACAAAAACCGGCGTGGCGCCTATGAGTTCAACGACATTGGCGGTTGCCATAAACGAGAAGGCGGGGACGATCACCTCGTCCCCAGGGCCTATGCCGAGTACTTTTAGTGCTAAATGCAAAGTTGCGGTTCCATTGCTAAGAGCTGATGCAAATTTGCCTTGAAATGTTTGAATCAGTCGGTTTTCAAGTTGTTCTACGTGCTTGCCCTGAACTAGCATGCCAGATCGGAGGACTTCGCAGACTGTTTTTATGTCGTCCTCCGTAATATTTGGACGCATTAATGGAATAAAGCTCATTACAGTGATTTAAAGTACTCAGCAGTTTTCAGAATTCCTTCTTCAAGATCAACCTTGGCCTGGAATCCAAGCAGCTTACTTGTTTTTTCAACGCTAGGAATTCTAAGTTCAATGTCAGCCGACAGTGCGGGTTTAAATTCGATTTTTGAGGTGGAGCCAAGTATTCTGCAAACGGTTTGGGCAAGGCCTAAGGTTGTGATAACTGCACGGGCATTGCCGAGGTTGAAACTTTCACCGATGGCAGCCGGGTTTTCAAGACATTCGAGCAGGCAATCAACAAAATCATCAACATAGCACCAAGCTCTGATCTGACTACCATCTCCATATATGGAAATATTTTCGCCTCTAAGGGCTTTTTTAATGAATATCTGGATGGCTCCTTCACCCGTTTGTCCGGGACCGTAAACATTAAATGGACGGACCGTAACAACCGGTAAGTTAAATTGCTTATAGTAGGCGTGAGCTAGGTGTTCGCCGGCGAGTTTACTTACGGCATATACCCAGCGAGCCTCACCGGCACTGCCAGCAACAGTCGTACTGTCCTCAGTGGATTTGAATGCAAAAGAACCAAAAACTTCTGAGGTGGAGAAATCTATAAAGCGATCTTTCACGTTATTCCGCTTCGCTGCTTCGAGCGCATTGGCAGTTCCAATCATGTTGACACGCATAGTGCGCACGGGATCCTTGACAACAGTGTCAATGCCGGCTATGCCGGCAGCATGCACAACTATTTCGGTCCCTTTCATTGCTTCTGTAAGTAGTTCAAGATCCAGTACATCTCCTTTCACGATTGTAATATTAGGGTGGCTTGCATATGCACTACCCGAAAGGGTATCTCTATGGAAGTTGTCGTACACTGTAATTTTATTACGGTCAACAAGTTGACTAATTAGGGTATTGGCAATGAACCCTGCGCCGCCCGTAATAAAGATGTTTTTACCGTTAATAGCCATTTTTGATTATTTTTTTATATTATTTTCCGAATAAATTCTTTCTATCATTTCAACTACTTTGAGCCCTTCCAGGGCGTTGGTAGTAATGGATGCCCTACCCTTTAGAACGTCTACTACGTTTTCGATAACATAGTGGTGATTTTGAGCAGAGCCTTTATAGGCGCCATAGTCGTTGCCGGGATTGGTGGGGGCCAGTTTGGGCATATCATAGTCTTTTACGTTGCAGATCTCTACTTTATCCATATATTGACCGCCTATTTTTATTGATCCATTTTCCGAAATGATCGTCATTGAACTCTCCAAGTTCTGATTCCAGACAGAAGTGGAGAAATTTAAGGCTCCAATACCACCATTAACAAAGTCGAAGCTTACAAAGCCTGAATCTTCGAAATCGGTCAGTTCTTTGTGATTAAAGTCATTGAATCGAGCTTTAATGTTTTCTATATCTCCAAAGAGCCAGTACATGATATCGATAAAATGGCTGAATTGGGTAAATAGCGTACCGCCATCTAAATCTTTTTTTCCATGCCAGCTGTCTTTTTTATAATATCTGTCATCGCGATTCCAATAGCAGTTGAGCTGTACTAGGAAAATTTTGCCGAGTTTGCCAGATTCAATAATTTCTTTTATCCACACGGACGGAGGAGAGTATCGATTTTGCATTACCGCGAAAACGTGCTTGTGCACATGTAGTGCTTTAAATATCACCTTTTCTGCATCTTGTTTCGTAAGCGCCATCGGTTTTTCTACAACTATGTGTTTTTTTGCTGAGAGACATAGCATTGCATGTTCAGCATGATATCCGTTTGGTGTGGCAATGTTTATAACATCCACTTCAATACCTGATGCCAAAAATTCTTCCAGACTTCTGAAAAAAGGGATATTTAACTCCTGAATCTTTAAATGATTCGGATCTCGGACATCGATAATGGCGACTAATTCAGACTCATTGTTGCGTAAGATCATTTCAATGTGCCTTTTGCCGATGTGTCCACAGCCAACAACTGCGAATTTTATTTTGGTTTCTTCTTCTGCCATTTTATTTAATTCTTTTTACCTGGTTGTTTTCAAATAGATATTCTTGTTCGCTTTCCGGACATATCGCAGTTTTTTCCGCAGTAAAAAGAAGGCGATGACCAAACTCGCTCATCCAGCCTATTTGCTTGGCGGGATTACCTACAACCAAAGCATATGCGGGAATACTTCTCGTAACTACAGCCCCTGCTCCAACGAATGCATATTCTCCTATGTTGTGGCCACAAACAATAGTTGCATTAGCTCCAATTGATGCGCCTTTTCCTACATGAGTTTTTTCGTACATTCCTCTCCGATTAACTGCACTTCGCGGATTAATAACATTGGTAAATACGCATGAAGGCCCCAAAAAAACGTCATCATCACACGTCACTCCGGAATATATCGAAACATTATTTTGCACCTTTACGTTGTCACCTAATATTACCCCAGGAGAGATTACTACATTTTGACCTATGTTACAGGTTTTGCCAATTTTGCAGGCGGTCATTATGTGAGAAAAATGCCAGATTTTTGTTCCTTCTCCAATTTCAGCTCCGTTATCGACCACTGCAGTAGGGTGTGAGAAATAGCTCATTTTAAATTTTTTTATAAAAAGATTTTATTGCATTAACGATGCGATGCTGCTGTTTTTCAGTCAGTTCGGTGTGAATTGGTAGCGATAGCACACTACTACAAAGATATTCGGTCGCTGCTAGACTCCCGGATATAGAGCTAATAGATGTGTATGCTTCCTGTTTATAGAGGGGGATCGGGTAGTATACCATTGCAGGAATGCCTTCAGCTTCCAAGTGTTCTTTTAAAGAGTTCCTAAGATCGTTTTTTACCTTTAACGTATATTGGTGATAGACATGCGTACTGTAGGGAACGAGTGTGGGTGTTATGATTTCTTTCACATCAGCTAACATTTCATTATAACGAAATGCAGCTATTTGACGCGCGCTGGTATAAGCGTCGAGATAGCTCAGTTTTATTTCTAATATTGCCGCTTGTATTGAGTCAAGTCTGGAGTTGACCCCAATGTACTTATGTACATATTTTTTTGTCTGCCCGTGGTTGGCAATCACGTTTATTTTGTTCGCAAGCGCGGTATTTTTTGTGTAAATGGCACCTCCGTCACCATAGCATCCAAGGTTCTTGGAGGGGAAAAAAGATGTACAGCCAATATCACCAATTGTACCGGCTTTAGCCGTTTTCCCATCAGGAAACGTGTAAATCGCTCCAATTGCCTGAGCTGTGTCTTCAATCACATAAAGATTATACTTACGTGCCACTTTCATGATGGCATCCATATCCGCACATTGGCCAAATAGATGAACGGGGACCACGGCTTTGGTTTTTGGGGTAATTGCTTGTTCAATGAGATCCGCTGTAATATTAAAGGTTTCCGGGTCTACGTCAACCATTACCGGAGTCAATCTCAGCAGCCCAATCACTTCGGCAGTAGCAACATAAGTGAATGAAGGAACAATGACTTCATCTCCCGGCTGAAGGTCTAATGCCATCATGGCGATCTGTAATGCATCTGTGCCATTTGCGCAAGGGACTACGCTAGCGCCGTCGAGATATGCTTCTAGAGCCCTTGTGAAGCTCTTGACATGCGGGCCATTGATAAAATTGGCAGAAGCAATACATTCGATTACAGCATTGTCTATATGTGCCTTTATTTTTTCGTATTGACCTTTGAGGTCCACCATTTGAATGTTTTCCATAGTTATAGTCTTGCGTCTACGAGATTTCTATTAATAAACGATTTTGTGTCAAAGACGACCGCATTATTACCATTGCAGAGCTTTTCAAAATCAATTGAAAGAAATTCTTCATGGGATACGGCTAGGATAACGGCGTCATAATGATCTTCGATCTTGTTGATAAGTTCGATTCCGTATTCATCCATAACTGCATTAGCCTCTGCGTGAGGATCGAATACATCGACTGATAAGCCAAATTGTACAAGTTCCTTATAGATGTCTACTACCCGAGAGTTTCTGATATCCGGACAATTTTCCTTAAACGTAACTCCCAGTATCAGTGCTTTCGATCCATTTATTTTATGATTTTTTTTGATCATTAGCTTTATGACCTTATTTGCAACAAACATTCCCATATTGTCATTGACTCGGCGCCCGGAGAGAATTACTTGAGGATGGTATCCTAAAGATTCCGCCTTATGCGCAAGATAGTAGGGGTCAACGCCTATGCAATGTCCCCCAACCAATCCCGGTTTATATTTAAGGAAATTCCATTTACTGCCAGCAGCCTCAATAACATCTGTCGTATCAATACCTATTCTGTCAAATATGAGTGCTAGCTCGTTCACGAAACTGATGTTTACATCTCGCTGTGCGTTTTCGATCGCTTTTGAGGCTTCAGCTACTTTTATACTCGGGGCTTTGTGCGTTCCCGCACTAATAATGCTTTTATAAAGGTTATCTACAACAGTTGCTATATTTGGGTTGGAGCCAGAGGTTACCTTTTTGATTTTCGTGAGTGTATTCACTTTGTCTCCGGGATTGATTCTTTCAGGGGAATAGCCGCAATAGAAATCACTATTGAACTTAAGGCCGGAAACTTTTTCAAGCATTGGTACACAATCTTCTTCTGTGCAACCTGGATAAACAGTCGACTCGTATATGACGATGTCTCCCTTTTTTAGCACGTTCCCAATCATTTCAGAAGCTTTAAGTAGAGGTTTCAGATCGGGAGCCTTAAACTGATCAATAGGGGTAGGAACTGTTACAATATAAATGTTGTATTCCTTAAGGTCGTCTTTAATACTTGAAAATGAAAGACCACGTGAACCATTTCTACCACCTTGAATCACTTGTTTGAGGTCATCGGTATTGGCCTCTTTAGTATGATCAACCCCCTTTTTCAACTCATTCACACGTTGTGCATTAATATCGAATCCCAGTACCTGATATTTTTTGCCAAATTCAATGGCTAGGGGCAGGCCTACATACCCTAATCCAATAACAGCGATTTTGTAAGGTTTATCCATTTGGGTTTTATTAGTATTTAGTTTAACATTATTCCATTATCTCCTTGAGGATTCGTCGAATCAATAGAAAAACTATAGTTATAAATCCTCCGGCGGCTCCGCCTAAAACGATACCTTTTATCCATCCGAATTTCACTTTCTGGAGAGGAAGAATAGGGGCATCAATGATTTGTATCACTGGCGTTTCCTGCATCATAGTCATCCGAGCCATTTCAAGATTCTTGATAACTTCTGCATACATAACTTGCAATAGGCCTTTCTCGCGCATCGCAACCTCAGTACCTACTGATGCTACGTTCCTTGCAGGGTTCTTATTAATGTCCAAAAGAGCAGCTGTTGAATACGTTCTTTTGTTCAGTAAGGATTCAATAGAATCTGCCGTTTGTTGAAGTTTTTCAAGATTCGATCTCGAACGACGCGTTTTGGTGTTTACATAAAAATCAGTGGCTTCCTTTAGTAGTCTTTCAACAAACATTTTTGAGAAACCCTCATTTGTTGACCAACATTTTATCGAAATAAAGCTTGTTTTCTTGTCAGGCTTGGTTACCTGCAGATGATCTCTAATTAAAGATAGAGATAAGATATTTAATATGCTGTCCTGCGTTAAGGAAAACTGTCTCCTATCTGCGTTTACGGGAAACTGAATTACTTTTAACTCAGGTTTCCAGCGTTCTCTAAGTTTATTGAATTTAATGTAGTAGTCAGCTAAAGTAGTTTTACTGTCATCTTCAAGCGGAGAAAGCAATGCTTTTTCGACAATGAAGCGGGATTTCAAAAACCCAATAATGTTGTCTTCCGTAAATAAACCAGAGGATGACCCACCACCTAATTCAAGTCCGAACTGACTAGCCAAGTTGGCGTAGTTGCCAAGACCTCCAGATTTCGTTTCTTCAAGTATGAATGTTAATTCTCCTTTGTATCTAGTTTCCCTCGTTTGCGCGTAGAAAAGTCCCAATGCAGCACCTCCTAAACTGATAACTAAAATTAGCTTCCATTTATCTAGCAAAAAGCGGCACCATTCTCCAATCTTTAAAAGGAGGAACTTAAGTGATATTTCGTCATCAGAATAATTCTGATTTGCCGTAGACTGCTTCATAGAATTTTATATTTTCCGTAATATCACTTGATTTTGTCTAAAACTGTAACAATGATTAGTGCTAGTGATGCAATCCCTGTTGTAATGCCAATTGCTTCTTGTCCGCTGAGCCCTTTGCTATCTTTCTTGGAAGGGACATAAATTTCAGCTCCGGGGCGAACTTTTGGATAGCGGTTGAAAAATAAGACCTTGCTGGTACTCTTTACATCTCCATTTGCGTAAACAACGTAGCTCCGCCTTTTTAAAGCGCTATTTGTAAATCCGCCGGCGCCACGAATGTAGCCACGGAATGTCGTATTTTTTTCAAAACGAACCTTCTTAGGGAAATATATTTCGCCCAAAAGCTGCACCGTTTGCAATTTTTTGGGAATCTTGATTATATCTCCTTTTTCTAGCCGCAGATCGTACTTCGAACCCGGAGATGCCATTATTGAAGGTAAATTGATACCAAGCAGTTGTTCCTTCTGTGTTACCGTATTTTCCATCTTGCGGATCGCGGAGCTGTCTGCAAGCTTAGCGAAGAAAACTTGAAGTTTGGAATTCAACAATGCACTATCGGAAGCGTTAACAAATGTTTTTCGTAGCAGTACGGCTCCTTCAGCATAGGCTCCGGGCCGAAGTCCTCCTGCTCGTCTTATAAGATCGGAAATTTTTTCGGTCTTTGTATTAATTGTATATAGGCCAGGATAAACAACTTCGCCATCGATAGAAACAGCAGCCTGTTCGGAATAGGTGGGAGATTTTCGTACTACGACTTCATCAAAAGGTTGCAGGGCAAAACCGTTTAGAGAACTCAGGTCATCCTTCAAATCAAACTGAGCAACAATAGCCGTAATGCTATCAGCCGGGCTATATTCCTTTCCGCGAATACGCCGTGAAACTTCAATTCTTTTCAATGATGCCGCATCGCGCAAGCCATCCGCCATAAGAATCAAATCCCCCACCTGAAGGCTGTCTGAATAATTAAAATACCCAGGTTTATTTACTTCCCCGGAAATTTTCACCTGATATTCCTCCCGAAGGGCTAGTTTAGAATAGATAACAACACTGTCTTCCCGCTGCAAGAGTACCTTTTGACGTCCGGAAACAATGTCCTGAACATCGAAACTCAGCGTAGAGGGGGTAAAATCCTCTTTCAGCCTAAAGATCACGGCCCTGGCAAGTGATGCGTCTTCCTTGACACCGTCAGCGCGGCTAATCAGATCTGCCACCGTCATGTTATTCTCCAGCGCATATTCCCCGGGATGAAATACCGCACCAGTAATGGTAATCCGGTTAGTAAAACGGCTCAACACAGAGTCCACGGTAAATTTATCGCCCGAGCGGAGCTTAAAAACAGCAATGTCATTAAATGGAATATTCACGACCTCACGTTCCTTGTTGTTAATGCGGCTGGCCCTTATAACATCCCGATATGCGATGTCTGTAAATCCGCCAGCATAATCCAGCACCTGCTGCAACGTTTCGGATTCCTTTACCTCAAAGATAGCCGGCCGCTTCACCTGCCCAACCAATTCAACACGGGTTTTGTAAGCATTTACGCGCACAATGTCCTGATCCTGCAGTACAATATTGTTGGTGAGGTCACCATTGGTCAGGAAGTCATAAAGATCAAAACGCACCAGTGGTTGTCCATTGCGAATGACCTGGATATCCCGGAAAGAGCCATTAAGATTAGGTCCACCAGATACGTAAAGGGCGTTAGCTACAGTGGCTAACGACAGGAGGGTATAGGTTCCTGGTTGTTCAACCTCTCCAATCAACAATACCTTAATGCTGCGGATTGAGCCCAGGGAAACCTGCACAAACGTATTGCCTGATTTTATTCCGCCGTAAATGGTGGATAATTGCTGGGAAATACGCTTGGTTGCTTCATCCATCGTCAAACCATTCACATACACAGGGCCGAGGTACGGGATGCGAACAAAGCCTTCAGGAGAAACTTTCAGCTTATGCTGCACTTCGGAATAACCATACACGTCAATCACCACTTCATCTCCAGCCGCCAGTTTATAATTGGGGGGCGTTGCTATACGGAGATTGGGCTCAAAAGTGAGGTTTTTATTACTGAACAGATCTGCTCCAAATATTTTTCTACGCCGTTCCTCGTAGGCGCGCTCTGCAGCGGTCATCGGTTTTTTATCCCTGGCGGATTGATAAGTCATATTATCATCGATACCGCGGTCGGTTTGAGCATCGCCCGTCTGTGAGGATTGAGACGGCGAGATCAGTTCTCTATCTAGATTTAAAGCGCGTATCCGGTCCTTCAATTTAGACGCTTCCGCAGGAGGAATACCTTTCTGCTGTGCGTATGTGTCCAACTGGTCCAAACCAACCTTATTTCGCTTCATCTCAGCCACCAACTGCCGAATTTGTTCATCCGACAAATCTTCCGCTTTCATCTGCTGGGCCTGTTTTTGCGAAATCGAAGGCACCTGGGCAAATGCACACAAGCCAATCATCAGGAATATCTGGACCAAAAATATTTTCTTCATGCGGTGTTTAGATATAAAAAAACTTCTCAAAATCGTTCCGCTTTCTGCAAACACCCTGCCATTAAAGGGTTTGCAAAAAATGATCGGCAAATTTATTAAAAATAACATATAAATGTTAGCGGATTGAAAATCAGTCAAAACCACAATACAGGAATTCCTCAAAACTACAAAACCATTAGATTATAAGTAACTCCTTAAATTTTTGAATCCGACCTATATCAAAACAGGAATGAGTTTTATTTTGAAAATCAATGGTTTAAACCACCAAACTGCTTGGGTATGCAACTGCAAACCAGCAGTAATGCCTACAACCGCGCATCCACCATCCCCCGCTCCAAAAACGCCTTCGTATCAAAAATCACCGACTGCTTTCCATTCTTCAACACCTTGAAATCCAACTTATTAAACTCCTGATGGGCTACTGCCAGAATCATCGCGTCATAGTGCCTGTCCGGTTTCTCGATGAGATCAATACCGTATTCCTCCTTTACCTCTTCTTTTCCCGGCATGTGGGTCGTACACGTCCACATTCACCCCGAATTGCCGTTGCTCGCGGTAAATGTCAATCACCCGGGAATTCCGGATGTCGGGGCAGTTTTCCTTGAAGGTGATGCCCAGGATGAGAGTATTGGCCCCATCGATCTTAAACCCGTTGCGGATCATGAGTTTAATGACTTTATTGGCCACGAACATCCCCATATTGTCATTCACCCTACGGCCCGAAAGGATTACCTGGGGGTGATAACCGAGGGACTCCGCTTTGTGGGCGAGGTAATACGGGTCTACGCCGATACAGTGCCCGCCAACGAGCCCCGGCCTATATTTAAGAAAATTCCACTTTGTACCTGCTGCATCCAGGACGTCATTTGTGTCAATGCCCATGCGGTCGAATATGAGCGCCAGCTCATTGACGAAACTGATATTTACGTCTCTCTGGGCATTTTCGATGGCTTTGGAGGCTTCGGCCACTTTAATGCTGGGCGCCTTGTGGGTGCCGGCGGTTATGATGCTTTTATACAGGTCGTCCACTGCCGTGGCAATTTCAGGGGTGGAACCGGATGTTACTTTTTTGATCCTGGTAAGGGTGTTCACCTTGTCGCCGGGGTTGATTCTCTCGGGGGAGTACCCGCAAAAAAAGTCTTTGTTGAAGGTGAGACCGGAGAATTTTTCCAGTACAGGTACACAGTCTTCCTCGGTACAGCCCCGATAAACCGTCGATTCGTAAACGACGATATCCCCCTTCCGGAGGTACCGGCCCAGCATCTCGGAGGCCTTCAGCAGGGGTTTCAGGTCTGGCGCTTTGAATTGATCGATAGGCGTGGGAACGGTTACGATGTAAATATTACAGGATTCCAGGTCTTTTTCGTCGGAGGAAACAGTCAGCCCTGCGCCCACTCCGGCCTTGCCAGCCTCCATCACCTCCCGGAGACTTGAAAGGTCCGCCTCATTGGTATGGTCTTCCCCACCGATCAGCTCCCTTACGCGGACGGTATTGATATCAAAGCCCAATACGGGGTATTTTTGGGCGAACGCAATGGCTAGAGGTAAACCAACATAACCCAATCCCACAATGGCAATTTTATGATCGTTAGCGGTCATTTTTCTGATTTGCTAGCAATGTTAATGTTATTTCCTGGAGTTATATATTATAAAATGCCGGTTTGTACTGTTGTCTGTTTTAATAATATCTCAGGTGAACGGGAAGGCCACTGAGCCTATGAACCGTTCATTCCTGCCATCCCTGGAACATACAAGAGAACGTTTCCCCCCCTCAAAAAACAAGGTTCGGCAAAGTTATCTCAAATCAACCTTTTAAACTGTCAACCCGCAGAAACCGATACCCAAAGTGAGCAAACTTTTTTCAGAATTACAAAACCATCCGCCATCTTTTTGCGTACATACTCCTGAACACGTGGACTATTCGTGTTATATGATTGCCTGCTAACATTTGTTTAATTATTCATGCATAAATACCCAGGCCTTTGTAACCCGGTTAACCAGTAATAAAAAGAGGATATCAGCAATTCCTGTGCTTCACTAGAGCTTGATTATGAAATTGTTAATCATTGAAAACTTGTATTGCCAACGTGAAAAAATCGCAGAAATTGTTTGGAGTAATGCTTTTTTTTGTTTAAATTAGAACAACAAAAATTAAACAATATGTCATCCGCTGAATTTAACACCCTATTGCTCAGCAATGCTGACTTTCTAAAACCCTTTGCCATTACCTTGACAAAGGATGCCGAATCCGCCAAGGATCTTTATCAGGAAACCATGTTCAGAGCCCTTTCCAACCAGGAGAAGTACCTTGCCGGTACCAACATCAGAGCCTGGCTGTACACCATCATGAGGAACATCTTCATTAACAATTACCGGCGAAAATCAAAACAACACCTCTGCTTCGACAATTCCACCAACGACTTTCTGCTAAACACCCAACAGGTCATTATCGGCAACCAGGCAGAAAGTGGATTGAGAATCAAGGATATACAGTTGAGTGTGCACAACCTGCCCGTCATTTTCAAGAAACCCTTCATTTTGTACCTCGACGGATTTAAGTATTTCGAAATCGCCGACATTCTGGAAGAACCCTTAGGAACCATCAAGAGCCGTATCCATTTCGCCCGTAAAATGCTGAAAGCCCAGGTAACCCGTTTCTGACCCGTTTTTATCATATCCGCCCTCCCCGGATATACTCCAAGACAAAATATCCCTTCAGACTTTTTACTGCTACCGGAACTTACCCGCCCGGATAGGTATACTTTTTTGCTTTACCCAGCGGTACTGTCAAGCTTTCCCGTACATGCAGTGAGGCCTTTTGTTCCCAAGCGCTATGGCGTAGAAAAAATTCATGCTGTATGCGTTGAATGCGATAATCCCGGGAAAAAGAGCACATAAGGAAGGGATTCCATAGCCGTACCGCCAATCAAAGAACATTGGCCTATAGTGCCCATGGGCTTACCTGGTCAGGCGAACTTTGCCTTTAGCGCCAATGTGGGCACCATGATAAGATGAGGGCAGGGGTTTGGACTGGTGCAAGTGCGACAGGTTTGCAGTGAACAGGACGGATGTACCCCCCTTTTGTGCCCGCTGCTGTAAAATGCGCCTAACTTGCCCTATATTTATAGCCGAACCATTTCCGACTTAGCAATGTTACTGCCGCCCGTTATACTCGTTAATGAACACGACGAACCTGTTGGTACCATGGAAAAAATGGAGGCCCACCAAAAAGGATTGCTGCATCGCGCTTTCTCCGTTTTTGTCGTCAATTCCAAAGGAGAGATGTTGCTGCAGCAGCGGGCGCTGAATAAATACCACTCGGGTGGCCTGTGGACAAATACCTGCTGCAGTCACCCCCTGCCGGGGGAAGACACCTCTTCTGCCGCACATCGCCGGCTGATGGAGGAAATGGGGTTCGACTGCCCGCTCCGGGAAATCTTCACTTTCACCTACCGCGCGGCTCTGGACAACGACCTTACAGAATATGAATTCGACCATGTGTTGCTCGGGGTGTACGATGGAGCGGTACAGGCAGATGCCGCCGAAGTGCTCTCGCACCGGTTTCAACCGGTCGGGGATATTTACCGCCAACTGAAGGAAACGCCGGACACGTTTACCCACTGGTTCCACATCGCCTTCCCGAAAGTAGCCGACTATATGGAATTGCATAAATTGTAGCCCCCAACTTTTCACTCCAAAATGGGACATCTTCGTATTGATTTCCACTGTACCTTTGTGCCAGTGAACCAATTCCTGTTCTAACCGCATACACCCCGCTGAATCCCTGATCAGAATTTTCTACCCCAAACGTACAACATGAAAAAATTCCTGTTATGCTGTGTGCTGTGCCATCTAGGGCTGGCTGGTTTTGCGCAAACGAATTATCCCGTGGTCATTTCGGTTGTGGGCTCTTCCACCGCCGCGGGAACCGGTCCCCTGGATCCGCAGAATGCGTTCGTAAACCGGTACCGCACCTATCTGAAATCGCTCAACAGCGCCAGCGAGGTATTTAATATTGCGGTGGGCGGCAGCACCACCTATCATTGCAGCCCGGTTTGGTACAATCCTGGCCCTACCCGCCCCGCACCCATCTTCGCGCGTTCCGTCAGCAGGGCCGTTGCGCCTGACAACGGATTCCGGAAACCGGATGCCATCATCATCAGCCTGCCCACGAACGACGGGGCCTCCGCCTATACCCTGGCTGAAACGCAGGCCAATTTTGAACGGATGGTCGCCACGGCAGACTCGCTGCACGTTCCGGTGTGGGTGACCACCTCCCAACCCCGCAACGACCTGCCGCAATCGCAGATTAACCTGCTGCTGGGACTCCGCGATTGGGCGCTGCCGCGCTTCGGCACGAAAGCGATCAACTTCTGGGCAGACATCGCCGGGCCCGACAATCTCATTAAACCGGCGTTGCGCGGCGGAGACCTGATCCACCTTAACGATTCGGCGCACGGCATATTATTCAATAAGGTACTCACCGCGGCCATCCTCGACACGATCGCCAAAGGCCCCGTCCGCTTCGGCGCATTTACGGCCGCCCTGCAGGGACAGCAAGTGCTGCTGCAATGGGAAAGCCACCGCGAGCGTTATATGCAGCGCTATATCGTGGAACGTAGTGCGGATTCGATCAACTGGACTGCGGTTAACACCGTTAATGCCAGCGGCACCACCATCACGCCGCACCAATACAGCAGTACAGACGCCGCTCCTTCGGGCGCTGTGTATTATCGTTTATGCATGGAGGATGTTTACGCGCGTAAATTCTATACCGCCGGTAAAAAAGTTGGCAGCGGTCCCCCGCCCCAGCCCCCGGCGGGTAATCCGGCAGTAGTGATCGCCGTGGTGGGCTCATCTACCGCGGCGGGCGACGGTGTCATGGATCCGCAGAAGGCGTTCGTGAACCGTTATCGTACTTATCTCAAGTCTCAAAACACCGCCAGCGATGTTTACAACATCGCCATGGGCGGCACCAACACGTATTATTGCAACCCCCTCTGGTATAACCCGGGTTCGTCTAAACCCGCACCCATTCCGGCCCGTAGCATCAGCCGCGCGCTGAACCCGGATAATGGTATGCGCAAGCCGGATGCCATCATTGTCAGCATGTCCACCAACGACGCCGCTTCCGGTTTTACGCTGGCGGAAACCCAGGCCAACTTCGAGCGGATAGTGGCTACGGCGGATTCGCTGCACATTCCCGTATGGGTGGCCACTTCACAGCCGCGTAACGATCTGTTCGGCGGACAACCCGCCGCGGCCATCGGCCTGCGTGACTGGGTGCTGCAACGCTTTGGCCCCAAGGGAGTTGATTTCTGGACAGACATTGCCGGCCCGGACAACCTGATCAAACCTGTGTTCCGCACGGGAGATATGGACAATGTGAATGATTCGGCTCACAGCATCTTATTTAACAGGATAGTGAATGCCCGCATCCTGGACAGCATTGCCTTGGGCCCTGTGCGCTTCGGCGCTTTCTCGGCAAGCCGTCAGGGGCAGGACGTGTTAGTGCAGTGGCAAAGCCACCGGGAGCGCTATATGCAACAATATGTGGTGGAGCGCAGCACGGATTCCCTGAACTGGGCGGCCATCGGTACTGTGGCAGCCAACGGGTCCACCATCGTTCCCCGTCAATACAGCAATACAGACGCTGCAGCTCCTGCCGGCATCCTGTATTACCGTTTGCGCATGGAAGATATTTATGCCCGCAAATTCTATACAGCGGGTAAAAAGGTGGGCACTACGCCGCCGCCGCAACCGCCGCAAACACCTGTCGTGAACCAGGCCATTGTTGTGGCGTTGATCGGTTCGTCTACCGCGCAGGGACAGGGGCCGGTTGATCCGCAGAAAGCTTTTGCGAACCGTTACCGTACCTACCTCAAAACGCTCCATACCGCCAGCGAGGTGTATAATATAGCTCTGGGCGGCACTAACAGTTACCACTGCAATCCCGTCTGGTACAACCCCGGACCATCCAAGGCGGCGCCCATTCTGGCCCGCAGCATCACCCGTGCGCTTAATCCGGATAACGGCATGCGCAAGCCGGACGCTGTCATTGTCAGCATGGCCACCAACGATGCCGCTTCCGGTTTCACGCTGGCGGAGACCCAGGCCAACTTCGAGCGGATAGTGGCCACTGCCGATTCTCTGCACATCCCGGTGTGGGTCACCACGTCCCAGCCCCGTAACGATCTGTTCGGTGGGCAACCTGCGGCAGCTATTGGTCTGCGCGACTGGGTGCTGCAACGCTTCGGGCCCAAAGGAGTCGATTTCTGGACAGACATTGCCGGGCCGGATAATCTCATTAAGCCGGCGCTCCGTGCTGGCGACCCATGGAATCTCAACGATTCTGCGCATGGCATTTTACACGCCCGGTTGTTGAACGCCCGTATTGTGGACACCATTGCAAAAGGACCTGTCCGTTTCGCAACCTTTGGTGTGATTGCCGAAGGACAGGGAGCGCGCGTCCAGTGGGAAAGCCATCGCGAGCGCTATATGCAGCAATATATAGTGGAACGAAGTATCGATTCCATCAGCTGGACGGCCATCGGTACGGTGGCTGCCAATGGCTCCAGCATCGTGCCGCGCCAATACAGCAGCGTGGACGGAACATTGCTCGCCGGCCCGGTGTATTACAGGTTGTGTATGGAAGATATCTATGCCAGGAAGTTTTACACCCATGGTGTCAGGTTCACCCCTTCAGGCTCCTTTAGACGAATGCAGCCGGCGGTAGGAGCCGTGGCGCAGAACGAAAGCCGGCTGTTAGCTTATCCTAATCCGGCCGGTCATAGCTTCCGCGTCAGGGCATTGACGCCGGGCAGGCATACATTACAGGTGTTTAACAATATCGGCCAACAGGTGTTTGAAGACCGTGCTTACGAAAATGAAAAAGAAGTAAGCCAAAACTGGAGGAGCGGAGTGTATTACCTGGTGATTGACGGCGGAAAGTATTCCATTACCCTGTTGCGTATGTAAAATTACAGGCAGCATGCCCGTCCATGAACGGGCATGCTACTTGTCTTTATCTGCTTTGAGGTTGCGTATCATTGCGCCGTAATCCTGTTTTTTTGCAAGACCGTTGATGGATTGGGCAATGCGCTTTGCACGGGTCTCGTCTGTTTTGGCGCTGTCTATCCACTTCGAAAAATAGCGTTGACGGCTGGGAGCCAGGGAGTTGAAAAAATCTTCTGCAGCAGGTTCTTCACGAAGGCAGGCCACAAAATCATCATTCAGCTGATATTCCTCTTTGTCTTCCGCCAGCTGCACGTTCACTGCAGCGCCCTGCCGTTTGCCGATGGCTTTGCGCATGGCGGCGTTAACGGGCAGTATGTAATCGCCTTCGCCCATGGGCACCAGCGCAACCTGCTGAATGGGATATGCATCGAGCAGGCCTTTTACACGGAAAGCCTTTTTGGTACCGGGTTTGATTTTGCCGGCGATTTCGGCGGAAACGTCGAGGTAGGTCCAGCCGGTTTTTTCTCCCTGGGCGTCAAATTTTTTGAGGATGGCGGTAAACTTGATCATAACTACTGCAAATTAAATAAAAAACGGTGGTGCGATGATACGTTCCGGGTCCGCAAACCAGCAATGTGTGTAACCATTGGGTTTCGTATATTTGATGCAGAAAGAATCACCATGAGAAGAGATGTTTTTCAGGCTATCGCCGATCCTACCCGGCGCGAGATTATCCATTTGCTGGCGCGGCGGCCGCTCAACCTGAACACGGTAGCAGAACATTTCGACATCAGCCGCCCGGCGGTATCGAAACATATCCGCATACTGACGGAGTGCGGGCTGGTGGTGATCAAACAGCAGGGCCGCGAAAGGCATTGCTTCGCCGACCTCGGCCGGCTGAAAGATGTGGCTGAATGGGCGGAGCAGTACCGCACCTTCTGGAACAAAAAACTCGATGCCCTGGATGCCTTCCTGGCGAAAGAGCACAAACCTTCCAAAAACAAAAAATAGCGTTTATTTTTCTGCCAAAAGACAATACATGGAAACCCGTTTGATGATTGAAGCTGTACTGGATATTTTTATCGGCGCCGACGAAAGGGATTGGGACCGCTGTCTGCGGGCCTTTGCTCCCACAGTACACCTCGATTATACCTCCATGGCCGGCGGTCAACCGGCTGATTTGCCGGCCGCGGCAATTGTAGATGCATGGAAGGGATTTCTGCCCCGGTTTAAGGCCACCCATCACCAGCTTGGTAATTTTACCGTGAGCGTGAAAGGTGAAGAAGCGATAGTGTTCTTCTACGGTACGGCTACCCATTATTTCCCTGCAGGGACGGGCGGGAACGTGTGGACGGTGGTGGGCACCTACGATGCGAAGCTGATACAGCAGGACGGGCGGTGGAAAGTGTCTATGCTGCGTCTCAACCTGAAATACCAGGACGGGAACCTGGCATTGCCGGAGCTAGCTGGTGCGGCTGCGTCCTGAAAGCGCCTGTCTTGAACAAGAAAACAAAAGCCGCCTTTTACCGGGCCATCGCCCCGAATTCCTGCATGCCCGTCTGTTCATCCACCAGCTTCAGTTTCGGCCGGCCAACGAACGCTCCCATGACCGCACTGCAGCGCACAAAATAAATACGCCCCGGCTGCACGTTAGCGGTTACCTCCATCTTCGATTCCGTGCGGGCCCAAATCTTCGTTTGGCCGGTGTTGTACATTTTGATGAGATATTTTTCGCCGTTTTTTACCCGGCATACGGTGGAGTCGTTGACGTGCAGGTTGTATTCCAGCGTCCAGGCGATGCCTGATTTCGGCCGGTATACGCACAGCAGTGCATACGATGCGGAGTCAGGCATCAGGGCTTTTATTTCGGACTCGGCGGCTTCTCTCTTTTGGGATACCAGCCCGGTGACGTCTTCGAAATAAAAAATATCACCCTTCAGGCGGTAGCAGGTGCTCCAGGCATCCGGGGGCTTGAGGGAAGTTATTTTGATGACATTGGCCCCCTGTGCTCTTGCTTTCTGGCGGGCTTCCTCCATGGTGCGTTCATAGCCGCAATTCACTTTAAAGCCGCCATCCGCTATTTTGATCTCGCCGAGGGGCTTCGCTTTCCCGATCAGGGGTTCATTTTCCTGCAATATCACCACCATCGTACTGTCGGGCAGAGCCTGGGCTGCGGCCGCGCCTGACAGCAGCAGCGTAGCCAGCAGGGAGAAAAGGAAATGTTTCATAGCTGTTTGTATAAGGGAGACGAGATCAAATTACGAAAGCTGATTCAATGCTGCAAACAGGCTCTTTGTATACTTTTCTTGTATCTGTTGCCTGTTTGGGAGTACCAGTGTTTTCACTTTTCCAGAAATGGTAGTTGCTGTCGCGGCTTTTCGTGTATTCTGTTGTCCACGAAAACGCTTTCCGATTTGTAGTTCCTGCTGTGAACTTTTAATATACCGTTCTTTTATTGTTGCATCTGATCGTTCCTGTTGTAACCTCTTCTGTATTTTGATTTCCTTTTGAACCTGAGAGCCTTTTCTGTTGTATGTTCTTCGCTAGGCACGTAGGGCCGATCCGGGTATAGCTGTAAATCCTTTCAGTTGTCACACTTTACCGTTCCCGATGTACCCTTTCTGTATCTTGATTTCCTTTTGAGACTGAGTGCCTTCTTGGTTGTATCTTCTTCGCGAGCCGCATAGGCTGTTATCCAATTATAGCTGCAAGCCCTTTCAGTTATAACACTTGATCGTTCCCGTTGCAACTTTTTCTCTGTCTTAATTTTATTTGAGACTGAGAGTCTTTGTAGTTGTATATTCGCTGCTAGTCATAGAGGCTGTTATCCGGTTATAGCTGCAGATCATTTTAGTTCTGCCTCTTTGTTCCCGCTTTAAATTTGAATCTTCGTTCACGCCGTGAGTGTTGAGGATAATGCCCCTTCGCTGATTCTTCAATACTATCGGTGAGCAACTCATCGCTGCAAATGCGTCCACACTATATGCTGCCCGCGCACCAGCGCCTCGTCTGCATCTATCCGGCCTTCCACGGCGATGTGCAGCGTTTCACAGGCAGCAGTGTATAATGGAAGGTGCTGCGGGCCGCCGGCCAGGTAAACAGGCGCACCGGCCTGCGCTTCACGAAGTTCCGCGCCGATCAGCAACCCGCTCAGGTAAAAATAATTCTCCTGCGGCGGCATTTTTTTCAGCACGTCGTTGGTGCGCACCAGAAAAGCCGCGTGCAGTAAATTCACCGACCCGCCTGCCTCTACACCGGCTTCAAACGCCCTGCGGGAAGCCTGCTCATTAAAATTGCCATCTCCCTTCACCGACGCAGTCAAAACACTCCGCGCGGATAACAGTTCGAAAAATTCCCCGGTCATAAATGTCCGGAAATCCTTTGCTTGCCCGCCCCGGATGGTAACATGTTTGGCATGTGTGCCGGGCAGGATGAGCAACTGCTCGCGGTGCGTATCCGGTAACAGTGCGGCGCAGCCAACGATCTTTGTTTCTTCTCCCCGCATCACATCCTGCCCGGTAGTGGCGCCGGAAATGATGATCATGTTGCCGGCTGTTTGTACGGAGAGATCGGAACCGTCGAGCTGAAAAGGCAGCGTTTTGTATGGCAGCTCCTTCATGCCGATGCTTGACGAAGCCATGCCGGACAGTATAACAGGAATTTTAGCGAGAGAGATATTGAGTTGTGTTTCCATTGCCGCCACGTGCCGGTTGATCACGGCTGCATAAAACTGTTCGCGAGAGGAGGCTGTTTGCTGCCACTGCTGGAAGGTTTCTGCAATACCGGTTGAAGATTTTTCTTCCGCTATCACGCGCAGGCTGTCAGCATCCACCAGGCGGAGCCTGAAAGAGCTGGTACCCCAATCGCAACTTAGAAACCTGTCCATTTTCGTAGTGCTTTTTGTTATTGCCATTTGACTATCAGGCGGCGACTGCCGCCGCATGTGCTGAGTTCGACTGATTTTCGGATGCGCATCACTGTGCCTGTTGTCAGTACTGCCGGTATCCGTTCTGTATGGAGCGCTTCGTTTGTTTAAACTCCGTCGCCCATACCTGGGAATGCTATTCTTTCTGATACGTTTGAATCCGCCCCGCATCGCGCTGAATCAGCATTTTGAGCCCGTGCCGCATTGCCCGAACTCAATACTCCCGAAAGTCTCATTCCTCCGCATGCGTCCTGATCCTTTCCACATTCCCCACCAGGAAAATATAAGAGCAGGCGCCGAGTATTCCCAGCGCGGCCACAAATACGAGCGCCGGCGCAAAATTGCCGCCGCTGGCGAGGAAGCCGATGGCGATGGGCACTATGATGCCAGCCAGTTGCCCGATGAAATTAAACACGCCGCCGGTGATGTTGATCAGATGTTTGGGCGCCAGCGTGGAAACGAATATCCAGGTAATCGAGGCGAAGCCCACCCCGAAAAATGAAATCGACATAAACAGGATAATCAGCCCGGGTGTGTCCACATAATTCGCGCCCAGGATAAATGCGGATACCAGCAAACCGATGATGATAGGCCGTTTCCGGGCCTTGGCGGCCGAAACGCCTCTTTTTACCAGGTAATCCGATAAAAAGCCGGAGCACAGGATACCCGCGAAAGCGGCGAGGTATGGTATGGAAGCCCAGTAACCGGATTTGATGAAATCAAGACCGCGGTAGTCTACCAGGTATTTGGGAAACCAGGTGAGAAAAAACCAGAGGGTGGCGTTCACGGCAAACTGGCCGATGTAGATGCCCCACAGTTTGCGATACGACAAGACCGCTTTCAGGTCGGCCCACTGAAAGGCCTTCTTTTGTGCAGCCTGTTGTTTGTCGAGCAGCCCGCCGCCTTTTTCAATGTACTGCAGCTCGGCATCGTTGACGCTCTTATGATGCTGTGGGTCGCGGTAAAAAATATACCATACGATGCCCCATACTATCCCTACGAGGCCGGTGACCACAAAGAGGCCTTTCCAACCCACTTCCAACTGTATAGTAGACAGTACAGGCATTAAGAACGCCAGCCCCAGGAACTGCCCCGAGGTGTACACGGCAATGGCGGAGGCGCGTTCCTGATCGGGAAACCAGTTGCTGACCACACGGTTGTTGATCGGGAATGCCGGCGCCTCGAATACACCGGTAGCCATGCGCAAACCGAACAATGTGGCGAATCCCCTGGCAAAACCCTGCATTACCGTGGCGAGCGACCAGGTGATGAGGCTGAAAGCGTATAGGATGCGCGGACTGAAACGGTTCACCAGGATGCCGCCGGGAATCTGGAAGGCCAGGTAAGTCCAGCTGAACGCCGAGAAAATGAGGCCGAGCTGTACGGGCGTGAAATGAAATTCCTTGTCTATTTCCGAGGCCGCTACGGCCAGGTTGCTCCGGTCCATGTAATTGATGACCACGTTCACGAAAATCAGGAACAGCACCTGGTAGCGCACTTTGGAGGGTTTGGGTGTTTTCATCGGGAGTTTTGCGGTGTTTACCATTCTGCCACACTGCCGTCTGTATGTCGCCAGACGGGGTTACGCCAGTTATGCCCTTCTTCGGCCATTTTTCGCACATGCGCTTCGTTGATATCGATGCCCAGGCCCGGTTTATCGGGAATGTTCACGTAGCCGTTTTCGTAATGGAACACGGTTTTGTCGGTCAGGTAGTCGAGCAGGTCGCTGCCCTGGTTGTAGTGGATGCCCAGGCTTTGTTCCTGGATGAACGCATTATGGCAGGTAGCGTCTACCTGCAGGCAGGCGGCCAGTGCAATGGGACCCAGCGGGCAATGCGGCGCGGCGGCTACGTCGAAGGCCTCCGCCATGGAAATGATTTTTTTGCATTCGGTGATGCCGCCGGCGTGTGATACATCGGGTTGTATGATGTCTGCATATCCTTCCTTCAGGAGCGTTTTAAACTGCCATTTGGAAAACATGCGCTCGCCGGTGGCAATCGGGATGGCCACGTGGCGGGCGATTTCCCGGAGGTCTTCATTGTTCTCCGGCAGTACCGGTTCTTCGATGAACATGGGACGGAATGGTTCCAGTTCCTTTGCCAGTATTTTAGCCATCGGTTTATGCACACGGCCGTGGAAGTCGATGCCGATGCCAAGGCCCGGCCCGCCGGCTTCCCTTACCGCGGCGATGCGCTGAATGGCGGCATCAATTTTTTCATAACTGTCGATGTACTGCAGCTCTTCGGTGGCGTTCATCTTCACCGCCAGGAAACCCTGCTCCGCCATTTTTTTGGCGGCCAGGCCTACTTCAGCGGGACGGTCGCCTCCGATCCACGAATACACTTTCATTTTATCGCGCGCCAGGCCACCGAGCAGCTGGTGGACGGGAGCGTTGTAATATTTCCCTTTGATATCCCACAGCGCCTGGTCGATACCCGCGATGGCGCTCATCAGGATGGGGCCGCCGCGATAAAAGCCAGCGCGGTACATCACGTTCCAGTGATCTTCGATGTGCATGGGATCTTTGCCGAGGAGGTATTCCATTAGTTCGTCCACCGCCGTTTTTACCGTGGCGGCTTTTCCCTCGATCACGGGCTCCCCCCAGCCGGTGATGCCGGCATCGGTTTCTATTTTCAGGAACAGCCAGCGCGGAGGCACCTGGAAGAGTTCGTAGCTTTTTATTTTCATAACGGGCGTTGCTTTTTCAGGATTGAAGGGCTTGTATGAACCGTTGCGATTGCCGGGTGAGCTGTTGCAGGTAATCCGGCGTAACGGCCGCTTTGGCGTTCACCAACGCGCTGCCGATACCGAACCCAGCGGCGCCGGCCCGCTGAAAATCCTTGATGTTTTCCGGCGTGATGCCACCGGTGGGCAGCAGGTGCATTTTGGGCAGCGGTGCGGAAATGTCTTTGATGTATGCCGCTGAAGTAGCGGGAAATACTTTGATCATATCCGCTCCCTGTTTATAGGCCGCGTAAATCTCCGTGGCCGTATAAGCGCCGGGGATGCAGACGATGCCCAGGTCCCTGGCGGTTTTGATCACGTCGGTATCGAGGATAGGTGACAGGATGAAACGCGCTCCCGCAGCAGCCGCGGCACGGGCAGTGGCGGCATCCAGCACGGTGCCGGCGCCGATGATCATTTTGTCGCCCATTTTGGCCGATACTTCACGGATGACTTCCAGCGGTTCAGCGGAGTTCATCGTTACTTCCAGTAATCTGATGCCGCCGGCGTACATGGCCTCGGCCAGGTACAGCACGTCGGCCGGTTGAACGCCTCTTACGATGGCGATGATTTTATGCTCGAGGATATGGTCGAGTGTTGACATGGATTACGTTTAGGTGATATGGTAAGGTAGAAAATATACGGGAAGAATTATAGTGCTCCGGAACCGGAGGGATTCCCGCTACGGCCGCGCTTGTATGACCGAAAATGTGGGGGGGCGGTAAGATCAAACAAATGTGCTATTGCGTGGGCTGTAAAATATTGGTTAATTCAATGTAGCTTAAGATAGTGATGTGTTAGCCTTATTGTAAACTCCCCGGCCCCGAGCCATTGAACCGGTACCATGTTTTTTTTAAAATTCCATAAACCAAAAACAAATGTTATGAAAATTCAAAGCAAAAAGCTCCTTTGTCTGTTGGCGTTGCTGGCCACTTTCCAGTTTTCAGCAATGGCCGTTGAAAAAAAGCCCGGTGACAAAAAAGTGTTGAAATCAGGCATCGTACAGGTGGGCGAAAACAAAAGAATGGGCTGGAACCTCGTGGTAACTTACGAGGGGGAATACTCAGACACGTTCATGTACATCGAATATCATTCCTATGAAGTGGTGTTCGACGACGAGCTGGTCAATGGCGGCTCCATCGATTACACCGCCGTGCAATACTCACGGCAGGAAGATCTCAGCTGGAGGCAGGAAGATGAGCTGTCACCCGGTAGTACCGGCTACAGCTTCGGTGTTGTTGAAACGTATTACGACGATGCTTATGTAACCTGGTGGAAAGATTATGTCGTTCACAACGTAAATGAATATTAGTATGAGAAAACTGACGACCCTGCTGCTGTTCATGGCGCTGTGCATGGCCGGCCGCGCGCAGTCCTTGGCAGACCGGCTAACCACTGAACTGAAGGTGAGCCGTACGGTGGCAGACAGTGTGCTGGGGCTGATTGATCAGTCCAGAACTGACCTGGGCGTGGTATTCCGCGATAAAACGCTCACGCCCGAAGAACGAAAGCAGGAAATGAAGCAGATCAGTGAAAAAAGGGATAAGAAGATCAGTCAGATGCTGACACCACAACAGATGGAACGGCTAAAGGAGATCATCAAACCGAAAAAGAAACCTGCAGCACAGTCCTGATAACAGAAGGGAGCTGTATCACTTTTGATACAGCTCCTTTTTATTCGGGCGCCTGATGAAAACAGGCAATCACTTAAGCAATTCCCGGCGCCTTTTGTTTTGGGTGCAGCTGCTTTTTTATGAAGCGGAGTGTGTATTACGCAAAAAATTCTTTCACCACAGGTGCCATGGCCTCAGCTGCAGCCTGGTGGGGCTGGTCTTTGAGCGTTTTCCGTGAGGCGACTGGGATAATTTTCCCCAGCATGTCGGCTGTTGCATGCACGAAATAAAAGCTCTTCCCGCCATCCATGACAAGCGTTGGCATGGCGATCTTTTTTGCGGTGTCGGTGGGGATTGTCCCATCTCCCAAACTTCAGGATCATATTCGAGTGTGTGGCCTACCCGTTCCATTTCCTTCCATTGAGGTGATTTTTCATGTCTTCCATCGCCTCAGGCGGAGTGCCCCTGCTTTCCATGAAAACGGTTACGGCATCACCCGGCCTACGGGCTCCTATGAGCTCGTTGACCTTCCTTTTCTCTTCGGGAAACCTCACAACCCCGGAGCCGTAGGGCGGTTCATACAACGCCAGTTTGGTTATTTTCCCGGGGCCGAGTTTCGCGGCAGCGAGCAGCGCGAGCGCGGCGCCGGAAGAAGAGCCATATAGACAAAATGCCGGCCCAGGCGGACCGGCATTTTATGGTAAGGCAGTGTTGTTATAGCGAAACGATTTTTCCTTCTTTCACCTTCACTATCCGTTTTTTAAACGGTGTCTGGTGCACGGCATTATACAAAACGGAAACCGGCTCCACATAATGAGTAAAAGTAGTGTGGTGCACGGGTATGATCAGGGAAGGTTGCAAGAGGCGGATGATTTGCAGGGTTTCCGCTGTATTGAGCCCCCGGCGCCCGATGTGCCCGTCCGCACCTACGGCGCCCATGTGGGGAATGAACAGGTCGATGCGGCCGTACTGCAGGAGGTTTTGCATATCATCGAACCAGACGGTGTCGCCGGACCAGTATATGCGGTAGCTGCTGCGGCCGGATTTATATTCGAGCACATAACCGTTTACCTCGCCGAGTTCCGAGTTGAGTGGTTCTTTCGCCGCATGCCTGGCTTTTATGGCGATGATGCGGAGGGTTTCGGCGCCTTTGGCGAGCAGGACGGTGTCGGTCCATGGCAGGCCGCGGGTATTGTGAAAGCCCCATTGGACGAGCATGTCGCGGTTGGATGCCGGCGCTATCACCGGCAGCTGTTTTTGGAGGAATGACTTGGCGGTGGCATCAAAATGATCTGCATGCAGGTGACTGATCAGCAACAGGTCGATGCGGGAAGTATCTAACGGGGCCGGCGGGGCAAGGCGTTTGATCGGGGCGTTCAGTTGGCCGGTAGAAGGATGTTTTTTTATCATGAAGCCGGTATCGGATACAGGTCCCAGCATCGGGTCCGTCAGTATTTTGAAACTGCCCAGGTGTAAAACGAAGGTAGGCCCGCCAATCCATTGCAGTGATTTACGGGTTTGTGAAGAAGCGACCTGTGCCGTCAGCAGCAGGGCCAGCAGGATGATGTTAATTGCCGTTCTCATATTCTTATGTTTATCTGATGGAACACGAAATTACAATATTATACTGTTTGGTCAAAAATAAGTTTCAACGCAATAAAAAATGCCCGTCTTCGATGAAACGAAAACGGGCATTTGAAGGATTTTTGGTAGCCCCGCCAGGAATCGAACCTGTTCATCTGAAAGTCTGGAAATCAAATAGAAAGAAGTTGGTAAACTTGATGGGTACCCGATTAGGTACCGGAGGCTATTTTTTTCCAAAGTATTCAAGTTCCATCAGGAATCGAACCTCGCGGTGTTATAGGCTCATTGTCAGTCAACAAAATAGCGTATAAACAGTGAGGTACCCGGACAGGTACCCGCGTATTTTATACCAATTTAGTCCGGCATAGATCAAAAAATTTTCATTCATTGAACCCTGCCACTGGCAACTATTTTAAAAGAACTTTTACCATACAAAGTTACGAAAATTTCCAACTAACAGGAAATGTACTGTGATGTTGCACCCCTTAAAAGAGGATGATTGTTAGACTAAAGAGAGGGGGCGTCCTGGTTGTCAGCAGCACCATTTTCCTCATGGTTTCGGTCATTTGTGCTATTGTCTTTTGAGTTGTTTTTCGATTCTTCATTCAGATTATTGTCAATGTTAAAACCGTCGTGAAGTGAATCTATACTAAAATAGATTTTAGGTAATTCTGTTTTTTGGGACATTGCGTGTAGGTAATCATGAAAAAATGACACCATTTGAGCATTCTTGGTGAAATCCTTAAAATCTTGGCTATTTATTGTATTGTTGAATTTATTGAATGTATTAAATTCTTTACTCAGAAGGAGGGTTACAATTTTTTCATAAACTGAACGATTCAAACGATCGTTCTCATTTTCAGGAGCCTTACTGGGCAAACTACCTACCGACCTAACTTCCTCAATAACGGCTTCCTCGACCTTTGCATGACCTTTCGTAGATTCTGAATAGCGATCTAAAAATCTGTCGGACGTATAGAGGATAAGTATCTGGCCGCTAAATTCGAAAAGTTCCTGTTGCAGTTCAGGTCTTGGAGATATGGACTGTCCGCGGGATCGAAGCCACCAATCATCTTTTATGTCGTCACTGATAAAGATAAAGGGTTGGGCAGTTTCTTTTGAACGAGCTATCAATTGTTTCCAGATGAATAAATCTCCGAATTTGTTAGTTTGCTTTGCTGCGTCCTCATATCCAGGTGGGACTTTGTTTTTGTATCTTTCTTCTCCTTCCTTTTCAATTAATTTGATTTCCTCTGCGTTCATAGGTTTACCGACTTTGCCATCAAATAGCTCCGTTATTTCGCTGAGGATGGCATCTTCATGTAATAACTTGTTATAAAAATCCCGTTTGGCTCCCAAATCTTCAACACAGGCTTTAAAATTATTCTTAAATGCCTCAACTATACTATCGCTCAAATGAGGGGAACGCTTGTTTTGAAGTATCGATTTTTCCAATTCAGAAAAATTCTTTATGGCATCTTCATAAGTCTTAACCTCGCCTGCAATGACCTCAATCCGCCCTTTGTGAAATTCTTGTGCTACGTTGTAAGGTAGCCAAAGTTGATTTCCAAAGGTTTTAAGTACGCGAAATATCTCAATGCGTGTATTTTCAGAGTATCTGTAAAAATTGAAAAGGACGTTTGTGTCCAGCGAAATAAACCCTTTTTTCCATACTTCGTTTATTTCCTCAGAAGTTAATTTATAGTATCCCCTAAAAAGACTCTTCATTTTAGAATTTTGTGCTCAAAGTGTTTGTCTTGCTTTCAGCGGTCAACACATGCGAAAGATAATCGTATGAGTACCTTAAATATCCAAATTATTTCAGGAAATGCATTATAAAGCAGATATTTTCTCACTTTGTTTAACCTGCTGCCCATCAACGCGACACTGGTATATTTCTGGTCGCCTACTGTACCACCCGTTCACGTAATATACGTGAGGTTTTTGCGGGTAACCATACAATCTTCATATTTTCCTTGACACCCAAATACATGTCTTCAAAAGTTAAAGCAGCGGTAACCTTGTCAGATACCTGGTCCACTGTGAAAATCCTCTTGTCAGTTTCCTCAAATCGCACGAGCACCGGTTGAATAAAGCAGGTATTGTTTCGGATGTCATTTTTTTTGCAATATTCCTTCCAGTACGTGTCCAATGGTGTAAGGTGAACGTAAGCTGCATTTAATCGCCGTACTATATCATCTTTGACAGATGCCGGTGTTCCAGCTGAAAACGTTAGGGATTGTCGTTTGCCGTCGGCTGACAATACGAGTGCAACGGTATATATATCTACCGAATCGGCGTGCGCCGTAAATTTGGGGGTGATAGCATTTGAAATTGATTTAATTAAATCTGCCGGCAGCTTTTGTGCATATCCTTGAAGATAGCCAATAGTCAATATCATGATCAGAAATATTGCTTTTTTCATAAGATCTATCGTTTTGTTTAATCTTGTAGCTATAATTTAAAGTAGTACTTTTTTGCTAAAATAGGTTCAGTCGCATTTTGTACCCTTCGCACCGGTTCGATATTCAATAAAAAGTAGCCGAGCTGCCTCATACCTTTCTGGAAAAGCCTGCAATAGAGTTGCTCCCAAAATAGTGTTGCCCAGTCCCGTAAGATTTAGCAATTCAGCGTCTGACTTGCTCATGCCAAACATATCCATCATAAAGGCGTTCATTTCCTCATAATAATTTTTTGCCATCAACTGATGTTCGTAAGTTTCTGTATAATCTCCTTCATCCGCCAGTATAGCGTGTACTAACTCGTGGAGAAAAACTTGCATGAGTGCCTCTTTCGAAGCGTCGGCAAATTTGGGAGAATTTAAATAAATTGTCACATTCATTTTGTCACCAACGTGTTTAGTGCCGGTTGCTCCGTTCCATGAATTTTGCCATGTTGTACTGGGGTAGTCGATGGCAAATTGCTCTTTATCCTGAAATGTTAAGTTGACTTTACGGGAGACTCCAAAAATCCGCTGGGCTTTTTCAACAATATCACTCATCATCCGGTAATTCATCATGTCAATGGCCGTTTCCTTATGGCACGGATTTTTCAACTTCACGTCGACGGTTTCCACGCCGTAACCTTCTGGTAGTGTCGGGTCGGGTATATACGGTTCAGGCTCCGGGTCGTTGTCAGGAATGTCATCAATCCAAACATCTTCGCAGATCACCGTTGTAGTGGTGTTTGTTTGTTCCCAAACACCGCAACTCCAAGACACAGAGGGATTCGCACTAAACGCGGAAAGGTGGGGGTCTTCTGAAGGCGAAAAGCAGCTGTATTCATCGCGTACGGTTGCGAACGCTACAAAAACGTGAAACCCATCTGAGGTCATGCCAGAGCATTGCGACTGATATTCGCATTCCAAATATTCCTTGCATGTATATTCATACCGAGCATTAGGATCGAATTTTCTTTTTCGAGTGGTATTAGCCGGTGTGATTTGTTTGCACTTTTCGCCGTTTTCGTATATAAAACCGACTTGATAATCTCCCGTCCAGGTGAACATTTTTACCTCCCCATCGAATCCGGATGGCTCAAATGTAGATTTGGCAGGCACCGCCTGCATAACCAGCATTTGCATGGTTCGCGTTGAATCCTGGTATATAAGAAGCCAGGGGCTGGGCAAAAAAATATCTTTTGGCTTCTGTCCATTCCTGAACTCGGTTAGACGCCGAAGCGTTATTTTTTTACTGTTGAGGGGGACTTTCCAGAATAAAATATTATTGTCCCCTTTTTCGAGTTTGGCGTTCTGCCAGTCGGGAATATTATGGTATTTGGTAGGGGCGTTCCCAATGATGGAAGCATTATCGACGGATTTTATGTAATCCTCGAAATAGGACTTCGCGTTGTCTAAGGAGAAATCTCCTTGTTGTTCCTGCGGGGTGGGTTTCTCTGTTGCGTTATTCTTTGAGCAACCATAGAATAACAGACCGGCAGTGACGGCAATTAAAGTTAACGATAAGCACTTTTTCATATTATGGGATTGGATTAACGAGGGTGTTTTCCATCGGGCAAATCATAGAGCAATCATTTCCCTGTTTATATGGAATAATGAACAAAGAATATCATAATACAGTTGGGAAAATAAAGCGCAACCAAGATGATCTCTGCTGAGCGAATTTGTTGCTACATGGGAGTAATCGGTGCTTTTCTATTTAACCGCTCGGCCTTTTGCCATTTAAAAGATACATAAAATAGTGAATTCCATAAATATTCTTTTTTTATATTCTTATGAATTTAAATGTATGCTGCAGTTTCAAATGTAAGGGCTTTAGAATATCGTTTATTGCTTTCCGTTTCAAAGAACGAATTCCTTTTTTAAAATAGAATCGCGGCATTGAAAAAGGCCACGTATGTATTGAATCCTTCGCTTCAATTATCCTTTTCCACTTTCTATAGGTTCGTTCTGGGAGCAGTGCATTTAAATTGCCTGATACAAATGTTTGGGCAAGGTAAACAGATGAAACAAACGCTTTCACTGCGCTATTTCTGCACCCCACATTAACAATCTTCTATCCGCGCAATTAACATCTTCCATGATTTATAATAGTTATATTATAATAGATTAATAACCATTATAAAAGCGCAGATTATGGTACACGTAAAGCTGCTTTCCCCATTCCCGGGAAAGCTAAACCCATTTTTACAATTAGCTGAAGATTCCACTGCTTTGTGGATGTCCCGCTATGGATTGTTGCCGACTGATAGAGAGCGCCGGATGAACGGTGAAGGGAATTTCACCTGGATGGTCGCGCGAATGTTCCCTCATGCCGACTTGGAGCGGCTATGTGTTGCCTCCGATTTTAATGCCCTACTATTTTTACTGGACGACGATTTTGATGGCCATCAGACTAAAGGTATGAAAAGCCGGATGTTCAAAGGCATGGTCAATAGCATGATCTCTATCATGGAAAATACCGCGGCTCCGGTAGATAGTGCTGTACTGACTGGCTTTGCTGATATTTGGCATAGGTTGATGGCCATCAGTACGCAGGTATGGCAACACAGATTTAAAGCAAGTTTAAAAGCTGCACTGCAGGCCAATCTTTGGCGTATGGAAATTGTGGACAGGGATGTATCGCCTGATCTTAGTGAGTATTTGAAATTTCGTCCCATGATCGGCGGAGCCAACTTTTTCGCCTATCTGCTGCTGGTCATGGAACAAATAGATCTTCCAGATTATGTTTATGAGAATTGCACGATGCAAAGGCTCATGCACTTGGCTGCATCCACCATCTGCTGGGCAAATGATATCTTTTCGTTTAGGAAAGAATTGGCTGAAGGCGACGAACTGAACCTGGTGATGTTATTGCGGCGGGAAAGGGGGGGCAGTATTAAAGAAGCAGTTCATGCTGCTGTGCGTTTTCATGATAAATGGGTGAAGGAATTTATTCAGTTGGGGTGGAATCCTCCGGTATTTGGCGATACGCTGGTAGATGCCGAAGTGGTGCGCTTTACGCAAGGGCTGGGTGTGATGATGAATGCAAATATTGTTTGGTCAACTGTAGATACGCAACGGTATCGTTTTGTGCCGCTGCTGAACAGGCCGGTTGTCAGGATTCGATAGCCGCATTTTTAGGAAACAGATCACGCATAAAAATTAACACATCACTGTAGGGTAATGGCTTTGAAAAGCACTTGGCGGCTCCCGCATTTGTTGCCTGAGCAAGCGTTTCCTTCATCGTGGCACCCGTTAACACGATGATAGGTACCTTCTGCAAGGGAACGTACGATTTGAACATGCGTATGGCAGCCGGACCGGAAATCTTATCGCTTGTTTCGAGATCCAGAATAATAGCATCCGGTATATGTCGTTGGGCAAGCTCATATCCAACAAGTGCGTCCCGTGCTAACAACGTCGCTGCCCCCGCTTGCTCCATAAACCGGCCAGTCAGGGTGAGCATCATTTCGTTGTCTTCTATGATCAGCACGGTTTTGCCTCCCAATGGTTGCCGGTCCCATATAGGGCTATGCGCGTTTGGCGGGGTGCCAATTTTCAGGGGTAAAATAATGGTCGCTTTTGTTCCTCCGTCAAAAGGGGTCAGGCTGATGCTGCCTCTTAATTGCCGTACCAGTTTGCGGGTAATAAAGAGTCCTAAGCCCGTCCCTTCGAGGCTCCCCCCTTTTGACACATACGGCGCATAGATTTTGGGCAGCAGGGTTTGGTCAATCCCTGGACCCTGGTCGGTTACGTTGATTTGCCACCTTTCTTCTGAATAGAAAATCTGTACTGAAACGGTAGAGCCGATGGGGGTGAATTTGATGGCGTTGCTCAACAGATTGTTCACGATTTTAATAATAGCTGGTTGGTCGGTCAGAATGTAGGTGGGCATTTTGCAACTGTAGTCGATGGTCACGTTTTTGTCGGCAGCCAGAAAACGGTTCTGTGCAACGATACTATCCAAAAATGGTTTGATTTCAACCGAATGAAGTGTAATCTGGTCCTCCTGGCCGGCTTCTATTTTGGCGGTGTCAAGTTCTGAGGTAACAAGCTGTCGAACAAATAACGCCGAACGATAGATCTCATCCATTTGCGGTGAATTGTGGCCGTCCCGGCGCTCTTTTTCAATGATGCTAAGAATTAGCTGGAAAGCATTCCGCAATTCATGCGAAGATTCTGCGAATTTTTGTGTTCTGCTTTTGAGCTGCCGCCAAATAATATAAATGTGCAGTGAGATCATCAGTATGTCCAGTATCAGTATAAATGGAATTGCCAGCCAGCGGGTGGCAAAAAGGTGGTCACGGCTTATCTCGATTGGATGTACCCATTCAAGATAGTAAGTTACCTCACAACAAATCCACGCAAACGCCGTAATAGATACGGAGATGGCACAGTGTGTAATATTATCCCGGAAGAGGTAAAAGGCCAATCCAACATAAAAAATGACGAGTAAATGCACCTCCACGATACTACCCAGTAAGGCACTATAGTACACGATGGTTAAATTACTGACCAGTACCGTTAAATGGGCAGCCATAAAGTGTAGCCGAAATTGGTTAATTGTAGCAATTATTATAAACAGGAGTGCTTCTATCAGGTTCGGGACCAGTCCACGGAGGTCATGGGTGTACAGATAAAAACCCGTACCATATAAAGTGGTCATGAAGGCCAGCAAGAGATTAATCCGGGTCAAAAACTGCCAGCGCATAGAATCGGATGTCAGAAGATTGGCGATTTCCGTTAATAGTAGGGTTATCTTCTTCATCTTTACGACAATTCGGTTGTGGGTGGGGTGGAGGTTAAGATTTGGATTGGTTTGGTTTGCTCCGTTTTGGGTCGTTATGCCACGCTGGTATATATTATGAGTGTATTTTTATCAATCTGGGGTGAAGTTTGGGGAAAAGTTTTTCAATTTCAGAAATTTTCACAAACAGGTTTGCGAGATGTGGCGACTGCCGAACTTTCTTGTATTCACACTTAAGGTGCAGTCTATAACACGTTTGTGTTATTGGTAATTTGGTGAGGTAATCGCACGTTTGTTCCAGCATTCATGAAAAAAGAAAATTGTTTATCCAAAATCTTGACGCACCCGATTATAATAGTGTTTGGCCCGTTACAATGGTTTTCATTGTTACTCGTTTGTTGGAATTGTAGAAAATTATCTTCTCAAATAATCAGTTGTATAGCTACTTCTGTCCTATAATGGATTGTTTTCAAGTGTGCTTTTCTGATCGTTTTTTGTTTGTTATTACTTTTTGCATCTTCAAACCAATCAAATTTATAACCCTCAATTAATATCTATGAGAGCAATTTATTTCGTAGCAATGTTATACCATTTCATAGTTGTATTACCAGTATTTGAATAGAATTTTGGAAGGATTGATTACTTTGCTAATACCCGCGATAGCGAATCGTAGATTTTTTTAGAGAACGCATTCTGCTCTGTAAAGTGCGGAACAGTGAGTACATAATAGTAAACCGTAGTAAAGGCCAGGTTGATATCGAACGGTTCAAAGTCAGACTTTCCTTCAAATTCCAACAATCGGGCGATGCCATGCAATTTCGTCTTTTTTGCTTCTATGTGAAAGCAGCCCTCAACTGCAAGTTCTGTATTGTACCCTTTTTCATAGTGCAACAGGAGCAAGTTTTCATCTTTGGAGAAAAGCATATTATCATACTCGTCAAATGCGTCAAGTTGGAAAACATATTGTATGCTTTCTGCTACTTTTTTTAGCTCGTCAAAAACGACTGACATTTCTTTGTTGGAGTAAAATCCGTATAACACCCCGGAGAGGTCCATATTTTTCGATTTACAATTCAATAAAAAAAAGATTGCCTTTTCTATAGCGCGACCAACAGTGCCGCACTTTTTTAAGGATATCGTTTTCAATGATTTGATGGGTAAAATGCGAACATAAACGTCATATTGTAGTCGTGTTTTCTAACACGGAAGTCGTTTGCTGTTTGTCATCAAAAACCCTATATATGAAATGTGTTTTGTTTTGTTTGTGCTGTGTCGTTTGCTATGCTTGTCGTACTGGTGCCGGTATTGCTTTTACCCCGTTAACCTTTAAGGAACGATTGGTGGTTGCAGCTTCAATGTACCCTACGGCTGAATGGGTAGCCGTTACGGACCACACTACAGGAAAAATAACATTGCTTTTTAAGTATCCATTTGCAGGCCCGGTTCCACCGGGAGAAGACAAAAAAATGTGGGAACGTGCGCGGGGCCAGGCGCAGCTTGTATACGATTTTGTTTTTGCTGATTCCTCGAATGTGGCTGAGAATGTGCTGTTTTGTTTTCTGATAGATGGAAAAAGGGAAAATAGTTATTGTGATAAGGCAATACCTGCTAATTTGCTTGACCAACCGCCTACTTTTTGCAATAATACCCAACAACGATTAAACCGTATTGCTGCGGCGTTGCCGCGGAGCAGTACGATTAGTTTGGATAGTATTGCTGGCGTAATTGCGGTTAGATTAAATGGAAAAATTTACAACCTGCCTACCATTCAGGATTATAATAATACGGCAGACTACTACGCAGTGCTGATATACTCCTACATTTTTCTACGGGATCAACATATAAACGATTTACGCATCAGTTTTGTAGATGCGCCAATGGATTATGCGGGCCAATCTGGTTCCTATTATTACAATAGAAAGGATTCATTATTTCAGGGACTTCAGCGGCGACTGCTGCCAGACCTTGAACAGATACAGCTTCGGTAGTTTTGACGGTCGCCGGCCCGTGAAAAAACGGTGGATTTCCCGTGCTTTTCATGATGGGGGCAATGGTATCTTTATAGAAAGCCCTGCACCTATGACTGAAAAAGAACGGCTCTTAAAAGAGATTTCCGAAGAACTCGCCGCGACGGCGCGGCTAAACGGTTCATTATTAGTGATCACCGGCATGGATGCCATCAGTGAAAAAAGGCTGGAGCTTTGGGTACAGGAAATGCACCATAACCTGAGCGCGGGGAAGTCAATCCTTTTCAACGCCATATTTTCTGACCGAATGACCCGCCTGGTCAAACGATGGGCAAAAATGGACAGTCATTGTGGTGCGGTCAATGATTACCGAAACAGCCCCCCCGTTAATTACTTTCAACCTCCCAACTGATGAAGTTCATGTAAAAATGGGTACCGTTGTGGTACCCATTGATATTACTGGCAACTGCCGGTATCTGGTAGGCATTGCCCGCTTTGTCCAATGGCACCCGTCTGTTTGCGAAGATCTTCCCCTAAATTACCGGGATTTAGGCCACTTCCGGTATACCACCAGCCGCGGGTACGTGGCAGCACAATGCCGCCCGGGCCTGCCACATCAAGGACAAAGTTGACGCAATTGTAATCATCCATGTGGTATGCTTCGGGATATCCTTTGACGGCCACCAGCATGGCTTCCAGCTGCGCCCCCGAAACCTCGATGGTCAGTTTTACATCATATGTACGCCCGGCATCATTACCTAAGATTGCTGCACTGGATTTGTGCCGGAAGGGGTCAACGCCGTCTGCGGCATAGAACCCAATCGTCCGGCGGATCAGCTGGTCGTCTGCCTGTTGTTCAAAGGACAGGTAAGCATGTCCGATGCCGCCCAGTATGGACACCGGTTCTGTGCTACCGGGTACTGGTTGATCCACGTAGATGGTGACTTTGGCCGGCAGCTGACTGGTAAAGCAGTCCAGGTATTGCTGCAGGTTGTCGATGGGCGTTTGGGGCGGCGGCATGGGTGCTGGAGGTGTACCGCTGGGGCCGCCGGGATGGCTGGGGTCCGGTGGCTGGACGCCACCATCACCCATGCCGGGTTCATCGTAGGGGTAACCGGGGGGTGGGTTGCTCGTGTCGATCCAGTAGGTGATGGTGATACATTCCGAAAAGTAGTAGGTTTCACCAATACAGTTGCCGTAACCGTCACCGATGCAGGTAGACCAATTATAGCAACTCTCTACCGGCAGGAAAATGTCGTCTTCCTGTAACTGGCTGTCGGCAGGCCGTTTGACCTGATCCAACCGGTGAAGGTCGGCAGCCGATAACCCTGCCGTCGAATAGACTTTTTTTCCGAATCCCCGGTGGTTGAGCGCGTTGAGCGCGTGATTGATCTCAAATTTTTCCGGAGCGGACGCAAAAGCTGGCGGCATACTGCCGGGGTCTTTAGTGTCAAAGGCGGAAAAGTGAATGAGGCTGTCGGCTTCCAGTGCGATAAAGCCCGTGAACAGGCTGTCCTGGCTGGTCTTAAACGGAATGAGGGTGACAAAGGTCTGCTGGCGCGTTCCCGTTAACGCGAACTGCCAGTACGGGACGGCGTTTGGCGGCAGTGCGGCCAACAGGTGGCGGGTTGCTGGTGCGGAGGCTTGCAGGCTGGCCATTACGCGGCGTAACCGGGGATCGAGTGTTGAAGTCGCCGTAGCCGGGAAGATATTGGCTGGTGAGGGTGCTGCCGGGCTGGGGCCAATTTTCCTGCAGGAAATGAAACACACCGCTGATAACAAAACAATGGCTAAAATTTTCATACTCATTTTTTTGGTTGGTAATGATGGTGGATGATAGGCGGGTACGGGGTTGCAACCATACAAAAATGAGGCGGAGGCCAGCTGCCTTTGCAGAGTGGCAGGGGCATACTCCTGATGTTTATAAATTTTAATGGTGTTAATCTACCAAAGCAAAAACGGCATCAACTGATGCCGTTTTTTGAACAAGTATACACCGGGTTTTGGTGACCCCGACTGGAATCGAACCAGTATCAAGAGCTTCGGAAACTCCTATACTATCCATTGTACTACAGGGCCGGGGCTGCAAAAATAGGGGAATCGCCGGGTTCCGCCGTAAAATTTTCGCGCAAGGTGCAATGAAAAAATGCAGCGATCATTATAATAAATTAATGGTCGGCTGAACCGGCGATCAGTCTACAAAGTCGTCCGGAAGGTTATCATACACATCTATGTCGTAAATGCCGGTTACATCGGCGGTGCCTTGTAGCAAGGCGTCTAAGAGCAGGTCTTTCAGCCATTGAAAAGCCTCTTTTTCCTTTTGACTTTCCGGATCGGTGTCGTCTTCGGTGAACCCTTGCCAATGATAGTTGCTGTAGAGTTGGTGTAGCCACCTGATGAACGTGAAGGTATCCATGAGCGGATAACGGGCGGGCAGGTCTATCTTGTCATATTCCAAATGGATATCCTCGGCGGAAAAGTCTTGCGCAAATAGTTTTGCGCTGAGGGTGTTGACTTTATGCCAACAGCGCACGTATTCCACCATCTGTGAGCGGGTCTTATTATAGCAAGCCTTGTTGAAATCGGCACTGCCGTGGCTTTGCCGACCGGCATCGCGCATTTTTTCGATGAGTTCCGGATAGATTTGTACCGGAAGTTGTTCTATGTACATAGTTTGTATTTTACAAGATGAATGTTGTGGTGTTTCCTGTTGTGGTGCCGTTACTCGCAGTGGTGTAGGCGGGCAGGCTGCTGATGACGCACCACATCGCTTCGTACAGTATGTCGTCCAAATAAGTGACAAATCGAACTTCGTCGTTCGTGGTGTACCGCCTGCTGTCGATCAGGTCAATGTCCAGGCATTCCTTTAGGTGCCGCAGCCATTTGACGAACTGAATAGTACTGGGTGGCGGGCCGTTGGTGATCAGGCTGGTGGGGGTGATGGTTACGTCAATGGTAACATTGCTAATGATGCAGTAGGTTTCAACGTGCAGGCGGTACCATGTATGAACGGCAGCAGCTATCATAGCATCATTCACGAAATGGCAGCCATGCCTGAATACAATATCGGTGTCGTCACTTTCTGGTGAAGGCCGCATTTTCCGGTAGATGGCTGGTAAAATATCGCGGCTGATGAGGTTTACGTTCATAAAATTTTTTTAGGATGAAAAAATGTGCGCCCCTTGTTAGCCGGCGGCGCGCCCGGCTGTGGGCCGGGCTTACGATAGCAGGTCGTCGCTGGCGGCCTCATAACGGGAGTGGGTGCTGACTACTTCCCACAAAACTGCATTGATGATACTATCCAGATAGTCAACGGCTGCCGCTTCGGTGTCAATAAATGTCCGCTCACGGTCTAATAATTCAATATCCACCCCATTCCTTATATGCCGTAGCCATTTTAGAAACTGAAGTGTATTAGGTGGGTTGTCGTTGTTAATAAGCGCACTTGCGTCCGTCAGAAAGTCAATCACTTTGTCTTCCTCGATGTTGTAGGTCTCAAGGTGGAGATTGTACCATGTTAGCACCAATTCTGCGATGGTGGTAGCGTCCAAATAGTGGCAAGTATGCGTGAAATCAATGTCGCCCTCATCCCTTTTTGCATGCGGACGGAGTTTCCTGTAAATCTGCGGCAGTACGGTCTTGTTGATGAGTTTATTATTCATGTTAGACTATGTTTAAATGGAAGTTTAGAAAATGATAATGGTGATCGTCGGAATGTCGCCGTCACTATCGTTGTCATTTTTTTGCTGCTGTGATTTGTTGGTGTTTGCGCCCCTTGTTTAACCGGCGGCGCTCCCGGTCACCTTTACACGTTATACCCCTGTTTGGGCAACGATATACTCCGGTAGGGACCGGAGGATGACGCGCTGTACATCTTCCAGAATTTTCACCAACCCTTTAAAGGCTTTCATTTCCTTTGTTGTCAGTGGTCGGTCGTTAATAATGGCTTCCAGTTCAATGTTGTCATAAATGGCGTGCAGCCATTTGCACAACTGCACCGGGCTGACAGGTGTGCCGGGTATTGTCATTTTCAGGATGTCTAACGAGCGCGACACTTTATCTTCGCTTCTTCCGTTGTAACTATCCAAATTCAGCTGGTGCCAGTCGTACACCATTTCGATGATGGTAGCCTCACTGATGGCAAAGCAATGGGGTATGTGCCGGGCGTCGCCCGGCTGGTAGCCAGTGGCATGTAACAGTGTGCGGCAAATCGCCGGGAAAATCACAATATCTAAAAGTTGTGGTGACATACTCAAAAGTTTTGATGATGAAATATGATTAACTACCGAATAGCATTTTAATGCACAGGGAGACCTTGACAGGACAGGCGTCCCATAAAGCGAACTGCCGCAGATAGTGACAGGCAAATGATATGCGGTACCCGCTAAATATTTCCTGTAGCTTGCCTTGTTGTGTGCCCTTGCCCGCGGCGATACGCCGTATATCGTTGGCTATGGTCAGCCAGTGGGCGCGGGTGGGTATGGCGGTCATCCGCTCCGGTAGTTCCGATTTACAGGCGGCGGCATTTTTTGCCGCCATACTGATATAGGTCAGCATGTCGGCAGCGGCACAGGGGAACAGGTCACAGAGTAGCCGGATTTTTTCGGCGGCACTCATGACGGCATAGGCTTTTGCTGCTGGTTTCATGCGACGGATGTTTTTTGTGTAATCAATTGCGCTATTTTTTCGCGGGTGAACTGATGCACCAGATCGGCCCAAAAGCTGGCATTATAGGGGTTGGGTGGGCAGTCAATGTCCTGCTCCGGCCCGGATAGTTGCAAGGGGAAACGCCGGTAAAATTCGGAGGCCCATGTTGTGGCCGTCCGGAAAATATCGGTATACTCTTGCCCACATAGGCCGTCCGCTAATGCGTCGCCGTGTTCAAACATCGTAGCGGTCACGCACGAAATAATAATCGGAAAGCTATCCGGATAGGCTACCGGGTGTTTATCGAGCAGGGCGATTAATTCGTCATGATCAAGTTGATTGCCATCCTCGTAACTAAAAATTGCCAAGCGTTCACCTTCGGTCAGAGGTCGCCGTAACAGTGGCCCGGCATCCTGTATAGTGACGGCGGAAGCAAAAGCAATCGTTTCGTCGTTTCTTACTAATGAAAATGAAATCGTGGTTTCCATGTTTAGCATAATTGTATTTTTTAAAGTGAGTAAATGCGTGTTGCAAAAGGCAGCTACTGGACAGTAGCCGCCGTTAGCGTCTCTCTCTTCGTCATGCAGCCAGCTGTAATACAGCGGCTGCAAGGGCTTGTGTCCAGCGGGTGATCACCACCGGTACCACGGCATTGCCGATATGTTTTGTTTGCCGTGTTCTTCCGCCTGTTAACTGGTAATCGCGTGGAAAGCCTTGTATCGCCAGCAGTTCGGGGATGGAAAGCAGCCGCCATTTGATATCGGTGATGCCGTACCGTCTCATCAGCTCCTTTAGTTCGGCGGTGGCCGGGCTGTCGGTCGGATAGGTCAGCAGCGGGCGGCTGGCGGTCATGCTGATCAGGTGGAGCGGGGCTTTGTCTTGCCGGGCCATGACGACCGGGCAGGGGCGGCCTACCCCGACAAAATGCCCGCCCCAAGATGGGTTATAGATCGTGTGCGTGTGCTGCGGTCTGACCAGCGTCACAAGGCTGATTCTGTCTCTGGTGGGAACAACAGGTGATGGTCTGGATAGTGACGCATAGGTGCCGCCCCCGCTGTAGTACAGGGAAAAAAATTGATCTTCATTTAAAGCCACGGTCTTTTTTACCCCGACGATCATGCGGCGGAGGGTGTTTTCACACAGTGGCTTTTTGCGGGAAAAGATGCTGGGGCCAGTGTCGGACAGATTGAGTATTTCCCGGACAGGTTTCCACGGCAGCAGATCACCGAACAGCCCGCCATTGGTGGGCATTTCGCTGTGAGTAGCCTGTGGGAATACGATGGGCAGGCCGGGGCGGGCAAAGATGCCGAACAGACGGGTACGGTGGGTATGTGCGCCATAGTCAGCCGCGCAGAGTTTACGCCACTGGTCCCGGTAGCCCAGTGCGCAAATTTCCTTTCGCCAGCGTAACCAGTCCTCCCCGTTGCGGCGGCGGATGGGCCTGCCTTTTTTGTCCAGTGGCCCCCACGCCATAAATTCCTCTACGTTTTCCATTTGCACATAGTCGGGCTGTAGTATTTGCAGGTAGCTGTCACCTGGCTGGTAGGTCTTTGTCAGCGGGTCATAGACTTTGTGCAGGATCTCCGGCATTGAGCGGCTGTCCGGGTCGCGGGGCTTGCCACCTGCGGCATCGGAATAATGGGTACAGTCTGCCGATATCCATAAGATGAGTTTGGCATGTGGATAGATCAACCGGTATTTGTCTACGTGTGTTTTCAGTTTGCGTATGTCAAAGGTGCGGGCGTCCTCACTATAATGGGCGGCGTACGGGTGATTGCGCCGGTGGCTGCGGATGGCAACGGCATCATGATTGACGCAGGCGATCACCAGTGCCAGACCGCCTGCATTGTTAAAGCCGGTGGCGTCTCCACCCGCACCGCAAAACAGGTCTACCACAATAAAGAGGGGTGCCCGTTCCTGTTGGCCGGGTTGCCGCCTGTTAGCTTTCGGATGTATTTTCCTTTGCATGGTTTGCATGGGCGATTTTTTGTGTGTAATAGTATTTGGTTAGTACCCATTCTACCGATCGGGCAAGGTCGGTACCGGAATAGATGAGCGTACCAGTGGTATCGCGGAAATGATACCGGGAGCCTTTGGCACTGACAATGCAAACCCTTGCTCCCGCGCGGTTGTATAATTCACAAGTGGCGGCGACTTGCTGCACTGTCCAGCCATAAGCGGCGGCGATAGCGGTAATGGTGTCTTTCATGATGTGTGTTTGTATGAAGTGTAGCCGCTTACCGCGGCTACTGATCTTTGTTAGTATGCCCGTGCGAAATCCATCGCGGCCCGAATGCTGCGGTGGTTCAATTGCCGTTGGTAGGCATTTTCCGAACGGCAGAAAACAAACCCCAGCTTTCGCAGCTGTTTATGAACCGCCAAATCGGTTCTGGTGGGGAATATTATTTGTATCCGACCGATCTGTGGGTTTTGCCGCAGAGTGATGCCCTTGTAGACCACTTCGGCGAAGGGGATGGCGGCGGCTTTTTCCAGATCAGCAATCCGGTCTTTCAGTCGGCGGATATTGGCGTTGTTGTTCGTTAGTTTAGAGTGCGCAAATCCTTTATGGCCGACCACATTGGGCGAATTGACTTTTTCCCACAATTCTTCGCTGGTGCCCTCCATTCGCAGGAAGCGGGCTTTGTCCTGGCTCCTGATACATTGGTTGGTTTCTTTCATGAAGGCTTGCCGTGCCTCGCATCCGGCAAGTTCTGCCCGCAGTTTTTCCAGTGCGTTCGGGTCGTCGCTGCTGATGGCCGTGTTTTGTTCAATGGTGACGGCCTTTTGGTCGTAGTACTCCGCTTTTTTGTCCGCCTCGATAGAGGCGCGCATGTTGTTGTTAATTTTTTCCAAGTCGCGGCGGTGGCGGTTACGGCTGTAATGGTCTACTAAAATCGGTTGACCGGGTGATATACAACTGGCTATTTGATGGGCGGCGTTGTGTCGCTGTTCGGAAATTTGTCTTTGCTTTTCTGCCTGACGGCGGGCGTTGTCAATCCTACTTTTCTTGTGTTCTTCATAATTGTGTTTCATGATGTGAGTTTTTGCAGTGAGGAAATTGGCAGCCGGGTAACCGGCTGCGTTAGGAATCAGTTAGGGTATGGGTGGGCTGGCAATGGATGAGGGTACCACTAAACTGCTTAGTTTGGATTTCACCTGTTGGGCAGTGTCTCCCGTCCAATTGCGGGCGAAGGCCAGAAAGTGGATAACGATATGGCTGCCGGTGTTCATCCCCACCTTATCGCCGATTGAATGAAGTGCGTACATGGCCTGTAGATAAGGCTTTGCATTGGGGTCAACGTTTTCCCAATCGCGGGCAATAATGCGGGCCAGTTGTGCCGGGCTGTCTGGCAAGGGTTGTTGCGTCGTGTTGTCCATTGTAATTTGTATTGATGGTGAATGAATGCAGATAGGGGAAAGCAATTGCCACCATGCGGCTATGCTTCTACCAGTTCGGCGGTTTCGGTTACGGGATGGGGTTGTAGCTGATAAAGAAAGTCTACCGCTTTGGAGGCTTCGGAGGCAGCGGTGAAAATGGCGTATTTGCTATCCTTTAGTTTTGGCAGCCATGACTGAATGTAGGCGGCATGTTGGCCGTTATCGAGCCGGTTAATGCCAAAGCCTGCACACAGGAATGCGGCCCCCAGCTCGGCCACCAGTTCTTCGTCGGCATAGTTTCTATCGCCGTGTGTTTTACCCATATTCCGCGCCATCCGGTGGGGTGCGCCCGTCCAGTGGGTGAGTTCATGCAGGAGCGTGGAATAGTACCCTTCGGTCGCAGAGCAACCGGGCGTATCAATAAACAGGGGTGGCGGCGGCATGTGTATGCTGTCGTCTGCATGGCGGTAAAAGGCCCGGTTACCGCCATCATGCAATACCGTTGCGCCGGTGTGGGTGACAAACTCGTCGGCTGCTGCGATACGATCTACCAAATCCACTGCGGGCGTACTGTCGGTTACGCCGGGGTCGTAGCTGTCCAGCTGGCAGCGGTTGAATACATAGGAGAATCTGATAAATGGGATTTTTTCGATCTCGCCATCCTTTTCGACTTCCCGCGTATTATAATACACGATCATGGTCGCTTTTTCCCCTTTGCGTACCTGCTGGCCTGTTGCGCCCCATTGTTTATAGGAGGCCCACTGCGGGGAGGTGTAGCCGTTAGAAAAGAAGGTACCCCACAACATCAGGATGTTGATACCCCGGTACCGGCTGCCGGTGGTGCCGTTTTCCGGCAGGGTCACCGTGATTTCCTGCATCTTTTTAGACCTGTCCCACGGCTTGCGCCATGGGATGGTGCCGGTTTCCAGTTGTCGGATAATGATATCCGTTACCTCTTGGTGAATGTCGCGGCGGGCGGTGGTGGCTTGCTTCATCATAAACTGTTTTTAAGTGTGTAATGATGTGGTTAGGCAATGTGGTCGATCAGGTCGGCCAGCAGGACAGTGCGCATACGGGCCACCCTGTCCAGCTCACGGATGAGGCGCATTTCAGATTGCAGGGTTTTTTGAAGTTGTTGTACGGGTTCCAACTCATGGGCGTAGCGGCGAACGGCCCGCGCAATCAGGTGGCGCATGTGGCCTACCCGGATGTAAGGGGTGCGGGTGCCTTGCAGGTTACGCCGGAAGTGGCCGGACTTCCAAAGCGCATACACCAGCCAGTAAGTCACGGACAAGTCTTGTTCCTGACAGGCAATGACATAGCAATTACGCCGGGGAGCGTAGGAAGGCCGCCCCGTGTTGCGTCCGCGGGACTGCACGAAAAAAGCGGAGGGCTGCGCGGCCCTGTCGGGAAGGTGCGATTTGAGCGAGAATGTTTGCATACAACATTTTTTTTGTGATATTTTTTTGCCCTGAAACATTTTCCCGGAGGGCAGCAAGGCAAAAAGAAAGGCCGGCTTTACGACCCGTCCGCCAAACAATTCCAAGTGCCCAAAGAGGGCCAGCGGGCAGGAAAAAAAATGCCCGCAGCCAGGCACTGGCGCGGGCCGGGGCATTTTTTTTATCGCGCAAGCCTGCAGCGCGGCGGGACAGGGGCAGCGGCGACCTTTTCAGGCCCGCCGCCGCTGCCCCTGTCCTGTGTTGGTACTTGGAATTTTTTGGCAGGGTTGTAGCTTTGCCGGCCTTTTTGCCTTGCTGGGCTCCGGGAAATGGAATAGGCAAACGGTGGGATATGGAGGCGGATAATGGCCTGATATTGGCGGTAAAGGCGTGGTAAAACTGGTGGACACCATTGGGGCAACATTTACGGTTATACCTTGGTGTAAGGTATCGCCACGACAGACAACGGCGGCTTGACCCGTCAGGGTGGCTGCTATCCGGTAGCGGCTGGCCGGAGCGTACCTACCGCCCGGCCCTGCACGGCAGCTGCGCATAGCCGTGACTGTAGCGGAAATCCCGCAGCGAAGCGCGGGGCTGTGGGCGGCTGCGAGGAATTGCAGCGGAAGGCGCGCGCCTGTCGCCCGGCTCTGCACGGGCGTCGCTGCTCCCCCTTCTTAACACTGCCGCCGCGCTCGTCTCAGTCCTGCCGCTGGTGCCGGTGCGCCGAAAGCCCGCGCTCAATTTCAGCGATCAGTTCGCTCTCAGAGGGCATGTATAATTGATAACGGGCGGCAAAAAGCCGGGGATTATCTGCCAATACGGAGTAGCGCACCACCGTTTCGTCTTTATCGGTGCAAAGGATGACGCCCAATGTAAACGCATCTCCCTCGCCACGTTTCAGCTCGTCAAACAACCGCACGTACATATCCATCTGCCCTACGTCGGCATGGGACAGCCTTCCCAGCTTCAAGTCGAACAGCACGAAACATTTGAGCAGGTAGTTGTAAAAGACAAGATCCACGTAGTAATCTGCCGTTTCGGTCGGTACTCGCACCTGCCTGCCCACGAAAGCAAACCCTTTTCCCAGTTCGAGCAGGAAATGTTGCAAGTGCGCTATCAGCGTAGTTTCCAAATCCCGTTCGCTGCCGCTAAAGGGTTGGGCCACGTTCAGGAACTCGAACACATAGGGGTCTTTAAAAAAACTGTCGGCGGGCGGAGCCGGGTTTGTGGGTGGTGTACCTGGTGGTGTATTGGTGGAAACTGGGGTTGGGTTGTTGGAAACCGGGGGAATAGTGGGGGGAATATTTTCGGCACTGGTAGGTGAAAGATCGGTACCAGCAGCTGCACGGCGCAGGCGTTCATAATACAGGGTCTGAATATTGCGATCCAGCTGGCGTACCGTCCAGTTTTGCTGCGCGGCTTCGCGCAGGTAATAGTTGCGACTATTGGTGTCCGTGACCCGCATGATCAGCCGGTAGTGGCTCCATGAGAGTGCGGAGGGCAACTGCCCGGTGGCGCCCAGCGCGGGGAAGGTCAAATAAAACTGCCTAAACGATTTAAGGCTGGCCACCGAAAAGCCGCTACCGAACTGGCCGGAGAGTTGCCGGGAGAGGGTCTTTATCAACGCCTCGCCGTAGGCCGCGCGTTTACCATTTTGTTCCTGTTCGGCGATGCGCTGGCCGACCAGCCAGTAGGCCCGGATCATGGCGGTATTGACCGCGGCAGCGGCACGGCTGCGGGCCGCTTCCAAAATGGCGGTTACGTCTTGTAATAGCTGCCGTTCAACATTCATTATCAGTCGGTTGTAAAAAGCTACACAGCGTGTAGCTTTTGTTATCTACTCCGGCCCGCCCGGTTGCGGATGATCTGGTCAATATCCGGCCCCTGTGGCAGTTCCGGTTTGTATTTCTGTTGGGTGGTCACGTCCTGGCGGGTATGGCCCTGCTGGTGTTGAAGGTTGACGGGACTTACGGTAGTTTGATTAAAACTGAACGGATGGGTTTTTCCCTCAGCATCCGTCAACTGAAGTGTCTGACGGGTAATGTCTACGGCGATAGTGATTTTCTGAATCTGCCCGTCGATGAGTAAGGCCACCGTTTTTGACTGTCCCTGCCGCAACGCTTCCCGCAGGGCAGGTAACTGGTTGGATTTACCGTTGGCCAATGGCAACTGCTGCAGGTAGGCGTCCAGGTCATAGGCATGTTGGGTGAAGGGAAATTTGGTGCCGACCTTACCGGTGTCCAGTGTCAGCCACTTGTCCTGCTGGTTGATGTGCAGGCATACGGGGCGTCCGTCCAGTAAGGCTGCTGCCTGCGTGGCGGAGATTTGTACGTTATCAAGACAGGAAAAATGTAAGCGCGGGCCTTGACCGCCGCCGGCCAACAGGCTTTGTACGCTGGATTTGGCAATGGCCTCGAAACTGGAAAAGTAATATAGGGTGGTACCCGGTATTTTATCAAAATGCAACAGGAACGTAGCGCGTTTGTGGTTGTCATCGGAGTAGGGTAACTGAAAGCTGTCCAGCCCCTGGCTGATCATTTTTTTTAGCGGCCCTTCCATGCTGGCAGCAAACCCCTGTCCGGCTAATGCACCAGACAGGGTTTGCAGGTTATGGTTTTGGATGATGTCAGTTTTGACGGCATTGATCTTATTATAATGATAGTTATAAAGGTCAGTTCTGCGGCTGGCCCATATCCGTAGGGTGGCTACCAGCGGCGAGTACCAGAACCGGCGCAATGCTCCCCCGCTTCGTTGCGCCTGTATGCGGTTGATTTCAAATGTGACAAATTTGAGGGTGTCCTTCTCCGTTTTTGTCGCTGGCTGCCGTCGGATGTGGTGATAAATCTGCTGGTAGCGTTCCAGCTCAATTTGCAGCAAGTCTTTGCCCGGCAATCCATGCGGATGATGTATGTATAACTGGGCGTTTTGCACGGCCATCTCGTAGAGCAAAAAGGCCGCGCGATCCTGCGGTTGGGCCGGTGGTGGCGGCTGGAAGAAATGAACGTTATCCATGACGGTTACAGTGTTCTGGCTTTTAAGAGATGGCGGTTTTTTATCCGTAAGGAAAGATGACGCCCGCCGTTTTTTTCAAACAGTTCAAAATAAAACTCCTTGTTATCGGGAATGGTCGTACGGGGGATGGCCATTACGTACCGGATAGTCTGGTTGCCGCCGATCAGCGTTTGGGCGTCGCTGTAATCGGGCTGCAAAGCCGTTTGTTGGGTGGAGGAGGATTTTACACGCCGGGCATCTTTCATGTAAAAACGGGCAAAGTCAATTTCATAGGGGATATTGGAAGTGTTGGACAGTTCCCAGTCAAAGAGCAAGTGATCGCCAAACAGATAAATACCCTGCAGGCGGCACCCCATGCCGAAGCGGTGATCTGCCAGCTGTAGGAAGGGTAGCCGGAATTTCACCAGTTCGCAGACGGTAGCCAACTGGTAGGCGCTGGCCTTCGGGCTACTGCCGGCAGCAGGCAGGTTTTTTAAACTGCTTTCCAGCTGGCTCAGGTCGTAGGTGGTGCAGCTGGGCTTTTCGGCATAGACCAGTTCAAAGGCATACACCCGGTTATCGTGCGTATACACATGCAGGCTGGTGGGTGAAAAATTTCTTTCTCCTGCTTTGAGTTTTAAAATATTGGAGGTAGACGGTTCGATTTGGGCAATGACCTGTTGGGTACCCCTGTCGGACGGATAGATGGGAGATGGAAACCGCAACACGGTCGTAAAATCGTAGCCCACCTCTAATCTAAAGGGGGGCACCTCGGTCTGGCCGGGCAGTGGCCGGGTGGATTGGGCGGAGGCGACCGAATCAAATAAAAATAGATAGTTCAGCAACAGCAACAAAAAAATAATGGTACGCATATAAAAGAATTAAAAGGGTGAATGAAGCAGTGTTAAGGTTGTTCGAATTTTAGCAGCAGTTGATGGCCGGCTTTGAGGGCTACGGGCTTGCGCTTTATTTTTTTGTTCATCAGGCCCCGGATGGCCTGCAACCCGGTGTTGGCAGCCTGCTGGCCAATGGAGGGGTCCAGGCTGGCCAGTTGCAGTTGTGAAACGGCGTCGGTCATGGATTCTTTGGATGATTCATTGCCGATGGTGCGCTCGATGCGTACGCCCTCCATTCCGTCCACTCCATCAAATAAGGTGACTTTGACCGGGTAGATGACCTGGTTGAAATTGACGGTGGTAACTTCTATCATCAGCCGGTCAGCCTGCGGGGTGGCTTTGCCAAAAATGAAACTGTTGCGGGGGATGCGGTCGGCCCCGATAAAAATGTCCTGCAAAGTGCGCAGTTTGACGGTGGCCCGTTCCAGTACAGATTGGTTGTCGTGGATGACGGCGGCAACAAAGGTGGCTGCCGGATCGGTGGCGGTGGTCATCGAATAGGTGACCGGATAGAAGCGGTTGCCAGCAGGGGCCAGCGCGGTAACCGGTCGCTGTTCACTACTATCAGTATCCATTGGCGAAAGGCGCACAGCGACCGGTTTCGGCCTGGCGGCGGAAGCCTGTGCTGATAGCCAGTTTTTCACCCGCTGCGGGTATTGCAGGTCAAGGGCACTTTCGAGGACAGATTTTAACTGTGCCATTTCCGGATCATCACCGCTTTGCTGCTGGAGCATTTGCATCATTTGTTCCAGCTGTGCGGTGGGGGCTTCTGCTTCCGTGCGGGCTGGTATTGGTGGCGGGACAGAGCCACCGCTATCGGCTGGGGAGGGCTGTAGTGCTTTGTAGAGGTCAGCCAGTCGCTGCTCCATTTGTTGTTCCCGGTCTTGGGAGCCGGGGCGGGCTGGTGCTATGCGTGGATAGGTCATGTGCTGGTCGGGCAGCGGGTCTATCACCACTGGGTCGGTGGCCGCATAAGGGTCGCCGGCCAGTGCCTGGCTTTTTTTGACAGAATCGGCTTGTGCGGCGAGGTAGGCTTCCAGTTTGTTTTTCGGCTGTGGCTGCTGGTTAGCGGCAGGCACTTTACTATTGAACGCACTTTTGCCGGATGGTTCGGACTCCTGCTGACCGCAGTGCTTGGCAGACAGGCTGATCGCAATCAGTGTGATGGGCACGGCCAGCAGCGGCAAAAACAGCAGCGGCAGCTTTTTTTTGTTGACGTTTGGTTTCATGTTCATTTATTTTTTGTGAGTGTTGACGGCCGTGGTGTCGCGGTAGTGGTGGTAGCTCTGCGGGTTGTGGGCCGGTTGGCGGCCAGGCGACGGTAATGGCTCAGGGGAAGCAAATCCCGGAATGCCGGGGGCGGCGGTAGCTGGCGGACTGCTCAATACCTGCCATAAGACGGTTGAATAATAGGCGGTGCCTGCCAGCAAAAACAGGATGAGCATATTTTTTTTCTGGACAAGGGAAAACCGGTGCTGTCGCTGGCCCAGCCAGTCGGCCAGCCCGTCCAGTTGATGGCGCATCCACGGGTTGGGTGATACTTTTTGCGCCGGTTCGGTTTTTTTACTGCGGGAAAGTAGTCGCATGGTTATCGTTTTTCAATTTGGAGGTCTTTGTTTTCCAGTACCTGCCAGCGTTCGATCAGAAAGCCGTGCGGGTTGTTATCCGATGCCTCTGTTGGTCGCAGGTAGCCCTGCGTCACCAATGACCGGGTAACGATACTGGTGGCGCGGATGAGGACGAGCTTACCATAATAGCGGAAATGCCAGGGTGTGGTACGGCGGTCCAGGTAGATGCTATCGGGCGGGGGTACCTGTTGGCTGATGTTACCGGCGATGATTGACGTATAATAGCCGCTTTCGCGGAGATTGTCGGCTTCGGCTTTGGCCGAACCGTCTGCGAGGTAAAAGGCTTTGAGCAGGTTGCGCTCAATCACTTTTTCGTCGGGTTCCAGTGAATAGAAGGACTGATGAAACATGGTCACATGGTGGCGCAGTTCTACCGGTAGTTTCTCGCTGCGGTTTTCGGCTACGGCTTCCAGTAGTTTATCATGGGCGATCACGTATACTTTGGCCGATAGCCGTGTTACGGTGCGGTCTGCGTAATAGAGTACAGCCCCGCAGACCAGGCAATTGGCCAGCGTAAGGGCCAGCGCAAACAGCCGCATGTGGCGGATGGCGGTGTCGATGTTACGGAATGACTGAAAGATCATGACAGGTGTTTTTAGAAAATTATTTCCCGGCTATCTGGCTGACTTGATAGGCGTCTTTGTGGTAGGGTTCGGAGTTTTTGGCATCGGCCATATTGCCGTGCTGTTGATCCGGGCCGGGCTTGTCTGCCGTCATGCTACCAGCAGCAGCTCCCCCTGCGGGGCCACCGAAGGCTGTACCCGCCGCTTTGAAAGTGGAGTGTACCATACTGTTCATTTTTTGGGTGAGTGCGGCCCCTCCGCTGGCGTGAACAATGAAGTTGGCAATGGATGGCACAGAAAAATATGCGTAGATAGCGACGAACAGAAAGATCAGGTAGGTGATATCGGTAGGAGAATGTTTGAGTGTCCATCCTTGGTCTGCGTCCATGAACAGTACGCCGGCGTAGATGCGATTGGTCAGGGCGGCGATCAGGTTACAGATAGGCAGCCAGAGGAACACATTAATATAACGACCTATCCAGATCACCAGCGTATGGGCAAAGCCGTCATAGATGGAGATGGCCAGTACCAGCGGGCCGATGATGCCCAATATGACCAAATAGAATGTTCTGAGGACGTTGATACATAAGGCGGCGGCCAGGTATACCAGCTGTAAGGCCCAAGAGAAAAATGCTTTGATGACCCACATGATCGAATCGCCGATCATGCCCAGTGAAAACTGCATGCCTTCGCTGACCTGACCATCCTCACCTTCTTTTTTTTCATATTGGTACCAGTCTTTGATATCTCCCTGGTTCATGCCCCCGCTCAGTTCGCCGTAGTCGGGGTTAAATATGGCTTCGATCTGCTTGTCCATCATATCATTGATATCCCCGCGGGATTTTTTAACGATGGCATCGGTGGCTATTACGGTAGGTTCCAATAGTGCGTTGAGCGTATCTAACGCTAATGGATAGATGCCGATGAGTATGGACAAAAAAAATGGCCGCAGCAAAGGGAAAAAGTCGATAGCTTCGGCGGCGGCCAGGTGTTTGTAGACCCGGTAACCGATATACCATAATGCTCCGAAGCCGCCCAGTGCGCGGGCCGTGTTGATCAGGTCTTTGCAGAGCGGCTGCATGACCTTGACGAGCTGGCGAAATTCTGCACTCATCTTATCGCCTACCCCGGCGACAAATTCGGCGGAGGCCAGCATGGGCACCAGCAGGCAGAGGGCCAATAGGGAGAAAAAGGGCAGCAATGCCCGGGGGTTAATGGCTTTCATGACGGTAGTGTTTTTTGAGTTGGAGATATTGGTCTTGTTTGGCCTGTCGTTGGGCGGCGGCCAGTTTAAAATGATCGGAGAACTGGCGGGTGGCGTCGAGGTTACGGCGGGTAGCGGTAAACACCCGGTCGATGGCGGCGATCCTTTCGGCGTCGCTCATGCGCAGTTTACCGGCAGTGGTGACCATCAGCAGGTCTTCGAGGTGGCGCAGGGACTGGTCGAGCAGCGTACTGTATACCCCCATGCAGTAGTCGATATCGCCGGCACTGAATACCGACAGGGTGCGCAGCCGCTGGCGGTCGCGGCTGTAAGTCTGCCATATCTGCTGCTGCATGGTGATAATGGCGGCGATCTTATGGTAGCGGCGCACGGTGGGGCTGACGGCCAGCAGGCCATCGAGAAAAAGCCGGTGCATGGAAAAATTGCCCTCGGAAATATCTTTCACGGTCGTATACCCACGGGAAATGATCTGGTAACCCCGGTACATATTATTGAGGATGCTGCGCAGCTGGGCGAGTTTTTCAATGTTGAGGGCCAGTTGTTGCAACTCGGTGGACTGGGCGCGGGCCGAACTGCTGGCACAGAGCAACAGGGGAAGACAATATATGAATAGCTGTTTCATGATAATGGTGGTTACTGCCCCGGCGGGCTGGTGGAAGAAATGGTTTGCTGCAGGCGGGGCCGCTGGGCGTCCAGCTGGCCCCGATACCGGGCGGCTTGCAGGGTTTGGTCGCAGAACTGTTGCAGGTTTGCCTGGTGGCGGATGGCTTGGGTGTAGAGGTGATCAATGGCGCTGATACGTTCGGCGTCTGTCATGGCCAGCTGGCCGTCCTGCAGGATCATGAGCAGGTCAGCGGTGAGCAGTGCGGCGTCATCGAGTAGCTGACCGGTGAGGCGGTAGTAATAATCAACCTGCCGGGCATTGGCAACCGGGTGACGGGCCAGCTCGGTACGCCAGCGGCGATAGCGGTCTGTCATTGCGGCGTACAGGGCCACGATGGCCGCAGCTTTTGCATGTTTTTTAACCAGCGGGCTGACGCGCAGGCGTTTGTCCAGAAAAATGCGGTGGATGGTAAAGTCACCGTTTTTGATATCGCCGATGACGGCGAGGCCATCGCGTAGCGTCTTATAGCCTTTTTTTACTTTCTGCAAATGCGTTTGCAGCAGGACGATTTGGTCCAGCAGGTATTTGCGTTGCGTTTTACCTTGCCGAAACCATTCGTTCCACGTTTGGGCGCGAAGGGTGCCGGTACAGCAGGCATAGATCAATATCAACAGGATCGCTTTCATAAAAAGAGCGGCAACGGGTGAGAAAATCGGTTATGGCAGTGGGTGAGGCGATTGCTGGTAGAGCTGGCGCAGGCGGCTGGCTTGCTCATCCGTTTTGGCGCGGGAGATGGACACCGCAATATTGCGGTCGGTAAACCGGCGCATGTCTACATAGTATTGGTCGATTTCGGACTGATAAGTTTCCAGCAGTTGGAGCCGCTGGGCGTCTGTCATTTGCAGGCTGAAGGAAGTGACCAGCTGCACGATCTGTTCGGCAGATTGCAGGCTGCGCCCAATGATGGCGGTATACACCTCATACATGTAGCGGATTTCAGCGGCGGAGAAGTGTTTGTCCTGGCGCAGCAGGGAAAAGGCCCGTTTATATTCTTCTACCATGTCCTTTTGCCGGTCGATGGCGCGCAGGATCTTTTGGTAATAGGCGATCACGGCCTTTACCCGCCATAGTTCCTCGAAATAGTGGCTGTACTGCTGTTTTTGCCGCTCAGACCAGTCGGAGATTTCATCGAGGCGGAGTTTGGAAAAAACGTTTTCCAGTTCCTTCTGGATATTTTGTAAAACGATGGTGCGGTTCTGGATGCGTTGCACTTGCAGGTCGATGGCGCGGATGACCTTTTTGGCAGCTGTTTTGAGCAGATCGAGGACGAACACCTGTGCGCGGGCGGGCGGTGGTGCCGTCACGCCGGCCAGCAGCAGTATCATGAGCGCGAGAAAAAAAGTTTTCGACAGCATGGAGGTTAGATTTAAAGTGAACCGCCCGCGCGAATGTGGGCGGCCAGCATGGCGACGCCTTTTGCCATGCTGCCGTATTTTTCCGCGTAGGCTTGTACTTGAATTTTTTCTTTTTCTTCGGTGGTGTATGTCAGGTATTCTTCCAGTGATACTTCGGTGCGGTAGACTTTGGTGACGTGTTGGCCGAGCATGAATGTGACATGCTTATACCTATCACCGGGGGCAATACCTTTGTTCATCGAAAGGATTAATGTCTTGTCTTTATCGGTCAGGCCCAGTAGGTCTTGTATTTGGGAGAATTTGTTTTGGTATTTGCTTTGGTCAAGGAGGATTTTTATATCCGAATTATTAATGATGGCATCTTTAATGATGGGGCTTTTTACCGTATCGTCGATCTCTTGGGTCACCACGCCCAGCGAACCAAAATATTTGCGGACAGTTTTAACCAGGTAGAGTACATATTCGGCCATGCCTTCCCGCATGATGGCTTTCCATGCTTCTTCAATGATCAGGGCTTTGTGGACGCCTTTGAGCCGGCGCATCTTGGTGATGAATACCTGCATCACCGTGAGGATAGCGACAATATATAAGATCGGATGATCTTTGATCGCGTCCAGCTCATAGACTAAGAAGGACTGATCCAGCACATCTAAATTCTCCGTGGCGTTGAGCAGGTAATCAAATTCACCGCCTTTGTAGAAAGACCGCAACACGTACATGAAATTTTCCACGTCGAAGATGTTGGCAGTGATGCCTTGCGCGCGCAGCTCCGGGATGAACTGGTCGTTTAAGAAATCGTAAAAGGAATTAAAGCATGGAAATATGTCCGGGTGTGCATCGAGGTATTTGTAATAGGACTGCAGGGCGTTGGACAGGGCAATGTACTCTGCACGGGTAAAGCCCTGGTTATCCCTTTTCCAAAGGGCCAGCAGCAGGGTTTTGATACTTTCTTTTTTTTCGGTGTCCAGTTCGCCTTCGATGATGAAAGGGTTGAACCGGATGGGGTTTGCCTCGGTGTAGGTGTAATAATAGCCGCCGAGCATATCACAGAGACCTTTGTAGCTGTGCCCTACATCTATGATGATCAGGTGCGAGCCGGTGGCGTGCAGGCTGCGCAGCAGGTGCGCCATCAGGAAAGATTTACCCGATCCGGATGGGCCAACGATGAAAAAATTGCGATTTTGGCACCAGCCGCGTTTCATGGGTTCGGAGATGAGGTCCAGTTTTACGGGAACCCCGGAAAGGCGATCCCCGAAGCGGATGCCGGTAGGAGAAAGAGAGGTACGGTAGTTGGTTTCGTTGGCGAAAAAGCAGGCGGCCTGCTCGGCGAAGGTGTCGAAGGTTTCATGTGTTGGCAACCCAGCGGCGGCACCCGGCACCCCTGCCCAAAACAGGGTGGCGGTCGAGATGGTTTCCTGTTTACAGCGGGCATCGAGTTGGGACAGGGCGGCGGCCACCTGATTTTTGACGGCCTTTGCGTCCGCTTCGCTCTCATGCCATGTCAGTATGCTGAAATGAGCTTTGAGGGCCATGCGCTGGTCGCCAATGGCTTCATTGAGAAATTCATTGGTCGCCTCTTTTGCGAGGAAATTTTCGCGGGAGTAGGCGGAAAGGGATTGCAGCCGGAGGCGTTTTTTTTCCAGTTCCTGTAAGGTGGCGGCGGGGTCGGCAATGACTACGTATTGGTTATAGATATGATTGCAGTCCAGCAGCAGCCCTAACGGTGCGGCAAAACCGACGCTGAACTTTGTTTTTTCCGACGAGTATTTGTCGTGGTTGATGCGCGGGCCGCATAGGGCGGGCAGGTCTTCGGTATCGGCGAGGGTAAAGAGCTGGCAGCGGCGCTGACCGATATGCAAGTCTTTTTTCAGGCGGATATCCTGTACCACGGGTTGGTCGGTGTCCAGCAGGTAGCAATAGCGTTCCAACAGGCCCGCCCGGTCGGTGGTGCTGACCAGTTCGTCGGTGGTCAGCCGCTGAGTGGTGATCAGCCCGGAATCCGACAGGATTTTAATAAACTGGCCCACTTTGTCGAAAAACTGTTCTGTGGCGGTGTGGGATAGCGGCAGATGCGGCAGTACGGAAACTGATTTACGCGGGTCGAGCAAGCCCATACGGGAACGGGTGGTGGTGGCAGTCTTGGTCAGGTACAGGTACCCCTGGTGATCCAGCCATGGCCTTTCGTGAAAATGCCTTTCGTTACAATGCGACAGGAAGGAGGTGTCCTGGCTTTCAAATTGGCCCTGGTAGTGGGCTTGGGTAAACCAGTCCTGTTTGTGCAAGACAGTTTGGTTGGGTAGTACGCGGATGGCTTTTACCCACGCCGCGTGCAGTTGCAGGTAGTCATCGGTAGAGAGGGTAAATATTTCGGGCAGGTGTAACCGAAAGGCGACGGTCACGTCTCCCTGTTTGGACACGATACAGTCCTGTTCTACCTTATAGATGGGCATGATATCGTCCAGTGGATGGCGGTGGTTCATGGGTGGCTACGTTTAAGCTGGGTGAAGACTTTGCGGGAACGGGAGTAGATGGTCTCCGGCAGCTGGTGTTGTTGCAGGCGTTTGGTGAGGCCGTGGGCACCATATTTTTTGCTCAGGTGCTGGGTGAGGGCGATCAACCCCGCCCCGGCAGGCAGGGTGATGCCCACACAGAGGTACATATTGATGCCCAGTGCGTACAGGCCGAAGAACACCAGTAGCAGCAGTAACATGCCTGCGGCCAGGTAGTAGAGGAACTGGGCTTTGATGCCCCGAAACTCTATAGACTTACCGATTCCTTTGTTGATGCGGAAAACGCTGCTCATGGCTGGATTAATTAAGACCGAAGAAACTTTTGAGTACTGTGGCCACTACGACCAGGAAGATGCAGGCGGAAAACCACGCAGCGGCGGTTTTGGTGGTGTCGTTGTCGCCGTGTGACCATTTGCTGTATACCTTGATGGCACCGATCAGGCCGATCACGCCACCGATGGCGTAGAGCAGTGTTTGTGCTGTTTCAAAGTATCTTTTCAGTTTGGTGGTTGCTTCCCGGATGCCTGCCTCGCCATCTTGCGCAAGGGCGGCATCGGTGAGCAAAAGGCAAAGCAGTAGCAGGGATAACCCAACGGTGGGGGTTATCCGAATGGATCGGATACGCATGTGTTTGATTTTAGGAGCGGGTGAAAGAAGAAGACAGGAAAAAGTAGCATGGCCCGGCGGCCAATACCGGAGGCTGTCAGCCAGCCGGACGCATGCTTATGGAAGCCCTACCACTTGTCAGATGGGTTGCCAGAGCGATTCTATTTCAGCTTTGGTCAGGCGCAGATCGAGATCACGCTCTACGCTGACGCTGATGTAGGTATTGATCGCTTCGTAATAATCGGTATGATGGAATATGCTGTATTTAACGAGTATCGCACGGATTTTCGAGTGTACTTCTTCCGGGTTGGGTGGGTCAGAGGCGATATGGTTGATCTGCTCCTGAATTTTTTCTACGACATTTTCGGCTGCTTTTAACAGGTAGTCCCCTGTTGTGTCTGCGGGTTCCAGTACATCTTCACCATCTTCATCTTCCGCCGTCGTGTCGGTAAAATTTGGGGGTCCCTGCGGTGCCCGCGGGATATCAACGAGGGAGTGGGTCGCGGCGGGATGGGCGGTTTCGCTAAATTCGATAATGATTGGTTTAGCCGGTTGCCGCCAGTACATGAACGAGTAAAAAAGGACGGGGATGGCCGATACGCAAATAGCTATTATAAAAGCGGTGTCCATACAAGTAAAATTTTTTAGCGTGAACTGATGAAGCAAAAGTGCGATGGCGGGAAGGCGGTTTTACGGAGTGGTGGGCGACCGCTGTGCGAAGTTTTTTTTTACGTGCCCGTACAGGCTATCTTTTGCGCAGATTTTTTTCCTCCATTTTTTCTATTCGCTGACGGAGTTTGCCGGTGAGTAGTTCTAAGAAATTAGTATCACCACTTTTGCGCCCCAGTATTTCCTGAAAAATGCGGGAGGCATTGCCCAGTTTAACATTAAAAGCCACTTCCAGTCCATCCTGAATGGTTTTCAGGTCTACGTTGCCGTTATTAAATGCGGCGGCTTCGTGGAGGGCATAGGTCAGCTCGATCAGTCCCCTTTTTGCTCCTGTCCATGTTAAGGCGGTGGCCGGCACTGCAGGCGTGGTGTTGGGCGGTGGCGGATGCAGCAGCCAATGGGTCAGATCCTGCAGGAATTGTAAAACACGCCCGGAGGCATCCAGTGCGGCTTTCAGGTAATCGTACCCAGTCGTAAACTGCGCGTCGGTGTCGATGGCAAAGAGCAGATCAGGTTTGGGGCTGGCTCCCCGGATGAACAGTTTGTCGTCCAGGTGCCGCTGGTTGCTGTTAAAATATTGGAAATAGAACAGGTGTCGCTCAATAAACTGCTGTTGGGCGTGGGTTTGTGCTTGCAGGTAGGCGGTGGCGCGCTCCCGGTCGGCAATCGGCAGGTTGTGAACGATGCGCAGAATGTCGGTGTAGTAGACCAGGTGAACCGAAAGGGAGGGCTTTACCTCGCGGAAGAAATGGATTTCGTCGGCGGGTGTGGGACTGGTTTGGACAAAAGAATGGCGTAACGCCAGCAGTGCGTCACTGACGAGGGCGATATTGTAATGGAGGGCCGAAAGTTGGGAGGCGGTGTCCTGGCCGGGGACGACAGGGCGAAGTTTAGCGGTGGTCTGGGCCAGCAGTTGCGCGAAGGTGGTGGACATGGCATCTGTTTTTGATGCCACCAAATTCGCGGTTAATGATAGGCGTAAGTTTTCCTGTCTTTCCGGAAAACTTTCCTATTAGGCCAGCAAAAACAGTGGGGACAAGGGAATGAGACCGTGAAAAATTTTGCGGGCAGTTTGGTGCAGGTGGGCAAAAACGCCGATGACGGCTTTGCCGGTAGAGAGTTCAATATTGTTATACAAGGTGCGCAGGCTGCTATAAGATATAGGCTGGTTCTTTTTGGTGGTAAACACCCTGGCCGCGGTGCGCAGTACTTCTTCCTTGACGCGGTTGCTGTAGCCGCCTGCTTCCATTTGCACCTTCAGGTAACCGGCCAGTACCGATAGTGACCAGTTGGTCTGTATTTTTTCCCCTGCCGGTTCGGGGCTGCCGGCGACGGCCCCCACGGATTGCATCATTGCGCTGACGGTGCGCAGATAGTCGATTTCTTCGGCAATGAAGGCGATCACGTACTGGCTGGCCACCGGCTGATTGTCATAGAGCCGGTAGCCCGGCCTGACTTGAATCTGTTTGATCTGTTTGGCGCGCAGGGCCAGCAGTTGCAGTTTATCGTCGGTACTCTCCTGGGCGGCGAGTTCTTCCGACAGTATTTCGGTCATGTATTGCAGAAAGGCCGGACTATTGAAGCCGATATTACCCAGTACGGTACGCAGGTGACAGTTGATATCGGCGGTGGCGGGAATATCGGCCAGCTGGCCGGCCAGCATTTGCAGGTATTCGCATTTGCGGTAGGTGGGCACGGCTGCGGCCTCGTCGGTGGCCTGCTCGATGGGCTGGATGGCAATAGACAATAGTTGTACGGTGCCGGTGGACAACAACCGGAGGCGGATTTCGCGGAGCCGGTCGCAGAGCCACTGCCGGGCGGCTGCCCACTCGATTTTGGGCATGGGCAGTTCGGGTAAGATCATGGCGGCAAAGAACTGCTGGACAAATTGCCAGACCTCCAGTACAATCACCAGCGAACGGTCGATTAACCGCAATTTTTGCGGATCGGCGGTACTGGGCTGGCCGGTCAGCTGCTGGCGCTCGTCATAAAGGGTGTCCAGCAGGGTGAGCAGGGTATATTGTTGGCTATGGACAAAAACGGTGAGACTTTCGGGTGTACCGGTTTGCAGGGGTTGGGTTTGCAGGGCGGCAATAAGGTGTTGCTGTTCTGCGCGCAGTATATCCAGAAAGGCGGAGACGGTGGGTGCTGATAGGTTTGCCTGGCGGGAGGTAGTTTGTAATTTTTCCCGGATCAGGATGTCAAGCATATTGATCATAGGAGGTTCTTTTAACGTTTGCGGTTGTGGGTGCCAGTGAGCTGCTATCAGGGCCGGTTTATTTCTCCCGCAAAATCCGTGGGAGAAATTTCCTGCCGCCTCATGAAATTTTTCAATTAAGGGTTTTTCCCCGTTTGGCTAAGTGGTTCCCTGTAGGTGACTGGCTATTGTGAAGGTGGGTATTTTATACAGCGCAGCAGGGCAAATGGGGACTTTTTTGACAGCCGGCCCGTGGGCGGTGATGGCAGGCAGGGTACACCGGGAAGCGCGGGTAATTTACCCGGATTCGTTTTTGGGGGCCGGTGCCGGGGGCTACTGGAAGGGAATCACCAGGGTCACTATTACGCCGCTCTGGCCTATCGTGGACTTATCGACGACCGATAGGGTGGCTTTGGTGCGGCTCATCCGGCTGAGAATTTCCAGCCGCTGGGCGGTGATGTTGGTGGATTGGGAAGGTTTCTCATCTGACTGCCCTGCCGCCTTTGCTGCCGGTCCCCTGCCGTTATCCTCAATGATACAGTGCAGGGTATGCTGCTGGCGAGTGATGGTCACCGTAATCAGGCCACGGCGATCTTGCAGGTAGCGAACACCGTGCTGGATGGCATTTTCGACAAAGGGTTGCAGCAGCATCGGTGGAATGTGCAGATCATCGTCCTGGTAGCCCTCGTAAATATCCAGCTGGTAGTCAAAGGTGTCGGACTGCATTTGCTGCATAGACAGATAACTGTCCAGTGCCGACACTTCATCTGCCAGCGGTACGTAATTTTTCCGGGCGTTGAGCAGGGTAATTTTGAGGAGGCGGGACAACCGGGACAAGTACCAGCTGGCATCCTCGTTGCGGGCACGCGCGATCTGGTGTTGCAGGACAGAAAGGGCATTAAAAAGGAAGTGCGGTTCCATTTGGGTACGCAGCAAGCTGAGTTCAAGATGTGCTTGTCGTACCTTGTTCTGCAGCTGGCGGCGGCGAAAAAGCAGTAAGATAATACCCAGTAGTAGCAGGCTACCTACGATCACCACCACAAGGATGATCTTTCGTTGCTGGCTGATTTGCAGGTTGGCTTTATTGCTGGCATCGAGGGCGGCAATTTTTCGTTCGTTGACCTGCCGGTTCAGGTTGGCATCGGCTTGGTCAGCATCTAATAAAGCCTGCTGGTCATTATACCGGCTGGCGTGGATAGTTGCCGAATCCTGCCAGACAGTGGCGGCCTGGTGGTTGCCGCGTAGTTTCATGTTGTCTGCCCGTTGCAGAAATACACGGCCCAGCTCTTGTTGGGGCAGGAGGCTGTCACGGAGCATCGCTTCGGCTGTGTCCAGATAGCGGTCGGACTGGTCCAGCCTGCCGGTTTTGCTGGTGGCATAGGCCAAATCGCGGTAGATGGTGGCAGTAACAAACGGGGTGTTACGGCTCAGGTACAGGCTTTGCAGTAGGTAGGTTTCAAATTTTTGAACGTTACCGCGAACCGCGTACAAATTACCGATATGATACAAAAGGGCAGCCTGTGCGAAGGGTTTTCGCGGCATTTTCAGGTTTTTTGGTTGCTCATAGAACCGGATGGCTGAATCAATTTGATCAGGAGGGAAACCGTATTCTGCGCCCATTGCCGACCTGCGGATTACGTCGGCCAGTGCTGGTGTGATGGCATTGGTCAAGGCTTCGAGCATGTACCGCCTGCTGGCATCCATTTGCCCCAGTCTAAAAAGGGTTTCGGCCATACGCAGGCATACGACGGACAGCTGGGTGGTGTCCACTCGTTTTGCCAGATTGTAGACGTTGCCGGCAACAGCAAGGGCACTGATATAGTCGTTTTTGGTGGTCAGTAAAGTCACTTCCTGGCTCATGGCATCCAGTAGCTGGAGATTGGTGTCGCTGATTTGACGGGCGTATCGTTGCGCTTCTTTAATATGATATTGGCTGCTGTCGTAATTTTCCATCTTCATCAAGTAAACACTTTTGATACGGTGCCAGGCTGCAGGTACGGCGGCGTTGCTTGCACGGTGAACAAGATCAGTCAGACTGTCCAGTCGCAGGTTCGCTTCTGTGCCGCGGCCTTCTTCGTTGAGCAGGTACAGTATTTCATCGAGGGTTCTTAACATTGCGTTGTCTGTTTGCTCAACTACCGGCGCGGGCCGGTGGTTGCAGGCGAACAGCAGGAAAATAAAACCGAGGTAATATTTCATAGCAAATACGGTTTAGCCATTGAGGTAATCGCGGATGTGATCTTGTTTGCGAACCGAAACGGGAACGCGGTGGGTATTTTTAAGGATTAGGTGACCGGCACTGTGGTACTGGGTGACGTGCCGCCTGTTGACAAGATAAGATTGGTGTGGCCGGAAAAAGTCGGCTGCCGGCAGCAGATCCTCGTAATCCCGGATCGTCTTGTGGACGGGTATCTGGCGACCATCCTGCAAATGAAACAGGAGTAGCCCCCCGCTGGTGGCGTCCAAATACATGATATCGGCGACATTTACCAGATGATAAATATGGTTCTCGCGCAGCAGCAACTGTGCCGGGGCGGTATGGCCGTTATGGCGGGTTGCCATCGTGATTTGTTGGGCGGCAGGTGGCGGGTCTATTTGGGCTTTCTGCAGGGCGGCGCTTAGTTCGAGTTCATCCACCGGCTTTAAAATGTAGTCCAGCGCCCCCACCTTAATCGCTTTTATTGCGTGTTCATGAAATGCGGTAATGAAGATTACGCGGAAGGACAGCGGTAGCAAAGGTCGCAGGATATCCCACGCGGTGCCGTCCGGAAAGGCGATATCCAGTAGTAGCAGGTCTGGCTCGGTGGCGGGAATAACGATCAGTGCATCCTGCACGGTGGCGCAGGAAGCGACTACATAAAAATCAGGGTGGCCCGCCAGAAACGTTGAGAGTGTATGGGTAATGGCAGGCTCGTCGTCTACGATAACGACGCGAATAGGGTGGCGCATGGTTCAGGTGACTATCCAAAGTAATTACAAAAGCTGCTATGCCGTTCGTTAGGTCTATTATATACCGGGTATCTATAGCCGATTTCCTACTGTTAATTTAACGAAAAAAGGATCATTTGCAAACTTCGGTATGGATATACAGGTGGCCTGGCGAAAGGAGTTTAGCACGGGCACTGGGTTTGAGCAGGGCAGACGGAACGGGTGAAAAATGGAGGGCGCAGGCCAGCTGGTGGGCCTGGTCGTCGGCTTCGGGTATATGCCAGAGCAGGACGGCTGCTTCCGGGAAAGTGTGCAGAAAGGCTACGACCCTTTCCATTGCGGCGGTGATAGTTGCGGGAAATGGAGCCGGGATCTCTACATCGAGGTAAATAGCGTTAGCAGGGGGATGCAGTAGCGACAGGCCGGTATTTATGCCGGGCAGGGAGAGGCATACGGTGAAATTGAACTGCCCGTTTTGGCGGACGATCAGGAACTGGGTGCAGTCCAGCTTGCGGGCGTCTTTCACCCACTCGGTGTACATGGCCCTGGTGTCGCGCGCGCCGAATACTGCCGTCTCCCGGCTGGCGAGGTCGTCAATGTCGTTGTCGGATGCGACATGAATGGTTAAGGCAGCTTGCTGGTCGTCATGCTTATACAGCGGTGGGTATTCCGCAGAGGAAACCAGTGGTTCGCAGACGTGGGAAAGGCGAAAGGTTTGCTGGGCAATCATTGACAAAGATTTGGATGAAGGTTTGAAAGGGAACGGATTATACAGGGCGGCAGGTACGGGTACTGTCTGGTTGGGGGTTAGGTAGGCAAAGCAAAGAAAAATTGTTAAGTCCAAAAATTAAAATTGAGCGTAACGGTTATCATAAACCGTGTTCTGACTTGAAAATTCGGTGTATTACATGGTTGGTGAGCAAATCGCTACAGAAAAACCCTTAAAAGTTCAGATTACGGTAACTATTTTTTGGTATGGGCTTAACGGTAGGCTATATTTGTATCACTATTTTTTCCCATCTGCAAATTTCATTTTTTCTCTGATCGACATTCTCTACAGACCACACACGCGCGACCATGTGTTGGTGACTGTGTTACCCTATTAATCACGGAATTTTCGAAAAAGGTTAACATTCTACATTAAAGTTTAATAGTTCGGCGCTGATTAGTGTTTGTGGCTCCGTGATCATCTTCCCTGATGGCGGATAACTTTTCCCTTTTCAGCAATGACATTAGGAAAGGTGGTCTTGGTAGCCGCAAACCGCGTCGTCTAAATACCTTGCTCATGCGTATTCTTATTATTGTCACGATTGTTTTGTCCATTATATTATTCGGTTGTAGCACACCGAAAGTGTCTCCTATCGAAAAGCTCCCCTCCATACGGCTGACTGCTTTGGATGGTAAATCCACCTTTTTAACTGATAGTCTTACGGAACAACAGCCAGTAGTATTGCTATGGTTTGATCCTGAGTGTCCGAACTGCGATGCGGAAATCCGCAGCATCATAAATAACATGGATTCTTTAAGGCATGTACAATTTGTGTTCCTAAGTCTGGTGTCCGTTGAGCAGATTAGGGGGTTTGTAAAGCATCATCAGTTAAATACGTATGCCAATATTAAAGTGGGGCAAGACACAAAGTTCGAATTTCCAAAACTTTTCGACGTTAGTTCCGTGCCGGTGACAGCGGTGTACGGGAAGAATAAGGCGTTGCGCCAAGTGTTTTTGGGTAGTGCCACTTATAGCAATATCCTGCAAGAAATAAAATTGTAACGCATGGATCAAGTATTCAGCCAGGGTGTTTCGACAACATTGGTGCCCGATAACCAAATAGTTGACTATGGTAATTTACTCGCCAAACGCGGGATTGCCTTTACGAACTGGGATTATTATTACCAGGTGGGGCAGGTTGATCTGGTGCAAGGATGGGTACTGTATGTGTCGGTGGTTCGCTCCCAGCTATGGGCCGCTCTTGAAACGGTTTTGCCTATGCTGATAGATCATGGTGTTGGGTTTCGGGTAGTCCAAAATATTGAAGCCGCAAGATTGGTGTTAGACGGCCATGCTGGCATGGTTCAGGTTGGAAAGGTGATAATCGTATATCCCGAAAATGATGCACAGGCCGTTAGCGTGGCTTCAGCCCTGGTGGCTTTGTCTAAGGCGTTTAAGGGGCCGGACGTGCCCACGGCGGCATTTCTCGGTGGTTGTGTATATGCTCGTTATGGTGCGATTGCAGGAGTACGGGCGACCAATGCGGGTGGCACGTACGAGACCTACATATATGATCCAGCGGGGAATTTGATTAAAGATATTGAAGAAGTTCCTTTTCGGTTGCCCCACGGTGTAAGTTGGCCGTTTGGCACTATCCGGGAATTTTCATCAGCCCCTATATATAAATTGATAGCTGGGCGATACAAGCCTTTACTGGCATTACAATTCCAACCGAAAGGGGTTGTATTGAAAGCTATCCGGATAAAAGGGTTATTCAGGTTTCTAACTTGTGTTTTAAAGCAAGGTAGTGCCTATGCGTGGTCTGACGATCACGGGCGGGATATAAAGGATAGATTACTTTGGCAACAGCAGGTGTATGAATCGTTGAAAGGGATTGTCCGTATGCCGCAAGTATATGAGTTCTTTGAGTGGAATGGCTCATCGTATTTATCAATGGAATTTGTCAGGGGCAGGACATTGCAGGCGGAAATCAATGCACTCAACCCGCAGTCGGCCAGCTGGTCGTCGCTCGATGCTGCAATACAACGTAAAATAGTAGGTTACCTTTTGCAGATGGTAGAATTTGTGGAAAGTATTCATCGCGCCGGTTTCGTACACCGGGATATTACGCCTTTCAATTTTATGGTGGACAAGAAGGGCCGCTTATGGCTCATTGATTGTGAAATGGCATATTCATTAAAAGCGGCGACCCCTGATCCTCCTTACGGGTTGGGGACGGCAGGGTTCATGTCGGCAGAACAGCTTCGTTATGACCGCCCCACTGTACAGGAGGATATATATGCCGTTGGGGCTACGATGTTATCGGTTTTCACCGGGTTGCTTCCGGGATTTCTTTGCCCGATGCCCGCGGCTGAATTGAAAAGCAGGTTGCTATTTTTTACCAGTTCGACCCTATTGGCAGACCTGATTGGAGATTGCCTGCAAGAGCAACCAGAAAAACGACCCACTATCGGGGGGATTCGACAGCTCCTACAGAATTATGAGAAGAGTAAAGCTGTAGCGTATCGTAATGGCCTATCTGCCGGTGCTGGGCAAATAAATGAAGTCCTGGCGTCTGCTCTTCGTGGCCTGGTTCGCCCGCCTACCCCTATGATGAATAACCTGTGGATGGTGAAAGAAGAAGGGGTTACTGGTCCTTCTGGTCCTGCACAGGCGACCTACGCTGCCTATGGCGGGCTGGTGGGAATCGGCGGGGTCATGTATGTGATCAGCAGAGCGGCTGAAGCGGGTTATGCAGTGAAAGACTGCGAACCGGCGTACGAATCAGGATGGCGATTTATTCAGCAGAATATGCTGGAGATCCCGGACAGGGTTGCACCCGGATTGTACGGAGGGTTAGCAGGGGTGGCTCTAACCGTCATCAGCGGTATAAAATCGGGATTACTGAAGAAACGGGAGGGGGTTGAGGCGATGGCAAAGTGTTTTTCCGACCGGTATGCGGGTTTGAATATCGCCAATGGGTGTGCTGGCATGGGTTTGTCGTTATTGCAATGCACGGACTTTCTGCGGGAGAAGCGAGAGGATGCACTGCTACAAGAGTATGAGGAAGTGTTGCTAAAAAGCTATGACGAAATACTATGCCAGTCATTGCAGCAAAATGGCCATTGGATTATGGAGGTTTCGTCAGCGGGTAAGCCAGTAGCTGATATGCGATGGGATAGTGGGGACACTGGAATAATATGGTACCTATTACACCGCGCGGGCTGTTGTCATGTTCCTAATTTGTCGCGTATCGCTGACCGGCTGTTGCCGTCGATTCTCAAACAGGCCGATCAGTACAGACAGCTATTTAGTAGAAAGGGATATACCGCGGTGTTAGAGCCTGCATCGAGCGAAGGCAACAGGCTGTTGGAGTTTTGCCGGGTGCTGTTGAAGGCATACCAAAACGATCAACGACCAGAATACCATAGAGCCGTAACCGAACTGTTGGAAACACTTCCGGGATGTATTGTGCATACGAATTTTTCACAATATAATGGGCTGGCTGGAATCGGAGAATTGTATTTGGAGGCCCACGGTGTTTTAGGAGACGAACGATGGCGGCAGCAGGCGGCATGGATAGCGGATTTGTTCTGTAATACCCGCAAACAGGTCGAAGATTATTGCTTTTGGTCTACCGGGGATGGCAGGAACGTTTCAGCTGGATTTTTCACTGGCAACAGCGGAATCATTCATTTCCTTTTGCGATATGCTCGTCCAGGTATCAAATTTCCATTTACTTAAACCTGATCAACATGAAATCTTTAGAAAATACGAAGGATTGCTATTTTGGCAATCATAACATTAGGCTTTTTCTCGGTTGAAAAAAAGCCAATGGCCGTTGCTGACCAACGAGCTTTTGTTGTTTGTGGAGGAGTATGCAAGGCACTTAATACGGTATTGAACCCGCTTCTTTCAGAAAATGGTTTTGGGTCACAGGCTGCAATTGTAAGTGTCGGCGGTACTCTGCACTTATCATATCGCAACAATACTTGTACTCAACCGGTGTATTTCAAGTGTTAGCCCTAAATGCAACTTAATCATTTCGAACAATTATTCTAAAAAGTATAATGATAGCGAATGAAGTTAATGGTAGTAAGATAGGACTATTCTTGGGTTCATGAACATGTGTGCAAACGAGTTCATTATGCATCACTTAAAACCAATTTATTATGAAATCGTTCGATGCTACCAAAATCGTTTTATTAACCCTCTTCGTATTGGGATCTTTTGCCAATAACAAAAACTCGGAATTGAAAGCTGATCAGAGAGCATATATGAAGTGTGGAGCTGCTTGTTTTGCCCTAAATACCGTTGTGAACGCACTGTTTTCTGAGAATCCTGGTTCTGGAGTGCAAGCAAAGATTATAGATGAGTGGGGAGTAGTTCATTATTTGTATCGCGATGCCAGTTGTACGTTGCCAGTGTATTTACGGGCGTGTTGAGTTTCGAATGTTTTTATTTATTGGTAAGTCAATTTTTCAGTTTTATCACCAAAAATGTTTTGAGTATGAAAAAGAAATTTATGGCGATAGCAACCGGATTGGCTCTTTTCATTTTAGGAGCAAGTTTCATTTTCAGTAAAAGCAAGGCGAGTAAATTTACCAACTCTGATGCATATATTATTTGTGGTGGGCTGTGCATCAAAGTAACCTGTGGGCCAACTTTGCTTTTCTCTACAAATGGGTCAATGCAAGCGCAAATTAAAGACAATACTGGTACAATGATAAACCTATGGAGAAATAGCACTTGTACCTTGCCAGTATATCTAACGTGTTCAGGGTTGGCTCCCAATAGATAGACATTCTGAAAATGCGATTGTGTCAATAATACTAATACATAATTGTGCTGTAGCTACCACAAGCCGGTTCATCCACAGCCGGAATTGAGTGTGGATAGGGGAAGCTGAAAACCTAACAAGAGTAAGCATTAATTTTAAATGATTATTTTATGAAAAAAGTATTAATTGCTGCTGGCGCACTCGTACTGACTGCTGCCGCTGTTTTCGCGGGAAGGGAATCAACAAAGTTTACTGATCAGAGAGCATATGTAAAACAAGGTGCTGCTTGTACCGCCATCAACACAATTGTAAATCCTCTGTTTTCTGAGAGTGCTGGTTCTGGCTTCCAAGCCAAGATTCTTTCCGATGCTGGAACACAACACTTGCTGTATCGTGATGCTTCTTGCAGCTTGCCCGTTTATTTCAAGCCTTAAAAGTTCAAGTAATGGTAGCATCGCAATTGATGCTACCATTCTTTATGTTTTTTAGTACCCTGGGTTTTGTCTGAGGAACGGGTTTTTTCGTAATTCGGCGATTGGGATAGGATATAATGCGGCGGTTGTTTTCCAGGTTGCTCCTTTGGCTTGGGAAATGATTTGCATTTGTTCGTTGAAACTATCTGATCTTTTCAAGTCAAACCACCGATGGCCCCATTCAGCAAATAGTTCGCAACGTCTCTCTTGCCTGACAGCTATTACAGCATCGTTTTGGGTTTGAAATGATAACTCTTCTAAGCCGCTCCTTCGGCGTATTTTGTTGATATCAGTCCGGCTCTCCGTGATATTATTAAGATTTGCGTTTGCTTCTGCGCGAATCAGTAAAATTTCTGCAAGTCGGAATACTGTATAGTATTCCGTTGGTGGAATGCCCGGTCTTGATTCCGCTGGGCCAACTTTGTATTTGAAGGGAAAGAAATATGTTTTGGCCTCATAAGTAGTCGATTTGGTCCAAGTGTTTTTTCGGTTATCATTGGGCTGAAATGCACCCAATAGAGATTCGCTTAAATGATAAAAAGGAGGCTGTGTTTCACTGTATGGAACAAATGTTGCCCCTTCAATAGTGGCATTATGTGGTGCATAATTCGGATGTCCGAACCATTGTAAAATTGATTCTTTACTGTTTTTTTTGAATACATCATTTAGGTTTTCTTCGAGGTCAAATATATTGGTTTGATTTATGATCTTATTGGCTGCTTGCACTGCATCTGTCCATTTCCTTTGAAATAAATAAACTCTTGTCAGTAGTGCATAGGCTGCATATCGTGTTGCACGCACTTTTTCATTATTATACATCTGATAGTCGTCCGGTAATCCCTGTATAGATTCTTGTAAATCCCTTAATATGTGAATGTATACCTCCGACTGACTTATGTTTGGAATCGACTGAGAAACCCGCCAGTCTCCTGTGGCGATATATGGGATGCTCCCAAATAGATTAGTTAGGTAGAAATAGCAGAATGCTCTGAGGAATTTACATTCAGAAATAAGCTTGTTTTTTTGAGTTACGGATAGTTGCGCTGCGGCGTTTAATGCCTCCAGGCTACTATTTATTTGGTAAATGTATTGATAGGGCCATTTCCAGAGATGAATAAAGATTATGTCATTATCTGCAAGCAAGCGATTACTATAGAATTGTCTGAATGTTTCTGAGTTATAGAAGTAAATCAGTTCGTCTGAGTATAGTCCAGTGGTGGTTGTGATTGTTCCCGTAGCGAAGCTGGCATTTCCGTTTGAATTGCCGATTGCACTGTAGATGCCTGATATTGCCGATTCTGCTGAGGCACTGTCTATGAATGCCTGTTCTGTTGTTATCGTATTTACAGGGTGCGGTGCTTCGACAAGTTTATTGCACGATAAAGCAACACAACAATACAATATTGCAATTCTTGTAAAGAATTTGTGTGTTGGATCGCAAATATATTTATTAAGAAGTTGCATAAATATCATTTTAGTTAGAAATTGATTTGAATACCGCCAACGATAACTTTGGGAGTCGGCGGAGAACCGAACGCTTGTGATTCGGGGTCGAGGCCGTTGTAGTCAGTAATGAGAATCAAGTTTTGTCCTTGCAGAAATATCTTTCCTGAAGCAGTTCCTATCCGTTTTGCCCAAGCAGTCGGTAGGTCAAAGCTGAGGGTAGCATTTTGCATTCGGATAAACGAGGCGTCCGTCATTATTCCGGTTGAAGCTGCAAACTGGGTAACGTTTACCGGCATTGTAGTAAATTTGGGGAATCGTGCTATGTCGCCAGGCTTTTGCCAACGGTTCATCACTTCAATAGGGACATTGCCATTTATTGCACCAGGATATTGGGTAGTGAAGTATATGCTTTTGCCCATTTGTTTATAGTAGGAAAAAAAGGTTGTGAGGCTGATCCTCTTAAATGAAATGTCGAGTCCAAACCCTCCAAAGTATTTTGGTGTAAAGTCATAGAAATACAGATCGTCCAGATTGTCATTTAGTTCGGCGCGGTAATCTACCTGTCCGTTCTTGTTTTTATCTTCAAAAGTATATTCTCCCGATTTTGCATCAACACCGGTATAATGTAACAGTTTTTTCACATTTAAGGGTTTGCCAACGGAAAAAAAGTATGCGTAGGGAGTGTTTTCGATACCAGGGTATTTGAGGAGCTTGTTTCTATTTATAGAGATATTAATTGAGGCACTCGCTTTGAACTCTTTTTTGTTGAGGAATTTACCAGCAACTAATATTTCCATCCCTTTGTTTTGTACCAAAGCTGGTAGGTTGGCGACAACCGATGAAAAGCCTGTCGCATCCGGCAGATTGTAATTTAATAGTTGATTTCCACATCTATTTTCATATAGACTGAAATCTACATTTAGTTTTTCCTGTAAGAATCCAAGCTGTATACCCATTTCCATTTTTCGATCTTGCTGCCACTTATAATCTGGATTGGCATGTTGCTGTGGTATAAACGATTGTACGTTATTGTATGGCATTATCGCAAGGGCGCCCCATCGTGTCAGGTATTGATAGTCTCCAATTGCATCACTGCCCGTAATCCCGTAAGATGCTCGTAGCTTTGCAAATGAAACTATTGATGCCAATCCTCTATACCAAGACTCTTCGCTTATTATCCATGCTCCTCCTACTGCGCCGAAGTTGCCGTATTGATTGCCCGTCCCAAAGCGTGAACTGCCATCTCTTCGAGCTGAAAGGTTCAGAACATACTTTTCCTTCCATTTCCAGTTTATCCTGGCGAATATTGCGGCATACTTATAAACTAAATTATTATCCGTTGTAATTACAGTAGGTGCATTGCCTGCTGAGTGGACTAAATTATCATTTGCATAACCCGAAGCAGAGATCATCGAACCATCTTGTATAATATTTTGCAATGAACTTCCCAGAATAATATCCAGGTGTCCTTTTCCTATTATTTTTTTGAAGTCAACTTTGGGTTCAATTATCCAGTTTTTTCCATCATTACTGCCGAAAACTGCTGTACCTGTTGGATTGTATAAAGGGTCTTTTGAGATGATTGGTGCGATTCGCTTTTGTGTATTTCGCGTGGTTGATAGACCACCGTCGATATTAATGTTTAAGCCTGGTATGATCTCATATGCAATACCCAATCTATTATTTAGAAATTGTGTCTTCGATACATAGGGTTGTAAAAGGCTTTCAAAAGGAAATGTACCAGAGATACGATATTCCGAGAAATTAAATTTCCCATCCTCGTTGAATATTGAAGGCGCGGTTGGTGCGAGCAATGTGTTTCCAGGAACAGCTGTCAGATCGGACTGAGCATAGGAGTAGAAGTTAACAAGTGAGATTTTTAGTTTCTGATTTTTACTTTTATGAGAAAAGTTGAAATTGAGACTGCCTCGTTGGTCACTTCCTGATATAGTCATTACATTTGTTTCTCGCTTATACCCAATACTAATTCTGAATGTTGTCCGCTCGTCACCACCTGATAAGGCAGTTTGTATCGAAGTTTGACGACCGATACTACCAAACATAATTTTTTGCCAGTTTGTGTATCGCGTTGTGTCCCATTTTGTAAGATCATATGCATTCCCGTCGTCAAGTGGAAGGTTGTCATTTAGAAGAGCCTCCCTTCGCATCGCTACGTATTGCTCGGTATTTAGCATATTGTAGAAGCGGGATATGTAGCTAATGCCGTTGTATATCGTTATATCGAACTTCGATTTACCCGGTCGGCCACGCTTTGTATTAATGAGGATTACACCGTTGGCTCCTCTTGATCCATAAATGGCGGTTGCGTCGGCGTCTTTTAAAACGGTTATTGATTCAATATCGGAGGGGTTTAGGCTGAATAATGGACTTTGGCCATTTGTACCATCGAGTATGAAGCCATTTTGTGCAACACCGCGGGAACCAGTTTCATAGTTACTGCTACCAGACTCAAGTACAGTAAGTGGAACTCCGTCGATAATGTATAGTGGATCTGAGGTCATTCGCTCGTTGATTGTTTTACGCCCGCGCAGCTCCACTTTTACGGGTGAGCTGGCATAACCAGAGGTAGCCTGCACGTTTAGACCCGTGACACGTCCTTGCAGAGTTTGCAGAGGATTCATTACCGGCTGACGGCCGATTTCTTCGGCGTTGACGGTAGAAATACTACCGGTCGTATATCGTTGGGATGTTGCACCATAACCCTGTATTACTACTTTGTCAAGTTCTTTTGCTGCGGGGGTGAGTGAAAAATTTATGTAATTCCGATCACCTTTTGTAACCTCTTCCGTTTGATAGCCCAGGTAGCTGACTGTTAGAATATCGTCCGGTAATACGTTGCGTATCGTATAGAGTCCCGCTGCATTTGATTGCGTACCTTCTTCTGTTCGCTTATTGATGACTGTTGCGGCAGGTAAAGGCTCATCGTTATCATTGGTAATTTTTCCAATTACCGTTAAAGAAGGATTTGCCAGCTTTGCGCTTTTCTCGGTGTTGTCCGATTTTGCAGGTATAATGATAATCTGTTTACCTACAATTTCGAAATGAAATGGTTGGCCTTCCAGCACTGTTTTTAGAGCGTCTTTAACTACGGAATTGGTGAATTTTGCCGTTACCTTTCTGGCATTTTTCATCCACTCTTTTTTATAAAAGATGTTGTAGCCAGATTGGGTAGAAATATCTTGTAGTGCTTTGTCGAGCGTGACGTTTTCGAATTGGATGGATACTGTCTGAGCAGCTGAATTTTTCGCAATGGTTAGTGCGAAAAACAATGCCAGCAAATATAGCAGGCGTTTGCTGCGTTCCTTTTTTTGTTGCATATATGACTTGTTTGAGTTTTAGAAACTTTCTCGCAGGGATATACATTCGGACAATGCCGGAAGTATTCTACCCATTATTTAAACAAGGAATAAGGCAACAATAAAGGTTAATGTTGCTGGAAAGTATTATTTGCTACTAATTCCTCATCAGAGTTCCCTGTTTGCTTTTCAATATGCCGGTGGAAGCGGCGATATTGGATTTATTATTGCATGGCATCACCTTTCGGTTGCATGTCCAATGATTTTGCTTTTGGAAAGAGGAAGATTTTCACTTCCTCATGTTATTACAGTCACATGGCCGTTGTAGACACAACGGGCCTTATCAACATCTAAATCTGATACTTTGGATAGTGGTGTTAATTGTTAAGGAAATACAGTTATTTTTCCTTTGCTATACTCTATGTTTGCACCTCCTGCGCGGAGAAGCGTTATTACTTCTGACAGTTCGGTATTGCGGTTGATCCTGCCGAAAAATTCGTCGTTGGTAAGTCTGCCTTTAAATTCTACCTCAACATTGTACCAGCGGGAAATTTTGGTTAAAACACTCTTTATGTTTTCTCTGAAAACGTAGGTACCTGTTGTCCAGCTGGTGATGGCTTCTATGTCCGCTGCGGTGTTTACTTCAATACCATTTTCATCATGTCTAATGATTGACTGCTGACCGGGGGATAATTTTTTGCTGTTAGTGCCTTCCGTTTCAACTTTTACAGCTCCTTCTACGAGGGTAGTGGTGATGGCTTGTTCATCGGGGTAGGCTGTGATGTTAAATTTGGTGCCTAATACGGTAATTTTCGCGGGTTTATTGCTGTTAGCAGTAGTTACGACAAATGGTTTTTGTGATTTGGTAACTTCGAAAAAGACTTCGCCGCTGATTTCTACGTCACGTATATCAGCGGAATACGTAGTTGGAAAACGGAGTTTGGACGCGGCGTTCAGATATGCTACGGACTGGTCCGGCAGGATGACTTTGTAAAAGCCTCCCCGTGGAGTAGTTACCGTATTATATAATGGTGTTTCGGGCATTGGTTGGCCCGGATCGGGTGAGTAAGCCAGTACCCCGGCAGCGGGCTGTGTGACCTGGGTTGATCCCTGCAGTGGTATGACAGTCCCTGGCTGAGACAAAGGAATCACCCGCCCGTTGGCAAGAGCAAGGGTTGCAGACCCTTTGGGATGAATAGGCGGGATGGACACGGCCTGCGTGCCGGGTACTGGTTTTTCATCGGTGAAGCGGTTCTTGTAAACGGCAATGATACCCAGCCCGATGAGGATGGTTAGACTGGCGGCGATTGAAATTATCTTGAAAGATTTATTGAACGTGTTTTTGCGGTGATGTGCAGGATAGAGATGCTGCAGGAGTGCCTGCTTGCTATCGTTTTTGGCAAGAGCAAGTTCTTCCACCGCGGCACTGAATCCCTTCGCAGTGAGGAGATTATTGTAGAAGTCCCTATTAGAGCGGTCGGCCTGTAACCACTCATCGACGACCTGCTTTTTAACCGGATCGAGCGGAACGCCTGTATAATGGGCGTTCAGCGATTCAATGAGAATGTTGATTATCAATTTGTTATCAGACATCTGTGCGTATGTTTCACTGGAGATCCCCTGGCTTGGCAGTGGGAATTACTGTTAATACGCGCAGGGTGTCAAATTCTTGCCGAAAAAAATGGGAAATTTTTAAGGATTTTTTTTGAGGCCAGTTTAGACCTGGTTTTGGGAAATTATGGTCATCAATTGATCCATTCCTAATAGCATCATTCCTAATGATAATTCGCCGTTGTTGAGCAGCTGTTGTCTTACTTCATGATGTAGGCGGGATTTTCCCTCCGTAACAGACTTTTTGCTGATATTGAGAATATCGGCGATTTGGTCATCTGACCATTGCCTTTTATATGCGAGGTCAAATATTTTTTGGTATCTGGCAGGTAATCTGGTGACAGCGGCTTCTATTTTCTGCAACAATTCCGATTGAATTTCAATATGATATATATGAGCGTTTGCTTCTTCGTTGTTGGCATCAAGCAGCTTTTTTCTCGCTATACTCAACCTTGTTTCCGCTCTTAGGATGGAAATACAGATATTCCGGATGGTGGTAATGAGCCAGAATTTGATATGATCCACTGTCTTTAAGCCTTCCCTGTTTTCCCAAAGACTAATAAAGGCTGTTTGTACAGCATCTTTTGCCTGTTCAGGCCCAACGTAGGATTTGGCTATGCCATACGTTAAGGGGAAGAATTTGTGGTGGATTTCCTCGAAGGCGGATTTATCGCCTCGATGGAATCGCGTTATTACGTCATTCGGTGCCATAAGCTGCCCCTGCTGGGTGGTTTGGATGGGTAAAAGGTTTTGTCTTGCCGGACGAGAGAGGGGCGCTCTGGTGAGCGGTTAACAAATTAGAACAAGGGAGGAAAGGTTAGGTAAATATATACTACAGATAAAATCAATCGCACAATTGTACTCCCGATTTTTCATAAGACCTGGAGACAATCTTCTCTCGAAACGAAAGTAGAAAAAAATAGTGTTAAAAAGTGTCTTTCAAAATTTTTCGAAAGGTGATAAATAACGACAAAATTATTTTGGGAAAAACCGTATAAAAAGTTAAGTTTCCGGTAGGCAAGTGTTAGCTCCTATCTCCCTTTATTATGTTTTATTATAATAAATAGACCTTCCGGTTTGCGACGGGTGTCGCCCCGGTCATCAACGATATGATAAATAGTGAAACCGAAAAGGGGTTCCTTCGTGAACTCAATATGCATAACAGGCAAGTTCTGTTCCTGCTGTATTTATTATTATATGACAGGATGTATGACGAGAATATTAGGAGCGAAATAGACGAGCCGACGGCAGAGCTGTTAACCCTAAATGCTTTTTGTGCAGTGTTGGCTCTAAAACCTAATGTGAGTATTGCTAACATCGAGCAGGCGGTGCGAACCAGCTGCTCGGGTGAACGAGTTGCGTACTTAGAGCTTTTGCACCGCGCACAGATCAAACCCGTTCGTTCATTTAGAAAGCTAAGAGAGCAAAAAGAAATACCCGTCGATGGCCCTGTTGATGATTTTTTGGCTCTGTTTTCTGATGTGCGTTCGTTTCTGCTGTCAAGGTTGCATGAGGGTGGAGATATCAAAGATATCGCCAAAAAGATTGCCGGGTTTGTGACCATCCACCAGATTACCGAAATGCGACACCGGCTTTCAGATCATTTGAAAAAAGTACCTCATGAGGATTTGCAAATATTTCTCAAAAGCTATATAGCAGCTGTTCCTATTGTAACCCAAGTTGATGCGGGTAATGTAACGATGGAAGAAATATTTTCGAAACGTGCTGTGGTATATATGGAACTCCGGGATGCCATGTCTGTTGAACATTTCTCATTTTACCTGCTTTGTTTTCGCCTACACTATTCGGGGTATAACCATCAATCTGCCATAGGAGACGATTTTCTTTTGTAATTGTTACATGAATGAATGGTTAATTTTTTCTCATTTTCGTTTTAATACTATCGCATGAACTACTGCCCCCGACTGTTTTCATTTGGGGAATGTTATGGTTGTTCAATTTGAAGTAGTACAGCCTTGAAAATGTCAACAAGGAGCGTTGACTAAGTTTGAATGTATGCCTCCCAAAGTGTGTAGGGAGGCATTTTTGTACGATTAAATCTTTATAATTAATCGACAATATGGAGTGTGATTGATTGACCAATGAATGGTTACTTTGGCGAGGTGCGCGTTATATTATTGTTATCAGGCACAACATTGTGCCCGTGAATAAATAACATCGTCTTCCTATTTCTATAGGAAGATTTTTTGCTGCGCGTGAAATATAAACTCGCTATATATCAACAGCAATGTTGTAAACAGCCCTTCCCTATGCCTCTCATAGGGGTTGTATTCATTTGGACAGGTTTTCGTCCATTAATTTGACTTGAATGCACCCAACAATTCTTTGTAGGGTGCAAAGTGTCCTGTAGAGTGCAGGATTGCTATCTTATCAAGGGGTTTTATCAGTTTCCCAAAAAAAACTGATGTATGGCTTTTTTTGGTTTTAAACATGAGTATTTACGACGACAGCATCGGAAATGTTATTGTGTTTAAACAAGTGGGGCTATGTTTATAGCCCCACTCGTTTTTCTAAAAAAAAAGTTCACGGCAGTCTAACAAGTTTTGTGTCGCATTCGTTTTAAGTATGGTAGAAGCAGAACATAATCCGGAAAATATTATAGTGTCATCGGTCATAAACTATCCGACATTTCAAATTGAAATCGTCCATGATAAAATTGAATATCTATTGATTGCTGTAGTTACAGCATGCCGCCGCATACTGGCGATGTTGTCGATGGCCGCCTTTGAAGGTTATAATGTGGTTAATATTACTATAGTAGCAAAGGAACCACCTATTGGGAAGATAAAAATCATTGTTGTGGACATTGAAGCGAATATTGTCGCCTCAAAAGTTATAGAAGTTATTAATTAGAGCCATTACCATTAAACCATCCTTGAGGCTTATACCCGAAAAAGCCATGTAGCAAAAATGAAAGTCGCCGTGTTTTCGGCGACTTTCTGTATTTACCTATTTTCCTTTTCCTGTTCTTTTAGGGTTTTTGTTATCTGGTCCCTGGCTAACCATGTCCGCTAAATCTGTTCCCTTTCGATGCTTGTTTTGCTGGTTGTCAGCCTGTTCGGGTTTTACGCTGTTGCTCACACTATTTTTACCAGCTTCGATATTTTCATTTTTACCAACCGACTCTTGGTTTTGGCCGTTCGATACGTGGGAGGTTTGTTCAGTCACGGGGGGCGGGATCTGTACAGAGGGTTCAGCCACTGTGCCGATAGTGCTGCCGTTTAGGTTGTTTTCTCCTGGTACGGGATACTGGTCAAGGATCACGTCAGGGTCGAATGGTAGTTCATCGAAACCTTGTTCGTCTCCTGGATGGGAATTATCCGCGCCGACGGAATTTTGCGCTGCGAGGGGTTGTTGTTGGTTGCTTTGTTCAGCAGCAATGGCGTCTTCCAACCAGTTTTTATTGTCGATGATAGAAAGTTCATCAATCATCACTTTACGCTCTTTGCCATCTTTGTCGATGCCAATGATCCTTTCTTCTTCGTTTGGGGTCGCCAGCAGATAGACCCCGACGCTTTCCCTTTTGCCGGTTTCGAGGTTGTCAATCCAAACATAAGTGAAAGGATTATTACCATTGGCAACATCACGCATCAATGCTTCCTTCTCAGCCTGGCTCTTATTTCCTAATGGTATGCGACTGAAATCTGCTGCATAATCTATTTTTTTCTGCGATTCAAATATTCGCTCGATCTCAAAACCAGTTTTCTGATCGTTTAGTTTATTAAAGTCTAACCGCATCCAGTAGGGTAAAAGTTTACCGGTCTTTTGGCTTTTCCAAAGTTTACGCACCCAGCGACCTTTCAATAAGTTTTCCATTTGCGTGCGGTTATAGCTGTACCGGTTATATATGTCAAATATATGCGTGGATTTTTTACCGTCCTGCATTTCAAGTGTTGAAGCTATCCGCTGAACATAAAAGTCACTTTTGTCGTTTTTACGCTCAAACGTGATGATATGCGTGACAGGCTCTTTGTCGGTGCTTTTACACGCCATTGAAAATGCCCGTAGCCCATTCTCGAATGCCGCGGGTAGCCTTTCAACCAGTTGTTTATCGAATACATTTTTGAAACCGAGGTCTGGCAGTGTGTTCTGCGTTAATTGGTTTAAATTTTTTTTGTTTTGTTCGATAATTGTTTCCATGTTATTAATGTTTAAAATGAATGATTACAAGCTGACAGGTTTTTTTTCTTCTGTTGGCGGTGGCTCAGGTGTTGGGTTTTCGCTTTCAATACGTTTCATTTCGTTATTTATTAAATCCTGTATGTCATATTTGACCTGGTTGAAGTTTTTCATGACTTCATCCTCTGTGATGTTTCGGATGACGGGAAAGTCTTCATATTGTTTTTCTTCATTTGCAACCGCATCGAAGTCTACCAGCAGTTCGCAGTGAAATGCCTTTTGGGCGATTTTTTGCTGCGGGGTGTCGGCGACTGCTCCGACGAACTCGCCACTGGACAAATTGGCGATTTTCGCCGGTTGGATGGCGACTTCTAACTGGGTGGATTTGCTGACTGATGTGTCCGAACTGCTAATGCTGGTTGATTCTTTTTCCTGATTGATTTTTCCGATGCGGTCGCTGATGAGTTTGGCCGTATCGCCTAATACCTGGCCGCTAATGATATTGCCGCATGTATTGACTATTACATCTGCCTGCTCTTTTCCATAGTCGCGCCGTAGTTGGGAGAGATCCTGCAGTCCGATACAAGTTGCACACAGCCGCCCGCGGGCGGTGGCAATATGTTGGTCGATGTTGTTGACAGTGAGGCTGGCAAATTCATCGAGAACCAGCGCCGAATGTAACTGCCCTGGTTTATTAATCATTTTCAACATTCGCTCCACAAATAGTGAGAGTACTGGGCCGTAGACCTGTTGGCGCATGGGGTTGCTGCCTGCGCAAATGATCTTCGGGGCGGTGGGATTATTGATATCCAACGTGAAATCGTTGCCGGTCAACACCCAGTAGATGGATGGGGATGCCAACCGTGCCAGCGCAATTTTTGTCGAACCAATTTGTCCCTCTAATTGTTCGTTTGCGCCGCGTGCCCAAGCAGAGATAAAAACATTGATGAGGGTTTGTATTTCTGATTCTTCAATGAGAACTTTAAATAGTTTTTTGTAATCAATTTGCGCCAGCTCTATTGCATGGGGAATGGTGCAGAACCTGCCGCCGTCATATTTTTTCAGATACCATAGCAATGCCGTAAAAAACGTAATGCTACTTTCGGCCCAAAAGTCCCCGGTTTTCTTGATCCAGTCTCTGTTGAGCGACAACATCAGGGTGCGGCTGCTTTCGGCGGCGTCGGTCATATCGGAAAATGTTTGCGGCTGGATGGGGTTGGCACGGTGAGAGCGGCTTAGGTCGTCGAAGTTGATTACGTAGAACTTTAACGGATGCGCGTACTTATCGAGGTTACGTTTGGCATGATGAAAGATAATTTTAGTTAAGTCAGGGTATTTATAGTCGAACACGAATAGCGTGTACCCTTTGGCTGCTGCTTGTTGTAGGATTTCCCGGAAAACGTAGAATGTTTTACCGGAACCGGGTGTGCCCATTACCGTTAGCGCACGAAAGGGCGAAATGACCGAAATATGGGATTTGCGCAGCTGGCCGCGGTACCGGTATTGTGCAGCGAAATTGAAGGAGTATTTGTTTTCGAGCCGGGTTTCTTCCTGGGGGAAAGATTCATTCAGGGTATTGAAAATGTCGTCTTTGTGCTTGAGGTGGAGTAAACGGCTGAATTTGGTGCCCGTCTCTAAAATAGTCAGGTAACCGCAAGCAGTAACCGCCATATATATTATATATAGATGATCCTGCGGTGCCATCTTTAGCAATAATGTGGATAGGTAGAACGCGCAAATGCCAAACAGGAGAAAGCCAACCAGCGGCCGTGCTTTCAGGTTTTCGTCTTTTCTGCCTTTTGCTGCAGCCAGGGTGATCAGTAGCAGAAGCAATGCAATGGATTTTTCACCAGTGGCAGTATCGAAAAATGGAAGATCGCGGGAAAGATTGCTGAACAGGCGGTCGGCCAATGGATGGGTGAGCTGCCAGCTGAGTAGCAACGGATGGCATTGGATATAGAAATGGATCAACAACACGATTGCACTGCCAAATCTTACAAAGTCGATGATCTTGCGGAGCGCGGTGATATCTTCGCCGGTTTGCATGTTTTTGATATTTTAGGAAAGTGGAGTAAACCAGTAGACTATCTTCCTTTTTGCCGCTTTTTCTTCTTTTTCTGAAACTGTGCGTATTGGTCAACTGTTGCTGTAGGCCGAAGTAGTTCGTCGAGAATGGTGTATGTCAGCGTAGCCGTTGTAGATGATTGATCGGGCAGTCTGTGGTCGAGAAACCGGTGATGTGGTTTGTTTTCACGGTTGCTTTGGGTGGCGATGTTGGTGGCAGGAATGACGGCATTATTTTGCCCGTCGATAAAAAATGTTTCTGCGGTCTTGCTGTCGGAGACAGCGTAGATTTTTGCGGCGCGAAAGGCTGCCGCTATTTCCTGTGGAGGCCGATGGGTGTCCAATATTTCGTTGATTTTTGAAACCAGCCGTTGATTGCGCCGGGAAGCGGTCACGGCATTTTTGGCGCATTGCTTCAAAATGTGGGGCAGCGTGGGGCTGGTGGCAATATTACTGGCTGCGACCGGCACACCTATTTTGCACCCGGATTCGTCAATGGCGTGATAAGTAAGGCCGCCCGCAAGTGCCTGCCTACTGCCGTGGTTACCCGTAAATGCCATGATGCCGTGGATGCGGAGAACAGCATTAAACTCCTGGAGACTGGTAAACCGGTAGGCGGACAGTACATAGCGCACCCTTTTTGAAATTTCCTGCATGGTGGGCGTTTTGCCATATTGATAGCGAAAGTTTAAGGGTTTTAGTTCTTCCGGGGCCAGCTGACGGCTCTTTTCTGCCGGGATCAGGTGAAATGCCGCTTCGATCTGTTTTCTGGCCGGGGCTGATAGGCGCTTGCCGATATTGTGGCAGTTGATGGTTCGGCCAGTTACCAATATCGGGGTCGTCACAATGTGCAGGTGCGGGTTGGCGGTGTCAGTGTGGGTGTATACCAGGTATGGTTGACCCCCGAAACCGATCTGCTCCATATAACTTTGGGCAATCGAGGCGAGCCGCTCGTCCGTCAGGAGACTCTTTTCGTTGCTATGGAAGCTCAAAAAGATGTGGGCAGTGTTATTGGAGATATTGGGGGCGCGGTCGTTCAGGAGGGTAAAACGGCGCAGCTTTTCCCCGAATGACAACTCTTCTACGTTAGCAGCGAAGCGATAGGCCATGATGAGCCGTGCCTGTCCCTTCGAAACTTTGTTTTCATTGTATGCCAGTGCGTCATTCATGTTTTTTATCAATTTGAATTTTGCAACCACTTTTTGGCGAGTTTTGAAATAATGGCGAGAAGCTGGTCGGTTTTTGCTTCCATGTTGGTGTAGCTGGAGAGTGCCTCTTTTGCTGACCACACCCTTTCGTGGAGTTCCGGATGCCCGTTGAAATGCCGAGTGATCTGGTTAATGTTGTGACCGATGGCCTTAATTTCGGCGCGGATGGCAGCCAGTTCTTCCATCGTGGCGTGCATGGATTCTTCTTCGACATAGATCCTGATCTGCTGCCGCTGGAGGATTTTGCGGATCAGGCTGCTGAGGGTTTCGCCTTTGGTGCCATCCAACACCCTTTGCAGCCGGGTGTATTGTTTTTCCGTGAGCCGTGTCCAGACCAGTTTTGTCAATCCTGCCTCGCCTTTTGTTTGGCCTTTTCTCATTTTGTGCCCGTATTAATCGCCCGCAGGGCGGTATTGTGTCAACAACACTACATCTTGCCCCGGGAGTTAGTCCCGGATTTTCCTCGATCACGTCGTTGTTGTAGTGATGAACGCCGCTCCGGCAGACTGGGATTTATTTTGAAATCGTCAATGCCGCATCCGCCTTTTTGAGGGCGGTGATTCCTCTCTGATGGGCATATTTTTGATAATTTGTGCAGCGCGTAACTTAATCCTGGCCTCATCTATTATCTCTGCCCGTGTGGGGATTCGGTTGTCTTTCTTTAAATCGTAGGTTTTGAAATGAGTATACGAAGGCGTTTTATGCCTGTACGGCAGGCCAGCCGGGACGAATCCGGTTACGATGGAATTGACAACCGGCGTTGATGATTCTTTTATGATAATGTGGATGGATACGGATATGCGGGGCTGTTCCGGAATATGTTTGATATCAACGTCTATGAGTTCACGATACATTACGTGTTGCGTGTGGCTAATGGCATCCGCTTCGGTGGAAACATATTCGATGTTTTGTAGATCGAATCCCAGTACCTTTAGCTCACGGGCAATTGACTTCTCAAATGTTGTCATAATCATGTTCGTTTGATTGGATGGTTAGAATTTGCGGAAACCACGCCCGCGATCCTGCCGCTCTACCGGTTCCTGTTTCAGCCCCTGCAACAGTTCAATACGCCGTTGCAGCCTTTCATCTTTGACCGCCTGTATACGGCGGGCCAGTTCCAATTCATGCAGCCGTTTGATCATCTCCGATTTCGGAATAAAACCCGTGCTGTGGTCATACCGTAACTGTACACCTGTCCGGGTTCGGTCGCCGCCCTTTTGTATTTGCAGCGTGATGCTGAAAAGGCGGGAATGTTGATCCGGGTCAGCCACCGTGAAGAAGGCAAAACCAATGGTATCATTGACGCTAAACGCATCGTAAGGCTCCTGCATGGTAATGATCGTTACGCCGGGCAGGTGCTGAATACGCAAATCATCATCACCTTTTGCAAAGCCGATTGCCTGCATGGTTTTAATAATATGCTCGGGTAGCCCGGCTTTTTCGCCTACTGCATCCCCGCGACCGGTGGTGGTATATTCATTGTCGTTTTGAATCGGTTCCATAAGCGTGTAGGCTTTTTAGCGGATTTATTGTTTTAGTTGCGCGGTGGGGTACTCAGTTGCATTGTAGGTTTTGCGACAGGCTTTTCAGCGATGGGAAGGCCCATCAGTTTGTTGGGCGAAATTGGAGAAACCTGCAGTGCAGTGAGAATTTTGCCGTTATTGAGTGCCGGAAAGATTTTTTTGAGCAGGTCAGTTTCGGCGGCATCGAGGGTCCGGCTGCTGGAATGATCTACGTCATACAACGACCATGTTTCGGAAAATTTCAGGATAAAATACATGGGAGCGGTTTTTTTTGAGTTAATGGATATCTTTTCTGAACAACCAGGGATTTTCGGCGATGCAGCCCTGAATCCACTGATAGGCGATATTTTTCCAGTTGCGGCGGATACGACCTTTTCGGTTCGTCCATGCTTTACCGTCATGAAACAGGAAAAACTGGGTGGCTTCAGTTTCTGAGATGCCTTTTTGCGAAAAATAGATTTTCACGTCATTAAAGGCTGGCGGCATCCCCGGTGGGAAGGTGGGCTGATCCATATATCTTATTGTTTTTGTGTACGGTTTGCTTTGGTAGGCTGGTAGCAGCGGTTTTGTTGCCGTTCAGCCAAAATCTTGTCTAATTCATACTGATCATAGTAGATCAGGTTCCCGATGCGGGCGTACGGCAGTGAGCCATTGGCCCGCATCGTTTGCAGCGTACCGTGGGAAATACCCAGCAACTGCTTTACCTGATAGGATTTTAACCATTTTTTGGGCGCAGGGGCCGCCATTTCAAAAAGTGTCCGGATTTCGGTCAGTAGTTCCTTTTTGAAAGCATTTAGGTCGGCCACTGTTACCGGCTGATCCGGCGTGGATGGCATCGTTGCCTGCTGTAGCTGGAATGATGGTGACATTACATTGGTTTGTGTTTAGCAAATGTGGGGGCGGCGGAAGGGCATTTTGCAGAGTGGTAGGTGACCACTCCTTACATTTTTTTGATTTCAGTAGATACAGGGATAAATAGGTTGAGCAATGCGGATGGAAACCAGTTCGGGTGTGGATTGGTGTTAATTGTTAATGGCTCGGTTCGTTTGGCGGTAATATTATAATTTGGAGAGAGAGATTGCCGGCCTGTGCATTTCGATGAGGTTAAAAAAAACTGAAACCATGCAAACAATACATCAAGCCATCGAGGCAGTGATTATGGAGCTGTCCGACGATAGCGTTATGGGTAGACCCGTGCCACCCTCAAAGGGTATTCCGACATTAAAAAGCGGCTTCTATCAAAAAGCATCACCCATGCTGACCGCAAGATTTGAGCGCATAGGCGGATGGCAAGATGCGACACATGGGGATTGGTTAGCGATAGATGAAATGGAGCTGCTCTGGCGTGACGGTGGCAATGATGAGCGGATAGCGGCCATAGTAAATAATATCGGGTCGGCGATGGGAAACTGGGCCAATGATGCGGGAAGTCTGTTTCGACAGGATCGGCTGACCGTTTTTGCGGCCAGCCGTGACACGTTTGAGCGGATTTATCTGGTGTGGTTCGATGAAGTCGTAGAACCTGAATTATGGGTGTATGATTCAAACGGGGAATCCCGGTACAAAAATCTACTGGACTACCTTATTGCATATATTGATGACGACCTTTCGGCTTCCACAAAAAGATGGCGATTGGGCGACTTATAGCGATTGACGTAAAATTTCCGGGTGGCCAAACAATGACCTTCTCCAGCGTTGCACAAAAAAAGGGATGCGGTACCTGCACCCCCTTTCACGATCGTAGAATCAACCTATTTCTACGGTGTCAGGTCAAGTGGTTAATGAATGCTTCAAAAATGGCTACAGGTCAACGTAGCATGTGAAAGTTCCGAAACTTTGGTTGTAATAAAAAGAAATTATCAGATGGTTAATTTCTGAGCCTGCGCGTGTTATTATATATGTCTCTGGCAAGAGCATAAATCATTCTTCGCTAATTATTTAATTTATGGAAAATCTTTTACGTCGTCTGGACGTGGCGCTTGCCGCGGCCGATGACAGTGACATTGGTGCCATGTGGCTCCAAAGCTACGCTGACTGTCTGGCGGAAACGGGCTATGGGTTGCCCGCGGAAGTTTGCCTGTACTGGAACGGTCAGTTTCAGATCGGGACGGAAAAGGATTTAGGCGACGATGACCAAAACCTTTTCATTGCCAGGCTGACCTTTAAAATGGCGGGTACTACAAGCCTAAAGGATTTGGTGGGTGAAAGGGTAATGGAAATTCGCAACAGCATACTGGGGCAGGCGAAGGCAGTGGGCAGGTGATGATGAAGTTACCGCGCTTTGAGCACGGTGCATCGAGACGGGCCATTTTATACAAAAAAATTTTGCGGATGGATTTTTCTTCAAAGGGGCACCCGGATGAAAAAGGCGTGCCGGAACCGGCATTACCGGTCGCCGGGGTAGATCCTTCGGGGATGGGCAGTGAACAGAAAATGATACTGCTACGGCAATATTGTTTAAGTCTTCCGTCCCGTACGGGCCAACCCTTGATGGTCCCCGAGGCAGAACTGAGTGTCTTAGCGGACTGCATGGCGTTTCGGATGTTTGATAAAGGCACTCAAATATTGGCGGCGGGCGATACCGAAGAGTGGCTGCATCTGGTGGTTGCTGGCATCGTGCGCCGGTATTTTATCAGGAGGGGTGATCAGGTGACGGCGCAATTTGCGATGGAAGGCCAGTTGGCCGGCTCTGAGGTCTCCTTCTACAGCGACAGCCTATCCAACTACTTTTTGGAAGCGGTTACCAAAACCACGATGCTGTCACTGCCCAGAACCCGGTTTCTGGAATTGAGGGCCGGCAGTCATTTTATCAGCCGTTTGGTGAGAATGATGATGATTTCCTTTTTGATTGAACGTGCGAGGGTAGATGCCTGGCTGCGACTGGACGTGCGAACGCAAATGAAGGCGTTGTTGGATAGCCACCCGGAATATTTCATACGCATTCAGCACAAGCTACTGGCAACCTATCTGGACGTATCGCCCGAAACTTTTAGCCGGGTGAAAAATGAGGTGGTGGGCCAGCTGGTGAAAGATGTGTGAACCGATGTTTACCCGCATGCGGCATATAAAACGTCCGCTGAACGTATAGCACAGGAGGCAATCAAGGCAAGGGGACTTTCTATTGCACTGGGCGATTGACTTGGCAGGTGTAGCCTTTTCAGCCATCGTCTTGCGCTTCTATAAAAAAAACTTCAGGCAAAGGCTCGCTGGTAGCAATCAAACACACTCTTCATGAGTGTGTTTTTTGTTTTCTTGCCCTGCGGCAGCAGCGGAGTGCTTCATTTGTTTGGCAGGCTATGAACAAAAATGTTGAAAAACTAATTAAATATTTTCACCGCTAAGACCTGTGTGACCTTACCGTTGTTACGCTGCCGGTTCGGTGGGGTCTTCTTCATAAATTATCACTTCTGGGCCGTCTTCGTCATCCTGGTCGCCGAATTTGTCTGCGTATAGATCGTAAACCCTTTTGGAATAGGTTGGGTCTTGCAGCAATTCATGTAACCGATCGTGCATTCTGGCAATTACTTCAATAAAGTAATTCAGCCGGGGCATCAGGATGGTGGTGTTTTGATCGGCAGCGTCCCATTGTAATTGATCCAGTCTTATTTGATTTGCCGTGGGTTTGGCACCAAAATCCTCGAACTCTGTTGTGAGGTGATGATTGCATACGTGCAGATTGTTCCTTTCGGTTTTGTGTTTACCTACGGAATTGATAAAATTTGAAAGATTCCGGGTCTCGTCTGCGGCAAATGCACCCTTTTCAAAATCCCTGCTTGCGTCTGATTTTTCTTTGGTGTTGTTGACCCGCCTGTGAAGGTGCAGAAAATCCTCTACTACTTCGGAGACAAGCAACATTATTTTCGTATAAAAGCGAAATATTACCTCATGGTCTTCGTCGCTTAGGTTGTCCCACCTTTCGTCATATAGAATGTCAGATATGTTGTTGAGCCAGTCCCCCAGACTGCAATAGAAGCTGCAATGTTTGTTGCAGGCTTTTCCGCAGTCTGATTGCCATGTGCATAGAAGGCTTGCGCTATAATCGTCTGTGAGATCGCCTTCCTGCCTGGTTCTGTTGAGGGATTTTGTCCAAAGTTCAACTGCGGCATTTCTAATTTCTCCAAATGTTTGTGTTGCCATGATGTTTTCGTGGGGGTGAAAGTTGAAGATGAAATCGAATAGAGTTTACCAGAATCCTGCCCGGCACGGTATGGTACAGTGCCGGGCATTTTTCCGATATTGGGTTTACGACCATGTAATAAATGGTGCGGAGATTTGTTGAAACTGCTTACTATATACAGTCGATGCCGATTTTTCAATATTGGCAATAAGGTATTCCAAGCCTTCCTTTTGGCGGCCATTGATGACCGTGGAATGAAGGTGAGTAAGCATTTCTTTGCAGGCTGTTAAGGCTATGCTGGATTTTTGCAGCTTTCGCTGTGCGTCAGGTTGTGTAAGTTCAAACATGACAAGATCGGCATAGCGCGGGCCAATAATTTTCATGAACATATTGTAATACGGTTTGGCGCGTTGCGACACACCGTTGTTATAAGGAATCCCTCGACCAATTCTGCATAAGGTAATTGTTTTTACCAGGTTGTGAACAACCTGTTGCGGGATATCGTCAGGCTTTTCAATGAAGGTCATGATCTCCTCGATAATGGGCGGCTCATTCATGAAGTTATCCCAGCCAAAGTGCGCATTTTTTAGCCGGCTGGCTAAATTATCCAGTGCAACAGTTCTTTCATTGATTGTTCGGTGGTTGTTACCCTTTACGAATCCGAAAAATTCTATGCCTTTGGTGTGTTTGTCTTTGTGTAAATTATTATTGTATCCGGCAAGTATGAACCCTAACCTGTCTTTTTCGTCAGTAGATGTGAGTGGCCAGACTACCGGGGCTAATACGGAGATGTTTTTTGCCAGTGTTGGCCCGGTTTCTTTTGAAACGTATACGCCAAACAGTGTTCGGATTATACTATCGCAGTGATGGGTGGGGAGAGCCTTTAGTTTGGGGGTGACCTGATCGATCCATGCCTGATCAACCAGATCAGCGTATTCCTTAAAATTGGTGATCAACGACTTGACCTGAATGGCATCCGGTGACGGTTGATCCTGTAATACCTCTTTGATGCAGGTTTCAACCCACCCCATTAGCTCAAAAGCGTTGATGTTGGCATTGGTGGGATGTGAGATACCGATATCATTGCGCATATCTAAGATGTGCGCTAACTTTTTGTAAGTGGATTCGGAGATGAGTTCCAGTTTTTTGCAGGTGTCCAGCAGCACGATGTCTTTAAGCATCCCCAAATCATCTTCGTCCTTGAAGTTACCCCGGCTGGCAGCTCCCACTGCCTTATCGAAAAATATATCCAGTCCGTAGGTAATGGCAATTTTCCGAAGGGCCAGTACAACTTCGTTCCAAATCGAATTTAAGGCGTAGTCAAATAGCCCGAAGCCTGCCCCTACTACTACTTTGGAAAGGTATCTTGCCCCGGTTTTTACTTCAGCGGGCAAATTGTAAATCAGGTCTGGCAGGTTCTTCCCGATTTTTTCGCGCTGATCCAACGGAGCAATGATGTTGTCGGAGGGTAAGCCCATTTCGTTTAAAAAGTCCGTGATGCGCTGTACTTGTTTTTCGATCACGGGTGTTTGGTCTGGTAATTTTTGTAATTCATTATCCATATAGTATTTTTTACGGTTTAGTGTCCCTGCTTATTATCAATCTCGTTGACTGTTCACCGGTAGGATGGCTGGCGGGGCATGTGTGGCAGACAAAATCCGGGCCGCCAACTTGTTTGTGTGAAAATCACCGTAGTGGCGGGCCGTTTGGGACAGATTTTACTTAAGTGTAACAGTGTGTGCTGCTAAATTGGCATTGCAATGGGTTGCAACACATGGAAGTTAATGCCAGAATCACATCTTGGCTGGCAGGCTATGAACGAACAGGGCAAATCCTGCGAGGATCAGCCCCCATGCGATAATTTTTGCAAGGCGTTCCCCGAACTGGGTGCCCAACTGCTGGCCGTAGCCACGGAACTGCTCTACGCCCGCAGCGTTTCGACGGTTAAAGCGCGCCCGGCCTACCCGGTAGTGAATGAGGATGCCCAAACCGGCCAGCAGCAAAGCGACAACGCGATAGATGATTAATGTGTTCATGTGTAAAATGATTAGATGGTTTAATAATGCGCTCGGTGGCAGGGGGCTGGTAAAGTTAATCCATTGCCGGGGCGGTGGCGCGGTTGCCGGTCACCGGTGCCTGACCGATTGCTTCAGGTCGTCAATTTGCTGAACCCGCTGTTTAAAGCCGGCATCTGTATCACCTTTGCCCCACCGTCCACTATGCTGTTATCCGGCTCTTTTGGTGCGAGTGGCCCGCTGCCTTCGTACAACGCTTTCTGTATCTGATCCATCCCGCGGGCAATATGTTTCTTTTTCGGTTTGATATAGGTGTTAATCGTTTTACCATCCCGCTGCCCCATCATCTTGCCGATCAGCTGCCGGTCGGGAACAATTTCATAGGCTACCTCGTTGGCAAAAAAGTATCGGGCCTGATGGCTTTGTTTCAGGCAGGGGATGCCAACGATCTCGCCAATTTCCTTGAGGCATCGATTGTAGTACTGGCCGGTGGGTACGGGCAGCATCTTGCCGGTGCGGATGCAGCGGGGGTGATTTTTGTATTTTTCTAAAATTTCTACGCAGATCGGCAGCAGGGGGATCGTTTCTTCGGATTGAGTTTTGCGACGATCCTGATCGGCCCACAGTTTTCCGTCAATGCCGGTGATCAGCTGCTCCCGGCTCAGTCGGTGCAGTTCAGAATAGGCCGGGGCTGCAAAACTTTGGTATACGAATATATCCCGCACCACTTCCAAATGACTCCCCCGGAAGTCATGTTTGATCAGTTTCACCATTTCCTCCATCGTGGGCCATTCTTTGCGCTCCGGTTCGCGGTAGGTAAACTTGTAGCCGACAAATGGACTGACAACAATCCATTTGTTGAGGATGGCCCTTGCAATGACGGCTTTTGTCACCGACACATATTTCCAGATCGTGTTATGCTGGTTCTGATAAATGTTTTGTTCATTGAGTACAAAGGCATCGAGTATTTTGGATTCCAGCAAATTAAAGTGCATATCGCTAACGTTATACCGGGTATTGAGAAATTCGCTCCACCGGTTTTTGGTATTCCACTTTTTTTTCAGGGTATTATAGGAACCGTTACCATTGATGACCTGTTGCAAAAAGTGGATCAAACTTTCGTCCATTGCGAGCATAAAGGTTTTTGTCCAGCTCTTGTCGTCGAATAGCTTGTTGGCTTTTTTGATCAAGGCCGGTAACTGCTGCTGCAGCACGGTCTTTAGCTGTTCCAGTTCTTTTTGGATGTGTTCCATGTTGTGCCCGAGGCGGCGGTTTTCGGCCCGTTCCTGTAGGGTAAAATATTGGATCACCTGCGGCAAAACGCGGTCTACCTCCGCCGACAGGGCCGCATTGGCCTGTTTTTCCTCCCGCATTTTTGCGCCATTCACCGGCGTCTGATAGGATTCAATGACCTGGCCGGGGAGCGCAACGCCGTTTTTGGCGACGACCAAATCAAAATGCCGTTCCAGGTCGGTGACGAGTTGCCGGAGCCGTTTGTTGTGGGCTTTATACTCAGGATGGGTGGGACGGACTACTTTATCGTCCTTGTCCCAGTCGTCCAGCTGCACCTTGATGCCGGATGACAGCACATCTTCCATCCCGTCAATGGTGACTTTACAATAAATAGGCGCGCAGCCGTCCTTGTCGGTTTTCGAAGCCCGGCGATAAAGCCGGAGTGATAATTTTTGTAGCACTTGCATAACGAATGTTTTTAATGTCGTTTGCAAGTGGCAGGGCGTTGAAAAAAATTCGGGTACCTCAAATATAGGTACCCGAATAGGTACCCGAATCAGTGCCCGGATTGGATGCATCCGGTTAGACTAAATTGAACTGAAAAATCTTTTGAAACGTGGGCCGGACGGGGATTTGCATAAAAAAAGGCGTTCGTTTGAACGCCTTTGAATCGTGACTTAGTAGCCTCGCCTGGAATCGAAAAGATCGCTCCCTTCGATGTGAAAAACAGACAAGTAAATATGATAAATTTTATTGGGTACCTGCGTAGGTACCCGATGAAATTTTACCGCTTATCTGGTTCTGACAGGAATCGAACTTGCCGATATGGAAGGATGGAAATCAATTGAAAAGATTCAGCTGAAGTCAATGGGTACCCGAAGAGGTACCTGTGATTGATGTTCCAAACTACCATATTTTTCGTAGCCCCGCCAGGAATCGAACCTGGATCCTCAGCTTCGGAGACTAATGTACTATCCATTGTACGACGGAGCCAAAAAAGGTCTGCAAAACTAAACTAATTTACCAATTTCCGAAAGATTTTTATAAAGTACCGATATTGCTCTTGAAAATACGCACCGCAATAGCCAGCAGAATCACCCCGAAAAACTTGCGCACCACCATCAGTCCCGCCTTTCCGAGGATGCGCTCTATCCAGCTCAGGGAGCGCAGTACGGCGTAGATAATGATCAGGTTCACCAGGATGCCCGCCAGGATATTATAATCGCCGAAATCGGCCTTTAACGACATAATAGTGGTGAGTGTACCGGAGCCGGCGATCAGGGGGAAGGCGATGGGTACGAGGCTCCCGGTCTTGGTGTCCTGGTCGCTTTTGAAAAACTCAATGCCCAGTATCATCTCCAGCCCGATGATGAAGATCACGATGGAGCCCGCCACCGCAAAGGACTGCAAGTCTACGCTCATGAGCTTCAGGAAGGCTTCTCCCACCAGCAGAAACACCACCATCAGCACGCCCGAAGCCAGCGTGGCCTTTACGGCATTGATCTCGCCGATCTTTTCCTTCAGCGACAGCAGGATGGGGATCGACCCCAGGATGTCGATCACGGCAAACAGGGTAAATCCAACGGTGATGATCTGGTCTAAACTGAACATATGATGGAATTTTGGCAAAAGTAGCGTATTCTTTTCGCCCTATATGCGCTAAAATATCTAATTTGTCCCATTATACGGAAATGGTATGCAAGAAGATATTATCATCCAGATCAGTAACAAGATCAAGGAGAAACGTAAGGCAAAAGGGATTACCGTTCAGGAACTGGCGGATAAAGCGGACGTGAGCAAAGGGCTGATCTCCCAGATCGAAAATAACCGTACGGTGCCGTCGCTACTGGTGCTGGTCAATATCATCCGCGCCCTGAACCTGGACATGAACGAGTTTTTCATGGACATCAACCAGCACAAGCAGGCCGCCAAAGTGCTGATCAAACGAAAAGACGAATACCAGGCTTTCGAAAAGGAAAGCGCCAAAGGTTTCCAGTATAAACGCATCCTTACCCGCAGCATCAAGGGCGGCCCCACCGACTTCGTACTGCTGGAACTTAAACAGGGCGCCCGTCGCAACCAGATCGTCAAAACGGACGCCTACGAATACAAATACGTGATCAGGGGTACCGTGGAATACCTCATCAACGGCGAAACCCACATCCTCCACAGCGGCGACTCCATCTTTTTCGACGGCCGCCTCGGCCATAAACCTTCCAACGTCGGGGACGACGATGCCTTGCTGCTGGTTATTTACTTCTTCCAGGAAACGGAGAAATAGGGTGAATTCCTGTGGGGCAGCCGTTCGCCTATATACCAAACGATTTGTCAGCGCCCCGGCGGGGATTGACTCATTTCCCTGTCTTGCGGACCAATCCCGGTTACAAAATCCCTCCTCCGTAAGAAAAATTTAATACCACACTTTGTAAATAATGTTTACTTTTGCTAATCAAATATTAGCATTTATAAACATTACCCATGTCTATTTCCACCACTTCATTCACCGTCAATAACAAAACTTACAGCCCTCCGGCCCGCCCGGTAGTGGTGATTTGCCTCGATGGGTCGGCAGATGAGTATCTCGACGCCACGATGGCCCGCGATCGCATGCCGAACCTCAAAAAGATGACCCAGGCCGGCTACCGCGGCATGGTCAGAGGGGCGCTGCCGTCGTTCACCAACGTCAACAACTCTTCGATCGTAACGGGCGTCACCCCGGCAGTACACGGTATCTGCGGGAACTTTTTCTTCGATACCCGCCGCGGTGAAGAAGTGATGATGAATTCCAGCGAATACCTGCGGGCGGAAACCATCCTGGCCGCCGCAGCCAACGCCGGCCGCAAGGTGGCGGTGGTTACGGCCAAAGAAAAGCTCCGCGACATCCTCAGCCATAAAATGAACGGCATCGCCTTTTCCGCCGAAAAAGCCAATCAGGCCCAGGTGGCCACGCATGGCATCGGCAATGTGGAAGAAGTGCTGGGCCTCCCCACGCCGGCCATTTACAGCGCCGACGCGAGCCTGTTCGTACTGCGGGCAGGGGTAGCGATGATCGAAAAAGGCATGGCCGATTTCCTGTACCTCTCACTCACCGATTATATGCAGCATACCTATGCGCCCGAAGACGAGCCTTCACTGGCGTTCTACGAGGCTATAGACCATGAGCTGGGCCGCCTGCTGGCCCAGGGCACAGTGGTAGGCGCTACGGCGGACCATGGCATGAACGCCAAACAGAAAGCAGACGGCTCCCCCAATGTGCTTTTCATCGAAACCATGCTTACCGCACAGTTCGGCGAAGGGTTCCGGGTAATCTGCCCCATCACCGATCCTTATGTGAAACACCACGGTGCACTGGGTTCCTATGTGGCGGTGCATTTGCCGGAAGGGGCCGATGAGGCTGATGTGGCGGCCTGGCTGCAGCAACAGCCTGGCATCACGGAAGTGCACAATAAAGCCATGGCGGTACATCTGCTGGAGCAGCCGGAAGACCGCATCGGCGACCTGGTGGTACTCAGCGCGCGCGACGTGGTAGTGGGCCGTACTCCGGCGCACCACGACCTTTCCGCGCTCGACAGCGGCCTTCGCTCTCACGGCGGCCGTTACGAAGAAATGGTGCCCCTGCTGATTTCGCACCCGTTGCGCGCCGAATATAAAGGCAAAGCCGCCGGCGACCCGCGCAACTTCGACGTATTTGATTTCACCGTGAATGGTACATACTTTAACTGAGTTGTTTTATGATAGAAACGCTTGTTTCCGGCAGCGCCCTGGCGCTCACCGGGTATATCGCCGGCGAACCGGTCCAGTCCGGGGAAAAGCTGGTTGTTAAAAGTCCCTATGATGACCGTGTGGCCGGTACCGTTACCCTTGCCGGCCGGGAGCATACTGAAGCGGCCATTACTGCGGCGCTCAAAGGCGGCGCGAAACTGTCGAGGTACGACCGCTTTGCTATCCTCGACAAGACCCGGCAACTGCTCGAGGCCCGCAAGGAAGAATTTGCGCAGCTGATCACTGCAGAGTCCGGCCTGTGCCTGCGCGAAACCCGCTACGAGGTGGGGCGTGCAAGGGACGTGCTGCACTTTGCCGCGCTGGAAGCGCTCAAGGACGATGGGCAGATTTTTTCGTGCGACATCTCCCCGCAGGGAAAAGCACGAAAAATATTCACGCTCCGTGAGCCCCTGCAACTCGCCGTGGCCATCACGCCGTTCAATCATCCACTTAACCAGGTGGCGCATAAAATCGCACCGGCTATTGCTTCCGGCACGCCGGTGATTTTAAAACCGTCCGAAAAAACACCGCTCACGGCTATCCGCCTGGCGGAACTGCTCTACGAAGCGGGCCTGCCGCATTACATGCTGAGCGTGCTGCTCGGCCCAACGAAAGAAGTGGCCGAAGTGCTCGTGAAAGATCCGCGCGTGGAACTGGTGTCGTTTACCGGCAGTGTGGCGGTGGGCAAGCACATCGCGCAAGAGGCGGGATACAAAAAAGTGATACTGGAACTGGGTGGCAACGATCCGCTGATCATCCTCGAAGATGCGGATATGGAGCTGGCGGTTACACTCGCTGCCGAAGGCGCTTACCGGAACTCCGGCCAGCGCTGCACCGCGGTGAAGCGCATCCTGGTGCAGGAAAGCATACACGACGAATTTGTGCAACGCCTCGTGGAGCGCACCAAAGAATATGTGTGCGGCGACCCGGCGCATGCCGATACGCGGGTAGGTACGGTGATCGATGAACCGGCTGCGATCTATCTGGAAGACGTGGTAAAAAAAGCCGTAGCCGCAGGCGCCCGCGTATTGCAGGGCGGCCGGCGCGAAGGGGCGCTGCTGGAGCCGACCGTGATCGTGGATGTGCCGCGCGACGCGCAGATGGTGGTGCAGGAGTCATTCGGACCGCTGGCGCCCGTAATGAAAGTGAAAGATCTGGAAGATGCGATACAGCTTGCTAATAGCACGGCTTTCGGGCTGTCGTCGGGGATTGTGACGCGCGATATGGAAAAGGCGATTTATGCCGTGAAGCATTTGCGGATGGGTACCGTGAACATCAACGAGGTGCCCGGTTACCGCATTGAGAATTCTCCGTTCGGGGGGGTTAAAGATTCCGGTTTAGGTATAAAAGAAGGGGTGATTGAGGCGATGAAATGTTTTACCTACGTGAAAACATTCTCCCTGCCCTGGTAGGCGCTACTCTTTGTGATAAAAAACGGGCCGGCAATGAAAATTGCCGGCCTTGTTGTTTTGTTATGAATGTGTTGTTATGGTTGAACGGGGGGTGTCGTTTCCTGCATGATCTCGCCGATGGCTTTTACCAGTGCCTTCACATCGTCCGGGAAAATCTGGCCGATGTTCCCTATCCGGAAAGCATTGGTTTTGCTGAGTTTGCCGGGATAGATCACGAAGTTGCGGTCGCTGAGCTTCTGGTAAAATTGCCCAAAATCAAAGGCCGGGTCATCGGGGTACAAAAATGAAGTGATGATATGCCCCTGGATGTCCGGGCGGAGGTATTGCCGGAAACCGAGCGCGGCCATCCCGCTGTCGAGTAGTGCCTTGTTGGTTTTGTAGCGCTGCTCCCGGGCTTTGATGCCGCCTTCTTCCTGCAATTCACGCAGCGCCTGCTGGAAGGCCATCATGCTCAGAGTAGGTGGTGTGAACCGGAACTGGCCGCTCGTTTCCAGGCCATGCCATTGTTCGTACAGGTCGAGGCTGAGGGTACGTGCCTGCCCTTTTGTTCGTTCCAGCGCCCGGCGCTCGGCGATCACGAATGCGAAGCCTGGTATGCCTTCGATGCACTTGTTGGACGATGAAACGAGGTATTGGATGTGACAGTTTTTGATGTGGATGTCGACTCCGCCGAAACTGCTCATGGCATCCACGATGAATGTTTTGCCGTGTGCGGCGCAAATGGCCCCAATGTCCTCGATGGGATTAAAGAGCCCGGTAGTGGTTTCGCTGTGGATGCAGGCCACGTGCGTAATGCCGGGGTGCTGTTGTAAAAACGCTTCCACCGCGGCAGGTGCTGTGATGGTGTCTTCGTCAAACCGGATCACATCGTGCGCCAGGCGGTGCACGGCGGCCATTTTTACGATGCGCTCTCCATAAGCGCCATTGCTGAGGATGAGCAGGCGGTCGTTTTCGCCGATGGCGCTGCTGATCACGCTTTCCACCCCGAAGGTGCCCGAGCCCTGTATGATCACGGTTTCATAGCCTTCGGCTTTCGAAACGTGGCCGAGTTGCAGCAGCTCTTCCCGGATGTAACGGATGGTGCTGATAAATGCTTCATCGCGTGAGCCCATGTCTTCCAGCGCGGCTTCTTTGACCGTGCGGGATGTGGAGAGCGGGCCGGGTGTAAATAATAACTTCTTCATCATTTTATTCAATATGCGGTAATGTTTTGCAATCCTGCCGGAGGGGTGGGCTGCTGTTGATGCTGAAGGCGCCGCAGGATACCCTGTTTGCGGTTAAAGAAGATCACGGACAGCAGCAGCAGTCCCAGGCTGGCGAAGCAAAGCACATAGCTGAACTGCATCAGCACTTTGCTCCAGCGCAGGTCTTTCATGAAAAATTCACGGTACAGCATCAGTCCCACGCTGCCCAGGTAGCCTGTGGCATCGCAGGCATATACAAAAAAGCCGGCGTTGGCTTTCATTTTGAAGAGGGCGATGAGCCTTTCGAAAATGGCCATCTGGATGGGGATGTAGGCAAGGAACAATCCTGTGCCCAGCGTCAGCATCCAGGTGTAGGGGCCGATCACCTGCTGGCTGAACAGTAGCGAACTGCCGCCGGTGAGCAGCAGGCCGCCCGCCATCAGCGCCTGCGTGGCCCGCAGGCCACGGATGTTGTTGCGGATGAGGGAGAGGGACCCCACGCACACGATTACGATGACGGTGCTGATCAGTTCCGTTTGCGCCAGCACATTCTTATGCCAGTGTTTGCCGGATATTTCATTCCATATTTCCACGGAAAAATTGTCGCGGAAGTCGCGCATGGTGGTCAGCAGGCAATAGATCAGCACGATGCACAGCAGCCCCGGCCCATACTGACGGATGATGGTCGTTTTATCGGCAGGCGTCATCGGCACCCGTTCCGCCCGCAGTAATACGTCCGTTTCGGACGGTGCGGGTATTACGGACAGCATCCAGATAAAAAGAAAGAACAGCGGAAGGAAAAGCAGTCCGATGCTGAAAGGCATCCAGAATTCGGTGATAAAGGGCAACATGCCTTGTACTTCGAAGTAGATGGTTTTTAAAATACCGGAAGCGGCGATGATGCTGATGCTAAGGCCCATGCCGAGCAGTTCGGTAAACCGCCGGCCTTCGAGGAAACTGAAGATCACGCCCCATACCATTCCCAGCGGCAGGCCGTTGAAAAACAGGAAAACGAAGTTGTAGGGAAAGGGTACCAGGCCGAACCCCAGCAGCGCTAGCTCTGAGAAAACGATCAGGCCCGCGATCAGCGGGATTCTTTGCGAGGGTTTCAGTTCGGAGATGACTTTAATACCGGCAAACTTGGACACCATGTAACCCAGCACCTGGGCAATGAGCAGGATGGTTTTGTAGCCGAGTCCCCATAAATAGAGGTCGGCATACAGTCCCGTGTTAAATGGCTTGCGGAAGGCGTACATGCAAAAATACGTGCCGAAGGAGGCGGTCAGGCACCAGGCAATAAAGAATAACCCCGAAGGCTGCTGCAATTTTTTCGTAATAAATCTCACTGACGCGGTGTTTAGTATTACAAACCTGGTTGACTAATATTGTTTAATATTTGTAAATTATAAAATTCTTTTAACTTATCTGCTTTTGAGCGGGAAAAGTTCGGAAAAAACTCATAAATTCAATACTGTAGGCAACCTTTTATTGTTTGTACGAAGATCGCTGCTTTATTTTCATGAAACTTTCTGGCAATGTTAAGGAATTATTATTTTAATATTTATATACTGTTAATTTAGTAAGACTTAACATTTTGGTCGTATTAGGACAATATGTTTGCACCGGATTGGCTATCAAATCTGTCAAAATACATCAACCTAACAACGTTCCTTATGCAACACATTTTACAACCACCCCGGAAGGCGGCGCTGATGCTACTGCTGGCTTTCCTGTTCCCCTGCCTGCATGCGCTGGCCCAGCGGCAGCTTTCAGGTAAAGTTCTGACTGAAGATCAGCAGCCGGTACCCGGCGCCACCATCAAAGTAAAAGGAGCTGCCACCGGTACGGCCACCGACGGTAAAGGGGGCTTCTCCCTCTCTGTGCCCACCGGCGCGGTTTTGCAGATCTCCTCGCTGGGATTTGTTCCCCAGGAACTGACCACGGACGGCCGCCAGGAATTCACCATCATACTGGCGCAGGATAAAAAAGCGCTCAACGAGGTGGTGGTTACCGCACTCGGTATCAAAAAAGAGAAGAAAGCCGTGGGTTATTCGGTGCAGGAAGTAAAAGGCGCGGAACTGGTGAAAGCCAGGGAGCCGAATGCCATCAATTCGCTTTCCGGCAAGGTATCGGGCCTGCTCATCGCCAGTTCGCCGAACCTTTTCGGTAACCCGGTGATCCGCCTCCGTGGCGTGGAACCGCTGATCGTGGTGGACGGGGTACCCATCAGTTCCGATTCATGGAACCTGAGCCCCGACGATATCGAATCGTACAGCGTACTGAAAGGCCCCACCGCTTCAGCATTGTACGGCTCCAGGGGTAAGAACGGCGCCATCCAGATCTCCACCAAACGCGGCACCACCGGTACCCGCATCGAGTTCAACGCCAGCAACCAGCTGCAAACGGGCTACAACGCCATCCCCGAAACACAGAACGATTACGGCCCGGGTGACTATGGCGCCTATGCATTCGTCGACGGTAAAGGCGGTGGAGTGAACGATGTGGACTACAACCAGTGGGGGCCGAAATTCAATGTGAAAGATCCGACCACCAAAAGCGGATGGAAAGAACTCCCGCAATTCGACAGCCCGGTAGATCCTTCCTCTGGCAAGTCTATCCCCACTCCCTGGCTGCGCCGCGGCCCCAACAACCTCAAGAATTTCCTGCGGAACGGATTTTTGTCCACCACCAACGTGGCCGTTTCTTCCCGCAACGAAAAAACGGATATCCGTTTCTCCGCTTCCCACACCTATCAGCGCGGGCAGGTGCCGAATACGCATGTCAACATCACGAACTTCAACGTGACGGGCGGTATCAACTTTACGGACAAACTCCGGCTCGAAGCCAATGTGAACTATAACAAACAATACACCCCCAACTATCCGAACGTTGAATATGGTCCGAATAGTTTCATCTATTATCTCACCCTCTGGGGCGGGGCGGACTTCGATGTGAGGGACCTCAAAAATTACTGGCAGAAAGGAAAGGAGGGCATCCAGCAATACAACTTCGAGTACTTCCGTTATAATAACCCATGGTTTGTAGCCAACGAATGGCTGCGCGGATATTATAAAGACGATGTGTACGGTTATGCCTCCCTGAACTACAAACCACTCAAGAACATGAACGTGATGCTGCGCACGCACATCAATACCAGTAACCTGTTCCAGAACAACAAGCTGCCTTACTCCGCCGGAGCCTATGAAGCCAGTCTGAAAGGAAAATATCGTGAGTGGTACTACTATAACTTCGAAAACAATACGGACCTCCTGTTGACCTACGACAAAGACCTGGGCCGCCACCTGGAGCTGTCTGTCAACGCCGGCGCCAATCTCCGTTCGCTCAATTACCGCAACATGTACGGGGAAACCGGAGATCTGCTGATTCCCATGTGGTATAACTTCGAGAACACCAGCGAACCGAAGAGGCCGTCCAACTTCACTGCCACCCGGCAGGTGGGCAGCGTGTACGGAGCAGTGGACCTCGCTTTCCGCCAGTACCTCTTTTTAGGGCTCACGGGACGTATGGACAAATCTTCCACCCTGCCGCTGAAAAACAACGCTTATTTCTATCCCTCGGTTTCGCTCAGCGCCATCATTTCTGAAATGGTGGACCTGCCGAAGGCGATTACCTTCTGGAAAGTGCGCGGCTCTTATGCGCGCGTGGGCGGCGACCTGGAGGTATACAGCAACGTGGCGAACTATACACTGGGCACACGCTGGAACGGCATGCCGTCGGCAACCTATACGGACAAGATCTTTAATGAAGACATCAAACCGGCATTCAGCAGTTCCGCTGAAATCGGTACAGATATCCGCCTGCTCAACAACCGCCTGGGCATCGACGCGGCATGGTTCCGCAGTCTCGACGGCCCGCTGGTGTTCGACAACCCGGTGTCAGAATCATCAGGCTACAACGCCAAAAAACTCAACGGACTGAAATATGAAAGGAAAGGTTTTGAAGTGACGGTATCGGCCACCCCGGTAAAAACACAACGGTTTAAATGGGAAGTACAGGCCAACTGGTCAACGTACAAACCCATCCTGAAAGAAATCTACGGCAGCCAGCAAAAACTCGGCAATATCAAAATCGGGGAACGGTCAGATGCTTATTATACCACCGACTTCCAGCGTTCACCCGATGGCCAGATCATATACGGCAAGAACGGCGTACCGCCGAAAGATCCGCTGCCCAAGCGTGTGGGGTACTTTACGCCGGACTGGTTTGGCGGTATCTCCAATATGTTCAGTTACGGCAATTTCAGGCTGTCGGTGATGTTTGACGGGCGCTACGGCGGCAAAACGCTCAACTATGTGAACCAGAAACTCTGGCAGGGCGGCCGCCATCCGGACGCTGCGCCTCCTGAAAGAGAGAAAGACGCGATTACCGGGCCCGACGGAAAAACCATCCCCCACTGGATCGGCGAAGGCGTTGTGATCACGAAAGGAGAACTGAAGCGCGACGGTGACGGTAATGTGATTTCCGATACGAGGGAGTTCGCCAAAAACACGAACAAAACCACGTTCCAGGACTGGGCTAACAATGTGATGGGCGCCGAAATATCCAATATCATCGACCAGACTTTCATGAAGCTGCGCGACCTGTCGATCACCTACACAATCCCGGCCCGCTCCCTCGAGCGCACACCGTTCAAGTCGGCCAACGTATCGCTGGTAGGGCGCAACCTGCTGTATTTCTCCAAACATAAAAACATCGACCTCGATCAGTTCGTGGACGGGGCCAGTGCGCTGCAAACGCCTTCTGTTAAGAGCTTCGGCCTGAACGTCAACATCGTATTCTGATCCGTTTAAAACCACTATCATGAAATTCATTTCTTTGCTTATCATATGCGCAGGCATCGTATGCATGATGCCGGCCTGTAAAAAATACAGCGACCTGCAGGGCAACCCCAACAAACCGACCACGTCGCCGCCGGCGCTGTTGCTCACGGGCATCCTGATCGATCTGAAAGAAAATCCCTGGGACCAGGCACAACGGGAAAACCAGTTCTGGGTGTCGAACTTCGATTATTATGCATCGCAGGGTTACAACTGGTCGTCGACCGGGATGCGCTACGGCGTGCTGCGCAACATCCAGAAAATGGAAGAAGAGGCCAGAAGGCTGGGCGGCGATGAAAACGAGCCGTACCTGATCCTCGCCCGCTTCCTGAAAGTGTGGTGCTATATGGACATGACCATGAAGTTCGGCGACGTGCCGCTGCAGGAAGCCATGAATGCCGGCAACAACAACTTCACGCCGAAGTACGATGCACAGAAAGAGATCTTCGTGAACTGCCTCAAACAGCTGGATACCACGGCGCTGAACATGAACACTTTTTTAGGTGCGGCGGTGCGTAATAAAGTCAGCGGCGACTTCATGTTCGACGGCGATCTGAATAAATGGCGCAAGCTGATCAACGCCTTCCGGCTTCGTGTGCTGATCAACATGAGTAAAAAAGCGGGGGAAATCGATCTGAAAGTGAAAGAGCAATTCGCCGCCATCGTAGGCGCTCCGGCCACTTACCCGCTGCCGGAAAGCAATGCGGACAACTACAGCGTGGTGTTCAACGGGAATATACAGGAGAACCGTTATCCCACCGGCCCATACAACCGCGGCTTCGACAGGGCGCGCAACAACATGGGCGCTACCTATCTCGATTCGCTGACCGCCTACCGCGACCCGCGCACGTTTGAAGTGGCGGAACCGGTAGACACGGCCAAAACCAATAATGTTCCCGGTTTCGAAAAGCGTTTTTCATCATACAAAGGCGGCCGTACCGGCGATGTACTGAGCAACCTGTCCTCGCAAAACGCCAAAGGTTATTTATCTTACGGCAATGAAAAACGTTACTGGGCAACCGGCAACGGCGAGCCCTGCATTCAGCTTGGGTACGCTGAAGTATGCTTTACCATTGCGGAAGCCGTTAACCGTGGTTGGATAGCGGGTGATGCGGACAGTTGGTATAAAAAAGGCATCAAGGCATCGATGAATTTCTACGGTATTGCCGATGATGTGTTCACCAGCTGGCTGGCAGCCACACCGGCAGCACAATACAAGGGGAACAATGCGGAAGGGCTGAAACAGATCCTGCTGCAGAAATACCTGGCCTTTTTCATGAACTCGGGGCGGCAGGCCTATTACCAGTACCGCCGCACCGGTCATCCCGTTTTCGATATCGGCCCCAGTAACGCCAATGGCGACCGTATCCCGAAACGCTGGCTGTACCCTCAACGGGAATACCAGACGAATAACGAGCAGGTGAAAGCCGCGCTGCAAAGGCAGTTCGGCGGAACAGACGATGTCAATGGCGAGATGTGGCTGATCAAATAAAAAAAGAAGAGGCTGTATCTTACTTTGATACAGCCTCTTCTTTTTTATGCGGATGCCTGATAAAGGCAGGCGTTCAGGTGATATTTCTTTATAAGTTGACGCCCTTTACGTCCAGACCGTTGCCGTTGAGGTGAAGGTGTACCGCCCGGCCGTATTCCACGCGCAGGTCGTACGACTGCTCGATGGGCGTGCCGGTGGCGTATGCCAGCACAGAGCGGATAACGCCGCCGTGGGTCACCAGCGCGGTGTCTTTCCCGGACGCGGTCAGTTCTTTAAAGGCCGCAATGCTGCGGTTGTAGAGCTGGGTGTAACTTTCCCCGTTGGGCACCGGCTCGTGCAGGTAGTCGGCCATCCAGGTTTTGGCGGTGGTCACGGCGATGTCGTCCCATGTTTTCATTTCCCAGTCCCCAAAGTTAACTTCTTTCAAACGCTCGTCTGTCCGGAAGGTTTGGCCGAAAAGGAATGCGGCCAGTTTACTGCAGCGCTGCAGCGGGCTGGCGTATACCGTAAAGTTTTTATCGGGCAGAATTCCCTGCACGCGGCCCGCTTCTTCAGCGAAGGTCGATGCAAGGTCCAGGTCGGCAAATCCGTAACAGGTTCCGTAAGTCACAGCAGGCGTGGTATGCCTGATCAGAAAAATGTCCATATCAGGCCGCAAATATACGACTATTCTCCCAGCCTTTACCGGGCGGCAGTAATGGTTTCCACGGGCCTGAACTTATGCGCCAGGGCTTCGGGGGCGCCGAATATCTGCGGGTGGAACAGGTGGGCGAGCACTTCCACGCCGTCTACCAGCGTACTGGCGCTGGGTTGTGTGAACAGGTCGTAATCGGCCAGGTGCACTTCGTTGTTGCGTACTGCCTGCAGCTGATCCCAGCCGGGCGCCCGGGTGAGCAGGTGCAGTTCTTCGGCCGAACGGCCGGTCAGAAAGCCGCAGGGCGCTATCACCAGCACTTCTGGATCGTACCGGAGGATCTTTTCCCAGGGCGTCACAATGGAGTCGCCGGCGGGATTGGACAGCATGTCTACGCCCCCGGCATAGGCCACCTGGTATGGGATCCAGTGGCCGCAATTGTATACGGGGGCCATCCATTCCATGATCATCACGCGGCGAAGGGGGGCGCGGTGGGCGCGCAATGTATCCACCACGGCATCGAGGCGGCCCTGTAACCCGGCGAGGTAGCGGTAAGCGGCTGCTTCTTCGCCCAGCGCCTTGCCAATGGTGATGGCGCAGTTAAAAACATCTTCGAGATTGTTGGGGCTGAGGCTGATCAGCTCCGGCTGTTTAGGCAGTTTGTAAACGGCCTGCTGCGTACAGTGCGTATCGATCTGGCACACTTCGCATACGTCCTGCGTAAAGATCACGTCCGGCGCAATGGCGGCCAGCACCTCGTCGTCCGTATAGTACAGGCTTTTGCCCTGTGCTTTGGAGGCGGAAAAAATCCGGTCGATCTCCTCGCTGCTGTATTGTTTTCCTTCCAGCACGCACCGCACCACTTTTTGTTTTTCCGCCAGTGCGGCGGGCGGACACTCGAAGGTGATCCCGTCGAGCAGGTGCTGCAGGCCCATATCATAGATCATTTGCGTGGCTGCGGGAAGAAAGGAAGATGCGATCATGGTGGTAACAATTTATAAAAGAAAACGGCGCACCGATTCCGATGCGCCGCATTTTCCGGTTATTTTGAAACGGCCAGCGCCGGTATTTTGTGTTGCATAAACTCGAACAGCCCGAAGAAAATGCCGCTGTAAACGAGGTTGCTGATCAGGGTGTTTTTGATGTAGGGCGCGCCCATGGCGTAACACTTCATCAGGCCCTGCCAGTTTTTCGTATATGGCAGCCCGGTAGTGAGGTCGATGTTGGTCGGGTTCATCCAGGTGCCGAAATCGGCGATCAGCCAATACACGATGGCGCCGGCCACGGAAGCGGCGATGATATTCACCACGCGTACCTTTTTGATCAGCAACTGGCCGATGAGCACCACAGCCGCAAACGCGATGTAGTTCCAGTACCATCCGTCGAACATAAAACCGGCGGCATATTGTTTGTAAATCGTCTGCATCAGGATAACGTCGCTCACAAACAGCGCTGCGAGCGGGAATACGTAGCTCTTCCACTTATCCGCAAAATAGGCGCCGCCAAACAGCGCCATGGCGCCCAGCGGAGAGAAGTTGGAAAAAGGTGTAAGGTGCCCCGCCGCCGTTACGCGCAACACGCCCGCCACCACGATGAAAAGCAGCAATACGAAAAAGCGGGGTTGTAAGTTTTTAACAGACATACCAATGATTTAAAACGTTAAAGTTGAAATGCGATACCGGCCTGCATGGTGAAGCCCTGCACCGAATATCCGTAAATTTCCCAGTATTTCCTGTTGTTGGTGATGTTGTTGGCATTCACGAACACGCGGCCGGCATTGTTGAAACGGAACTCCGCATACATGTCCCAGATGGTGTAAGCCTTGAGCGGATGCGGTACGCCGGAGAACGAGCCGGGCGCATAATAAATATCGTCGCGGTCGCCGGTGTGGCGGATATTGGTGCCCACATAAAATTTGGAGAAGCGGTAACCCACATTCAGGCTGCCGGTATGTGCGGGCCGGCGCGCGAGGTTGTTGTACGAGGTGTCTTTACCGGGAACGGATGCCTGCGTGGTCACTGCGCCGTCCACATACGTGTAGAACGCTTTGATTTCAAGGCCTTTCACGGGACGGGCGGTTACTTCCACTTCCACACCTTTATCGTTCTGTTTATTATAGTTCACGTATTTGTAGTTGATGTAGGAAATCACATCCTTGATGTCCCGTTTGAAACCGGTCACCCGCAGGTCGAGCTTGTCACCCAGCAGCGAGGTTTGCGCACCGGCCTCATAGCTGGTCGCTTTTTCGGGCTTCAGCAGCGGGTTGCCCCACCTGCTGTACAGGGAAGTCAATGTGGGCGCTTTGAACCCGGAAGCGATGCTGGCGAAAACTTTCACTTTGTCCGCGACCAGGTACGAGGGATTGAGGGTGTAGGTAAAGTGATTGCCGAACTGGGAATGCAGGGTGTAACGGCCACCTGCTTCAAAGCTGAAACCACGGAGGTTTTTGATGAACAGGGAGGCATACGGGCTGGTGTTGTACTGGCTGCCGATACCGAATGTGCGGGTGCCGGTCAGCGTGGTGTCCATCAGTTCCGTTTTGCGGTATTCCACCCCCACGAGCGCCTGCAGCCAGCTGTTGATGTCGTAGTGGCCGTACAGGTCGCCGAAGTAGGCGCGCCCGTCGAGGTCGGTGGTGCCCCAGGCCGATTCATCGTGCCGCGTCACTTTCTGGTACCCGAAATTCGCATACAATTTGCCTTTGCCGAGGTCGTACAGGCTGCGGATGCCGGTGTGCACCATGTTGGATTTGTTGTTGTTGGTCAGGTTGTCCTGGAACGACCCGCCGTCGTACGCGCTTTTATAATCCGAGAAAAGGATGTAAGGCGTGAAGCGGAGCTGTTCGGTAGCCTGGATGCCTACGTTGGCCATGAAGCTGTTCTGCTTGTACCCGTCGCGATCGAACTTCGGGTTGGCCACCGTGTCGAAAGGCGCAGCTTCGGAGATGCCGTCTGTTTCAAAATGCGTGAAGGCTATATTGTAGTCTACATTTTCGTGTTTGCCCTGCAGGCCGGCCGTACCTTTCAGGCTACGGTTGCTGCCCCAGGAGAGGTTACCGAAACCACCCACGGGTTTGTTGCCGCCTTTTTTGGTGATGATGTTGATGATGCCGGCGATGGCGTCGGCGCCGTAGAGGGTCGACTGTGTGCCGCGGAGTATTTCGATGCGTTCCACCGCGTCGATGGGCAGCAGGCGGAGGTCGATCGCGCCGCCGGTGAGGCCGGTGGCATCAGCTACCGGGATGCCGTCAAGCAGAATGGGGGTGTATTGCGAAGTGGCGCCCCGGAAGTAGAGCTCCTTGTTTTTACCGGGATTGGAACCGGCGCCGTTGATAACGATACCGGCCTGTTCGTTGAGCACATCGGTAACGGTGCGGCCCACATTCCTTTCGATTTGTTCACGGGTGATCACCGTCAGCACTTTACCGGTTTCACTTTGTTTTTTAGCGAACTTGGTGGCGGTCACCACTACCGTGTTGAGCTGGGAAACGCCTGCGGAATCCTGTTCCTGGGCGAAAGCCGGTGCGGCGGTCATGAGTGCGATGGCCAGCAACGGGAAGTTGGTTGTTTTCATGTAAATGAAAGGTTGACAGATTTTAGGCTTGCAGGGGGAAATTGAAAAGTATCACATGCGCGTCGGTGCACGACACCCTCCGCTTTTCACCCGAAAGCGCGGATTGAATAAAAGGCAGGCGGCAGGTCTTCTGGCTTTCCCGCTTTCCGGTGGTACCTTCCCATCCTGCCGTCAGACAGAACAGTGGTTGCAGATACCGGAAAACGTTCCCTTCAAATGCAGGGAGCGGGATTACAGCTACGGGGATAGCTCCGGATTTTCACCGGATTCCCTATTAATGCCCTGGAGGCGATGTTATCGCCCTGGACAACCGTTTACCGGGGGCAAACCTACGGATATTTTATCTAAATAATCGGTTATCTTGTAAGTATGAGCATTAAACCGAAGCTGGGTCCCTTCGACCTTACCATGATAGTGGTTGGACTGGTGATTGGAATGGGAATTTTCAGAACGCCCATCAGCGTTGCCCGCGAAACGGGGACGCCTGTTCTGTTTTACACGGTGTGGGTACTGGGTGGACTGGTCACCCTTTGCGGCGCGCTCACCTACGCCGAGATCGGTTCGCGCTTCCCCGTGGCCGGCGGTTTTTACAAAGTACTATCCTACGGCTTCCATCCCGCCTATTCCTTCATGATCAACTGGACGCTCGTGATTTCAAACGCCGCGTCCGTGGCGGCGGTATGCCTTGTAGGCGCGGAATACATCGGTCCCGTGCTGCTGCCGGAAACGCTGCAGCATGAAGGCGGGCGCAAGGGCATCGCCATCGGCGCGATCGTTCTGCTGTACATCATCAATATGCTCGGCATCCGCATGAGCGCCAGCTGGCAGAACGTGCTCACGGTGTTCAAGATCACGCTCGTGCTGATGCTGTGCCTGGCTGCATTTACCAATCATATTGCGCCCGCGCCGCTGCAGGCGGCGGCGCCCGTCACGCATGGCTGGGCCTACATCTTCGGTGCGGCGCTCGTGCCCGTGTTCTTTACTTACGGCGGTTACCAGCAAACCATCAACTTCGGCAGCGATGTGCGGGAGCCGTCGAAGAACATGCCGAAAGCCATCTTCCTCGGCATCACCATCATTTTGCTGCTGTACATCACCGTGAATTATTCCTACGTGAAAGTGATGGGCTTCGAGCAGCTGAAACAAACCGATGCGCTGGCGGCCCGCATGGCCGGCGTTTTCTTCGGCGAATACGGGTTCAAGATCACTTCCGTGCTGCTCTTCCTTTCCGTGCTGGGCTATGCCAATGTGAACCTGATGAGCAACCCGCGCATGTATTACGCGATGGCGGAAGACGGTGTGTTGCCCGCGGTATTCAAACGGGTGAACGGAAAAACGCAGGTGCAGGAAACGGCGCTCACCGTGTTCGTGGTGCTGATCGTGGGCATGCTGTATTTCCTGAGCAACTTCGATAACATCATCCGGTATGTGATGCTGTTCGACTCCATCGGCCTTGCTTCCGCAGCCGCTACCATCTTCATCCTGCGCAAAAAAACAAAACACCTCGACGGCACGGGCATTTACAAACTGAAGCTGTACCCGCTGGTGCCGGTGTTTTTTATTACGGTATACCTCTTCGTGACGGTGAACATCTTCATCAAAGACCCCGGCCAGGCTTTCAGCGGCATGTTCTGGTTCGTGGCGGGCCTTCCCATCTACTTTTTCATGAAACGGGCGGTGCGGCCGGTTGGTGGCGTAAAAGAGTAGTTTCGTCACACGATGCTGCTGTTACGGTGATTGTTGTGTACTTTGCGGGGAGTTTCTATGCATATGGATTTATCTTATATAATTAATGAGCTGGGTGAAGAACGGGACCTCTATTTCAATGCGATCGCGCCCCCGATTGTGCAAAGCAGCAATTTTGCTTTCGACACGGTAGCGGCGCTCCGGGAGCTGCTGCTCGACGAGTACAATGGTTTTCTTTATTCCCGGGGCAACAACCCCACGATAGACATCCTCCGCCAGAAGCTGGCCGCGCTCGACGGCGCGGAAGACGCACTGGTGTTCGGCAGCGGGGCTGCGGCCATTTTCACGACCGTGCTGTCCCAGCTGAAAAAAGGCGACCATGTGGTGTGCGTGCGCGACCCCTACAGCTGGGCCAGGCGACTGTTTGAAAACATTTTACCCCGCTTCGGCGTAGACACCACTTTTGTAGACGGCACGGCCACCGCGCATTTCGAAGCCGCCCTGCAACCGAATACCGCGCTGATTTACCTGGAGTCGCCGAACTCGCTCACCTTTGAGCTACAGGACGTGGCCGCCATCGCGCAGCTGGCCCGCAGCCGGGGCATCACCACCATTATCGACAACAGTTACTGCACACCGCTATACCAGCAGGCGCATGTAATGGGCATCGACCTCTGCCTGCAGTCCGCCACCAAATTCATCAGCGGCCACAGCGACACCATGGCCGGTGTGGTGACCGGCACCCGGGAGAAGATCCGCCGCATTTTTGCGTCCGAATTCCTGAACATCGGCAGCGGCATCGCGCCTTTTAATGCCTGGCTGCTGCTGCGGGGCCTGCGCACCCTCGAAATCCGCCTGCAGCGCAGCGCCGCCAGCACCGCGAAGGTGGTGGAACGGCTAAAGCGGCATCCCCTTATCGAAAAAATATTCTTCCCCCTCGACCCGGACTTCCCGCAGTACGAACTGGCCACCCGCCAGATGAAAGGAGCGGCCGGCCTGCTCACCATCCAGCTGAAAGCGGATAACCGCGACCAGGTGGAACTGTTCTGCAATTCTCTTCAGCACTTCCTCATGGCGGTTTCCTGGGGCGGGCACGAATCGCTGGCCTTCCCCGCCTGCGCCTCCCTCAAAGCCGAAGATTTCAATGTGAACGAGCCGAAGCACCGGATGGTACGCCTGTACATCGGGCTCGAAGACCCCGGGTACCTGATAGCCGACCTGGAACAGGCGCTGGAAAAGATAGGGAAAGCATAAACTTCGTGGGCCGAAACCGGCATATCCTGGGTAAAGACAGGCTTATCCCCGGGCAATCCCGTTTGTGCGGGTTGGGGCGGACGCTCGCGGTACCATACTGGAGATAATTCATTACCAGGACTAGACCGGATCAATAAACAACCCTGTAAACCCCGTTTAGGACAGCGAACCAAACGGGACAACCGATAACAGGATTTTCTAACCAAAGGTGTAAACCTGTATCAGGACTAGACCCCAGGTTAATTTTCCATTACAAAACAGTGAGCTGCTCCAAAGCCTCTCCGTAGCAAGAGCGTAGATGAAGCATAGCAGAAGCATAGATGAAGCGTAGATACCCTAACATGCAAAGTTGTTTGCGGGGCCGACGGGGGTGTGAAAAAGTGCTGAAACCGGCCATGGGCCTGCATCGAGTGTTGCTCAAAAAAAATATCCCGGTCACGCAGATGGCCGGGATATTTTTTTGGTATGATACTATTTTATCAACCAGGCATGCGGCTGATGTATTTTTCCATTTCCTTGATCTGCCCCACGATCTGCTGTGTGGTGGGCTTCTGCGCTTTGGCGCGGCGGAAGTAGTCTTTGGCGGTTTTGAAGTCCCGGCGGCTCATGGCGATGGAGCAGAGCGTGAGCAGGGCGGCGGCGGTGTTTTCCTTGTCGGGCAGGCCCAGGCGCAGGGCCTTTTTCAGGTTGACGTCCGCTGTTTTGATGTCGTTTTTCTGGTAGGCGATAGTGCCCAGCTGGAAAAACTGCATGCCCTCGTATTCTTTCATCGGGCTGCCGGATTTGATGCTTTGTTTCACGGCGGCTTCCGCTTTGTCGAGGTCCTGGTTGTACATGGCCAGGTTGCTTTGCATGAAATAGTATACGGAGCGGATGGGTTTATAGAGCAGTTTCGGGAATTTGATCTGGTTCATGATGCGCATGGCGTTTTCCACATCGCCGGCTTCCACGGCTTCCTGCACCAGCCGCATCGGGCCGAAAAGGAAATGGGTCACGATACATATAACGGCCAGAATGAGCACAATGGCGGCTTCCCACCATCCAAACGCGATACCGAGGGCAATACCGGCGGCCAGCAGCACGATGCCTAACGGCAGGCGGTATTTGATAAATAAGTTAAATGCTTTCATAATTATTCGAAACGAAGGGCAAAGATACAATAACTAAAAAGGAAAAAACCGGCCAAATTTGGCCGGTTTTTTCCTTTTTAACAATAAAATGAGGGTTTACCCTTAATTCCGGTTGAAAGTGTACACGATGTACGCCGTTTTACCGTCAACAGTCACCGGCGCCCGCCATACCATGGAGGTGTTGTCTACAGACGACAGCTGTACGCCGTAACCGTCGGTGGTGTTTTTGGCTTTCACACCTTCCAGCAGTTCCTTGAACTTGAACATGATCACGCCGCCTTCATTACGGGTAGACCACATAATGTTCTGCGTGGTGGCTGTGCAGCCGGCACCGGTGGAGGTGATGGAATAGGAACCGTATCCGTTTTCGGGGAGGTTCCACTGGCTGCCTTCCAGGCATTTAGGCGGAATGTTGGAAAATACGGTACTGATCCTGGAAGTGGAGGGCATGCCTTCATAACTCACACTGTTCAACGTCCATTTGCCTTTGGCGGCCCTGTGGGTGCTGTTGGCGGTGGGGGCACTGGCTCCCTGCTGGGATGCGCATGCGCTCAGCAGCATGGCTGCTGCGCCGAAAACAGTAAACAGGCGGATCAATTGCTTTGTCATTGTTTGGATGTTTTTGATGATGGATAACAAATTTCCGGCCAAAAGTGTTGCACCCCCTCCCAAAAAGAAGGGGCGCACCGGTGGCGCGCCCTTTTGGGGAACAATGGAGTGCTCGTATGGAAATGAATTTTGGGGTTAATGATGGTATGCAAACTTTACATCCGAACGGCGCAATACCTGCCGGTCCGGGTTATATGATGTCATTTTTCTGCTGACGGGGTAACCCTGGCCGTCGAAACTATAACTGAATTCAGTGGTCCATTCTTCAAAGCCGTTTTCGTCGCGGTGGATTTCTTTCTGCCAGAGGCGTGGACTGAACTTCCTGCCCAACGCGAACTTCTTTTCGAACAGCGCCGTCAGCGGATCGGGGTGATCGGTGTAATCCAGGTATTCGGTGACCGACCGCTTTTTTACGCCGTTGCCATCCTCATCCACATAATATGTTTTTGTCAGCCGGTTGCCCTGCGCATCATACGTATATTCGCTCCTGTTGTGCAATGCGTCGCCCCTGTAAGCCCGTTCTTCCGCCAGCCGGCCGCTGCTGTAGCGGTAGGTACGGTAACCTGTGGCTACCTGCTCCTTGCTGAACTCATTCATCCGTACCAGGGTGTCGCCGCTGTATTCCATGGTCATGTACCGGCCGTTCCACAGGGTGACCTTCTGCTGGCGGCCAGCGCTGTATTCGATCAGCTGCCACGACGTATCCCGGCCAAAGCCGGGATAGTAGATGTATTTCACCACCTGGTCGCCGGCATATTCAAACCGTTCGTGATTCATGTCTCCATCCGAGACTTTCATCAGCAGCCGCTCTCCGGCGGGGTGTTCTGCCTTGTCTTCTTTCTTTTTACGGCAGCCTGCGGCCAGCAAAAGCAAACTGCACGCGCACAGCACAATAGTATGGGGTTTAAAAGCAAACATGATCAGTGATTGAATTGTGGTTTCCGTTTTGTTTTCATTTACTATGCAAAGTTGCGATACCCCGCTTACCGATACAACCACATAACGATGTGGTTTGCATCCGCGCAAATGGGGACGACCGGTACGGAAAACGGGTGAGCGGCGGGAACTGGATGAGGTATCAGAGCAGTTTGTCGCGGAAAGCCTTGGCCACGGCTTCCGACTTGGAATTCACGTGCAGCTTTTCATAAATCTTTTTGATGTGGGAACGCACCGTATCGATGGAAATGAAAATTTCCGCGGCGATCATTTTATAACTGTAACCGTTCACCAGCAATTGCAATACCTCCCTTTCCCGCTCGGATAATTTGTAGTCGTCGTTCCTGTCGGGGGCAGGCCGGGCAAAGAGCTGCAGCACCTGCCGGGCGATGGAAGAGGTCATGGGGGCGCCGCCTTCGTACACTTCGCGGATGTATTCGAGCAGTTTTTCAGGGGGTGTTTTTTTGAGAAGATAACCGTCTGCCCCGGCCTTGATGGCTTCGAACACGTGCTGGTTGTCGTCGAATACTGTCAGCATGAGGATGGGCAGGAGGGGATGCTGGCTGCGCACGATACGCAGGCCTTCAATGCCGTTGGTGCCTGGCATGTCGATGTCCATCAGTATGACGTCGGGAAGCAGCTCGGCAGTCTGCTGCAGAATGTGGTCGCAGTTTTTGAACGCGCCGCATACCACGTATTCCTGTGCTCCGTCTATCAACAATGTTAAGTTCTCCCGCAGTTTGGTGTTATCCTCGTATAACACGATTCGGATCATAGCCTGAATATTGCTCTTTTGTAAAGGTAGTGCCCGGCGGCCATTCCGTCAACCACATGCTTATGTGGTGGGGAACATCAGCACCACCACGGTGCCTTTGCCGAGCTGCGACTGGATGCTGAGCTGCCCGTTCATCCGGTAGGCCCGCCGCTGCATGTTCTGTAGCCCGTCGCCCTCGCCGGCCTCGCTGATATTGAAGCCCACGCCGTTGTCCTGCACCCGCAGTACCAGCTGTCCCTTGCGGAGCTGCACGCGGATGTCGGTAAAGGTGCATTGGGCATATTTGGCGATGTTGGTGATGGCTTCCTTGTAGATCATAAAAAAGTCGTGGCGGCTTTCAAGGCGCAGCTTGCGGGTAAAAATCTTTTCATCCACCAGGAAAGAAAACCCGATCTGCCGGGCTTCCAGTACGCCGGTGGTGAACTCGCGCATGCGGGCGATGACGCGTTGGGTGTTGTCGTTGAGCGGATTGATGCTCCATACGATGTCGTCCATGCTTTCCATCATCTGGGTAGTGCTTTCGCCGATCTTCACGAGGAATTCCAGCGTTTTGGAGAGGTCGTTCCTGTCCGCATTGCGCCGCGCCATGGAGCTCATGATGTTGATGGATGTGAGCGTGGATCCCATATCGTCGTGCAGGTCGCGCGCGATGCGCCGCCTTACCTGCTCCGTGGCCATGATACGGTTCACGCGCAGGCTGTGCACGAGGAATACCGCGCCGGCGATCAGCAACACGATGGCGGCATAGAACCATCCTTTCCGCCACAGCGGTTTGGCGATGCTCACGGCCATGCTGGTGATGCTTCTGGTGGCAAGGCCCTCGCCGTTTTCGCAATACACATGAAACACATAATCCCCGGGCGCCAGGTTGCTGTAGTTCACATACTGCCGCTGCCCCGCATTGACCCACCCGGCGTCGATGCCTTCGAGGCGGTAATAATACGTGAGGTTGTCCTGCTCGAGGTATGCCAGCGAGGTGTACCCGATCGTAAAAGTGTTGCTGGTATGATCGAGTGTGATGCGCGCGCCGCCGGCCTGCATGGGCTGGTAGGGCGATTTGACGTCGCCGCCTGTTTTAAAATAGTGAATGCGCACGTCGGGCGGGCGCTGCGGCTCGCGCAGGCTGTCCGGCTGAAAAGACAGGATGTTTTTCGTAGCGCCGAACACGATGCGCCCGTCGCGAAGCCTCATGCTGGCGGGCAACTGGAACGATTCGTCCGCCACACCGTATTTGCGCCCGAAGTGCACCACCTTCCGGGCTTGCAGGTTGACTTTCCCCGCGCTGAAATTGGAGGTGAAAAATACCTGCTGGGCGCTGATGGGCACTAGGTTGGTGATCACATTCCCGGGCAGGCCCTGCTCCTCGGTGAGCGTGTTGATGACGATGTTATGCTGCATGTCTATCACGGCGATGCCGCCGGCGCCCACCAACAGCAGGTTGTTGCCCGCGGGCTGCAGCTGGCGCACGTTATCACCGGGCAGTGTATGGCGCTTTTCGTCCGTGGCGAAACGCTGTACGATGTTGCCGGCAGTGTCCAGTTTCAGCAGCCCGTAATTGGCCGTGCCGGCCCAGATGTGGCCGTCGGAGCCGGCATGGATGTCCTGGACGTGGTTCCATAAAAAGAGCTCTTTCCGGTACAGGCTGTCGCGGAAAACGCGGATGTTGTCGCGGCGGTAATCCCATTTGGCGATGAGGCCCCGTTGCGTGCCTATCCATACATTTCCTCCGGCATCGAGCGTCATGCAGCGGATGGTGCGGTTATCGAGTCCGGATAATACGCGGTACTCCACGGCCCACGTGCGCGGGTCGATCGTGAGCAGGTTGGCATGCTGCGCGCCTGCCAGCACGCGGCCATCGGGAAGGGGCTGCAGGCACCAGAGCATGTTTCGCTGGTAATCCGTGGGATGCAGGAGATGTTTTTTGAGCAGCGTCAGCGTGCTGTCGTACACCAGCAAACCCTGTCCCCAGCTGGCGACCCATACGTCGCCGTTCGGGTGCTGCCAGATGTCCGCGGCCTCCAGCAACGGGGAGGGACCGGCAACACCGGCCGGCTTGAATGCCGTGGTCTGAAACTGCTGACGGGTATGGTTGAAAATGAACAGCCCGTTGCTGGTGCCTATCCAGATGTTCTGCATGTTATCTTCTTCGAGGCAGAACATATCCGTGTAGTCGAGACCGTAGCGGGCGAACTGATCGCGCTGAAATTCCTGCTGCAGGTTGCCGTCGGACGAGAACAGGAGCAGTTTGTCGCCGGCCGACCATACCATGCCCTTGCGGTCTTCGAGCAGTTGCGCCATGGCGCCCATCCGCTGCGGGGCGCCCAGCCGGCGGGTTTTCGGGTTGTAGTGAAAAAACGACGGCAGTTCTTCCAGCCGGCCCCAGGTATTGATAAAAAGCCCGCCGCGGCTGTCACCATACAGGCGGGTGATGGTGCGCTGCATGGCCGGTTCCGCCAGCAGGGGGATGCGGTGCGGGTTCCATGCCGGCGTGTAACAATGTTTGTTCCGGTAGTCGAGCAGGCACAGGCCGATGCTGGTGCCCAGCCAGTAATCATGCGTGAGCGGGTCTTCCGCCACGTTGAATATCCTGAACGCCGTGTCGCCGAAAAATCGTGAGAAGGGCACGAAAGCTTTGGCCACCCGGTCGTATAAAAAAGTGCCGTGGGTGGAGGTGCAGAGCCAGATGAGGCCGCGGCTGTCGGTAAACAGCTGGGTGGCCTGGAAACTTTTTTCGTGCGACTGGTATTGCACCGGCACGAGTGCGGCTTTTTCTCTCACATAGTCGTAGGTCACCACGCAGGTGTTGTAGGCGATCCAGAGGGTGTTGCCGTTGGTTTCGATGATGTGCTGCACACCCTGGCGGGCCACGCCGGGGAACTGGGGAAAGGGAAAATATTCGAACTGCCGCCCGTCGTACCGCTGGAGACCGCCCTGGCTGCCTACCCACATAAAGCCGCTTTTGTCCTGCATAACGGCATGCACGTAATTGCTGCGCAATCCGTCTTCCGCCGTGAGGCGGGAAAAGATGTGGGACTGGGGCATGGCGGCCGCTGCGAGGCGTAGCAGCAGGAGCGCGGTGATCAGGAAGAGGGGCCTGGCCTTAAGGGATACATGCATAGTGAATCGAATCCCCCAAAAATAATCGCTTTGGCGCATTAAAATAACAACCTGGTGGCCATTCCCGCTAATTCACATATTTATGTGGTTGGCGGCAAAAAGCGACTGCCTACCTTTGTATGCAGGAAACATTGCCTGTAAACAACCCCATGTATGAGCCCCGAATGGACAGATGCTGCGGATATACATAAAAGTTTACATATAAAATCTGAGATGAATTTGAATAACCTCCCATGACGGCACACCCGTTTGCGGATGCCAAGGCAGCGTATCGCGCTGGTACGCTGTTGCGGCATCCGTGAGGAGGGCATAAAAACGCCTTATAGGAATATGCTGCTAATAAAACGGGCGCAGGCTTCTGCTTGTGCCTTTTCCTTTTTGGACTGCTTTTCCCCTGTTTTTCCCGATTGGCTTAAAAAATTTCCCGATTGCGTAAGCGCCCCGGGTCGTAAAGCCGTTATTTTGCAGGCCGGGCCTGGTCTGCCCGATATGATAAAGAAGCAAACCATGAAAGTATTTTTCCGCAGTATACACCTGTACCTCAGCCTGGCAGCCGGTCTGGTCATTATGGTCACCTGTTTCACCGGCGCTGTGCTGGTTTTTGAAGAGGAACTGAACCATGCATTCAACCACGACCGGTATTATGTAAAGCCAGCCGGTGAAAAACTTCCCGTTTCCACCCTGATCGCGAATCTTGAGGCGAAGCAGCCCGGCGCGAAAGTGTCCGGCATCCGCCTGTACGGTGACCCGGAGCGTTCCGTGGAACTGACGTTCACACCGGGCAAGAAAGGCGAGGGCAGGAAAAAAGACGGTGGGGCCGCTACCGGTGAGAAAGCCGGCGATGCGGTTGCAACACCTCTGAAAGGCGATACAGGGGCGGTGAACGCCCAAAACGGCGATGCCGCAGTTGCAGCACTACAGGCGAAAGGTAAAAAAGCGGAAAAGAACGGACAGGAAAAAACGGCCGGAGACAAAGGCGGTAAAGCCCCCGCAGGCAAAGGCGGCGGTAAAAAAGCCTTCATGAACCCATACACCGGCGAGCTCATTGAAGTATACGTGTACCAGGATACCTTTTTCTACACCATGTTCGCCCTGCACCGCTGGATGCTCGGCGGGGCCGTGGGCAAAGTCATCGTGGGCGTTTCCACCCTCGTGTTCCTGTTCATCCTGCTCACCGGCATCATTCTCTGGTGGCCCAAAACCAAAAATATCCTCATCCAGCGCGTCAAAGTAAAATGGACGGCGGGCTGGAAGCGCCTCAACCACGACCTGCACATCGTGCTGGGCTTTTATACGGCCATCTTCCTGTTCATTTTTGCGTTCACGGGCCTGGCCTGGTCGTTCGAATGGTTTAATAACGGCATTTACAAAGTGACCGGTTCCGACCCGAAAGGCACGCCGCCACCTTCTTCTCAATACACCGAAAACACACCCCGGATCAGTTTCGATTCCGCTTACCAGCTGGCGGCCACTGCTGCGCCCGGCGCTTATTATTACAACCTGTCGGCGCCGAAAGATTCCGCCGCCGCTTTTGTGGTGAACCTGCTGCCCGCCGATGCCGCACATGAGTCAGCCACCACCAACGTATTTATCGACCAGTACGCCGCGAAGGTGCTTAAAGTGCAGCCTTTCAGCGAAAGAAACCTGGGGCAGCGCGTCAGGAGCTCGTTCAAGCCCATTCACGTCAGTTCCATCTACGGCATTCCTTCCAAAATTATCGGCTTCATCGTTTGCCTGCTGGGCGTCACGTTCCCCGTAACGGGCATCATCATGTGGATCCAGCGGCTGAAGAAAAAAGCTAAAGCGCGGAAAAACAGGGAGAAACGCGAGCCCGTCGAAATGGCCGCATAAAAACTATTCTTTTCGTCGTTATTGCTTATTTTACAGCAGACCAAATCTATTTCCGCTCATGCCGGATACCTATGATCAGGCCGGTGATCTTACGGGCTATTGGACTGCGGTGAGAGCAGGCGATTCACGGGCATATGCGCACATCCACAGCCAATTGCATCCGGTTTTATACCGGTACGCCTTTGCCATGCTGGGCGACGACGCGCTGGCGGAAGACGTGGTGCAGGAGCTGTTCGTGAGGATTTGGTTCAAAAAAGATACGATCGGGGAGTTGCGCAACGTGCGCGCCTTCTTTTTCACTTCGCTCCGCCGCAGCGCCCTCAACCAGCTACGCGGGCTGCGTTCCCTGCAGATACTCACGCCCGGAGAGCCGGACATAGAATTTTCGCCGGAAGACATCCTCATCGGCGAAGAAGAACAATCCGCCCTGCGCGTGCGCATGAGCCAGTACCTCAACCAGTTGCCGAAAAGGCAGAAAGAAGTGATCTTCCTCCGTTTTTATGAAGAGCTGCCCTATAGTGAGGTGGCCGTCATCATGAAAGTCAATTACCAGTCGGTCATCAACCTGGCCCATAAAGCCATCACGCAGCTGCGTGCCATGATGGGAAAAACGCCACTCTGGTGGCTGTTCCTGTACGTTTTTCAATATTTTTTCTAAAAAAGATGCCGGAAAAAGAGTATCCCCGAACGGATATGGTGTCTTTCTATTAAACCGCGGATGTTATGGACGATCAATTTTCGACGCAGGACCCGGGTAACCCGCCCTTCCGGTTCAGGCGAAAGCCGGTGCCGAAGGAAAAAACGGCCGCCAGCTGGCAGCAGGTAGCATCCCGCATAGCCGGGAAAAAATCCGGCGCGGGGAAACGCCGCGTGTGGATGGCTTTGTCTGCCGTAGTGCTGCTGCCCCTGATCGCCTATGCTTCGTACAACATCTATTGCAATATCGTAGGCGGCGGGATGAAAGAATACCGCACCGCGTACGGGGAAATCAGGCAGGTGATGCTGCCGGACAGTTCCGTGGTATTCCTCAATGCCAATTCCACCCTGCGCATCGCGGAGGAATGGAATCCTTCGGAAAGCCGCGGGGTGTGGCTCGACGGGGAAGCCTATTTTGAGATCACCAAAAAGCCCGGCGCCGGCAATGCCCAGTTCGTAGTGCATACGCCGGATATCGATGTGGCCGTGTTAGGCACCAAGTTCAACGTTAACATGCTGGGCGCCCGCACCACCGTTTCACTCAAGGAAGGCAAGGTGCAGCTCACCGCCAAAGCGCCCATCACCGAAGGAAAAAACGTGATCATGATGAAACCCGGCGACGAGGTGCTGGTGGAAAAAAATTATTCGCGGCTGAAGGAAGCCATCAATATAGACCTGATAGCAGACTGGCGCAATCACCGGTATCATTTCGAGAATACTTCCATGGCTGATATCTCAGCCCTGATACGGTCCAAATTCGGATACGAAGTAGTGATACTGACGCCTGAAATAAAACAACGCAAGATCAGCGGGGATCTTTACGCAGAAGACATTACACAGTTGTCCCGCGCATTGTCTATAACAATGAACATTCAGATTGAAACAAAAGATGAACAGCTGCTGTTTTCGGTGAAAGATTAGAAAACGGCGCAACCAAAATCAGATCGGATTTTAACTGACAGTTTCCACAGCGAAGACTGATTACCTGCGGCATGTCAACCGGAAAAGCCAAATTGTTTAACCTTACAATTCCATATTATGAATTCATCATTATTGCTGCGCGGCGCCTTGCTGTTCGCGGTTTCAACAGCCACTTCCGTGGGCGCGCTTGCCGGCCCCCTGCAGGAAGTGGCGGTGAACCGCCGGCCGGCCACCTGGCAGCAAGCTTCCGCCAATTCCCTTCAGCAGAAAACCCTTGTCCAGCTTTTAAAAGAAATCCACAAAGAATACAAAATCGACCTGCTGTACGAGGCAAAAAATCTCCCTAAAGTAAAAGTCAGCTTTACGCCTTCCGCTTACGAAAATGTAGAAGCGATGCTCAGGGCGCTGCTGATGCCGTACGGCTTGCAGGCACAGGCGGTACAACCCAACACCTGGGCGATCGTTCCGCTGAAAGACGAGCCCAACAGCAAAAACAAACCTTCCGTACCTTCCCGGCAACAGGCCGGTGAGGAGGCGCCCGCCAATCCTTCCCTGCTGAAACTCAACGGCGCTGCGGGCGGTATCGGGCAGAGCAATGCGGCCGACACCGTGAAAAAAGTAAAGATCTCCGGCCGTATCACCGACGGTGAAAACGGTACGCCGCTGCCCGGGGTGGCGGTACTGGTGAAAGGTGAGCTGCGCGGCGCACAAACCGACGGTGAAGGCAGGTACACCCTGGAAGCCGCTTCGGGCAAAACGCTGGTGTTTAACCTGCTCGGGTACGAATCCAAAGAAGTAACGATTGCGGCGCAGCGTAATATCGATGTGACCCTGGCCGTGAGCAACCGAGCCCTGAACGAAGTGGTGGTAGTGGGTTACGGCAGCCAGCGCAAAAGCCTCGTAACGGGGGCCATCTCATCCGTGAAGGGTGCAGACATTGCCACGGTATCGTCCAGCCGTGTTGAACAGGCGCTGCAAGGCCGCACCGCCGGCGTAACCGTGCTGCCTGTTTCGGGCTCTCCCGGCAGCGGTATGCGCGTACGCATCCGTGGCACAGGCTCCAACGGCTCCTCTGATCCATTGTACATAATCGACGGCATGCGCGCCGGCAACATGGAGTACCTCGACCCGTCGGAAATCGCTTCCGTGGAAGTGCTGAAAGACGCTGCATCGGCGGCAATCTACGGCGCGGAAGGCGCCAACGGCGTAGTGATCATCACCACCAAATCAGGCCACCGCGACGCTACGCCCCGCGTGGAATACAACATGCAATATGCCCGGCAGTCCATCAAAAACGCCATGAAAATGATGAACGCCGAACAATACACACAATACCTCACCGACGCGAAAACGTCCGGCGACATCCCCAACCCCGCCGATTGGAAAGGTAAAACGGGCACCATGTGGATGGATGAAATCACGCAGACCGCGCCCATGATGCGCCACTCCCTCAACTTCAGCGGCGGTACGGAAAAATCGACATACCTGCTCGGCGGTTCCGTATTCCGCCAGGACGGGGTGATCGGCGGCGACAAAGCACGCTTCGACCGTTACACGGTTCGCCTCAACTCCGATCATGAAATCAAACCATGGCTCTCCGTGGGCAACCGCCTCTCTTACGCCTATTTTAAAAGGAACGGCGTAGTGGAAGATTCCGAATTCGGCGCCGTGATCAACAACGCCATCATGATGGACCCCACCATGCCGGTGGTGTACACCGACGGTCTCTCGCCCCGCGCGCAGAAAGCGCTCGACGACGGGTATACACTGATCAAAGACAAACACGGCCGTTATTACGGCATCTCTGATTATGTGTTCGGTGAAGGCGGCAACCCGCTGGCGCAGATGGACATCACGCACAATACCACCACACAGAATAAAGTGGTCGGCAACGTGTATGCGGAAATCAGGCCGCTGGCCGGGCTGAAAGTAACGTCGCGCTTCGGTCTCGATGCGATGTTCCTCCGTCAGCACGCCTGGCTGCCCACCTTTTTCTACAACGCGAACCGTCTCAATACGGTGCCCAGCACGGCGGATAACAACGAAAACTGGAGCACCTGGCAGTGGGAAAACTTCGCCACCTACAACCGCAAATTCAACCAGCACGATATTACCCTGATGGCCGGGATGAGCGCCCTGCGGCGGAACTACAACCGCCTGAACGGGACTGCTTCAGGGATGTTCAGGGAAGAAGAGGCGTTCGGCTACCCGGACTACCTGCCCGACGACCAGGACCGCATTGCCGGCGTGGCCAGCAGCACTTCCATGGTGTCATATTATGGCCGTATCCAATACGATTACCAAGGAAAATATCTCCTGAATGCTACCCTGCGCCGCGACGGTTCTTCGCTGCTGCCACCGCAGAACACCTGGGGCACCTTCCCCTCCGTGTCCGCCGGGTGGATCGTTACCAACGAATCGTTTTTCCCGCAGAGCGTGCTCAACTACCTGAAAGTGCGCGCCAGCTGGGGACAGAACGGCAGCATCTCCAATATCAACATCGGCGACTGGAAATCGCTTATCACCACGCAGGGCATCTCGTTTCCTGACGGCACCGGCAACTTCCATGTGGGCGCTGAACCGGCAGGACTGGAAAACCCGTACCTGAAATGGGAAGCAAGCGAGCAGCTCGATTTCGGGGCCGACATGGGTTTCCTCGACAACCGTCTGAGCTTTACCGTCGACTATTACAACAAAACCACCAAGGGCCTGCTCACACCCGGCACCGTGCCGAGTTTCGTGGGCAACATCCTGCCGATCGTGAACGGCGGCGATGTGAGGAATAAAGGATGGGAATTTGAACTGTCGTACCGCAACGCCAATACGCATGCGTTCACGTTTGAAGTGGGTGTGAACATGACCACCATCAGCAATGAGGTGATTCGGCTGAATGAATTCGTGGACCGCCTTCCCGGCTCTACTGTGGGTACGGGCTGGGGCGCCACCTGGTTCGAAAAGGGATATCCTATCTGGTATTTCCGCGGGTATAAAACCGACGGTATTTTCCAGAACCAGCGCCAGGTAGATGAATACAGCAGCAAGATCACGATGACGGTAGCGCCCAAACCCGGCGACCCGATCATCGTGGATATCGACGGCGACGGCACCATCTCCAACAGCGACCATACGTTTATCGGCAGCCCGCATCCCGATGTGGTGTACGGCGGCAGCCTGCGCATGGCGTACAAAGGTTTCGACGTCATTGCCGTAGTGCAGGGCCAGGTGGGGAACGACGTGCTGATGGGCTTCAACCGTGTGGACCGACCTACCGGCAACCGCCCCGAGTTTTTCTACAAAGACCGCTGGACGGGTGAAGGCAGCACCAACAAATGGTTTGCGCCCAACACCGGCAGCGAGTTCGTGTACAACAGCGATATGATGCTGGCCAACGGATCGTATACCCGTATCCGTATGTTGCAGCTGGGTTACACCTTCCCGCAACAGCTGCTGAAGCGCATCCATTTCCGCAACGCGAGGATTTACGGTTCGCTCGACAACTTCTTTACGTTCACCAAATACAAGGGCATGGACCCTGAAGCGGGCAGTAATGACAATAACAGCCTGGGCATCGACAGGGGCGTGTATCCCATTCCCCGGTCAGCAGTAGTCGGCCTTTCCTTTAGTTTTTAACCTGCAATTCGCTTAAACTATGAAACGTTCCATCATACAATATTCCATATTAGGCCTCACCACGCTGCTGGCTGCGGCAGGGTGCTCCAAGAGTTTCCTCGACCAGGGTATTCCCGGCCGGGCGCCGCTGGATGGGTATTACAAAACAGACAACGACGCACTCACCGCCACGTACGCCGCCTACGACTTTCTGCAGGCGGAATATAACTGGGGCTGGGGCAGCCCGCTCATGGTGAAAACGCTGCCTTCCGATGAAAGCAACGCAGGCGGCAACGGTCCCGCCGACCAGCCGCATTACCAGGCGCTCGACAAATTCACGTTCGAGTCGCAGAACCAGGGCGTGCTGTGGGTTTGGCGGGTGAACTACTTCGGGATCTACCGCGCGAACATGGTGATCAACCGGGTAAAGGGCGAAACGGAGGTGCAGAAGCGGCTGATCGCCGAATGCAAAGCATTGCGCGCGCACTTTTATTTCGAGCTGGCGTCGTTGTGGGGCGATGTGCCGCTGATATTAAGGGAACTGAAAACGGAGGAGTACAACGCCACCCCGCGCACCAAACGCGCCGATGTATATGCACAGCTGGAAAAAGACCTGCTGGAAGCTATCCCGTTGCTGCCGCTGAAGAGCGCACAGTCGCGGGCCGACCGGTTCCGCATCTCCAAAGGCGCCGCCCAGGCGCTGCTGGGCAAAATATACCTGTACCAGGAGAAATGGCCGCAGGCCGCCGCCCAGTTCAACGAGGTGATCGTATCCGGCCAGTACGACCTGGAAGCGCAGTTTAAGGACGCTTTCGCCAAAGAAACGGAGTTTGGTGTGGAAAGCGTGTTTGAAGTGCCCTTTTCGGAGGAAAAGGCGTATAACTGGGACAACTTTCCCTGGGGAACGTTCCGGCAGATCGAAAGCAATATCCACGTGCAGCTGATGGGCCCGCGCGAGGATTATTACACCAAAGCCACCGCCGATTCCCTGAAGTCCGGCTGGGGATTCAATATGCCCAAACCCAAATTATACAATGCCTATACTGCCGCGGGCGACGTGGTGCGCAGAAAACAGACCGTGATGTCGGAAGCCGAACTGGTGGCCGGCGGCGGTAAATGGACCGCGCCTACCGCCTGGGATTATGAAGGCTACCTGCAACGGAAATACGGCTCTTTTTCTACCTATACCCGCGACGATAAAGGCGCCGTGGCGGAACTGAATTACGGCACCAATTACAAGCTGATACGGTACGCGGATGTGCTGCTGATGGCGGCGGAAGCGTATTACCGCGCCGGGAATGAAGGCCGTGCCCGCGCCGAGCTGAAAAAGGTACGGCTGCGCGCGGGACTGCCGGAAGTAACGGCCGGCGGGGCCGCCCTATTTACGGCGATCGTGAACGAGCGTTTCCTGGAACTGGCTTTTGAAGGTTTCCGTTACCTCGACCTGGTACGCTGGGGACTGGCCGCACAGGAGCTGGGCCCGCTGGGCTTCAAAACGAAAAAACACGAGCTGCTGCCGATTCCCAATGAAGATGTGCGGGTAGGCAACCTGCAGCAAAATGAAGGGTATAATTAAAGTTTTTGATAAAAGCGATATATTAAAGTAGATGTTAGGTAAAAGGGCCGCCTGTCCAGGCAGCCCTTTTTAATAGGGGGGAACATCGGACACATGATGTGGTTTTTGAATTACGTTGCAGGCTGGGCGATGGCCCAGTCGGCCTCCTGTTGCGGCATTTTGTCCGGGTCCAGCATTTCTCCATCACCTGTCAGGAGCCAGCGGATGTTCAGTTCCTCGAACTGCTGGGCAATGTCCTTGATGATGTCTACGCTGGGCTTGGCCCCCTGAATCCTGAAAAGCCGCGCTACTTTCTCGCAGCTGTTGTAGTTCAGACGGCGGCTGAACGCCGAAGCCGTCATGTTTTTATGCTGTAAAAAACAGCTCAGTCTTTTAGCAATCGGTTCCATAATAAAAACAGATCTTTCTCTTTAGAGTGGCAAAATGCCAAAAGAGGGTGAAGCCTGCGGGCAAAAAAAATATTTTTTCTTTCCCCATTCACCCCACCCACCCCCAAAATCACTCTATATAATATATGGGGGTACCTCAGCGCTCAAAGGAACGCACCGGTTTGTGAATAACGGGCCGGAAACGAGGGATACTCCGATTTGCGGAATAAAAGCCGTAAAGGCTAGTCCGGCCAAGCGTCACTGAATTGGCATTTTCAGACGGTGCTGCCCGTTAGGGGTGGAGGAGCTGTTTTTGCCGGCCCGGCCTTTCATCGTTCCATACCCCAATACCGGACTATGGCCAACGTGTGCAGCCTTTTGAGGCAGCATTTTTATTTTTTTAAGATAGTCTCATGTCTAATGTATGCATATACCGGGGGGTGAATTCTTTCACCCTTCTAACATTATGAAACGGGATTTGCATTGGGGCGCTCTGTGCCCTGTGTAAACTCCGTAAAGGCCCCCTGTTTCCCCAGGGGGCCTTGTTTTATGGGTGGATGGGTGAAAATAGTATCGGTGTAATCGGCCCGAGGGGACGGAGCATCACGGGGGACGGTTGCCCGTTGGGAGCTACTGCTATTTATAGAGAAGGTGCCGGCTTTCTGGCCGGGAATGGCCGATGAAAACGACCCGTAGCGTTGCAGCTTTATAAAATAAGGTTTGGTATTCAGACAGAGGCGGTTGGGAATGGGACGCAGCATCGCAGTTCCCGGAAATGGAGGGTGTATTCAGTCGAAGGCGGTTGGGAATGGGTTACCGCATTGCAGTCCCCGGAAATGAAGTATTCAGCTGGCGGCGGTTGGGGATGGGACGCAGCATCGCAGTTCCCGAAATTGAGGGTAGTACCCAGTTGCAGCAATTGGGAAATGGTTGTAGGGGGCTATCCAGTTATAACGCAGCGCAATAATGCATGGGATATTGATCAGTCAAGAACGGGGCGGAACAACTGTAATATACAGATCAGACCCGCGGCCGGCATATGCCCCATATTAACCGGATGACTGGCATAAGGCAGTACTGCCAGAACAATTCATTGAGAACAACTGCACCAAACCGAAAAAATACAAAAGGTCCCGTAAAGGGACCCTTTGCTTATGCGGTCGTTCAGAGGAGTTAAATGGTAATACCTAAAAATAACAAACGGCACCATAGATGTCGCCTCCCGCCAGATATATTTGTTGCAATAAAGTATCGGAAAATTCGAATTATAAGAAAATCGACTATTTTTTAATTGTTGGAACTATACGGGTTTTTTGTACATTTATTGAAATTCCGCCGGAAAAACTACAGTAGCGAAAGACACAGACGAATGATGGGCGGTGATGCGAAACTCATTTATTTTAGATAAGCAATGTATCAATTCTCCACGTACCGTGCAGCGCTGGGCGCCTGTGCTATCGCGTTTGGTGCCGCCTTCGCGTCGGGTTGCGGCAGCGGCAAGCGCGTCGACTACAGCACCGAAGTAAAACCCATTCTCAACAAACATTGTATCAGTTGCCACGGCGGCGTTAAACAAAGCGGCGGCTTCAGTGTGTTATTCCGTGAAGAAGCACTGGGCCCCACCAAAAGCGGCCACCCCGCCATTATCCCGGGCGATGCCGACCGCAGCGAATTTATCCGCCGCCTTCACAGCAAGGATCCGAAAGAGCGCATGCCCTACAAAAGCGCGCCGCTCAGTAAGGAAGAAATCAGCATCCTCACCCGCTGGGTGGAACAGGGCGCTGAATGGGGCGAACATTGGGCATACGTGTCTCCCGCCGCACCTGCCGAAAAAGAAGCCGGCATCGATCACTTCATCAATGAAAAACTCGACGAAGAAAACCTCGAGGCCGCACCTGAAGCCGACAAAAGCACACTGCTCCGCCGGGTAAGCCTGGATATCACGGGCCTGCCGCCAACGGATAAAATGATGGCGGCTTTTCTGGCTGATAATACACCGGGCGCGTATGAAAAAATGGTGGACACACTCCTCGCCTCGCCACACTACGGCGAACGCTGGGCGTCGATGTGGCTCGACCTCGCCCGGTTCGCAGATTCCAAAGGCTATGAAAAAGATTCGAAAAGGGAATTCTGGCGGTACCGCGACTGGGTGATCAACGCCTTTAATAATGATATGCCCTACGATCGTTTCACCGTGGAGCAACTGGCCGGCGATCTGCTGCCGGAACCCACAGACGATCAGCTGGTGGCTACCGCTTTCCATCGCAACACCATGAACAACGACGAAGGCGGTACGCAGGACGAGGAGTTCAGGACCGCCGCGGTGATAGACCGGGTGAACACCACCATGGAAGTATTCCAGGGCACTACCATCGCCTGTGTGCAATGCCACAGTCATCCCTACGATCCCTTCCGCTTCGAAGACTATTATAAACTGATGGCCTTCCTCAATAACACCCGCGATGAAGACACGCCCGGCGAATACCCGAAAATCAGGTTGTACGACAGCATCGGGCGGCGGCAGGTAGACACGGTGGCCAATTGGGTGCGGCAGCATGCAGGCACCAAAGAGGAGAAGGAATTGCGTGATTTCCTGCGCACCCTCGAACCGAAGATTCACGCGCACGACCACGACTCATTTATCAACGGCGAACTCGCCGATACCAAATACATCAGCATCCGCAACGGCGGCAGCTGCCGCCTGAAAAACGCGCCGGTCAACGGCCGCGGCAACCTGCTCATGCATTACTGGACGGGGCAGGACGGCGGCTCCATGGAAATACGGGCCGATAGTTTAACCGGTCCCGTTATTGCGCGGCAACCGCTGCCCAAAGGCAACCGTGTGCTGAATGTGCCCATCCAGCCGCTGCAGGGGCGTCACCATCTCTTTTTTATCTTCCGCAACAGCAGCCTCGAGCCCATGCAATCCGTTTGCGGGGTGGAGTGGATGGCCTTCCGCGGCGATCTGCCTGCCAAAGGCGCGCCGGGCTACAAGCCGGTTGAAACGGCTTTTATGAACCTGGTGAACGCATCTCCCGAAGGTGTGCCGGTGATGGTGGAAAATCCCGAAGAGATGTTCCGGCCCACCCATACTTTCGAAAGAGGTAACTGGCTGGTGAAAGGACAGCTGGTGAAACCCGATGTGCCGGCTTCGCTTAATCCTTTCCCCGCGAAAGCGCCGCGCAACAGGCTGGGGCTTGCGCAATGGCTGGCCAGCAAAGAAAACCCGCTGACCGCCCGTGTAATGGTGAATCGCTTCTGGGAGCAGCTGTTCGGGACGGGAATCGTGGAAACGCAGGAAGACTTCGGTACGCAGGGTTTCCTGCCCTCGCATCCGGCCCTGCTCGATTATCTCGCGTACCGTTTTATGAATACGCATCAGTGGAGCATGAAGGCCCTGCTGAAAGAAATCGTACTGTCCGCCGCCTACCGCCGCGATTCGCGCAGTTCACCGGAGCTGCAGGAAAAAGATCCGGCCAACCGCTTATTGGCCCGCGGGCCGCGTTTCAGGCTGACGGCGGAGCAGGTGCGTGACCAGGCGCTGGCTGTGAGTGGCCTGCTCAGCGAGCACATGTATGGTGCGAGTGTGATGCCTTATCAACCGGAAGGCATCTGGCAGGCGGTGTACAGCGGCGAGTCGTGGAAAACCAGCGAAAACGGCAACCAGTACCGTCGCGCCGTGTACACGTACATTCGCCGTACCAGCCCGTATCCTTCCATCGTTACGTTCGACGGGTCGAGCCGGGAAGTGTGCTTGCAACGCAGGATACGCACCAATACGCCTTTGCAGGCGCTGGTAACCCTTAACGATCCCGTATTCGTGGAGGCGGCCAGGAACCTGGCAAAAAATATGAAAACAAAAGGCGGCAACGACCAGAAAGCGTGTATCCGTTCAGGTTATAAAGCCGCGATGTTGAAAGACATCGATACCGCCAAACTGGCGATCCTCGAAAAATTATATGCACAGGCTGCGGCCAAATACCGGAAAGACGCCAAAGCAGCCGCTGCTTTGGTACAGGCAGATGCGGACGCGCACCTGGCCGCATTGACCGTTGTTGCCAACGCTATTCTCAACCTGGATGAGTTTTTGTCCAAATCATAAGTATCATGGCAGAGAAACTGATAAAAGAAGCAAACGAACAGGCCGCCCGGTATTTTTCCCGCCGGCATTTTCTGCAGAACTGTGTAACGGGCCTTGGCGCTACGGCGCTCACTTCCCTGCTGGGAAGCTGTAACCTGTTTTCTTCCAAAAGCGGCGGCATGGCGCAAAGCCTCAATCCGCTCGAACCGCGCGCTCCTCATTTTGCCGCCCGCGCCCGCAGCGTGATTTACCTGCATATGGCCGGCGCGCCGTCGCAGCTCGAAATGTTCGACTATAAACCGGAGCTGCAGAAGCTGCACAACCAGCTTTGCCCGCAATCGATATTGGAAGGGAAGAAGTTCGCTTTCATCCGCGGCGTGCCCAAGATGCTCGGGCCGCAGGCGAATTTTAAACAGTACGGCGAATCGGGTGCCTGGGTATCTGATTATATGCCGCACTTTTCCGGGATGGTAGACGACGTGAGTTTCCTGAAAGCGGTGCAAACCGATCAGTTCAACCACGGTCCCGCGCAGCTCTTTATGCATACCGGCAGCGCCCGCCTGGGGCGGCCGAGCATCGGGGCCTGGGTAACGTACGGCCTCGGTTCCGAGAACAGCAACCTGCCCGGGTTTGTGGTGCTGACCTCGGGCGGTAAAACGCCCGATGCCGGTAAAAGCGTGTGGGGCAGCGGTTTCCTGCCTTCCGTTTACCAGGGCGTGCAATGCCGCTCAAAAGGCGATCCGGTGCTCTATATCACCGATCCGGAGGGAATGGACCGCGACCTTCGCTACCAATCCATCCAGGCCATCAATGAAGTGAATAAGCTGGAATATGAGGCGTTTTCCGATGCGGAAACCCTTTCCCGTATATCGCAATACGAACTGGCGTATAAAATGCAGATTTCGGTTCCGGGTGTGATGGATATCAGCGACGAACCTACGTATATCCACGAACTGTACGGCACGCAGCCCGGCAAGGAATCCTTCGCCAACAACTGCCTGCTCGCCCGCAAGCTCGTGGAAAAAGGCGTGCGCTTCGTGCAGTTGTTCGACTGGGGATGGGATGCACACGGCACCGACGAAAATACGGCGGTCGACATCGGCATGCGCAACAAATGCCGCGAAATCGACAAACCCATCACGGCCCTGCTGCTCGACCTGCAGCAACGCGGCCTGCTCGATGAAACGCTGGTGGTATGGGGCGGCGAATTCGGCCGTACACCCATGCAGGAAAACCGCGAAGGCAAAGAAATGCCGTTCATGGGCCGCGATCACCATGCCGAAGCATTCACGATGTGGATGGCCGGCGGCGGTATCCGCAAAGGCTTTACCTATGGCGAAACCGATGAGATCGGCTTCAGCGCTGTCAAAGGCCAGGTAGCGGTGCACGACATACATGCCACCATCCTGCAGCAACTCGGTTTCGATCACGAAAAACTCACCTATCATTTCCAGGGCAGGCCATTCAGGCTCACAGACGTGGGCGGGCATGTCATAAAAGACATTATCAGCTAATCTATGCAACTGAACAGGAGAAATTTTCTCAAACAATCCGCTACAATGAGCGCTACCGCATTTCTGCCTTCCCTGCCTGCTTTCAGCTACAGTCCCGATACTGCACCGGCGTCCGCGCCTGCGCCGGCTGCGGCAGACGGTTTCCGGCTGGTGGTGCTGGCCACCAACTGGGGTTTCTCCGGCACACACGACGAATTCCTCAAACGCGCCAAAGATGCCGGCTACGACGGCATGGAAGTTTGGTGGCCCGGTGATGCCGCCGGCCAGGATGCATTGTTCAACGCGCTGGCGAAACACAAGATGGAAGTGGGCTTCCTTTGCGGCAGCGGCAGCAGCGATTTCGCCAAACACGCGGAACAATTTGAAGCGGCTGTGAAAGCCGCCGCCACACAGCAACGGCAGCGCCCGCTCTATATTAACTGTCACTCCGGCAAAGATTATTTTACGTTTGAGCAGAATACAAAGCTGATCGAGATGACCACACGCATTTCGCAACAAAGCGGAGTGATGGTGTGTCATGAAACGCACCGGTCGCGCATGATGTTCGCAGCGCACGTCACCCGCCGCTTCATCGAAACACAGCCCGCGCTGCGGCTCACGCTGGATATTTCGCACTGGTGCAACGTGCATGAATCGCTGTTGCAGGATCAGCAGGAAACGGTTGCCATGGCGCTTGCCCGCGCAGGTCACATCCACGCCCGCATCGGCCATCCTGAAGGCCCGCAGGTAAACGACCCGCGCGCGCCGGAATGGGAATCCACTGTGAAGGCGCACTTTGCCTGGTGGGACGAGATCGCCCGGCAGAAGAAGGCCAAAGGGGAGGTGATGACCGTGCTCACGGAATTCGGGCCGGTGGACTATATGCCCGCATTGCCCTATACCCGCCAGCCGGTGGCCAACCAATGGGATATTAATGTACATATGATGAAACTCTTAAAAGCGCGGTACGGCAAATGATTTGTTCACTGGAAGTTTCGCAGGCAGGCTGGGGACTGTTTATCGGACGTTTTCACCCCCTGCTGGTGCATCTGCCCATCGGTATGCTGATGGTGGCGTTTATACTGGAAATACTCAGCAAAAACAGGCGGCTGGCCGTGCTCGGTGCGGCGGTGCTGCCTGTATTGATATTCGGCGCCCTCTCCGCCATCGCCGCCTGCGTGGCTGGATGGCTGCTCTCCGCTTCCGGCGGGTACGATGAAAAGGCGCTCGACCTCCACATGTGGATGGGCATAGGCGTAGCCGTTATATCGGTACTGCTGTGCGTATTAAGAAAATACTCGCTACTGAAGAAAGCATGGCTGCCGGTATCGGCACTGATGATCGTGCTGCTCTCCGCCGCCGGCCACTACGGCGGCTCGCTGACGCACGGCGACGACTATCTCACCGCCGCCATGCCCATCGGCAAAAAGAAAGTTGCTGCAACGGCCTTCGCAGGTAAGCCGGAAGACATGAAAGTGTATGAGCACCTGGTGCAGCCTATCCTCGAACAGAAATGTTATGGCTGTCATAACGAACAAAAACTAAAAGGCGGCCTGCGGCTGGACGGGATGAAACACATCGAGGCCGGCGGTGAAAACGGGCCGGTGGTGAAAGACAGTCTGCCCGAAATGAGCGAACTGTACAAACGCCTCGTGCTGTCGGAAGACGATGACAAGCGCATGCCGCCCAAAGGTAAACCGCAACTGAACCCGCAGCAGCTCGAAATCATTTACTGGTGGATAGCGGAAGGCGCTTCCGCCACCGCCACGGTAAAGGAACTGCACAAATCCCCGCGCATACAGCTGGTGCTGGAATCGCTACAACCCTCGCACGGCGGCGAAAGCAACCCATTCATACCGGAAGAAGAAACCAGTCCCCCGTCGGCCCAGGCCGTGCAGGCGCTGGAAGCGATTGGCGTGAAAGTGATGCCCGTAGCGGCGCAGAGCGGTTATGTGATGATCAACGCCATCAATGCCACGCAATTCGGTGACAAGGAAGCGGAGTTACTGCTGCCCCTGAAATCGCAGATCGCCTGGTTGAAATTATCCAATACACAAATCAGCGATACCGCCCTGAAAGCGATCGCCCAATTGCCCCGCCTGACACGCCTCCAGCTGGAAAACACCCGGGTGAGCGACGGCGGAATGCAAACGCTGGCAGGCAGCAAAACACTGATGTACCTGAACCTCGTGGGCACCAAGGTAACCGCCAAAGGCGTACAGGCCCTTCAGAAAAACAAAACGCTGCGGGAGCTGTATTTGTACAAAAGCGCGGTAACGCCGGCGGAAGCGCTGGCATTGCAAAAGAGCATGCCGCACGCGCGTATCGATACCGGCGGGTATCACTTGCCGGTGCTGGCCACGGATACGATGGTGTACAGGAAAATCAAATCATAAACGAGGATCTACCGGTTCGCTTTCCAAAGCGAGCACGCCAAACACACATTCGTGAACGCGCCGCAGCGGCTCGTTGGCGGTAAACCTTTCCAGCCCTTCCGCACCCAGCGCAAACTCACGCAGGGCGAGCGAACGTTTGAGCGACAACCCGCGTGCCTTCAGGCGCTGCAGGTGTTCGGGTGTGGTATATTCGGGACCGTAAATGATGCGCAGGTATTCCCTTCCCCTGATTTTTATGGCCGGCTGGGCAATGCCCCGGTTATGCTGATGAATAAAATCAAAGGGTTTTACCACCATGCCTTCGCCCCCTTTTTCCGTCAATGCAGTCCACCAGTCAATAGCCTCCTGAACATCGGCAGGGTCGTTCAGATGCACGGTTTTAGCAGTAGTGGCCAGTAATATGCCGGGGTCGGCGGCAGCCACTGCCGCGATGTGCTCCATATGCCATTCATGGTGCTGCGACAGCCAGTTTTTACCGGCCGTGGCCAGTATGTGGAACGGGGCCAGTTTGTAATCTTCCAGCGCATTAACCGGCCAGCAGTATTGCCGGTAAGCATCGATGAATTGATGTGCCTGCTGCTGCCGTAGCGTATATTTTTCTAGCAGCCGGGCAGTTTCGCTGTTTTGTTGCAGTGCGGCAGTGGCAGCCGCCAGTGCATGGGAAGCGGCGGCTCCGGTGGCGCCGTATTGCGTTTCGAGCAGCGTTCGCGCTTTTGCATTCCAGGGCATCAGTTCACAGTCAAAGCATGCCCAGTCCGTATCGAATTTCTCATAAAAGCCGGATGTATGCAGCGCCTCATTCAACCGCTGGAGCAATGCCTGCTCCGTGGGTTTATCAGTAAAGTAACTTCTGCCGGTGCGGGTATATATCACGCCGATTCCTTCGTTGCGGATACCGAAGGTTGATTCAACGGTTTTTTCACCTTTCGCCACAATCACCACAGCGCGGGAGCCCATGTGTTTTTCTTCACACACCACTTTTGTTACGCCTACACCGCGGAAATAGTCAAACGCCTCGGATGGATACTCGAGGTAATCCGGCAGTTTGCTGGTTTCTGCGGGGCTCATGGTGGGCGGCAGATAGATCAGCCACTTGGGATTAATGGCGAACCGGCTCATCAGTTCAATGGCGGCAATGGCGTTTTCTTCGCGGATGGTGACGTTATGCCCGAACCGGGTTTCGATATGCAGTTTGCCGGAATAGTCTGCGATGTCCAGTACATCATCATGCTGTTGCTGAAGGTTCAGCTGCGGCTCAGGAGGCAGCAGCGGCCGCACCGGTTCGCAGTAGACCTGCAGCGCGGGCACTTGCACCAGTTCCTTTTCGGGATAGCGGAGCGCGGTAAGGCTGCCGCCGAATACACAGCCGGTATCGATATCGATCGTGCGGTTTAGCCATTGGGGCGCAGGCACAGGCGTGTGCCCGTATACGACCATGGCTTTGCCCTTGTATTCGGATGCCCAGTTGTACCGGACGGGTAAGCCGAACTCATCTATTTCGCCGGTTGTTTCTCCATAGTAACAAAACTCGCGCACCTTGCCGGAGCCGCGGCCATGCATCTCTTCTTTCAGGCCGGCGTGCGCTACCACCAGGTTGCCGTCGTCGAGCACATAGTGACTGATCAGTCCGTCAATAAACCTTTTTACTTCTTCGTGGAAAGCGGCAGGCTGTTCTGCAAGCTGCGCCACTGTTTGCTGAAGCCCGTGGTTGATCTGCACCTGCTTGCCGTTCAGCCAGCGAAGCAATTTGACGTCGTGGTTACCGGGCACACATAATGCAAGACCTGACTGCACGAGATCCATGACGAGGCGCAGAACTGCCGGGCTGTCTGGCCCGCGGTCCACAAGGTCGCCGAGAAACACGGGTTTCCGGCCTTCCGGGTGCTGCCAGCGCCCTTCGGCGTTTGGTGCATAGCCGAGCTTTTGCAGGAGGAGCACCAGTTCGGTATAACAGCCGTGAATATCGCCGATGATGTCGAAGGGGCCGGTTTCGTGTTTGCGGTTGTTGTAAAGCGGGTCGCGTACGATGGCTGTCACCTGTTCCACGTCTTCGGGCCTTTTGAATTCATGCACCTGCCGGAAGCCTTCCAGCTTCAAACGGCGGAGGCTTCTTTTCAGCTGCACGATCTGCCGGGGGATCACATGGCCGGCAAAACTCCGGTCTGTACGGGCGGCGTGGCGTTCCGTACAGATTTTTTCGGACAGGTTAAATGCGATAGCAACGGGTAATACATGGTATTGCCGGGCCAGCTGCACCCATTCTTTCCGGGCTTCTTCCTGCACATTCGTGGCATCGATCACCGTTGTGAGACCGTTTTTAAGGCGCTTGCCCACGATAAACCGCGCCAGCTCAAAAGCGTCGGTAGATGCAGCCAGCGAGTTTTCATCGTTGCTGACCATAGCGCGGCAGGCGTCTGAGGATACGACTTCCGACGGCAGGAAATGTTTTTTGGCGAATGAGGATTTCCCGGAGCTGGAGGCGCCTATCAGCAGTACCAGGCTCATGTCGGGTATATGTAAAGTGTGGTTATCTGTTCTCATAAAATGTTGTACGTATTTGTCTCAGGATTTTTTCGGCGTGTTGCTCATCGGGTGCCGCCTGCAGCGGCGATGCGGCAAACGCACGGTCGATCTGTTCGGTTTTTTCTTCTACCATGGCCATCAGCGCTTCATATTCAAATTCTCCACTGCGAACCCGTAGCAAAAAGTCGCGGTCGGGCCGCCGCACGATCACCTCCCCGCGGGTGGCGATCTCCAGTGCCATATTCAACAACCGGAAGGTATGCATCATGTTTTTAGCGTCGTACTGTTTACCGTGCGCCAGCGCCTGCTCATAGCGGAGGTCGTTCCGCTCGTCCATCCACTGCCAGTATTCGCGATACTCGCGGCAGTACACGGAATACCCGTCTTTATTGAAATGCATGACAGCCAGTGGCGGCTCGCCTTTGGAAATCGGACTGAGGGATACGTCGTTGGCTGCATCGCTGCTGACGATACCGTTGCCGGCGGCATAAACGAGATAGCCGTCGCGGAAGTGGGACAGTTGTGTAAGGCCGCATTTTTCCTGCCGCAGGCCTTTTTTGTCCAACCACTCCTGCAGGGGAAGAGTGCCTGTTCCTTCCTGCACAAAACAAAAATCAAGCACAGATTTGCGTGCTTTCCCGATGGGCCGGTTGATTTTTTTGTTCAGCCCCCGCGCCTTTTTGATTTGTGTTTTGGCGTAACCGGCAAAACTATCGAGGCAAAGCTTCGATAAAAAATCTTCCGGTCGGATCAGGTCCATCAACGGATGCCGGAACAATACTGCATCTGTATCCGTACTAAGCAGTTCCAGGATATTGGGATTGTTTTTGCAGAGCAGTTCAACAAACCGTCCTACTTCATAGTACACCTCGTCGTTGCTTTCATTCGACACCTGGGGTGTGTAATGCATGCCGTACAATTCCTGCCGTGGCAGCACAAACACGCCCTTGTAGTCGATGTCGGACCCGGGAATGTTGAGATTGTACGCATTGCTGCCGCTGATGCATTTCAGCAGCAGGTGCTGCGGTGCCTGCATGAGTTGTTCGTACGTCATGGTGCGATGAATTTTCTGAACATATTATCCAGCGGTTCGTATTGTTCCCTGTGCGGCTGGAGGTGCATGGCCTTTGCCCTGCAATAATCCAGTGTCGATTGCAACCACTGGTGCAGCAGGGGATGCGACGGTACCATTGTTTTTTCGTTGGACTGAATCTTAAGCGCCAGCAACGCATCCACTGCATCCTGCCATGGCTCATCGTCTACCTGTGTTCTCAGCAGGCGGAACTCCATCGGGGGAAGCGTTTCATTATTGACAATCCACAACGCCGCGAGGGCGGGCCGGAGGGCGTAAAAGTATTTTTTCAGGCGCACTTCACCGCCGTGCAGATCATTTTCGAATGTATTGGCAGCCATTGACAGATAATGGTGACAGCCTGCGCGATTGGAAAAATAATCCGGCATCAGTTGCAGTATCTTGGCGGCGAAGTCATCATGCTGCCGGTAACAAACAGGCGATTGCAGCCATTCGTACAGCGGTGCATTACTTTTCAGGAACAGGCGCAATGTTTTGCGGAGGTCCCAGCCGCTGATGTCGAGCACTTCGTTTACCGGCACTTCTATCACGTCCCGTTGCTCGCGGATGCTGAGATAATCGTCGCGGTGCGCGGCATAGATGAAGCGTACGTCAAAGTCGCTGTCGGACGATGCGAAGCCCCAGGCACGGCTGCCCGATTCGCAGGCGTACAGGATGCGGACGTTCATTTCTTTTTCTATCCCGGAGAGTTTCTCCCTGATGATGTTTTCCATAGGTCAGCTGGATTTTGTAAAGATGGCCATTTGGCTGATTGCGCCCACCTCGGGGTCCTCGTCGCCGATGGGCCGGTAAACGGCGCTATAGCCATAAAGACTGGCCACACGGCTCCCCCAGTTTTCAAATTCAGCGCGCGTCCATTCAAAACGATGGTCGTTATGCCGCATCCGGCCATTGCCCTGCGGGCCGAGTTTTACATTGTATTCGGCATTGGGCGTGGTGATGATCACGGTACCGGGACTGGCAAATTCGAAGAGCACGCGTTCCAGTGCCGTCAGGCGCGGTTCATCGAGGTGCTCGATCACTTCCGTAAGGGCGGCGGCGTCAAAACCAGCTATCCGCGCATCGCGGTAAGCCAGCGAGCCTTGTATCAGTTGAATGCGCTCCTGTTGGCGGGGCGGCATACGGTCCGTTTTTAGTTTATCCTTTGCGATTTCAAGGCTGCGGTAACTCACGTCCATGCCTAATACGCGCGAGAACTGTTTTTCTTCCAGGAGCAGCCGGAGCAGTTTGCCTTCGCCACAACCCAGATCGGCCACGGACGAGGCGCCGCACGCTAGCAACGCATCCCTTACCGCCATCAACCGAATGTCGTGGATTTTGATTTTCTCCGGCGGTATCTGCGCGACTTCCTCTTCCGTTTCTTCTCCTTCCTGCTCCATCAGCACCGCCATGACACCGGAGGCAAGTTTCCGCTGGTGTTTCAGGTAACGCATGATGATGAGCTCACGCATGGGGTGGGCGCCCAGCCAGTCCTGTCCCTTGGCAAGCAGTTTCGATACCTCTTCGCTGCCTACGAAATAATGTTTATCGTTATCGCACACCGGTATCAGTACATACAGCTGGCTCAGCAATGTACTGAGCGCGATGGTGTGGCGCAGTTTCACGGAAAAATAGCGGCTCTGGCCCCATTCGGGGAACGCGGGGTCGACGGGGATGCCGGAGGCTTCCACCGTATATCCCAGCGGCTCGAAAAGCTGCCGGAGCACGGTTTCTCCGCCACGCACGGGCAATACATCGAGCGTCACTTCGAAAGGCCAGGCTTCACCGGCCAGTTCGGGCTTGTCTTTACACCGCCCGTTCATGGCGGATGAGAAGGCCTTGGCAATCGCTCCTGACATAAATGAACTGGCTACGTAAGGCCGGTCGTTGACGTATTGTTCCAGTGCGAAATCGTTACCGGCGGGCCGGCGTACGAGCGACACGGGATCGATATCAAGCAGTAAAGCCGCGGTACATTTCTGGGGCGATACTTCGGTATAAAAAATATGTGCGATGCCGCCGGGGATGTCGGCCTCCTGTACCCGGGCGGGGTGTTTATGCAGCAGGAAGCTCAGATCATCTGCAGGGTAACGGGTTGTGCTGATCGTTAAAAGCATGGATGTAAGTATAGGCGATAAATATAAAAAAAGGGGCTGACAACTGCAGCCCCTTTGGTCGTTAATTTTGTTGCTGCCTGTTCCCCGGCCGGCTGTGCCATTTCGGTTTGTTGTTCCTTTTTTTAGCGGAAATCTGTTGTGAAGATGATTGCCGCATCTGCACCGCCGGAGCGGGTTTGATGGCTATTGCCGCCTGGCTCGCCGGGAACGGATGGTCCTTCACCACCGGAATTTCCTGCGCGATCAGTTTGGTGATATCCTTTACGTACGGAACTTCTTCTTCTTCACAGAACGACAGCGCAATGCCGCTGGCGCCGGCGCGGCCGGTCCTGCCGATGCGGTGCACGTACGTTTCGGGCACATTGGGTATTTCGTAGTTGATCACATATTCCAGGTTATCCACGTCAATACCGCGCGCGGCGATGTCGGTGGCTACCAGCACGCGGATGCGGCCGGATTTGAAATCAGTGAGCGCACGCTGGCGGGCGTTCTGCGATTTATCACCATGGATGGCGCTGGCGGAGATCTGGGATTTGTTCAGCTCTTTCGCCACACGGTCTGCCCCGTGTTTGGTTCTGGTAAATACCAGCGCGCTGGTGATGGACGCATCCTTCAATACGTGCACCAGGAGGGAACGTTTGGCGCTTTTATCCACGTGATACAGGCGCTGCTCCACTTTCTCCGCGGTGGAAGAAACCGGCGTAACGGCCACTTTCACCGGGTTGGTGAGAATGGAGTTAGCCAGGCCGGCGATCTCAGCGGGCATAGTGGCGGAGAAAAACAACGTCTGCCGTTTTTCCGGGAGTTTGGTGATCACCCTTTTCACATCATGAATAAAACCCATGTCGAGCATACGGTCTGCTTCATCCAGCACAAACTGGCGGATGTTGCGGAGGTTGATATGCCCCTGCTGCCATAGGTCAAGCAGGCGGCCGGGTGTGGCGATCAGGATGTCGGGACTGTTCCTCAGCGCCTGGATCTGCGTTTGGGCGGATACGCCGCCGAAGATCACGAGGTGTTTAAGGCCGGTATGGGCGCCATAATCACGGACGTTTTCGGCGATCTGGATGGCCAGCTCGCGGGTCGGCGTCAGGATCAGTGTTTTAATATGCCTGTCCGGCGCCTGCGCTGTCTGTTTCTCCTGGTACAATAACTGCAGGATGGGAATGGAAAACGCGGCGGTTTTACCGGTGCCGGTCTGCGCACAGGCCAGCAGGTCTTTCTTTTGCAGCACTACCGGGATGGCCTGCTGCTGGATAGGTGTAGGCGTATGATAGCCCTGGGTTTCAAGCGCACGCAATATCGGCGCAATGAGACTTAATTTCTCGAATGACAATATGTTTTGTTTTATGCTAAAATGATGCTAACAATCCTGAGCTTGATGAAAAGAGAAGGATGGCTAGATTGTATATCCACACATCATTTTAATGAACCTAACTGCAGATTTGCGGAGAGGGGATATAAAAAATCTATGCAAAGGTACGGAATTTCCCGCAAATAAGAAAACCCGCATGGATTGCGGGTTTTCAGTTTCCTCCGATAGCTGGAGAAATCAGTTGAAATTGGTGGCTGCACCCAGCTGCTGCCAGCCGTTGAGGTCGTTTTCCACGGCTACGATCTTTTGCCGGGCGAGGTCGTACGCGTCCGGGCCGAGGAACAGGTGCAGCGGCGGATGCTCCGCGTTGGCGGCGGCCAGTATCACATCGATCGCTTTTTCCGGGTCGCCGGGCTGCGCACCGTTGATCTGCTGCGTATGCAACTGCTGCGATTCGCGGGTGCTGGTGTACTCGGCGATCGGATTGGAGGGTACGGCCAGGGAACCGGATGCGAGGAAATTCGTGCGGAAATAGCCGGGGCTTACGATCACCACCTTGATCCCGAAAGGCGCCGCTTCGGCTGCGAGGGATTCTGACAAGCCTTCCAGCGCGAACTTGGTGGCGCAATAGCTGCCGAAACCGGGGAATGAACCGGTAAAGCCGGCAATCGAGGAAATGTTGAAGATGATGCCACTGCGCTGTGAACGGAGCACAGGCATCGCGTGGCGGATAACGTTCAGCGGGCCGAATACGTTGACGTTGAAATTGCCGCGGACTTCTTCGTCAGACAGTTCTTCGAGCGTTCCGAGCAATCCGTATCCCGCATTGTTCACCACCGCGTCGATGGTGCCGAAGGTTTTCACGGTTTCGCGGATGGATTGCTGCACGCTCTGTTCGTCGGCCACATCCGTTTGCAAAGGGAGGAAGTTTTCATGTTTGCCGATAGCTTCGGTGAGCGAAGACGCCTTGCGCGAAGTGGCGGCTACTTTATATCCCTGTTGCAGCAGTTTTTTGACGAGTATCAGGCCGAATCCCTGTGAGGCGCCTGTGACATACCATACTTTTTGTTGTTGTGCCATACTTGTGTGTTTTTGATAACACAAAGCTATTGCAGCAGCACGCCACGGCTGTTAATGAATTCAAACGAAAAATTGCAAAAATCAAACTGCCCGGAACGAACGGGGTGTAACCTGCGTTTTTTTCTTGAAAAAGTTATTGAAGTGAGCGGGCTCCTGGAAACCAAGACAGTAGCCGATTTCAGATACATTCCAGTCGGTATGCCGCAACAGCATTTTGGCTTCCTGCACAATCCGGTCGGCAATGAGCTCGGAGGTGGATTTGCCGGTGGTGTCTTTCAGGGCCTTGTTCAAATGGTTAACGTGTACCGATAGCTGGTTGGCAAAGTCGATGGCGGTGCGGAAGTTTACCTGCTGCACGGTGGATTCGATGGGAAACTGGCGTTCCAGCAGATCGGAAAACATCGTAGAGATACGGCCGGCGGCGTTGGTGTGGGAAGAGGTGCCGGCAATGGGCTGCAGCTTGAGGCCGGTATGGATCAGCTCCAGTGCGTAGTTGCGCAGCAGGTCGTATTTATACGTGTAATCCGATTGTTTTTCCGCCAGCATTTTCTCGAAGAGGTCGCGCACCGCCTGCACCTGCTCTTTGGGGAGGTGCACCACGGGTTGGCCGCCGGGTTTGAATACCGGGTAATCGAGGAGCCGGATGGAAGTGAACTGACGGAAAAATGCATCCGTAAAGATGCAGAAATAGCCGCCCTGGTCGTCCGAAAGATGCTCGCACTGATACGGCACTTGCGGATTGGCGAACAGGATGGCGTGCTCTTCCACTTCAATCACCTTATCTGCATAAGAATAGCGGTTTTTGCCGCTGATGAGGGCTACTTTGTAAAAATCCCTGCGGCTGTAGGGAAGTGGCTTCGGGGCCAGGCCTACAAATTCGTCCGCCTTGAATACGTTAAAATGACCGATCTCCTTCTCCAGTCCATCCGGTACCTGGAGCTGTTTGGCACGGTAAAATTCTTCCAGGGTCTGGGTCTTTTCCATATACCAAATCTACGAAGAAATGTTTTTTGACATTTTTTTTGAAAAGGAGGTGATATTTGTAATGTTTCCGGTACTATATAATAAAACCCTTCAATATGGATTGGATAACAGCTTTATACAGGGACGCCTTTCCGCATGCGGCGCGTATTGTCCGCCAGCTGGGAGGCGACCCGGAAACGGCCCGCGATTTTTTTCACGATGCCATGATCATTTACCTGGAAAAGAGCCGGAACGGCACCCTCCAGGTGGAAGTGTCGCCCAGGGCATACCTGCTGGGCATTACCAAGATATTGTGGTTGAAACAGCACCATAACCGGTATGTTCCGCTGAGCATGGCGGAACATAACCTCTCCATTCCCGCCGATTTTTACACGCCGCCACAACACCAGCCGCTGCTGGAGCGCCTCAAATCCGCAGGCGCCAAATGTATGCAGCTGCTGCAGGCGTTTTACTACGACCGGCTGAACATGACCGAGATTGCGGAGCAGTTCCGTTACAGCAGCCCTCATTCCGCTACCGTACAGAAGCACAAATGCCTCGAAAAGGTGCGGGACCAGGTGCAAAAAACCGAAGTATATGAGGAAACCGTTGCATGATATCGCTGAAATAGACCGCTATCTGCTGCATGCCATGCCGGAAGCGGAAAAGCGGCAGTTCGAAGCGGAATGCGCCCTGCGGCCAGATCTCCGGCGCCAGGTAACGCACCAGCGGCAGGCGCACCGGATGGTGCGCTGGTTTGCACGTGATGCAAGGCGGGAAAAATTGCGCGACCTGCATGAAGTATTGCTGACCGAGCCGACATTCCGGCAAACCATCGAAGAAATCTTCCGGTAACCCATTGCCGGTGTTATGTACTTATCGTGGATGCCGCCCGGCATCCGCTCAAACACGTATTGTATGTCTATCATTCCCACCGTGATCGACAGTTCCTCGCGGGGAGCTTTCGACATATACAGTCTTTTGCTCAAAGAGCGCATCATTTTCCTCGGTACTGCCATCGATGAAAACGTAGCCAACCTCATCGTAGCGCAGTTGCTGTACCTCGACAGCGAAAATCATTACCCGATCCGCCTTTACATCAACAGCCCGGGCGGCAGCGTGTACGCCGGCCTGGCGATTTACGACACGATGCGCATCTGCAAATCGCCGATCTCCACCGTGTCTGTCGGTTTTACGGGCAGCATGAGCACCGTATTGCTGACTTGCGGCACACGCGGCCAACGCTACGCCCTGTCACACGCCACCGTACATATGCACCCCACCGGAGGCGGTGCGCGCGGATATACGGAAGACGTACGGATCGCCTACCAGGAGCAGGAAAGGCTGCAAAACCAGATTTTCCGGCTGCTGGAGCGCAATTCCAATCATAAAAGGGAAGAAATCGAGGAAATGTTCCGCCGCGATAAATTCATGAATGCCCTCGAAGCAAAGGAATACGGTTTTGTGGATGAGGTGTTGGGCGATGTGAACGACCTAGTGGCCATTCTGCAACCGCCCGTGGTGGGCGACGGAATACCGGTTCAGGGATGATCGTGGATGAACTGGAAGGCCCTTCTTTCCGACCAGTAGTGTTTGCCTGAGAAGGTCACAAAACCCACATGGCCGCCGGTGGCGGGTGTTTCGAGATGGAAGAAGGGATTCTGTTCCGCCTCCTCGTACGGAAAGCTGCCCCTGCCCAGGAACGGATCATCGAGTGCGTTGATGAGGAGCGTGGGAATGCGGATGTCTGGCAGGAATTGCCGTGAGCTGTTTTTCGCCCAGTATTCTTCCGCATCTTTGAAACCGTGAATGGGAGCGGTATAGCGGTCGTCGAACTGCTGGAAGCTGCGGATTTCACCGAACCGGTCCAGCGAGATTTTTTCAGGGTAACGTTGTGCTTTAGCTTCGAGTTTGGCGCCCAGCGAGCGGATGAACCGTTTCATGTAAATGGCGTTGTGGCTTTTCTCCAGTTCGAGGGAGCTGTCTTTCAGATCGCAGGGGACGGAGATGGCTACGGCGGAACGTACGATGGACGGAATACCTGCGCCCTGTTCGCCAATGTATTTGAGGGTGACGTTGCCGCCCAGTGAAAACCCGACGAGATGGATCTGCTGGTACTGGCCGGAAGCGATGATGTGATCGATCACGGTTTGCAGGTCGCCAGTTTCGCCGCTGTGATAAAAACGCAGCGCCTCGTTGCTTTCGCCGCTGCAGCCGCGGAAGTTCATGGCGGCGGTGTCGTACCGGCCTTCATTGAAAATATTCACCATGCCGGTGACATATTGCCGGCGGGAATTGCCTTCCAGTCCGTGCAGGATGATCACGAGCCGTTTGCTGTTCACGCTGCTGATGTCGAGATCGATGAAGTCATTGTCCGCGGTGCGGATGCGCCGGCGGGTGTACTGCGCTGCTTTCACTTTCCTGAACAGGGAAGGGAAGATCGTGAGCAGATGGCGGTTCCGCAGCAGGAAGGGAGCTTTGTAATCGGTATGATGGAGAACCGGCATTTTTACGCAAAGGTAAGCAATTTGCGGCCGGGCGACGATGGGGTCCTGACCGCAAATGACATCGTATAAAAAACAGGGGAAATATCCTGGCCACCGTTTGTGGCATACAATATCCGGCACATCGCCTTGGAAGACGGCATCGCGGGATCGGACAGGCAAAGCGCGTGACATGCTCCGGACGAAATCCGGCGATCTTCAAGGCACGGCCATTGGCGGAAGAGCAACAGCAAGCGGCATGGAGTGAATTGCATACAGCAGCACCTGAAATCCCTACGGAGCCGGGATAAACGTGAACATCCACTTCACCGGGTTCTGCCAGTCGCGCCCCTCAAAGCTGCCTACGGGCGCTTTTACTTTGATGATGTTCCAGCCCTTTTGCAGGTCAACTTTCGTGGGGACCCTCGACTCATATCCTTCATCTTGAAGCGGGATTTCGGAATTCCCCTTTTGGCCCGCTTTTTTCCAATGGGGCGGCGGCACCGCGATGCCATTTACCCATACGGCGCTTTTCTTTTCATCCCATTCATTCGCGGGCGGCGAATCCGTGGCCGGCGAACGGGAGAAATTGTTGAACCCGACCCAAAAATCTTCGGTGCCTGCTTTATCGCGCCAGATTTTTGTAACGGCATACCAGGTGGTGTTCTCTTTCGGGTCGGGCAGCACGCCAGTCACCAGCGGCGCCCACCAGTGACGGAGAACGATGGTGCCTCCCACGATTTGCAGCACCGGCGCAGCATTGGTATTCACCGTGAATTCCTTTTCCAGCTGGCCACCATTATCGAACGGCCCGTACAGATTCCAGACGATGGAAGACTGTGCAGCGTAGGGGAACGGCTTGCCTGCGAAATAGGTTCCCCGGTGCTGCATCAGCCGGCTTTCGAACTCGCTGAATTCTTTTGTTTGGACAGCTCCCGGTGCCCCGATGGCAGCCAGCATGCCGTTGTGCCCGCCGCCACGCCAGGTGCGTTCGGCAAATGCGGGAATGCCGGGGTATACCGCGTTCATTTGCAGCAGATCGCTTTCATGGGCAATCTTCCGGTCGTGCCACAGGCAGAGCGTTGCTCCCAGCGTACCGGCATCGATCTTCCGCAGAAAAAGCGTGACGGGTGTTTCCAGCGGGTCGATGTGATTGAGGTACATATGCCGGGAATCTATGTACTGCAGGTTCTTTTCTACGGCGCCATCGCGCATCCACAACTGCCGGATGGTTTGCTGATGCAGGTTGCCGCCGGGGCTCCAGCCGATCGTTTTTTTACCCAGCGAATGCAGGAGTTCCGTTACCGCGGGCAGGAACTGCGGGTTGGTGATATGTACTTCGTCGCCGCCGATGTGCACATATGGCAGGTCGTAAGTGGCAACCACTTCCCGAAGAATATTTTTGACGATCGCCAACCCGCTATCTGACTGCATATCGGTTTTCATGGCGCGTTTGAAGGCGGCACTATGCCCGGGCATGTCTATCTCCGGCACGAAAGTAATATGGCGCTCGCGGCAGTATGCGATGAGCGCCTGCACCTCCGCTTCCGAGTAAAATTTTCCGTGCTGGCGAAGCATGTGCTCCGGGGCCGTGAGCTGTGGATACTGGCGGATAGCCAGCCGCCACGCCACATCTTCCGTGGGGTGGAAATGGAAGATATTCAGTTTGTAGCGTGCCATCACATCGATCTGTTGTTTCAGCAATGACATCGACTGGTAATTCCTCCCCACATCCACCATGTAGCCGCGCCATGGAAATGCCGGCCAGTCGGTAATCCGGCAAGCGGGAATGTCTTTCCTCCCGTCCATCAGCTGTTGGAGGGTCTGGATACCGTAGAACGCCCCCGCCGCATCCGCTGCGGTGATCACGATACTGTCGCGGTGCACTGAAAGGGTGTAACCTTCGGGTTTGGTGGGGCCGCGGCGGATAGCCAGGTAGCCGCCGCGGGATACCTGTTGCACACCGGCATGAGGAAACAGGGCCAGCAATTTTTTTCCTTCTTTTTCGAATGCCGCATCCATCGGGAGCAAAGCCTTATATCCGGTTGGCAGACAGCTTCCCTTGCCCCATACAACTTCCTGCGGCTGTGGAATCAGCGCGGGCTGTGCCGCGGCGGTAAAGGGTAACAACATCAGCAATAAAGAGCGCATCATCGTATATCTATTTTTGCGAGGGTAAAAATAACGGTGGAATAGCTATCTTTTTTATGCAATACGCCTATTATGTTGCGGGATATTCGCACGATAGCCGGATAAGTGGTTGCCAGGCCTGCCGTCATCGTGTTATCCCATTTCCAGGTTTTTCCCCAATCAGCGCTGATGCGCAGGGATACGGTATGCAAATCACCTCGAAAAACCATTTTACCCGCCCTGTTTGATAATGGCGCCCGCTTTTATATTTTTGGGCCAAGACAAAACGACTCGTCCGATGAAGCGATATTTTTTTACAATTGTTATGTCCTGCTGTATCGCCTTTGGTGCCACCGCACAGCAGCGGCAAACCGCAGGCTGGTTCGCGGCATTCAACACTTTCCGCATTCCCGCCAGCAAGTTCAGTGTATACATGGATGTCCAGGTTCGCACTACCGACAAATTCGAAGCGTTGCAGACGCTTATCGTGCGGCCCGGCTTAAATTATCATGTACGCAAAAACATGATCGCCACGGTGGGTTACGCCTGGATCCGGCTGCGTTCCATGTACAATAGCGCGGCCAACCAGATCGAGTTCGATTATTTGTCGGAGCACCGCATATGGGAGCAGTTCATCGTGAACCACCAGGTGGCTTTTGTTCCACTGCAGCACCGCTTCAGGCTGGAGCAACGTTTCCTGCCGAAGAGCGTGGTGGAGGAAAATGACCTGAAAAATGACGGCTTTGACCTGGCACACCGCTTCCGGTATTTCCTGCGAGGGATTGTGCCGATAGATGGCTCGAAAGCATTTGAGAAAGGCCTCTTTGTAGCCGCGCAGAATGAATTGTTCCTCAACTACGGCGACCCGACCCGCACCAATGGCAAGGTATTCGACCAGAACCGTGCTTACCTGGCCGTAGGCTACCGCCTCAGCCCGAAGTTCGATGTGGAAGGCGGTTATCTCAACCAGTTCATATCCGGCCCCGGTAGCGCAAGAATCACCTATCATGTGGCGCAGATCGCAACGTATGTGCGGTTGTAGGAGGGATAATCCAGCCGATTGTGAAGTGTGGAAGCGGATATCCAATCGGTTCATACCCGGCCGTGGCAGCGCGAGAAGCACCTATCATGTGACGCACGGTTGTAGAAGGGATAATCCAAGCCGGTTGTGAGGTGTGGAAGGCGGCTATCTCAATCAGTTCATATCCGGATCCGGCAGCGGGAGAAACACCTATCATTTAACGTACGCTTGTAGGAGGGGATAATTCGCACCGGTTGTAAAGTGTGAAGGGGGCTATTTCAACCAGTTCATTTCCGGCTCCGGCAGCGCAAGAATCACCTATCATGTGGTGCAGATCGCAACGTAAATGCGGTTGTAGGCGGGATAATCCGGCGATGATTGTGAAGTATGGAGGGCTGTGAAAGCTTTGGGTTTGCTCCACATCCGATCTCACAGTTTACTGTGGCACTTCAGCCCGCTATTGGCTGTGCGCGGAACATCGTTATAAAACAAAAGGGGGATATCAGCTGATGATATCCCCCTTTTATGTTCGTTATTCTTTTATCAGGATTTTCTCTTCCCTTCAATATTCGGCAAAAAGCCCGTGAGCAGGCCGATCAGCGGCAGGTAAGCACACACCTGGTATACGTAATTGATACTGGTGCGGTCTGCCAGTTCGCCCAGCAGTGCAGAACCTACGCCCGCCATACCAAAGGCAAACCCGAAAAACAGTCCCGCGATCATTCCCACTTTACCCGGCACCAGTTCCTGCGCGTACACGAGGATGGCGGAGAAGGCGGAAGAAAGAATCACGCCGATGAACACGCTCATCACCACCGTCCATACCAGGTTCACATGCGGCATCAGCAACGCAAACGGTGCCACCCCGAGGATGGAAATCCAGATCACGTATTTCCGGCCGATGCGGTCGCCGATGGGGCCGCCGATAAAGGTGCCCGCGGCAATGGCGAACAGGAACACAAACAGGTATACCTGGGAGTCCTGTACCGATACATGGAACTTGTCCATCAGGTAGAAGGTGTAATAACTGGTGAGGCTGGCCATGTAAAAATACTTCGAGAAAATGAGCACCAGCAGGATGAACAGCGCAAACGCCACACGGCCTTTGGACAGTTTCATCGTTTCCGTCTGTACCGTTTTTTTCTTCGGTTTGATGCGGTGCGGATTATTGAGATACCAGCGGCTGATGCGCAGCATCACCACAATGGCCAGCAGCGCCACCAGCGAAAACCAGGCGATGTGCAGCTGCCCGAAGGGCACAATGATCGCCGCCGCCAGCAAAGGCCCCAGCGAGCTGCCGGTATTGCCGCCCACCTGGAACAGCGATTGTGCCATGCCATGTTTGCCGCCCGAGGCCATGTAAGCCAGACGCGATGCTTCGGGGTGGAAAATGGCCGAACCGACGCCTACCAGCGCTACAGACAGCAGCACCATGGCGAAGCTGTGCGACAATGAAAGGCACACCAGTCCCAGCAGGGTAAATCCCATGCCGATGGCCAGGGAATAGGGCTGCGGCCGTTTGTCGGTGTACAGGCCCACCAGTGGCTGCAGAATGGACGCAGAGAGCTGGAAGGTGAGGGTAATCAGGCCTACCTGGGAAAAGTTCAGGTGCAGAGAATCTTTGACCAGCGGGTAAATGGCCGGAATGAGCGACTGGATGGTGTCGTTCAGCAGGTGTGTAAAACTAAGCGCCAGCAGTACGGAGAAAACCGTTTTTTCTGCCACATTGCGGGCCGAAGTGGCTTTGTCTTCGGCCTCCAATACAGTTTCCATTTTGTCAGATCATCTGATGTTTAAGTTAAAAAAATTATTTCACGCCGCTGCTGATACGGGTAGCCCATATGAGCGCCTGCGCGGAGTCTTTGTCTATAATGCTGTCCAGCAGTGCCTTGTGCAGATGCTGTGATTCCAGAAACGAGACGGTATCTGTATATCTGTCTTTAAACGATTGTATCAGATGGGTGGCGATGGTTTTATACAGGTCCACCATGATTTCATTCCCCGATGCCACGGCCACGGCGGTGTGAAAATCCACATCGGCGCGGCGGCAGGCTTCCACGTCATTCGCTTTGGCGGCTTCGTGCCGCTTTTTGAGGAAAGCCTTCATTTTCACGATATCTTCCTTGGTGCGGTGGATGGCGGCTTTTTCCGCGATTTTCACTTCGAGCAGCAGCCTCACTTCATTGAGGTCCTGAAAGTGGGCCCGGTTAAACCGTTGTGCCAGCGGCTCACCCAGTGCCTGCTGCGAGATCACGAAAGTGCCCAACCCCTGCTGTACCCGCACCAGCCCCGCATTCACAATCAACCTGACGGCCTCGCGGATGGTGGAACGCCCCACCCCGAACTGTTGCATCAGTTCGGGCTCGGTCGGCAACTGCTGCCCTACGGCATACGTGCCGGAACCGATCAGCTGCCGCAATTGCGCAGCCACTTCGTCCGCAAGGTTTTTACGTTGTAGAGGTTGAATGTTCTTCATCATATCATCTGATGTTTGCAAAGGTAACATAAACTTCATCAAAAAATAAAATCATTCTTTTAGATGGAGAAGTGATGAAAAGCTGCTTCAAAAACCGGCATAAAACATTAAATTTGTAGTCCTTTGTAGTCAAATAAAAATTGTTATCCAATGGCATTACCTAAATTCATGATTGCAGATGACCCGGTAACGGATCCGGATAATGAATACATCTTCCATACGGAGAAGCCGCGGTTTTTCGCCAAGCGGGTGGAGGAAGATGAGGAAGTAGCCTACATCGATATTGTAGAGGAAATTGACAACGTGGAAGAATATTTCCACGGTGAGCCCGAAAAGAAACAGGAGCTGCTGGATGAGCTGGAGGACTGGTATTATTCCTACATGGAGTGGCTGGAAGAAGACGAGGATGATGAGGACGAGGATTGAGCCGTTTTCTTTGATCTACTTTTTGAGCAGCCTGTTCCCCCTGTCAACAGCCGGGTTCCTGAGATAGTACCCGGTGGTATGGGTGCAAGCCGCATTATTTGACGCATCCGCCAGATGGGTGTCCTGCTGAATGGCGCGGACCGGATTACTCCGGTTGCATCTTAGCCAACCCTGCTTACGGGTGGCAACTCTGGCATTTAAGCCTCTTTGGGGCAGTATGATTATTGGATGTAATACTCCCCTTGTTGTTGCACATTTCCTTTTGGATTGTTGGAGCCAGTGGACACTTCTCTATAACCAACAGCGCCTTTTACTCCCGCATTGTTCCCGTTATTACGGTCATTGCCACCCAATGGCAAGCTTCGTTCAAGCCGGCGGAACGCTTTTGCTGCCGCAAATCTCCTTCCGGGGATGATTGGACGTGGGAGGGCAACCTCGTCATAACCGATAGTACTCTTTTGCTCCCACATAGTTCCCGTTGTTGAGGTAATCGCCCCCCAATGGCAAGCTTTGCTCAAGCCCGCGAAACGCTTTTGCTGCCGCATATTCCCCTCCGGGGATAATTGGACGTGGAAGGGCAACCTCGTCATAACCGATAGTACTCTTTTGCTCCCACATAGTTCCCGTTATTGAGGTAATCGCCCCCAAATGGCAAGCTTTGCTCAAGCCCGCGAAACGGTTTTGCTGTCGCATATTCCCCTCCGGGGATAATTGGACGTGGAAGGGCAACCTCGTCATAACCGATAGTACTCTTTTGCTCCCACATAGTTCCCGTTATTGAGGTAGTCACTCCCGAATGGTAAGCTTTGTTCAAGGTAGCGAAACGCTTTTGCTGCCGCATATTCCCTTCAGGGATTGTTAAACCCTGGAGGCAACTTCGTTGCCACCAACGTAATAGTTCCCGTTATTGCGGTAATCGCTCCCAAATGGCAAGCTTCAATCAAGCCGGAAGGCTTCGGTTGCCGCATCCTTCCGGTCATTGTCCGAATAAAGCACTGCCTTTCCGTGCAAGGGTTTTAATTTCTCCGCATCCCACGTCATTCAAATATTACACCCGCGAGTTATTTCCCCGATACCGCTTCACAAGCCGTAAATTTGTAACCAATACACATCCCGCTGTGTTAAATATTGAATATGATCCAGGAAAAAGAAAACAACCGTGGACTGCATCGCTGGCAAATGCAGCTGCATGAGCTGATCTACGAATCGGAGAAACCGGCAGGCAAAGCCTTCGACGTGGCGCTGCTCGCCTGCATATTACTGAGCATCGTAGTAGTGATGCTGGACAGTGTGGCCTCCCTGCACGACCGTTTCGGCGGATTTTTCTATGCACTGGAATGGATATTCACCGGCCTCTTTACCGTGGAATACATCCTGCGCCTTATCTGTATCCGGCGCCCGCAACGGTACGTATTCAGTTTCCTGGGTATCATCGACCTGCTTGCCATCATTCCCACCTACCTGAGTATCCTGTTCGTGGGCGCCCAATCCCTGATGGTGCTGCGAGCGTTGCGGCTGCTGCGCATCTTCAGGATTTTCCGCCTCGTGCATTTTATCTCCGAAATGCGATTCCTGACCGTGGCGGTCATGAACAGTATGCGCAAGATCAGCATCTTTATTTTGTTTGTGCTGACGGTGGTGGTGATCCTCGGGTCGGTGATTTACCTGGTGGAAGATGAGAATAGTGGATTCACGAGTATCCCGCAATCCGTGTACTGGGCCATTGTAACGATCACCACCGTGGGGTACGGCGATGTGGCACCTGTTACCACCGCGGGCAAAATGATCGCCAGTTTTATAATGCTGCTGGGTTACGGCATCATTGCGGTGCCTACCGGTATTGTGACCACCGAAATGGCCATCGCAGCGAGAAACAGGTCGCATTCCAACCAGGCCTGCCCGTCGTGTGGCAAAGAAGGCCACGACCATGACGCCCGCTTCTGCAAATATTGTGGGTCTGTCCTGTAGCCGTTAATTACACTGACCAAGGGCGAAATAAATGATTACAAAAACGAGCACGGTGCCCAGGCAGCCGCCTCCCAGTTTCTTGGCGCCATAACCGGCTATAATGGCTCTCCAGAATTTGTTCATATGCGCGATGTTTTTGTTTCTTTAATGTAACACTTTTTCCTGGCTTTTGATCACTTGCCGGTTTCACTATGCGGTGCATCCACCGGTTTTGATTCGGGAGAACCCCATTGCCGGAGAAAAATTGACAAAACGATAATGGAGCCCACCGCCAGAAATTCACTCTGCCAGTTCTGGAACGATTCGAACCAGAATTTCGAATTGAGCAGGTATTCCGATACGGATGCCGGCGGTTCGTGCGCCGCCAGCTGTTCGATGTTGTAGGTGCCTCTGCTGCCGATAAAATGCAATACGAACGAAACCGCGAAGAGGAAAAAAAAGGCCAGCGACAGGGAATGTTTGTAAAGCCTCAGCCACCAGCCGCCCTTGTTCACGGGCCAGGGCGCATCTTTCCCGGGTTTCGGTTCCCTGTCTACCGCCTCTTTTTTATCCAGGTCTTTGGATTCGGCAGATCCTTTCTGCCGCAATATCACCGTCAGTATCACATACATCCCCATCTGGAGAAACTCACTTTCCCAGTTTTCGAAGGTGGCCTCAAAAAAATGAGGGCTACCAAGGTATGGGCCAAAGCGCAGCGGCTCCATCCCTTTTTCTTCGAGTTCCTTGTTGAACTGCAGCCAGCCGGTATAAGCCTGCCCTATCCAGCAGATCAGCAGGATGCCGAAGAATACGATCGACAGCCCGTTGCGGTAAAGAAACGAATGTTGCTGTTTCATATCATTTGCAGATGTGGGCGGATCTGTATTTCAACAAGGTCGCATCGCTGCGGCTGTGTCAGTACGTATAACACGCATGCGGCAATGTCTTCCGCCTTCAGCATTTCCAGGTTGGTTTCTTTTTCACGCTGCTCTTCGGGCGACTGCGGCTGCATATCGGTGCCCACCGCGCCGGGCTCGATGAGGGTCACCTTAATGCCCAACGGGTTCACTTCCTTGCGCAGTGATTGAGACAGCCCCTTGATGGCGCTTTTCGTGGCCACATACAGGGAACTGCCTTTTTCTTTCGTTTCGGCGCTCATGGAGCCGATGTTGATAATGTGCCCGCTGCTGTTGCGGCGCATACGCTTGATGGCTTCGGCGGCGCAGGCGACGTACCCGAGCAGGTTGGTGTTGATAATGTATTGCCAGTCGCTGTAATTGCCTGACATGATACCGGCATACCCGAGTGCGGCGTTGTTGATCAGCACGTCGATGTCGCCGAGCGCCTCGTCTGCCTTTTCAAAAACGTACGCTACATCACTTTCCCTCGACACATCGGCGGTGATGCCGGTGATGTTTTTCTCCACGCCGGCCTTGCGGGCATCGCTCAGGGTATCATTCAGCTCATTTTCGTGCCTGCCGAAAATGAAAACCTTCGCGCCCTTCGCTGCCAGCAGCAGGGCGGTAGCGCGACCGATACCGGTGGTGCCGCCGGTTATCAGGATGTTTTTCTGCATATTTTCCATGATCAATGTTTTTTGTGTTTCTGGCGATGGGCCCGATGAATTCACCTACACACGTTTCCCGGATTATAAGTGGGAAAAGTAAAATCATCACATTGGTGCTGCTGTATCGGAGGACGCGCTACGGGTAATGATAAATGTTGCACTTTGGCCAGCATTCCTGGAGAAATCCCTGTCATATTCAACGGTAATTATTGTCTTACTTCATAAAAAATGATGCCATACGGCGCACGGCTGTTTTCCGTGGCATATGATTTGGACTTTTTCTCACAGCACTAAACCCATGATTATGAATACAAGAGACGGACGCTGCGTCAGCCTTTGGCAAAACAGCTCAAGCATATACCAGGCACGGCCCGTTACGGGCGACAATAGCTTTTATGACGTCATCATTGTAGGGGGCGGTATTACCGGTGTGAGCACGGCTTTGCAGCTGCAGGAGGCCGGTAAGAAATGCCTGCTGCTGGAGGCCAATCACCTCGGGTTCGGTACTACCGGCGGCACCACCGCACACATTAATACGCTGCTGGATACGCCATACACCACCATCGGGAAAAACTTCGGGCAGGAGAACGCTATGCGCACCGCGCAGGCGGTAAAGGATGGCCTGATGCACATCAGGCGAAACATCGATCACTACGCCATCCGGTGTGGCTTTTCTGATGCAGATGCGTATTTATTTGCACAAGATGAGGCGCAGGATAAAAAGTTGCGCGACATTGCGGCCGCCACCCTGGACGCCGGCCTCCATGTTACCACCACACCTGAAATTCCGGTGCCCGTGCCCTTTACCCAGGCTATTCGTGTGGAAGGCCAGGCGAAATTCCACCCGATGCAGTATTTGTTCGGTATCGCAAAGGCATATGAACACATCGGTGGCGCTATTATCCAGCGTTGCAGGGTAACGGGAGTTGAAAACAACGACCTGGTTGAAGTGGAAACAACGGGCGGTAAATTTACCGCAAGAGACCTGGTGTATGCCACGCACATCCCTCCGGGCGTGAATATCCTGCACCTGCGCTGCGTGCCTTACCGCAGCTATGCCATGGCGGTTACCCTGGAAGATGAACAGTACCCTGAAGACCTGGCGTACGACATGTACGACCCCTATCATTATTACCGCACGCAGGAAGTGGACGGGCAAAAGTATCTTATTGCCGGTGGTAAAGACCATAAAACGGGTGAAGAGCCGAATACGGAAAGCTGCTTCACCCAGTTGGAAGCACATGTCCGGAAATATTTCGCAATAAAGGAGATCGCATTCAAGTGGTCGTCGCAGTTTTTTGAACCGGCAGACGGATTACCTTATATCGGGCATCTTCCCGGCCAGCCTGAAAATATTTACGTGGCCTGTGGTTATGGCGGCAATGGTATGATATACAGCAGCGTGGCGGCCACCCTCATCACCAAACTCATCATGGATGAAGTAAGCCTTTATGCGGCGTTGTTCGATCCTAACCGCATTAAACCGGTGGCGGGTTTCAGCAATTTCATCAAACACAATGCAGACGTGGTTCGGCAGTTCGCCGGGAAATTATTCCCTTCGGATAAATTATTACAGCTGGCGGATCTGGCCCCGGATGAAGCGAAAATCGTGCAGTATGAAGGAAAGAAACTGGCCATATATAAAGATGCGGCCGGGCAAATCCACGCCGTCAGCCCGAACTGCACGCACCTGCAGTGTGATGTAAAATGGAATACCTCGGAACAGTCGTGGGATTGCCCCTGCCACGGATCCCGTTTCGACGCGGACGGTTATGTATTGACGGGCCCGGCGGACCGTGACCTGGAAAGGGTAGCCATCGAATCGGTCAAGAAAAGCAAAGTGTTTTAAAGCTGTTTTCAGCAAAACTGCCGCTTAAACGGGCCGTATTTGATAGAAGGGAAGAAGGTGGTGTGACAGCAGTATCGTATCGGTCAATAAACTGCGCTGTTGAGAAAAATATGAATGCATCGAACATCGAAGGAGGGCAGATAGAACCAGTCTGTTTTCACGAGCCGGTTTTTCACCCTGGTGAACAGGCTGAATTCGTAGGAGCGATTGCTTTGAAAGTAGCTGGCCGTTTGTCGCAGTTCTTCCAGGATAGATGCGCCCTTTTGCTGGGTGTTGTAATCCACATAGCACATCGGGCCTTCCGGGGTGGTAAATATGAGCCTCGATTCCATGATGTCAGGTTTTAAAATAAATAATGGAAGAGTAATGTAGCACTTTTTACCCACTTTCCGCGGCTATTAACAATTGGGCTTAAAACGACTGTAGTTCCCGTAACTGCTGTTTCTCCGGGATGCCGATGATAAACGTGGTGCCGTTATCCACTTCGCTGGTAGCGGTGATGGAGCCGTTGTGGTGTTCCATGATTTTTTTGCAGATAGACAGGCCGATACCGGTGCCTTCGATTTCGTGGTAGCTATGCAGGCGCTTGAAAACGGCAAAGATGTCTTCGAGGTACCGGTTGTCTATGCCAATGCCGTTGTCGCTCACGAAAATCTGGTAAATAGGGACGTTGACGTCTCCCGCCGTGAGCCTGCGCGCGTAGATATGTACCACCGGCGGCACCTGTTTTTTCCTGAATTTGATGGCGTTGCTGAGCAGGTTGTTGAACACCTGCCGCATCATGGTGGGAATAACGGGGATACAGGGCAGCGGGTCTACCTGGATGCTGGCCTGTGTTTGCTGGATGTTGATTTCAAGCTCAGATACGGCTTCTTTGACGATCTCGTTGAGGTCGGCTTCCACAAAATCCCAACCCTGCGCGGAATGGCGTGAAAAACGCAACAGGTCGTCCACCAGTTGCTGCATCCGGCGGGCGGCTTCGCTGATTTTAGACGTGTATTTGTCTAGCTCCGCGTCTTCGGTGGCTTTGGAGCGGATCATATCCGTGAATATCCTGATTTTCCGGAGTGGCTCCTGCAAGTCGTGCGAAGCCACATATGCGAACCGGTCCAGTTCTTCATTGACCTTCTTCAGGTGCACGTTGCTGCGGTGCAGCTGCCGGTTGAGTTCCCGCACTTTCAGCTCGGACGCTTCTTTTTCCTCTATTTCCCGCTGTAGCTGCGCATTGGCCAACAGCAGGCTTTTTTCCTGCTCCAGCAGTGAATGGGTTTTGTGGTACAGCTCCACGAACAGGCCTACTTTGATGCGGAGCAGCTGGGGATTGATGGGTTTGTAGATAAAATCCACCGCTCCCACATGGTACCCTTTATAGATGGCCTCTTCTTCATGGCTGTGCGCCGTGATGAAGATGATGGGAATGTGTTTGAGCTTTTCGCGCTGGTAAATCAGGGCGGCGGTTTCAAAGCCGTTTATATCCGGCATCTGCACGTCCATCATGATCAGCGAAAAATCAGTGTCCTGCAAAAGCGCCTTCAGCGCGGCACGCCCCGAATCGGCTTTTACGATGGTATACTGCTCCCGCTCCAGGATGGTTTCAATGGAGAGGAGGTTGTCCTGCCGGTCATCCACCACTAATATTTTTACAGGGCTCTTATTCACGGTGTGTTTGCTTTAGGCTGTTTATCTGTATAGCCAGATACGCATGAGTGACAGTAGTTGATCTATTTTCAAAGGTTTCGTTATATAGTCCGATGCGCCGGCTTCCAGGCATTTTTCCCGGTCGCCTTTCATGGCTTTGGCCGTTACCGCAATGATCGGCAGGGCGTTGTTTTTGTGCTCCCGCCGTATTTTCTGCATCGTTTCATAACCGTCCATTTCGGGCATCATGATGTCCATCAGTACAATATCCACATGGTTGTGCTCGCCGAGTATGCTCATCGCCTCCTTGCCGCTTTCGGCCGTGATGGTATTGATGTGGAACCGTTCAAATGCGGTGGTGAGGGCAAACAGGTTGCGCACATCGTCGTCTACCACCAATACCGTTTTATTGCTCAGCACATCTTTCTGCGAACGCACGTCTTCTATCATTTTCCTTTTTTCCGGAAGCAGGCTCTGATGGTTGATATGCAGCTGCAGGATGGTTTCTTCGAGCAGCAGGTCGAGTGAATTAACGTCTTTGAGTAGTATTTTATTGGCGTATTGTTTCAGTTTCGCTTTTTCGGTTTTGGAAAAATCTTTAGCGGAATACACGATCAGCGGCGTGGCGTGCTGCCGGTGGCTCGCCTGGATACTGGCCAGCAGGTCGGTGCCTTCCATGTCTGGCAGCATGTAATCGGCGATGATGCAATCGTAGGTGTGGGCTTCGAGCTGTTCCAGCGCGTGGCGGCCGTCGGTCACGAAATCGAGCTGGATGAGCTCGCCGTTTTCGAGGATGCGGGCGATCTGTGAAGCATCGGGCTGGTTGTCTTCCACCACCAGCACCTTTTTCTGCTTGCGGTCGTTCTGTGTGCTGATGGTCTGGAACAGCACGGTGAGGTCTTCGGCCTTCAGCGGTTTGAGATTGAAACTCCTTGCCCCGCGCTGCATGGCTAGCAGCCTGTTTTCTTCCCCGGATATGAGGTGGATGGGGATGTGGCGGAGGTTCACGTCGTTCTTGAACAGGTCGAGTATGCGCCATCCGCTGGCATCGGGCAGCTTCACGTCGAGCGTAACGGCAATGGGATTGTATTTGTTGGTGAGGTCGAACACCTCCCCGAAACTGATGGCCACCACTACTTTCAGCCCCATTTCATGGGCCTTTTCCTGCATGATGCGGGCAAAGCGCACATCGTCTTCGATGATCAGCACCACCTTGTCGTTTTCCATGATGTTGTTACGGTCGTCGCCGATGTCGTTGATAATCTCGTTGAGGCTCTCGAGGTCCTTGGTTTCGGGCGCTTTCGGCGCTTCGAAGGGGTGGGCGGTGATCCTTGGTTTTTCTTCCAGCTCGGTATCGGGCGTATACTGCAGCGGCAGGTACAGGGTGAAGGTACTGCCCATGCCGGCCTCGCTTTCCAGCTCGATGGACCCGCCCAGCAGATCCGCCAGGCCGCGGCTGATAGACAACCCAAGACCGGTGCCGCCGTATTTACGGCTGGTAGAACCTTCGGCCTGCTGGAATGCCTCGAAGATGATGTTCTGTTTATCTTTCGATATACCGATTCCCGTATCGCGGATCTCGAAGGCCACCACCTGCTGGGCATTGTCGAGGTTGCTGTTCTGTACTTTCCAGGTGTGGCCGGCCTCGTATACCCGCAGTTTCACTTCGCCTTTTTCCGTGAACTTGAACGCATTCGACAGCAGGTTCTTCAGAATCTGGTTGAGGCGCTGCACGTCCGTTTCGAGTGTTTGCGGCAGCTTGTCGTCGATTTCCACGCTGAAGCGGAGGTTCTTGTTTTCGGAGATATGTTTGAAAGTGGTTTCCACGAATGCGATCACCTCGTGGAAGCGGACTTTGATGAAGTCGGTGGAAATGTAACCTGACTCGATCTTCGACAGATCGAGGATGTCGTTGATCAGCTGGATGAGGTCGTCGCCGCAGCTGTGGATGGTTTTGGCGTAACGTACCTGCTTTTCGTCGAGGTTGCCGTCGTGGTTCTCGTACAGCTGCTGCGCCAGGATGAGCAGGGAATTGAGCGGCGTCCGCAACTCGTGGCTCATGTTGGCGAGGAACTCGGATTTATATTTGGAGGTGAGCTGCAGCTGTTCCGCCTTTTCTTCGAGCGAACGGCGCGCTTCTTCCACCTCGCGGTTTTTCTCTTCCACTTCGTTTTTCTGTTTCACGAGCAGGTGCGCTTTGTCCTGCAGCTCTTCATTCGCTTTGCGGAGCTCGTCGGCGAGCGACTGCGACTGCGCCAGCAGATCTTCCGTTCTGGAATTCGCTTCGATGGTGTTGAGCACGATGCCGATACTTTCGGTCAGCTGGCTGAGAAAGTCGAGGTGTGTCTGGCTGAATGCGTCGAAAGCGGCAAGCTCGATCACGGCTTTGATCTCGGTTTCGAAAAGTACCGGCAGTACGATGAGGTTGAGCGGCGGGGCGGAACCGAGGCCGGAGGATATTTTGATATAGTCGCCCGGTACGTTGGTGAGCAGGATGCGTTCCTTGTCAACCGCGCACTGGCCTACCAGGCCCTGACCCAGCGCGAATTCGCGGGCGATGTGCGATTCTTCGCCGTAGGCGTAGGAGGCCAGCAGTTTGAGTTTGGGATCATTCATGTTTTCATCCTGCTTCAGGATGTAGAACATGCCTTTTTGGGCGTTCACCACCCGCGCCAGTTCGGAAAGGATACGGTTGGTCACGGTGTGCAGGTCTTTCTGGCCCTGCAGCATCTGTGTGAAAGTGGCGAGGTTGGATTTGAGCCAGTCCTGTTCCTGGTTTCGGAGCGTGGTCTGTTTGAGGTTGGTGATCATCTGGTTGATGGTATCTTTCAGCTGTTCCACTTCCCCTTTCGCTTCCACGCGGATCATCTGCGTCAGGTCGCCTTTCGTTACGGCGGAGGCCACGGCCGAAATGGCGCGCACCTGCGTGGTGAGATTTTCGGCGAGCTGGTTCACGTTTTCGGTGAGGTTTTTCCAGATGCCGGAGGCGCCGGGTACGCTCGATTGACCGCCGAGTCTCCCTTCCACGCCCACTTCCCTGGCCACGGTGGTTACCTGGTCGGCAAACACGGCCAGTGTGTCGATCATTTCGTTGATGGTTTCGGTGAGCTGGGCCACCTCCCCGCGTGACACCACCGATAACTTCTGTTTCAAATTACCGGTGGCCACGGCGGTTACCACTTTTGCAATCCCCCGAACCTGGTTCGTAAGGTTGGAGGCCATCATGTTCACGGAGTCCGTGAGGTCTTTCCAGGTGCCGCCCACACCCTGCACTTCGGCCTGTCCGCCGAGTTTCCCTTCGGTGCCCACTTCGCGGGCCACGCGGGTTACTTCGAATGCAAAGGAGTTGAGCTGGTCCACCATGGTGTTGATGGTATTTTTCAGGTCGAGGATTTCACCTTTTACGTCGATAGTCACCTTTTTGGACAGGTCGCCGGAGGCCACGGCTTTTGTTACTTCGGCGATGTTGCGCACCTGTGCGGTGAGGTTACCGGTCATGTTGTTCACGGAGTCCGTGAGGTCTTTCCAGGTTCCGGCTACGCCCGGCACAAACGCCTGGCCGCCGAGTTTACCGTCCGTGCCCACTTCACGGGCCACGCGCGTTACTTCGGAGGCGAACGCGCGGAGCTGGTCCACCATCGTATTGAGGGTTTCTTTCAGCTGGAGGATTTCACCGCGCACGTCCACGGTGATTTTCCGGCTCATGTCGCCGTTGGCCACGGCAATGGCCACGTCCGCGATGTTACGCACCTGGGCGGTGAGGTTGCCGGCCATCATGTTCACGGAGTCGGTAAGGTCTTTCCAGGTACCGCCTACGCCGGGCACGTTGGCCTGGCCGCCGAGTTTCCCTTCCGTGCCTACTTCGCGCGCCACGCGGGTCACCTCGGAGGCGAACGCGCGGAGCTGTTCCACCATCGTGTTGATGGTGTTTTTCAGTTCGAGGATCTCACCTTTTACGTCCACCTCGATTTTACGCGAGAGGTCGCCGTTTGCCACCGCAGTGGTTACTTCGGCGATGTTGCGCACCTGTGAGGTGAGGTTGGAGGCCATGATGTTCACGGAGTCGGTGAGGTCTTTCCAGAGCCCTTCCACGCCGGGCACACTGGCCTGGCCGCCCAGCTTGCCTTCGGAGCCCACTTCGCGGGCCACGCGGAACACTTCGGAACCGAATGCGTTCAGCTGGTCCACCATGGTGTTGATGGTATTTTTCAGTTCGAGGATTTCTCCTTTTACGTCTACGGTGATCTTACGGGAGAGGTCGCCTTTCGCCACGGCCGTGGTTACTTCGGCGATGTTACGCACCTGTGCGGTGAGGTTGGAGCCCATCTGGTTTACCGATTCGGTGAGGTCTTTCCAGGTACCGCCCACGCCCTGCACTTTGGCCTGGCCGCCGAGCTTGCCTTCCGTACCCACTTCCAGCGCCACACGGGTCACTTCGGAAGCGAACGAGTTGAGCTGGTCTACCATCGTGTTGATGGTTTTTTTCAGTTCGGCGATTTCGCCGGCCACGTCTACCGTGATTTTTTTGGAGAGGTCGCCATTGGCCACGGCGGTGGTCACTTCGGCGATGTTACGCACCTGCGCGGTGAGGTTGGAGCCCATCTGGTTCACGGAATCGGTGAGGTCTTTCCAGGTACCACCCACGCCCTGCACTTTGGCCTGGCCGCCGAGCTTGCCTTCCGTACCCACTTCCAGCGCCACACGGGTTACTTCGGATGCGAAGGAGTTGAGCTGGTCCACCATCGTGTTGATGGTGTTTTTCAGTTCGAGGATTTCTCCTTTTACGTCTACGGTGATTTTGCGGGAAAGGTCGCCTTTTGCCACGGCGGTGGTTACTTCGGCGATGTTACGCACCTGTGCGGTGAGGTTGGAGCCCATCTGGTTCACGGACTCGGTCAGGTCTTTCCACACACCGCCCACGCCTTTTACGGTGGCCTGGCCACCCAGCTTGCCCTCGGATCCTACTTCGCGCGCCACGCGCGTTACTTCGGCGGAGAAGGAGTTGAGCTGGTCCACCATGGTATTGATGGTATTTTTCAGTTCGAGGATTTCGCCCTTTACGTCTACGGTGATTTTGCGGGAAAGGTCGCCGCGCGCCACGGCCGTTGTAACCTCGGCGATGTTACGCACCTGGCCGGTGAGGTTGGAGGCCATCTGGTTCACGGAGTCGGTGAGGTCTTTCCAGGTACCGGCCACGCCTTTTACCTGCGCCTGGCCGCCGAGTTTGCCGTCCGTGCCCACTTCCCGGGCCACGCGGGTTACTTCGGAAGAGAAGGAGTTGAGCTGGTCCACCATGGTGTTGATGGTGTCTTTCAGCTCCAGGATTTCCCCTTTCACGTCTACCGTGATCTTTTTGGAAAGGTCGCCCTTCGCCACGGCCGTTGTTACGTCCGCAATGTTACGCACCTGCGCGGTAAGGTTGCCGGCCATGAGGTTTACGGAATCGGTGAGGTCTTTCCATACGCCGGCCACATCCTTCACTTTCGCCTGGCCGCCGAGTTTCCCTTCGGAGCCCACTTCGCGGGCCACGCGGGTTACTTCCATGGAAAAAGCGTTGAGCTGCTTCACCATACCGTTCACTTCGGTGGCGATGCGGGCAAATTCGCCCTGCAGTTCGTGGTCGCCGATCTGCAGGGTCATTTCGGTAGACAGGTTGCCCTTCGCTACCGACCCGATCACATGGGCGATCTCTATCGTAGGGTGAACAAGATCGGAAATGAGCGTATTGATGGAGCCTACGGCCGTTTCCCAGGAGCCGCGGGCGGTACGGGGCATGGTCACGCGGTGGTTCAGTTTGCCCTGTTTGCCGATGGTATTGCGGGCGAGGTTCAGTTCCTCCACCAGCGTTTCATTCAGGGAAATAATATCGTTGAGGGTATCGCAGATCTTGCCGGTCAACCCGGTATTATCAACGGGCATACGGGCGCTGAAATTCCCGTTTTTGACTTCTGAGAGCACGTGCAGGAGCTGGCGGGCGTCGAGTTCATCATGGCCGTTCGTAGAAGGCTGTGGAATTATTTCCACACTTCGGGCGGCAGATTTGGCTGATTCCACGGTTTTTTTCCGGGTCGTCATTGTAAAGGAATTTCAGTACAGGCAATATGTTATTGAAATCGGTATGCATATTCTTGTTAACACTGATATCAAAACCAAACATTAATTTTGTATCGCGATCATATTAACCTTGATTATATGCAATTTTTAGGCCATGCCCTCAGGTCTGTTTTGCTCGCGGAAGATGATCAGGACGATCAGGAAATGCTTGCGTATGCCTTCAGGGAGATTGCCCCCCAGGTTGCTGTGATCAGCGTGCCGAACGGCAAAAAGTTTATGTCGTACCTGGAAAGCATCGGAGAAGGGGAACTGCCTGCGCTGATCATCCTGGATTACAACCTGCCGGAAGTGACGGGCGCTGAAATCCTGAACCTGCTGAAAAGCGACCGGCGCTATGCGCATATTCCGAAAATTATCTGGAGCACGTCTGCCTCTCCCGTATACCGCGCCATCTGCAAAACGCTGGGCGCCAGAGATTATATCGTTAAACCGAGCGATATGGCGACCTATTTATCCACGGCCAGGCATATGTTAACCTTCATCGAAGAGCCGATGCGCTAACATGTTATTGAATGCGGTGAGGAGATAATCCGTGTAATATTTCTGCACATGGAGCGCAGGCGCCTCACTCGCCTCACTCGCCTCCAGTTTCCCTTCGAGCAGAATTTCCTTCCTGAACGAAATGGCGTAAAAAGCAAACAGCTGATGGTCGCTTTCGGGAACGGGCGTGGCGTAACCGGTGATGGCGATTCCCCAGTCGCTGCGGAAAAGATCGGTCACATTGCGCGCCATTTCCACAGCCACCTTCCTGTCTACACAATTACACTGCTCCGCATGAATGGGCTCTACATGGAGGTGTTTATATTTCTGCCCGAGATTATAGGCTGTAATACCGCCCTGGAAAAAGCGGATGGCCTCTTCGGCGCTGGCCAGCGCCAGCTGCAATAATCCCGCGGTAACGCTTTCGGCTACGGCAATGGTCTGGTTTTTCCGGATCAGCTGATCCTTGATATGATGAAGCACGGTTTCGTCGAACATATCCTATCAGAGATAAAATCTGTGCCAGAAGCAACTGGCATTATTTTTTAACGGACATGGTATGCCTTCCACCGTAGTACAGAGCATGCATTACGATCACGATACCCATACATTGCGCATCCGCTATGTATCGGGCATGGTGTACGATTACCGCAACGTGCCGGAAGAAGTGTTCGAAGCCATGAAGGCATCGGGCTCAAAGGGACGTTTTTTGAACCAGCATATCAAAGGCAATTATGCGTTTGAGCGAGTTCCCAGAGCACGTCGGTAAACCAGCGCTTTTCGTCGAAGAAATACTGCACCGGCCGGAAGCCTGCAGCTGCGGCAAGCTGGCGGGTTTCATCAAGACTGTACTTCTGCGAAATTTCCATGAAAACGGGCTCGTCTTTTTTGAAGCGGATACTGTGGTCGCCTAGTTGTACGGTTTGGTCGGCGCGACTGATGAGATAACTTTTGCAGGCCCCGCTGATGGGATCATATACCGGGAAATGATCGAACTGGTTAATGTCGAAATCGGCTTTCAGTTCGCGGTTGATGCGTGTGAGCAGGTTGAGATTAAAATCGCGGGTAACGCCCCGGCGGTCGTTATATGCATCGAGGATCGTGCGCGGATGTTTGCGCAGGTCGAAGCCGATCAGCAGTAGATCGCCGGGCTGCAGCTGCTCGCGCAGTTTGCGGCAGAACTTCACCGCTTCGTCGGGCGTGAAGTTGCCGATGCTGGAGCCCATGAACATCACCACTTTGCGGCGGGCGGACAAATAATCCATCGCTTTCAGCATGTCCATATATTCTCCCCTGAGGCCCTGCACCTGCAATCCCGGCAGCTTCGCCGGCAGGGTGCGCTGCAGGTGGTTGATGATGTTCTCGGAAATATCGATGGGGTAATACGCCTGCTCCGGGTTGCGCCGGTGCAGTTCTTTGAGCAGGTAAAACGATTTGGACGCATCGCCGGCGCCCAGTTCCACGAGGTTGAACGGCGTGGCGCCGAGTGCGTCGGCAATGTCGCGGGTTTGGCCGGACAAAATTTCCAGTTCGCTGCGTGTGAGATAATATTCCGGCAGGTGCATGATCTGCTGGAAGAGCGCGTCGCCCGTGGCATCGTAAAAGTATTTCGACTGGAGATATTTCGGTGAGGCGGTGAGCCCTTTCAATACATCGCCATAAAAATCGTCTACGGCTGTTCTTTGTAATATGGTAGCTGTTTTCATGAAAGTCCTTTGATCTTACACCGCAAGCCGTATACCTGTCAGCTGCCAGCGGAGGTGAGGGTGAAAAAAATTCCTGTAAGTGGGGCGGCTGTGCCCCGGTGAGGTAAATTCGGAAGCACCGCGCAACACTTTCTGGTTGACCATGAACTTGCCATTGTACTCACCAACGGGGCCTGCCACGCGCGCAAAACCCGGGTAGGGCAGGTAGGCGCTTTCCGTCCATTCCCAGCGGCGCCCCCAGTCGAGCTCCGCGGCCGCCACTTCCCATTCGAATTCCGTGGGCAGCCGGCAACCTTTCCAGGCCGCATAGGCGGCGGCTTCGTAAAAACTGACGTGGGTGACGGGCTCGTGTAACGCCAGCGGCTGCAGTCCCTGCAACGTATAATGAAACCAGCTCCCTTCGATGTTGTACCAGTACATCGGGGCTTCGACCTGATTGTTGCGCACCCAGTCCCAGCCTTCGGCGTACCAGTGCTCGAACTGCCGGTAACCGCCCTGCTGCATGAATTCGAGATAAGCTTCGTTCGTCACCAGGGAGGCGGCGATTTTGCAGGGCTGTACATATACCTGGTGGCGGCCCAGTTCGTTGTCGTAACAAAAGCCGTCGCCCTGGTAACCGATGTGGTGCAGGCCCCCCTTCACCGCTATCCACCCCTCCTTCACCCGTCCCTGCTGCACGGGCAACGCGGTGTCGTAAGCGGGGAAAAGCGGGTTGTGGCCGAGGATGTATTTGATGTCCGTCCACAAAAGTTCCTGGTGCTGCTCTTCGTGGTTGCAGCCTAGGGTGATGAGCGTGCGCACGGTATCATCCACCGGTTTCGAGAGCAGTACTTCCATCGCTTCGTCTACGTATACGCGATAGCGGTAGATCTCGTTCACGGTGGGCCGGCTCAGGTTGCCCCGCTGGGTGCGGATAACGCGGGCGCCCAGGCTTTCGTAATAACTGTTGAATACAAAATTGAAGTTCGCGTCGAACTCCGTATAATTTTCGAGATAAGGTTTCAGTACCAGTGTTTCAAAAAACCAGGTGGTATGGCCCAGGTGCCATTTGGGCGGGCTCACGTCCGCGATGGGCTGCACCACGTAGTCTTCCGTGTGCAGCGGGCTGCAAATGGTCTCTGTCAGTTTTCTCACTTTCCTGTACTGTTCGATCAGGCTCATGGTGTTGTTATTTTGACCAGGTCAGAAATTGTTTCGATGTGCAGGTCTGCCGCTTTCCGGCGCTGCATCATCAGGGCGTACGCGTTGTTGAACCCGATGGGCTTCAGCCAGCGGAGGTTATACTGCTGCATAAATTGTGCCTGTACGTATTGGTACACGCTGTCTTTATCCTGCACCAGCGCCGTGATTTTATCCGCGGGGGGCTGCAGTATCACGAGCAACCCGGTGCCGGTATATTCGGGGTAAAAATCGATCTGGTTATTGGCGAGCGCATCAAAACATATTTTGGTGCCGCCCAGCCCCGTTTTGGACGATACGGCCAGATCGGTATTGCCCTCAATCAGCATGCGGTACATTTCCACGAGGATGTATTGTTCCGTGAAAATTTTCGAGCCGATGCGCACCACGCCTTTGTTGCCGTAACGGGGCGCTTTATATAACCCCTGTTGCTCCAGGAATGTTTTCGCCACGGCCTCCGGGCTCTTTTTCAGGAAATCGGCCTGGTAGTTCAGCAGCGTCATGATGGAATCGTTGATGCGGCCGCTGAGCTGGTTGAGCGTGCTTTCCAGTTCGGGGTATTGCTCCAGCAGCCCGGCGCGCACCAGCGGGGCGGCATAGTAGGGCGGGAAGATGGTTTTATCGTCGGTGAGGGTGATGAGGTCGAAGGCCTTGATGCGGCCGTCTGTGCTGTAACCGCTGATCACATCGAGTTTGTTTTCATGCATGGCCTGGTACATCACCGCGTCGTTGATCACCACATTGCGCATGTGGAGGCCATAAACTTTTTTGAGGCCGAGGTAGCCGTCCATCCGACCCATGAACTCCGGCGTAAAGCCTGCCAGCAGTTTACCGGAGGAAGCCGCCGGCAGCATGGCGAAAAAAAGAAGGGTGACACTCAGCAGGGCCACCAGGCCCAGTTTCCATTTTAATTTTTTCTGCAGCCGCCCCAGCAAAAAGTCGAAGAGCAACGCCAGCAGGGCGGCGGGGATGGCGCCGGCGAGTATCATGTGGGTATTGTTGAGGGCGATGCCGCCGAAAATGAATTCCCCCAACCCGCCGGCCGCAATATAGGCGGCGAGCGTGGCCACGCCGACGTTGATGACGGTGGCGGTCCTGATGCCGGCAATCACCACGGTCATCGACAGCGGCAGCTCCACCCGGAACAGCACCTGCCGCTGCGTCATGCCCATGCCGCGTGCGGCTTCCCTGACGTTGGCGTCCACCCCGGTGATGCCGGTGTAGGTGTTGCGGATGATGGGCAGCAGGGCGTAGAGGAATAACGCTACGATGGCCGGTTTCGGGCCGATGCCGAGCAACGGTATCATAAAACCCAGCAGGGCGATGCTGGGGATGGTCTGCAGCACGCCGGCGAAGCCGAGTACCGTTCCGGCCAGCTTTTGCCGGCGTGCGATCAGGATGCCCAGCGGCACGCCGATGGCGATCGCAATGGCCACCGACATCAGCGTGAGGTTGATGTGGGTGAGCGTTTGCTGTAAAAGTTTGCCGGACTGCGACCGGATAAATTCGAGGAATTCGTTCATAGTTTCAGGAATGTGCGCACAAAATCATTGACGGGCTGTTCCCGCAATTGGTCCGGCGTGCCCATCTGCACGATGCGGCCCTCGTCCATCAGGCACACGCGCGTGGCGAGGGTGAATGCTTCCTGCACGTCGTGGGTGACCATGATGATGGTTTTCTTTTTGAATTCGTCCAGTTCGCTGAACTCGGTACGGATCCGGTCGCGCGTGATGGGGTCGAGGGCGCCGAAAGGTTCGTCCATCAGCAGCACGGGCGGGTCGGCAGCCAGCGCCCGGGCGAGGCCCACGCGCTGCTGCTGCCCGCCGCTGAGCTGGTGGGGGTACGCATGAGCATGTTCGCTGTACGAAAGCCCGAGTTTTTGCATGAGCGTTGCCGTGCGTTCCTGGATGGCGTCTTTTTCCCAGTGGAGCAGTTTCGGCACAACGGCGATGTTTTCGGCCACGGTGTAGTGGGGAAACAATCCCGTGTGCTGCAATACATACCCCATGCCCCTGCGTAGTTGCGGCGCGGGTATGGTCGCGGTGTCGGCGCCGTTGAGCAGCACCTGTCCACCGTCCGGTTCCAGCAGGCGGTTGAGCATTTTGAGCGTGGTGGTTTTGCCGCAGCCGCTGGTGCCGAGCAGAATGAAGTTTTCGCCTTCCTGCACGGAAAACGAAACGTCCTGCACGGCGCGGGTAGTACCAAATGTTTTATGGAGGTGGCGCGCTTCAATCATTGTCCAGTGTCATAAAAAGATTATTCAGTGATTCCGCAAATGTCGGATGCGCAAATATGGTATTGCGCAGCTGTTTATAAGTGATCTTCCCCATCATCGCCATTTGCAGCACTGCCATGATTTCGCCGCCGCTGACGGACAGTACGGAGGCGCCCAGTATCTGCCCGCTTTCGGCGTCCACTACGGCTTTCATGAGCCCCCTCGTTTCGCCGGTTTCGATGGCGCGGGCCACTTTGCCGAGCGGAAGCGTGGCCACTTTCACAGCCAGGCCTTTTGCGCGGGCTTCTTTTTCCGTGATGCCGATACGGCCCAGCTCGGGGTCTGTAAACATGCAATAGGGCACGGGCCGGTTTTTGATGGAAATGTGTGCGTTGTTCAGGATGTTCTCCGACGCTACAAGATAATCATTATAGGAAATATGCGTGAAAGCGGGTCCCTTTTTTACATCGCCGAGGGCGTAGATGCCGGGCACGGTGGTTTCGAGGTATTCGTTGACGGGAATAAATCCGCGCCCGTCGGGCGTGATGCCGGTTTGGGGGAGCTGCAGCGCCGCGGTGGCAGGGGCGCGGCCGGTGGCGATCAGCCAGTGCGTAGCCGTTAATTCGCCGCCACCGGAAAGTGTGAGCCGTACGCCGCCGCCCTGCAGGGGTGCGGTACGTTCGACCGTCGTATCGGTGAGGATACGGATGCCGTCTTCTTCCAGGATTTTGTGCACGGCCGCGGCCACGTCATCGTCTTCTTTGTTCAGAATGCTGTGGCCCCTTTCGATCATCGTAACACGGCTGCCCAGCCGCCGGAAAAGCTGGCCCAGCTCCATGGCGATGTAGCCGGTGCCCAGTATGGCCAGGTGCTGCGGCACCTCCTGCAATTCGAGCATGCCGGCCGACGTGAGGTAACGTACCTGGTCGATGCCGGGAATGGGCGGTATGGCCGGCGCCGCACCGGTGTTGATGAAAATATGTTCCGCGGTGAATGCGTTGTTGACGATCTTATGCCCGGTAAAAACGCCCTGCTCCCGCACCACGTCGAGGTTGTCGGTTTTTTCGAGACTTTTTTCGAGGCCGTCCCGGAAGGAGGAGACGACTTCATTTTTTCGTTTAATCACCGCAGTTAGATCAACATCACCCGCCTGTACGGGGATGCCGAACTCCGGGGCGCGGGACACGATATACCGCATTCTTCCCACGGCGATCATGGTTTTGGTAGGCGTGCAGCCGGTGTTGATACAGGTGCCCCCGATGGCATGGTTTTCCAGTAACAATGTGCGCCGCCCTGCCCGGGCGAGTTTCTTCGCCAGGGGATTGGCCGCCTGGCCCGACCCGATAATGATGGCATCGTATTTTTTCATCCGGCAGATTTACAAAGTTCAGATAACAAGTGGTACGGTGCATTGTTTAAATCCTGCGAACTGTTGTGTATTTTTAAACATGCAAAAGTTGTTCTTCGCTGCAGCGATACTGCTGGCCGCGGCCTGTACGCCGGCCCGGCAGACTGTCAGCACCCCTCCACGCCCCAAAGCCCCTGCGGAATTCAGGGCGGCCTGGGTGGCCACCGTCGCCAATATCAACTGGCCTTCGCGCCCCGGCCTCTCTACCGCGGAGCAGCAGGCAGAAGCTGTCCGCCTGCTCGACTTCCTCCGGGAGCACAATTTCAATGCCGTTATTTTCCAGGTACGGCCGCAGGCGGACGCCCTGTACCAAAGCAGCCTCGAGCCGTGGTCGTATTACCTCACGGGCAAACAGGGACAGGCGCCGTCGCCATACTATGATCCGCTGGCGTTCTGGGTGGAAGAAGCGCACCGTCGGGGACTGGAGTTGCACGTGTGGCTCAACCCCTACCGCGCCCATCATGTGGCGGGCGGCGAAGTGTCGGACAGTTCGGTGGTCAAAAGGATGCCCGCCGACGTGGTGCATCTCAAGGAAGGCTACTGGTGGTTCGATCCTGCGAAGAAAGCGACGCAGGACCATGGCGCTGCGGTGGTGAACGATATCGTGAAAAGATACGACATCGACGGTGTGCATTTCGACGATTATTTTTATCCGTATCCGTCCTACAACGGCGATGCGGATTTCCCGGATAACGACAGCTGGGCCGCATACAAAAAAGCAGGCGGCAAACTTTCCCGCGCCGACTGGCGCCGTGATGCCGTGAACCAGTTCATCCAGCGCGTGTATGGCGATATCAAAGCGACCAAAAAACATGTGAAGTTCGGTCTCAGCCCCTTCGGCATTTACCGCCCGGGTTTTCCGCCTGCCATCAGCGCGGGCTTCGACCAGCACGACGAATTATATGCCGATGCCCGCCTGTGGCTGAACAAAGGCTGGATAGACTATTATTCGCCGCAGTTGTACTGGCCCATCGACCGGGTGGCGCTCAGTTTTCCCGTGCTGCTGGGCTGGTGGAAAGAAGAGAACAAAATGCAGCGGCACCTGTGGCCGGGCATCAGCGTGGGAAAAGACAGCTCCCGCCTCAACGTGCACGAAACCGTGAGCAAGATCATGATCACCCGCGGCATGATGCCGGACGATATGGGAGTGGTGCACTGGCACATCGGTTCCGTGGCGGATAATCCCAACATGGCGAAAGCTTTGCTGGATGGCCCTTACAAAACACCCGCACTGGTGCCGGCAAGTCCCTGGCTGAATACCGTTGCGCCGGCGCAGCCATCATTCGCCATCGAAGCGGCGGGCGACAGCATGCGCATTCGATGGGAACATCCGCGGACGGAAGAAGTGTTCCGCTGGGTGGTGTATTTGCGGTACGGAACGCAGTGGTCCTACAAAATGCCGGTTGGCAGCGAACGAACGATCGTGGTGCCGGCCGTGAACGGGAAACAACGCCTCGCCGTGGCCGGGGTAACCGCAGTAGGCCGCACGGGCAACGAAAGCGCCTGGCTGGGTAAAGCGGTAGACGTGCCCATTGTGCCGCGCGCAGGCTGGAATGCCAATCCCCCGAAACCCTTTGCGAAACATCAACCCGTCAGGATAACGATTCATCATGAAGGCACCCGCTTCGACTCCACCAAAATCGCCGCGCAGCACATCAAAAACGTGCAGGTATGGGGCATGGGGAAAGACCGCAACTGGGCCGATATTCCCTATCATTTCCTGATTGCGCCGGACGGCACGGTGTTCGAAGGGCGTGATGTGTTCACGGTCGGTGAAACCGCCACGGAATACAACCCGGCGGGCCATCTGCTGATCACCTGCCTCGGTAATTTCGAAGAGCAGCAGGTAGACCCGCGGCAACTGGATGCGCTGATCAATACTGTCGCCTACGCATGCCGGAAGTACGGTATTTCGTACGAAACGATTGCATCGCATAAAGATCATTCCAGCCAAACCAGCTGCCCCGGTAAAAACCTGTACAGGTTCATGCAGAACGATTACATCAAAGAGCAGGTGCAGGCGCTGCTGGATGCAACGGGTACTTCCGTAAAACGATAATTTCAGGAGAAAATAAAAAACGGTGCGCTTCATCAGGCGCACCGTTTTTTTTATCGGGATTCATTCCCGAGGATGGATAAAGTCTCACGACCGCACCACCACGGATGATTTCTCCGCGCCTTTCAATAACGCCACCGGTTGGCCGGCTTTCCGGATATCGCCGCCGTCGATCATGATATCCGCGCTGGCCGCGCCTTCTACCTGGAGGAACGGACCGGCCGGCGTCAGTACGCGGCAGGCGCTCAGCAGCACGTCTTTCGACCCGATGAAGCGCAGCAGCGGCGTACCGGGCGTGCCGTCCGCGCTGAAGCCGTTGATGGCGGCATCCTGCACATTGTCAAAGACGATGGCCGGGCGTGCATCGGTTTCTTCGTACTCAAAACGGACGTTCTGAAGGGTGAGCCCTTTTACATTCCTGGCATACAGGCCATAGGCAGGCGGGCCGCCGGGCAGTTTATCCCACACGCCGAAATATTCCGCCGCTACATGCGGCACTTCCTTCCCCGCCTGTTCCTTCGTACCTCCGCCTGCGTATTTCACGTGCACGTCCGTAAAGCTGATGTTTTCGAGATAATAATCTCCCATGGCGTTCAGCGTGATGCAGGAATTTTTTTCCCCTTCCCAGGTGTGCAGGTCGAAATGAATATCAGGGTGAGGGACGGGCAATTTGAGCACGGTTGCCCTGATGCCGTTGAACACGAGGTTGCGGATAAAAGGTTTGGTGATGGAAGCGCTGGCGCTGTTGTTATTGTTGCTGACCCCGCTGAAGCCGATGCCGATGGGCCCGGTCACATTCCGCATCACGATGTTGGAGAATGTGAAGTTTTCGATGGAGGCCCTGCCCGCACTGATTTTGATGGGGCAGCCGTACGTGTCGTAGATCAGGCAGTTGGACACGGCGATGTTCTGCGAAGCGCCACCCCCGAACCGGAAAATCGACCAGCGGGTGCTGAAGCTGCAATTGGTGACGGTCACGAACTGGTTGCTGCCGAACAGTGCGCAGGCATCGTCCTGGCACTGCACGTCGCAGTTCACGATGTGCACATATTTGCAATCGTTGAAATGGAAACCGTCGTTGTTTTTATTCACGCGGTTATAAATCCGGATACCGTCGATGTGCACCTGGTTGCAATGCAGGATGCGCACACAATGGTAGGCGCTGGCGGTCAGGAAGGCATTGCGCAGGTGGAGGTTGTTGCACCGGTAAAAGATCATCAGGTGCGGCCGGTCGAAGTTGCCGCCCACACCGTTTTGCCCCGGCCCGGTGTTGTCGCCTTTGCCGTTGTAGAAGGCCAGCCCGTTGCCGTCGATGGTGCCGTTGCCTTCAATGGTGAGGTTGTCGGCCTCCACCGCATAAAGGAATACGATGTTGCCGTTACCGGACGGCACGCCCTTGCCCGCGGTATAGTCCTCCCGTTTGGGACTTCCCAGCAATTTGCCGCCGGCGGAAAGGTGCAGCGTTACATGCGATTTCAGTTCGAGCGTGCCCGATAAGAATTCACCCGCGGGGATCATCACGATGCCGCCCTTCGCCAGGCTGCAGGCGTCGATGGCCGATTGAATGGCTTTTGTGTTGAGGGTTTTGCCGTCGCCTTTGGCGCCGAAGTCGTTGATGTTGTAAACCTTCACTTCATCTGCCGGGGTGGCGGTGATGTGCCCGGCGCCGAAGGCTTTGCCGGTGGCGGTGAGGCCTGCGCCCACGCCCGCGGTGGTAATGACGCCCAGCCAGTTACGGCGGGAAATGTGTTCGTTTTTCATATGTGGAATTTGTAATGCAATCGTTTGCAATACAAGTAACTAAAAAGAACTGATAAAACGAAGTTATTTACGTGGCCGGTCGGAGGCCCGCCGCACCCATTTCCATGCCTCCATCCAGATCACGGAAAGTACGCCGGCTCCGGTGGCGAGGAGCAACTGTTGAACGGCTGGTTGGCGGAACTGAAAAAATGCTGCGAAGGGAGGAATGTAAATGGTCGCCGCCGTTAACAGCACGGACACCAGCAGTACGAAACGCAGAAGCCGGTTGTGGTAACGGAATGTGTGGAGCACCGAATAGAAGAACGAGCGGTTCACGAGCGTCAGCAGAACGTTGGCGCTCATCAGCGTTACAAACACCAGCGTGCGGGTCAGGTCCTCGTCAAGCCCGCTATGTACGGCGTATTGATACATACACAGCGTGCCGGCCGTGATCATCAGGCCCTGGAGGATGCTGGTGCTGAGTTCGCGCCAGTTCAGGAATGTAACGGTGGCCGGCCTCGGCGGTTGCTGCATGGTGTTTTGTTCCATGGGTTCGTTTTCGTACACGATGGAACAGGTGGGGCCCATGATCAGTTCCAGGAAGATCACATGCACGGGTGTAAAAATGTTCGGGTATATCCAGCCGAGCAACAGGGGCAGGGTTACGGTGAGTATGATGGGAATATGGATGGATACGATGTACTGGATGGCCTTTTTCAGGTTTGCGTAGATTTTGCGGCCCATGGCGATGGCGTCCACCATTTTGGAAAGGTCGTCGTCGGTTAACACCAGCGAGGCGGCCTTTTTGGCGATCTCGGTGCCTTTATGCCCCATGGCGATGCCAATGTGCGCGGCTTTGAGGGCGGGACCGTCGTTCACGCCGTCGCCCGTCATGGCCACCACCTGCCGGTCGGCTTTCAGGGCATTGATGATGCGGAGTTTGGCGGCCGGGAACATACGGGTGAAGATATTCACTTCCTTCACCGCTTCCTCCAGTTCCCCGGCTTGCATGTTGGCAATTTCATCGCCGGTGATGGCCCGTTCGCCGCCTTTGAAGCCGGCCTGCCGGGCAATCGAAACGGTGGTGGCGGTATTGTCGCCCGTAATGATTTTCGTCCGGATGCCGGCCTCGTCGAAACTGGCGAATACACTGCCGATATTGTGTTTCGGCGGGTCGTAGAAAGCCACGAGGCCAATGAAAACAAAGGGCAGCGATTGCTGTTCCGCAGGGTATGCTGCGCCTTCAAAAGTACTGCGGGCCACACCCAGAACGCGGTAGCCCTTCCCCGCCAGCGCTTCCGTTTGCGCACGTACGCCGGCGGCCTCCTCTTCCCGCAGGCCGCAGCAAGCGAGGATAGCCTCCGGCGCACCTTTGGCGGCAATGATGCGTTCGCCCGCCGCATTGGCGAACACATGGGTCATCATCGGCGGTTTGCCTCCCAGCGGGTATTCGTGCACCATATGGAACGCGGGCCGCAGATCGGTTGGAGCCGTTTGTCCGTACGCTTTATGCAGGGCGGTTTCCATGGGGTCGAACGGTTGCGTTTCGCTGGCCCACATGGCCACGGTAATGACTTCCTGTGCGGACGCCTGGTGCCAGTTGCCGGCATCATACACCTGCCTGCCGGCGTGTGCGTACAGCGCGGCGAGCTCCATCCGGTTTTCCGTAATGGTGCCGGTTTTGTCTGTGCAGATCACACTGGCGCTGCCGAGTGTTTCCACCGTCTGCGTCTGTTTGACGATAATGCCCATCTGCATCAGCCGCCATGCGCCGATGGCCATAAAGGTGGTGAAGGCGACGGGGATCTCTTCGGGGAGGATGGACATGGCCAGGGTCAGGCCCTTCAGCAGGCTGTCGAGCACATTGCCGGAATGATAAAAGTTGATGCCCCAAACCAGGAGGAATACGCCTGCGCCGGCAACCGCCATTTTGGTGACGAAACGGCCGATCTGTTTTTGGAGGGGCGACTTCTCCACTTTGATCTGCTCCATCGATTTACCGATCTTGCCCAGCTCGGTACCGTTTCCGGTGGCGGTCACCTCGCACCAGGCCATGCCGCTGGTCACGGCGGTGCCCTGGTAAAGTACGTCGCCGCCATTCTTGCGAACGGCGAAGGCCTCACCGGTGAGGATGGATTCATTCAGGGACAGGTCTACCGCCCGCAGGATTCGCGCATCAGCGGGTACCTGTTCGCCTTCCTCCACCACCATCAAATCGCCGGGCACAATATCGGCGGTGGGTATCTGCAGCTCGCGGCCGTTGCGGATCACGCGGGCCGAAGGCTGGTTGAGTTTTTTGAGCGCCTGCAGTGCGTTGCGGCTCCTGGAGTCCTGGTACACGGAAATGGCCGACACCAGAACGATGGCGGCGGCCATAAAAATGCCCTCGCTAATTTCGCCAAGCATGAAATAAACCGCGCCGGCCGCTACCAGCAGCAGGAACATGGGTTCTGTGGCGGTTTGTCTGATCGCGGAAAACAGGCCGCTCTCTTCTTTGGACTGCAACTCGTTGGTGCCGTGCCGGAGGCGGGATTCGATGACCTGTTCGTCTGTGAGGCCGGGAGGGATTTGCATGCGCTGTTGTTTCATGATGCCGCAGCAACAACGTTGCGGCGGCGATACCGGAATATCAAAAGTCTTCCTGCTCCGAGAGCATGGCGTCGCTCATTTTCACCACGTAGTCGCGGTTTTCATTGCCCCAGCGGTCCATCGCCTCAATCACGGGCATAATGCTCAACCCGAGCGGCGTTAAAAAGTATTCGACTTTCAACGGCAGGCCGGGGTACACTTTTTTACCGAGCACACCGAGGGCTTCCAGTTCGTTGAGCTGCATATTGATCACGCGGGGCACGGCGGTAGTGATTTCGCGGTGCAGTTCGCTGGGCCGTTGCACGCCGCGGTGGATGCTCTCGATGATACAGGCTTTCCATTTGCCGCCCAGCACTTTAATGGCCACACTCACGCCGCAATCCAGGTTTTCAGGAATTTTCTTCTCGTACATACGCCTCGATATTTACGTTAAAGATACGCCATCGCCTGTTTTCAGGCGGGGTGCAGGGATAAATTTGTCCCTGCTGAATCTTTTTTCCCTTATTGACCGGGGTGCTGAATGTTCGGATGTTTGCGTCATCAAAACAAATCAGACATGAACACGAACAATTCAAAATCAGCAACGGTAATAGGTTTAGGCATGATGGGCGTAACGCTGGCACGCCTGCTGCTGCAGGGGGGGTACAAGGTGACGGTGTGGAACCGCACGCCGGAGAAAGCGGCGGAACTGGTGAAAGACGGCGCGATACTGGCGCCTGATGCGGCCACCGCCATCGGCGCCAGCCCGGTAGTGGTGATCTGCGTGTACGATTACGCGGCGGCGAACGAGATCCTGCGAAACACCGTAACGGAAGCCGCGCTCAAAGACCGCGTAATCATCCAGCTGACCACCGGCCATCCACAGGAGGCGCGCGACGCCGAACAATGGGCCAACACAATCGGCGCCCGTTACATCGACGGCGGCATCCAGGCCGCGCCTTCACAGATGGGCCGCCCGGATACGCCTATCCTCGTATCCGGCAACGAAACGGCTTATGCGCAGGCGGAGCCGGTGCTGCGGATTTTCGGAGGGAACATTTCATATCTCGGCGAGCAGGTTGCCGCGGCTTCTGCCATGGATCTGGCCACCCTGTCGAGCATATATGGCACCATGCTGGGATTTTTCCACGGCGTGCGCATCATGGAATCGGAGCATGTGCCCGTCGATACGTTCGGGAACATTGTCGGCGGCATCATGCCTACTTTCGGTGATTTCATCCGCCACGAAGCGAATGTGATCAATGCCGGCGACTATTCGATCACGGAAAGCCCGATGCGGATTTCGGTGGAAGCGGTGGAGCGTATCAGCCAACACGCCTATTCGGCCGGCATCAACACGGCGTTTCCGGATTATGCCAATCCGCTGTTCAAAAAAGCGAAAGCAGCGGGACTGATGGAACAGGAACTGGCGGCGCTGGTGAAAGTGCTGCGGTAAGCGGGTGCTCCATGCAAGGGATCTTCGCTGCCATACGGATGTTGCGCGGACAGTCTGTGAAGCCGGCTTTCAGCGAACGGTCATGCGCCGCGCTTTTCCAGGATATCTTCCGTTTGCGCCACGAGGTTACGGAACAATTCGTCCGCTTGCCGGTGTTTGATGAGCGGCGCAGCCTGTCCGCTCCAGAAAGTCACCAGGTCGTGTTTCCCCTGCGCCAGCGCCGCAGTACGCAGGCTGCTGAGAAAACGGCCATGCAGGGGGAAAGGCGCATGCGCGGTCATTTCTTCGGCAAGGCGGCTGTTCAGCCCGCGGCCCAGCCTTCCGGTAGCTACTTCCGTTAAAGTTGTGTACCGGGCCTGTTGGGAAAACAGCGCGGCTTTATGTACCGCCGGCGCGCCGGATTCTTCACAGGCGAGGAACGCAGTGCCGAGCTGCACGGCGGACGCGCCGAGTGTGAGGGCCGCTACAATGCCGCGCCCGTCTGCAATGCCGCCGGCTGCAATAACGGGAACGCTTACACCGTCTGCCACCTGGGGGATGAGTGCAAAAGTACCGGTCAGCGAACTGGCGGCCTTCCGCAAAAACGAGGGGCGATGCCCACCCGCTTCGAAGCCGGTGGCGATGATCATATCCACGCCGGCTTCTTCCAGCGCCAGTGCCTCATCCAGGGTAGTAGCGCCGCCAACGGTTTTGATGCCCTGCTTTTTGCATTCCTTGAGGATGCCCTGCCCCGGGATACCGAATACAAAACTGAAAACTGCAGGTTTGATACGCAACACCATTTCCACTTGCCGTTCGAATTGGCTCGTGACAGGCGCCGGCGGTTCGGGCAAGGGTATACCGAGCTCGTCGAAATACGGTTTGTAGATGGTCGCCAGCGCTTTGAATTCTCCGTTGCTGTAACGCGCATCGTCCACATCATTCACCCAGAGATTGAGTGCGAATGGCTGGCCGGTGAGCGTTTTGATTTCATCGCAGGCCGCGGCGATTTCTTCGGGCGTTTGTGTATACGCGCCGTAACCGCCCAATCCGCCTTCGTTGGATACCGCCGCCGTTAATGCGGGCGTGGAATAGCCGCCGCCGAACGGCCCCTGGAAAATGGGATACCGGATGTTGAGCAATTGGGTGACCGGGGTTTTATGCCACATAACAATTTTTTTATGGTTACCGTCAAAGCGTTTCAAATGTAAGGCATTTTACTGTCGCAATCACCCCGCATATTGTCTGGTTTGCCCATGTACTTTCAGCGGGATTGGTGTTAAGATTGCAGATAAATTATCAGTAAATTTATCGACTAATAACCTAACGCCATGCGACCCTTTCATTTTGTACTGATCAATTCGATCGTAGCAGCAGTTACCAATACTTTCATATGGTTCGCGGTCACCTTCTGGGTGTACCTGCAAACGAAATCCGTGATGGCCACATCGTTTATGGCGGGCATTTACATCGGCACGGTAGCCCTGTCCGGTTTTTTTCTCGGGTCGGTGGTAGACCGTTACCGTAAAAAGCAGGCGATGATGATATCGAGCGTGATGTCGCTGTTGTTGTACAGCGGCGCGGCCATCGTGTACTGGCTGGCGCCGATGGAAGAATTCAAAGATGCGGGCAGCCCTGTTTTGTGGGCGCTGATCATCATGACGCTCTTCGGTGCGCTGGCCGGCAACATCCGTAATATCGCCCTGCCTACACTGGTGACCATCCTGTTGCCGGAGCCGGAACGGGATAAAGCCAACGGCCTGATCGGCAGCGCCAACGGCACGGCCTTCCTCGTGGCCTCGATACTGAGCGGGATGGCGGTAGGGTTCATGGGCATGCACTGGACGCTGGCGGCCACGGTGGCGCTCACCATCCTAACCATTTTGCACCTGATGACCGTGTCGATCCCTGAAAAGGAAATCGTGCACACGGAAGAAAGCGGCGGCGGCAAGGTAGACGTACGCGGCACCATCAAAGCCATCCGCCTTATTCCGGGTCTGTTCGCGCTGATTTTCTTCAACACCTTCAATAACTTCCTGGGCGGCGTGTTTATGTCGCTGATGGACGCCTACGGCCTGTCGCTGGTATCCGTGCAGGCATGGGGCATTATCTGGGGCGTATTGAGCCTCGGGTTTATCGTGGGAGGGCTGGTAGTGGCCAGGAAGGGATTAGGCAAACATCCCATCCGCACGCTGTTCATCGCCAACCTCGTAATGTGGACGGTGTGCATCTTCTTCACCATTCAGTCCTCGGTCGTTTTACTGGCGGTGGGACTGTTCATTTACCTGTGCCTCATTCCGGTGGTGGAAGCCGCGGAGCAGTCGATCATCCAGCGGGTGATTCCGCCGGAGCGCCAGGGCCGCGTGTTCGGTTTTGCGCAAAGCATCGAACAGGCCGCTTCGCCGCTGACGGCTTTTATGATCGGCCCCATTGCGCAGTTCATCTTCATTCCGTTCATGACCACGGGCGCCGGTGTGGATCTGCTTGGGCACTGGTTCGGGACGGGCAGTGAAAGGGGCATTGCGCTGCTGTTCACCGTTACCGGCATCATCGGCCTGATTGTGACCACGGTGGCGATGCGCTCGCATTCGTACAAGTTGCTGGTGAAAATATAAGTTTAAACTTTTAGTTTCCGTTTCCGGATCTCGGCTTTGATCTTTTCCGGCATTTCGCGGCAGGCGCAGTGGCGCGCGTGCTCCAGGTGCCAGGCCACCCGCTGGTCGAGTGTGGCATTGACCGGCATACGGTGCGCCTGGTGCCATTCCTTGTTGAGTTTCATGGCGGAGGATTTAGTATAAAGATAAAAAGAATGTCGCATTCAGCCCATGTATTGTCGTGTTCGGCCATGTCAAAAAACCGCAGCCTGCCGTAAGTTTACATTGCAAATTCTGATGTTCTATGGTAGAGATTTTCAAAACCAATGTAGACCACCCCTGTTACGCCAATATACTGGTGTACCGCATACAGCAGGTGTTTACGGATTACACGGTGAATTTTGACCTGGAAGACTGTGACCGGATCCTGCGCATAAAAAGCGCTTCCGGCGCCATTCATCCCCTGCCGCTGATCGAGTTCCTCCAAAAACAGGGCTGCACGGCGGAGATGCTGCCGGACGATTACCCGGCGATGCCGCTTATGCAGGCGCCGTATCATTTAAGGGCGCTTCATGGATAACGTCGTATTTTTCCCCGTTCCATTTCAGGAGGGTGATATGCCGGCAGATGAAGTCGTAGTGATAGTCAAAATCCGCAGGGTCGATTTTCACGAAGGACGGCAGCGGAACGTTGCGCGCGATGGTCAGGTGCGGAATGGAAGGGCGGTAAGCGAGCGAAAATGCCGTGCAGAGTAATCTGGTGACGATGTTCACCGGATCGGGCTGTGCTATTTTTATATACAATGTTCCTGCACGGTCTTTGTGCAGGAAACTATCCGCTCCTCTCAGCCGGATATCAAAAATGGTCTTATGCTTTAATGCTGCGGCAGCCTTCGAAATGATGAGGCTGTCGTTGTCATTTTTCAGGAATTTGAACAGCGAAATATGGGCCATCGACCGCATATTGATGGCATCAAGCCCGATGCGCTCATGCAGGCGTGCCTTGAACCTCCTTACTGCATTCACAACAGCGGGAGGAGGTGAAATAACAAAAAAGTATTCCACCCGGTTATCTTCATTCCCGAACAAATCTGGTTGCATGATGTACGATACTGCTTCCGGTTTTCGGCTCAACATTCATGCCACCCGCATGGCCGGTGTGAATGCCGGCGATGCGGGTGCTGTATGCATGATTTATGATACTGCTTTCAGTTCGTGGTTCAACATCCAGGCCACGCCGTATTTGTCGGCGAGTACGCCAAACAGCGCGCCCCACGGCTGTTTGGCCAACGGATGCAATACCTGGCCGCCTTCCGCAAGTTTGGTGAAGTAAGTATTGATTTCGTCGGCGGTGTCGCATTGCAGGGCGAGCGCAATGGTGTTGCCCGGCCGGAATCCCGACGGGCCTACCATGTCGGAGGCCATCAGCACCATATCGCCTTTGATCAGGGAGGAGTGCATGATCTGGTGTTCTTCGCCGGTGGGGCAGCGCGCTTCCACGGGAAATCCCTGCACCGATTGCAACGTCAGTTCCCCGCCCAGTACATCCTGGTAATACGTCATCGCTTCCTGGCATTTGCCGTTAAAAGTGAGGTATGCAACAATTTTTGACATATGATGTTGTTTTGGACAAAACTAACGAAACCCTTGCCGGCAGGCCGCTGCCGGATACGACAATTAAAGGGGGGATTTGCGGCAAAAAATGATATCTTGTTCATCTGAAAACAAATTCCCCGCTATGAACCGGAAAGAATGCTTCAGCACGCTGCTCGTCCTGCTGTTTTGCCTTTTTGCATCCGCGCAGCACGATTCCGTGAGCGCCTCCACGCAGTTCCCTGCCCATCCCCGAATTTTATGGCTGAAAGGCGAAGAAAAAAACATCCTTCAAACCGTCAGGACAGACGCCACCTGGCGGAAAATACACGAATCGATCATGGCGGAGTGCGATGCGTTGACAGGCGCGCCTGAACTGAAAAGAGAACTGGAAGGCCGGCGTTTGCTGGGCGTATCGCGCGAAGGGCTGCGGCGGATCTTCTTTTTATCCTACGCCTGGCGGATGACGGGCGATAAAAAATACCTGCAACGTGGAGAGAAAGAAATGCTGGCGATCTGCGGCTTCAGCGACTGGAACCCCTCCCATTTCCTCGATGTGGCGGAAATGACGATGGGCGTCGCGATCGGCTACGACTGGCTGTTTGACGGCCTGCCGGAGGCGTCTAGAACGACCATCCGCGAAGCCATCCTGCAGAAAGGCCTCCAGCCTTCGCTGCTGGGCCGCAACAACGGCTGGCTCCGCGCTTCCCATAACTGGAACCAGGTCTGCAACGCCGGTATGCTCTACGGTTCGCTGGCGATCTATGAAAATGAACCTGCGCTTTCCCGCGAAATCATCAACCGGGGTCTCCGCAGCATCGTGCTGCCCATGGAAGATTACCGGCCGGATGGCGCTTATCCAGAAGGATATGGTTACTGGGGTTACGGCACCAGCTTCAACGTGCTTTTTATCAGCGCCGTGGAAAAAGCATTCGGCACCGATTTCGGCCTCACCGGTCTGCCGGGTTTCCTGAAAACGGCAGACTACCTCGAGCATGTAACAGGTACTACGGGCAACGCCTTCAACTACTCCGACGCGGGCAACGGGGGCGGCCTGCAGCCCGCGATGTTCTGGTTTGCGGCGAAGCGGAAAGAACCGTCGCTGCTCTGGGTGGAACGCGGCCGACTCGAGCGCGAAGCGCCGGGCAGACATATCAGGAACCGCCTGCTACCGGCGATAATGCTATGGGGAAACGGCGTGCGGATGAAAGATATCAGCGCACCGCAACAGCTGTTCTGGACGGGCAACGGCAAATCGCCGGTTGCGTTGATGCGCACGTCGTGGACAGACGACAAGGGCATTTACCTCGGCCTCAAAGCCGGTTCGGCCTCCGTCAATCATGCCCATATGGATGCGGGCTCTTTTATCCTCGAGGCGGACGGCGTGCGCTGGGGCATCGACCTGGGCATGCAGGACTATAACTCCCTCGAATCGAAAGGCGTCAGAATATGGGACAAAGGCCAGTACGCCCAGCGCTGGGAAGTGTACCGGTACAACAACTACGCGCACAGTACACTCACGATCAACGATTCCCTGCAAAGGGTAACCGGTAATGCGCCCATCACAAAACACAGCGCATCACCCGCGTTGATGCACGCGGTCTGCGACCTGTCTGAAGTTTATAAGGGTGAACTGCTGAAAGCCGGCAGGGGTGTTGCCATTGTCGATCAGTCGTACGTAGTGGTGCGCGACGAAGTGGAAGCGCCCCAAAAAGCCACCACCCTGCGCTGGACGCTGGTAACGCCCGCTGACGTAAACATCACGGGCGACAACACAGCGGAGTTATCCAAGAACGGCCGCAAGCTGGGACTCAGGGTTGAAACACCATTGAAGGTGCAGATGAAATCCTCACCGGCCGTTTCTAAAAATGCCTATGACGCCGCCAACCCAGGTGTTACATTAACAGGCTTCGAGGTAACGCTGCCGCCGGGTTACAGGGGCAGCATCACCGTACTGCTGGTGCCGGGGGGATTGCAACACAAAACATACCGGTTGCCGGGCGCGCTGGCGGAGTGGCCGTAACGGCGGGTTTATTTGCCATACGCTTCGCGCAGTTTCGGGAGGTCCAGTTTTTTCATCTGGAAAACCGCATTGCTCACTTTGGCGACTTTAGCGGCATCGGGGTCCTGCAGCATGTCCGTCAGTTCTTCCGGCACTACCTGCCAGCTAACGCCGAACTTGTCTTTCAGCCAGCCGCACATCTGCGCTTTCACATCGCCGCCTTCGGTGAGTTTTTCCCAGTAGTAGTCCACCTCTTCCTGTGTTTTACAATTCACCACGAAAGAAATGGCTTCGTTGAACTGGAAGTGCGGCCCGCCGTTGAGTGCGATGAACTCCTGGCCGTCGAGCGCAAATTCTATGGTCATCACCGACCCTTCGGGCATACCATGAAATTCGAAACCTTCTTTGCCGTAGCGGGCAATCCGGCCTTTTTGGGAATTTTTGAAGATGCCGAGATAAAAGTCTACTGCTTCCTCCGCATTTTTGTTGAACCAGAGGTTCGATGAAATTCTCTGTTGGGTGAGTCTCTTTTCCATGACGAGGTTTTGTTTTGTTGATACAAAAGTAGCGCGTGCCTTCCAGCCGGAGGTGGTGCGAATTCGACTTTTTGCGGGCGATTTGCGACAAAGGCGCGCCGTTTCTGCTAACGGTTGTTCACATCCTGCTTGGCATCGTCGATGTTCACGCCTTTTTTGCGGGAGGTATTTTCGGTCAGTTTGCCGAAGTTGTACCGCAAACCGATGGACAAACACCGTGCGGGCCTGTATGAGCCCGAGCGCTGGCGGAATACGGCGGTGGAAAAATTGTCGGCCGACTGCCAGTACTTATCCATGAAGTTGAGCGCCGCCAGCGACAGCATCAGTTTCTTTTTAAGCAGCCAGTAGCCGCCGCCGATGTTATAGAAAAGATAATCTCCGTTCCGTCCCTGCAACTGCAAAGGTTGCGCAGTGTAGGTCAGGTTGCTGAAGAACATGAGCCTTTCGGCCGGTTTGTACATGATGGCGCTGCTGAATGAACCGTAAGCCCCGCGCCTGTTTTCGGCGGGTTGTTTCGTGTTTCGCAGCGAAGCATAATAACCGTTGAAGTTGAGCGTGGCGGAAAACTGTTTGGCCGGGTTGAAAGATACATATCCGTTGATGCCCCAAATCCGGCTCCGGCCGATGTTGTCGTACGTCTGCGTACTGATGCCGGTAGATTCGTCAAACACGAGGTAACGCTGAATGCCGCTGTTGTTGAATGAGCCGCTGAGCGCAAGGCTGTAAGAGAATCTGCTGCTGAAGGAAGCGAGCGTGATCTCCGCATTGTTGGCGAATTCGGGTTGCAGGCGCTCGTTGCCATAAGAGATAAACAACGGGTCGCGGTTGTCTGTATAAGGGTTGAGAAATGTCAACCCGGGCCTGGCCAGCCGCCGGGAGTAGGCTAGCGACAGGCGTTTGCCGTTTTTCAGCGTTTTATGCACGGCCAGGCCGGGCAGGAAAGAATAATAGTCCTGCCGCACTGTAGTTTGCTGGTGGATGAAGTGTCCCCTTACCGACGTTTTCTCCAGCCGCCCGCCGCCTTTGATGGTGAAACCGTTTTTCCCTGTTTTATAAACCCCGGTAGCATAGGCGCCCCATACGTCCTGGCTGTATTTCAGCCGGTCGTTGTTGTCCGGGTCGGGTGTGTATTCGCCGGTCTGCCCGTCTTTGACCAGGCTCCTGTAATCCGACCGGACGCGGCGGAGAATGCCGCGGGCGCCCGTTTCGAGGGCGAAGGAGGGGGATAAGGGCACTGCATAATCGGCCTGGTAGCTGGTCTGGAAGTTCCTGCCTTCGGAGGTGTTACGGAGGAACCGGCTTTCGGAGGATGTGTTGTATTGTGCGCTTTGCAGGTTGTTTAGCTGGCGGTTGGCCTGCAGGTTCATGCCGAACGACAGGGATTTCTGCGGGTTTTTGAACTGCTGCTGGTAATCGAGCCCCACTTCACCGCCGGGCGCACCGGTTTCCTCGCCGGTTTCCAGCAGGCTCTGCTGCAGCGGGCGCAGATGATCGTCGTACGTCGTGAGGCGGCTGCGCTGCCGGGTATTCCTGCCCGATGTCTGCAGGCGGCCGTACAGGCTGAGCGTGCGCATGCTGTCCGGTTCATAGGCTATTTCGAGGTTGCCGCCGCCCATGTACCGGGTAGCGCGGGTAGTATCGGCCGACTCGCGGAACGCAAATGCGGCGGGACGGGTGAGTGCGGTGTAGTGCTGAAACCCGTGGGTATCCCAGGCGAGGTTTTTGGCGTAATACAAAAAAGAAGTAATCCCGATTTTACCGTATTTAAGGTTGAACGAAGTGTTGGGATTGATCTGGCCGAGGGTATTATAGTTCAGCGCGGTGGAACTGTTATAGCCGGCCACTTTCCTTTTGGTGATGATATTGATGAGCCCGGTGATGCCTTCGCCCTCGTACTTCGACGAAGGCTGGGTGATCACCTCTATCCTGCTGATGAGGCTGGCGGGAAAGGATTTCAGGACATCGCCAGGGTTGTGTGCGAACATCGCCGTTTGTTTGCCGTTGACGAGTATCTGGAAAGACGACTGGCCTTTCAGCTGTACCCGCCCTTCCCCGTCGACGCTGACAAACGGTACTTTCGCGAATGCATCCGAGGCGGACAATCCGGCCAGGGAAGGATCCCGGTCCACGTTGAAGATCACCCGGTCGTCTACCGCCTCCAGCAATGGTTTCGCTGCCGCAACGGTGACGCCGGCCAGTTGGGTGATGCTGCTTTGCAGCACCAGGGTGATGAGCGTGTCGTTTTGCGGCCAGGAGAACGAGGCGGTACGGGCGCTGCGGAACCCGGCGGCCGCCGCACCGATGAAATACCGGCCGGTACCCGGCTCCCGGAATATGGCATTACCGGAGGAATCGGTAACGGCGTGTTTCAGCACGGCGTTGGGGGAGTGGAGAGAAAGGGAGGCATTCGGGATGGCCGTACCTGTACTGTCGGTAACGTTTACTTTGATGTCGGCCGCGCGGGCGCTCATCGCCAGCGTACAAATTAAAATAACGGATCTGAACATGGGGCAAAACTACCCGCGAGCCGGCCCGCCGCCGGGGATTTTCTGCAAACGCCGTGATTGGTGCGATCAATGCCATGGCGGTTTTGAAACGGCCGGCCGGATTGGCAGTACGTTCCTGCCCGTTTGCCGTACAAACAGTGGCGTTTGCAGCGGGAACCCCGCTGTTCCGGGCTTTTTCCCTACTTTGCGGAGGCATGAAAAAAAGAATGCTCATTTGGGTGCATGTGCTGTTCTGGCTCTACATTTTCGTTTTTGTAGAGTTCGTGAACGTGCTCGCCCGCAAAAACAGGGTGCTGGATCCCGGTATTTTCCTTCAGCCCGTTTTTCTCAGCAACCTGGTGCTTTTTACCGGGTTTTTCTACCTGAACTATTGTTTGCTGCTGCCGGTATTTTTTAAACGGCGGAAATTCCTCCTGCTGGTATGCAGCTGGTTTGCACTTTCGCTTGTATTTGTAGGCCTTCGGTTCTGGGTGCAGGAAGATCTTTTTGTGCGCTACCTGGATATCTGCAATTATTGTTACGACGACTACAGCATACTGTGGGGCACTTATACCGTCAATAATTTTTTCCAGTGTATCAGTTACCTGATCCTGCCCGGCACCATTATCTGGTTCGTGGATAGCTGGCTCCGGTCCGAAAACCAGCGGTTGCAGCTCCAGGAAGAAAAAGTAGCGGCGGAAAGGGTGCTGCTGCAATCGCAGGTGAGCCCGCATTTCCTGTTCAACAGCCTGAACAATATCTATTCGATGGTGTTCCATCATTCCGAAAATTCCCTGCCGGCCATCCAGAAACTGTCCAATATCATGCGGTACATGACGGCAGACAGTGGTGCGGAAGATATTCCCCTTGCGCGGGAAATCAATTACGTCAAAGACTACATCGAGCTGCAGCAATACCGTAGCCGCAGCATGGCCATCGACTTTCGGCAGGAAGGCGAGCCGGAAGGAAAACTCATCGCCCCGCTCATCCTGATCTCCTTCGTGGAAAATGCCTTCAAGCACGGCGTCACCACCGACCCCGCCAACCCGGTACAGATCGGGCTGACAGTGGAAGGCAACCGGATGACGTTTACGGTGCGGAACAAAATCAACCACCATACCAAAGACCCCGTTTCCGGCATCGGCCTGAAAAACATCAGGAGCCGCCTGGCGCTGCAGTATGGCGGGCGGCACAAACTGGAGATCAGGCCCGAAGAAAATGCCTTTACCATTCACCTTGAAATATTGCTCAAAACTGTATAGCATATGATCAGATGCCTGCTCGTAGATGATGAGCCCTGGGCTTTGGACCTGATGGTCAGCTATGTATCGAAACTGCCGAACCTTCAGCTGGTGGCGGCTTGCGATAAGCCGCTGGAAGCGCTGCGCCTCGCTACTCCCGAAAAAACGGATGTCATTTTCCTCGACATCCAGATGCCCGAACTGGACGGATTGCAGTTCATGCAGGCGATCAACAACAAATGCAAGGTGGTGATCACTTCCGCCTATACCGAATACGCCATCCATGGTTTTGAACATAACGTAACCGACTACCTCCTCAAACCCATCTCGTTCGAACGTTTCTGCAAAGCCGTGCAAAAGGTAACGGAGCAACTTACGCCTGGCCCGTCCGCTCCCGCTGCTCCGCACATTTTTATCAAAACAGACCAGAAGCTGGTGAAAGTCCGGTTCGATGAGATCCTGTTTCTCGAAGGCGCGCGGGATTACGTGCTCATCCACACTACCCATGATAAAATCATTACGCTCGACAGCCTGCGGAACCTCGAAGAGGCCCTGCCCGGCAATCTGTTTGCACGGGCGCACAAATCCTACATCGTTGCGGTGGATAAGATCGACGCCATCGAACGCAACCGGATCGTGATCGGTGAGCATTACCTGCCCATCGGCGAGAGCCACAAGGCCGGTTTCCTGGCGAGACTGAACAGGGGCAGGAACGGGTAACGTTCCCGCCTGTTGATGCCGGATGCGCCCCTGTTATTTCCTTGTCACGAAATGAAGTTACACCCCGTCCGCACCCGTTTTGAAAATATTATCCGAAATGCCTCGTTTCGTTGATGAAAGCCGCCGCTGGAATGATGAGTTCCCTGCCGGTGGTATTCCCCGGAAGATCGGTGGCCACGATGTGCAGGGTGCAATCCGCCTGCGGAAGTTTTTTCAGCGTATAGGTCCATTCAAACCTGTTTGCCTGTTGTACTGCCGCTCCCTCTTCCCAGATGCTCCCGGATGCCGTAACGATCACGATGCTGACCGCCTGCACGCGGAAGTTGTCGCGGGCGTATATGCGGATGCGGGGACCGGTAATGAGCCGGAAGATGGCAGGCGCCACGCTGGCGTCCTGGAGGGCGAGGTGATAGACCGTCCGTCCCGTTTTTTTGGCTTTGGACGCGTAAACGGCCCGCAGGGATGGCGTTTTGATGGCCCTGCCTGCATATTGCTGCGCCATGCGGAAACGCCCGCGCAGCGCCAGCTGTTCGTTGCTGGGCGGTTTTGAGCTGGGCCGGGGTCGTTTGCAGAGCACTATCTTGCCGTGCATGCGGCGGAATACCACGTCGCCCAGCGTACCGCTGGCGCCGTGTGTGATGTTGTTGCTGATGGAGGTTGCCATGTTTTTTTCTGCAAAATTATTCTCATGGCCCAGGATTCATTTTGCGCGAATGTAGAAAAATTGTGCACGAATGTACATTTTCAGGGTGTTCAACGAAGGATGAACGAACCTTCACAGGGGAATGAACGAACCTTCAGAAAAGAATTGATCGTTCGTTGTAGCTTCGTTGGAGGTTCGTTCATCCTTCGTTGAACACCTAAGTGCGCAAGTGGTGCTATCTGCTTTCAATTGACTGATTTGCAATGGAATAGAAACATTCCGGCATTGCCCGGGCCATCAGCGCAGCCTGACGGAATGCAGTACAGGCCTAGATATCATCCACGTCGATGCCCTTCTTCGCCAGCATGGCTTTGATTTCCGGCAGGTTTTCCGAGTGAAAAAGCGTCATCTTTCTGAGGTTCTTAAAATGCCGGGTATCGTCGAAGTCGGTAATGTTGAAAGTACTGTCTTCCCCGTCCCAGAACCGCAGCACCTGCCCGTAAATCTCATCGCCCCCTTCCTGCACGATTTCCGTGATTTCGTCCGCGTACTTTTTATCGATCTCCAGGTCTTCGAACCAGGCCGTTACTTCGGGGATGAATTCATACCCTTCATCTTCGATATCGATTTCCCTTTCCGCGTGGTTGTTGACAAAGTCGTAGAGATCGAAAGCGGGTTGCAACAGTTTCTTGTCGTACATCAGGTGCTGGATAACGGCCAGCTTGAAGTTGAAGTCGGCGAATTCGATTGTTTCACCCTCGACTTTCCGGTGCCTGTATTTTTCAGTGTCTTTGGGCGGCGGCGGGGTGTAATGGCTGATATTGACCTGCGTAAGGTCGCCGCCTTCGATATCGAACCAGACCTCAAAGTCATGTACGATCAGCGTACCGCCTTCGTCGTACTTTGAAATTTTCTTCGCTTCCCGGATGTGCTGCTGGTAATAATCTTTGTACTGTGTTTGTTCTATCAGGAGCTGGGCGTTGAAGGGAGACGCGGGGGAAAAATCATAGTTTCCCGGCTTAATATCCAGCGTGAGCGCTTCCACCGCCTGCCCGTTTTTGGAATAGGCGAGGATGCCGAGATCATCCCAGGTGTAGATGTGATTATGTTTCTTTTCGTTGTGCCGGGCGTTGCCCAGCAGGTGTTGCAGTTTTTCGATGTGCAGGGGGAACTGCATGGCCTCTCCGTTGATGAGCAGGGTATTCCCGAGGAGTTGTATTTGCATGGTGTTTTGCGGGTTAAATGCAGGTAAACTTACGGAATTTGACGTAAAACCTAGCACCCCCGCATACTACTGGGGTCTGCTGGTGAATGAACTTCGCCGGTTTCCCTGCCGGATTCAAGGCGGTAGCCGCCAGATTCAGGGACAACCGGAATGGTGGTGACAAGAAGACGGATTTTTGTTCCGTCAACAATTTTAACTGGTTATAAACACACGACAAATGCGGCAACTTCTTTTTCTTATCATCGCCCTGGCAGGCAATTTCAATACCCGGGCACAGGATGGTTATGTGCTTCAGGGGCAGGCAGACACTGCTTTAAATGGCCAGTACATTCATCTTTATGGCATCGACTGGTCTGATCTGAATCCCAAAATCGCGGATTCCGTTCAGATTACGAATGGCAGGTTTCAGTTTAAGGGCAAACTGAATACGCCCGGCCTGCTGATTTCGCTTTATCTGAAGGGGAATCGTTTTGCGTTCACGCAGCTCTATATACAGAACAACAAAATGACGGTACAACTGAAAGGGACCCACTGGTACAAACGCGAGAATTCGCTGCTGTCGAATGCCCCGTACAACGACGATTGGCGTAGCCTGAAGACGGCAAGGGAAAAGGCCGATTACAACCTGGGCTTCCTGCGTCATCAAATGGACAGTATCCAAAGAGCGCGGCCGGACACCACCCTGGCCGACATGGCGGAACGAGGCAAGGTGCTGGAGCGGCAGGTGGTGCTGGTAGAGAAACAGTGGGTCCGGGAGCATCCCGCCTCCTATATCTCCCTGATCACCCTGGCCTATTCCCTTTTCCGCAAGCTGGAGATCGACGAACTCAGGGGCCTTTACGGCGGACTGCCGACAGCGCTGCAACGTTCTGTGGAAGGTGTTGCGCTGAAAGAAAGGATAGCGCATCGCGCGGCTATACAGGTGGGTAACATGGCGCCCGAATTTGCCGTCAAAGATACATCGGGCAATATTTTCCGCCTGAGCGATGCCAGGGGGAAATACGTGCTGCTGGATTTCTGGGCCTCCTGGTGCGGGCCCTGCCTGGAGCAGGTACCCGTTCTGAAGAAGTTCCACGAATTGAATAAAGACAGGAACCTGAAGATCATCGGCATTTCACTGGATACCGACAGTTCCCGCTGGCTGGCCGCCATCCGGCAGCATGACCTTAACTGGCTGCATGTGTCGGACCTGCAAGGCTGGAAGAGCGCAACCGGAAAATTATACAATGTCCAGGCCATTCCGCAGAACATACTGATCGACCCCCAGGGGAAAATCGCGGCTATCGACATAGACCTGTCAAAATATTCCCTGTGAGCAGTTGCTCCGGGAAAGAATAATCCTGAAAATTGATTTATATTTTCGATGATGAACCGATTCGTCAGCATTTTCGCCACTCTTCTGCTTGTCTGTCTTTCCTTCGTCCCCTCGGGCGCGCAGCAGCGCCTCGGTATGACGCACATGACCTATAACGATTCCTCTGCCATCTGCCTGAAGAATAACTACATGGTCAACAAGGATGTGAATTACCAGCCATACGATATCAGGCTGCCGTTCCGGGATCAGCACTATGTTGTATATGGGCGCCAGCTGGATATCCTGGCTTTCCGGATGGAGGAACTGCTCAGTAATGGCGGATGGTCGGTGTCGGGCTCGTTTCGGGACACGTTACCGGAAGATGCGCACATCTTCAAGCTGGAAACCATGGAATTCTGCTTCAGGAGGAATGGTGTGCTGGAAATGGACTGGTCGAAGGTGAAGGCCGCACCGCCGTATATCGATACCTACCAGGTACGCGTCATGGGCCAACCGGCTTCAACGTTCCATCGCCAAAGCCTGCTTTTATACCGCACCTTCCTGCAGAACGGCGACAGTGCGATCCTTTCGTTCCGTCATAACGGCGCCGCGCCTTTTCTGACGGCGCACTTCAAAAAAGAAGACCCCCAAGAAACGCCTCCGCGGCTGATGTTCCGTCGCGATGTGGACAATGGCACGTTGACTATTGAAGATTTTGTGAAGGATATGTTTTCGGGAGGAGCCCTCACAAAACGAGCCATGGGTGATGGTGATGATTTTTATGCCGAATGGCCCGGGGCTGCGGAGTACGGTAGGGTAACCCGGCTTTTACCGGGCACCAGGGCTGCTTTCGTTTTCAGCGGCCGGAAAGACATCCCGAACGATTCGGCCTTCGAGTACCGGTTGCTGGCAGGCAGCCACCGGGAGGGCTCCTGGCGGAAATCCAATAACGTGATCTTCGTCAGCGGATTTGAAGCAGGCAATGAGTACCGGCTGGAAGTCCGTTATGCCGACAAGCCGCACCTGGTTTGTGCGCAACGTTTTTATGTACCCGGTTACTGGTACCAGCAATGGTGGTTCAGAATTGCGGCGGCAGTGTGCCTGCTGCTGCCGGCAGGGCTGTTGTTCCTGTTTTTCAGGAACCGCCGGCAGAGGGCACTACAGGCAGCCCATCTCTCCAGGGTGAGGGCATTGTATACCCAACTGAACCCGCATTTCATTTTTAACGCGCTGGGATCCATCCAGGGCCTTCTCAACGAAGGGGAGCAGAAGAAAGCAAACATGTACCTTTCCGGTTTTGGCAGCCTCCTCCGGCATACGCTTCACAGCAGCGAAAAATCCATGACGGATCTGGGGGAAGAATTGGAGCACCTGCAGCGTTACATTAACCTCGAACAATTGAGGCGGCCTTTTACATACGCCCTGTCTGTGGAGCCGGGCCTTCACCCCGTCAACATTGAAATGCTGCCCCTCTTCTTTCAGCCCGTTGTTGAGAACGCCATCAAGCACGGCTGGCGGGGCAAAGACAATGTGCTTACGCTGACCATTACCGTCGGCGCCCGTGGAAACGATCTTCTTGTGCATATCCGCGACGACGGCAAGGGGTTTGACACCACGCAGCGGCATAGGGGCAAAGGGTTGCAGCTGACGTATGAAAGAATCGCCCTTTTTAACCAGATGCACCACGGCAAGAAAATTGAGGCGGACCTGCAAAGCGACGGCACGGGTACTTCATTCCATTGTAAATTCATAAATTGGCTCGATGATTAGAGCGCTCATTGTCGAAGACGAACAACATAACAGCAACAACCTGCGGCATCTCCTGGAAAAATACTGCGGCAACGTGCATGTTGCCGGTACTGCCGCAGATGCTTTTGAGGCCCGGGAACGGATTGCCGGGCTGCGCCCCCAGCTGGTATTCCTCGACGTGCAGCTACCCGGTAAAGATGCCTTCGCATTGCTGCAGGAGCTCGGCCAGTACGACTTCGAGGTGATATTCGTTACCGCCTACAGTGAATACGGCGTCCGGGCCATCCGGTTCTCCGCGATCGACTACCTGATGAAGCCGGTAGATATTGACGAGTTGAAACATGCCGTAGACAAGGCCGCAAAAAAAATCGCCCAGAAAACGGAAAACCTCAATCTCCGGAACCTGTTACATTACCTGCAGAATACCCATAACAAACAGGAGCACCGCATTGCCATTTCTTCGCTGAAGGAGATGCGCCTGGTGGCCGTAAACGAGATCATCCGCTGCCAAAGCGAAAACTCCTATACCTTCTTTTACCTGTCAAACGGGGAGAAAGTGCTTTCTACCACATCCATCGCCACCTATGAAGAGCTGTTAAGTAATTACGGGTTTATCCGGTGCCACCAGTCGCACCTGGTGAACCGTAAATTCGTCCGCAGTTTTTTGCGCAGCGAGGGATACACGCTGCTGATGACGGATAATGCCAACGTGCCGGTATCCCGCCAGAAGAAGGATATGGTCAAAGAAGAATTGCTGAAGAACTGATACGCCCCCTTATTTTTCGCCGTTTTTTTCCTTATCTTTAGAAACCGCCTCCCCAGTCATACACCATAAACATACCAGCCAAATCGTCGTATACCTGTTACTATAAACATGCTAAAACCTTGTATTTATGAGCAAACAAATCGTTTTCGTGACGGGCGCCTTTGTGATCAACAAATGCTGGGATGAATGGGAAGCGTATTTCCGGAACAAAGGCTACCAGACCATCGCCCCGCCCTGGCCTTACAAAGATGCCTCCTCCGCGGCAGAGCTCCGCAACCGCCAACCGAACGACACAGACCTGGCGCATTTAACGCTCGAGCAAGTCGTCAATCATTACGCGAACGTCGTCAAAAGTTTCCCTGAAAAGCCCATCATCATCGGTCATTCCCTGGGCGGACTGATGACCCAAATCCTCATCAACCGCGATCTCGGGGCCGCCGGCGTGGCCATTCATTCCGTTCCCCCGCAGGGCGTATTCCCCTACGAATTTTCTTTCCTCAAGGCAGGCTGGAAGGCGCTCGGGTTATTTACTTCCCTCCGGAAAACTTACCTGATGTCGCTGAAAGACTGGCAGTATGCCTTCGTGAACGATATGCCCCTGGAAGAGCAGAAAGCTTCCTGGGAAAAATTCACCATCCCCGAATCCAAAACGGTGGCCCGCGGTGGCCTGACCAGCGCGGCCCGGGTAGACTTCAACAAACCGCATGCACCGCTTTTACTGACGGCCGGCAGTACAGACAACATCATTCCCGCTCACCTCAATCGCCGTAACTTCAGGGCGTACCATCAAAACGGCTCCGTGCTGGAGTACAAGGAGTTCGAAGGGCGCAACCACTTTGTGCTGGGGCAGCCAGGCTGGGAAGGGGACGCTGATTTTGTGTACGATTGGCTGGTGAAACAGGGGCTGCAGGCGTAGTGGCGTGCAGGCTGCGCTGAAATGAATGCGCATTCGAAAGAAGCGATCGTGCCGGTAGTATTGGCGCCGGTATAGGAAGAAGCCGGGTGTGAGCCCGGCTTCTGTTGATTCCGCCTGTCCTATAAAAATATCCCGCCTGATGCTTCTATGCGTTGGGCATTCACCCATTTCGATTCGTCGCTGCAGAGGAACGCCACCACGCTGCCGATGTCGTTGGCCTGTCCCACGCGGCCCAGCGCGGTTTGCCCGGCCAGGAAGCCGTTCATCTCCTTGTTGTCCCTTACCGCTCCTCCGCCGAAGTCCGTTTCGATAGGCCCGGGCGCTACCACATTCGCACGGATGCCTCGGGCGCCCAGCTCTTTCGCCATGTAGCGGGTGAGGGTTTCTATCGCGCCTTTCATGGCCCCATATGCGGAGTAACCGGGTATGCTGAAGCGGGCCAGGCCGGAGGACAAATTGATGATCCCGCCGCCGTCCGCCATGAGGGGCAGCATTTTTTGCGTGAAGAAAAAGGTGCCTTTCAGGTGGATGTCCATCAGCTCGTCGAACTGGGCTTCCGTGGTATCTGTGAACGGCACATGGATACCGATGCCCGCATTGTTGACGAGGTAGTCTATCTTATCCGCACCCAGTTGCCGCAATGCGGCATGCAGCCGGCTACTGAAATCATCGAAGCTTTTTACATCCCCCACGTTTAATTGCAGCGTTGCCGCTTTGCGGCCCGTGTTGGCGATGGCCGCCGCTACATCCTGCGCGTCCTGCGCGTTGTGATGGTAGGTGAAAATCACATCCAGGCCTTTTTCAGCCAGCGCCAGCGCCATGTTTTTTCCCAGCCCGCGGCTGCCGCCGGTTACCAGCGCTATTTTTCTTTGATCGTTGCTCATGATTACATTGTTTTGAAGTAACGGTACAAAGGTCGGCACACGGCGGCTGGTAAAATTGTCAGCATCACACCAATAATGGTATAATTCCAATAATTGCCCGGCGTTATGTTTTTGTTTTCCGGTACGGCATCCCCGGAGCGTTATCGGGCGCAGGAAGGGCGCCACGCCAGTTGTGCGCCAGAAGGGCTTCCGCCGCGAATAAACGCCGGGGAATGGCCTAAAATGGCTAACTTGCGCGAAATTAGTGTTCCCGATGCCACTGAAGAAAGGAAAATTGGCGGGCTGGGGCAATTACCCCGTTGCCGAGTCTTATATCTTAACCCCCCGCAGCGAAAACGATTCCAGGGATGCTTTAAAAGACGGCCCCGTGATTGCCCGCGGACTGGGCAGGAGCTACGGCGACCAGGCGGTGAATGAAAACCGCAACGTGGTGCTTTGCACCCATCTCAACTATTTCATCGCCTGGGACGACACCACCGGCGTGCTGGAATGCCAGGCCGGCGCCAGCCTCGATGAGATCATCTCGGTATTCGCCCCGAAAGGCTGGTTCCCGATGATCTGCCCCGGTACGAAGTTCGTCACCCTCGGCGGCGCCATTGCCAACGACATCCACGGCAAAGCCCACCACACCGACGGTTCCTTCGTGAATTGCGTGCTTTCCTTTACCATCCTGCTGGCCGACGGCAGCATCGTTACCGCGTCGCGCACGGAAAATGCGGACCTTTTCTGGGCCAACTTCGGCGGGCTGGGCCTGCTCGGCATCATCCTCACCGTAAAAATGCAGCTGCGCAAAATAGAAACCACGTATTTCCGGCAGAAATCCGTGCGCATCAAAAACCTCGATCATATGCTGGCAGCGCTGGAGGAATATGATCACACGTACAACTATTCCGTTGCCTGGATCGACGCGCTGGCGAAAGGCAGCAAGCTGGGCAGCGGCGTACTCACCCTCGGCAACGGCGCTGCATTGCATGAATTACCGGAGAAGCTGAGACAGGAGCCGCTGAAACTGCACCGCTCCGGGAAACTGAGCGTTCCTTTCTTCCTTCCCGGTTTTGCCCTTAACGGCCTCACGGTGCGTATCCTCAACAAAGTGATCGCCTTCGTGCAGAACTCCCCGAAAGCGTTTGTGCATTACGATAAATTTTTCTTCCCCCTCGATGCCATCAACAACTGGAACAAAGGCTACGGTAAACGCGGATTTGTACAGTACCAGTTTGTGATACCGGAAGAGAACGGCAAACGGCATCTCACCGAAATCCTCAACATGATCGCCGATAGCGGTTGCATGCCGTTTTTGAACGTATTCAAGAAAATGGGCGACGGCCAGGGTATCCTGTCGTTCCCGTTCCGTGGCTACACGCTGGCGATCGATTTCCCCGTAACTCCTCAACTGCTGGCCTTTACCCCGAAACTGGATGCGAAAGTGCTGGAATACGGCGGCCGCCTGTACCTCGGCAAAGATGCGCTGCTCGATGAAAAAACGTTCAAGGCCATGTATCCCCGGTACACCGAATGGCTGGCCGTGAAACGGAAATACGATCCGCAGAACAAATTCAGTTCCGATATTTCAAGACGATTAGGGCTGGAATCATAGGGCTTTTCCAAGAAGTCGCAAACCGCCCCACAAATGTCGTGATAGCACACCATCGAATCCGGTGGACGGGCTTATGTTTGCATTGTTAAACCTGACTAAAACCAGAAAACAATGAAAAAGCTTTTTGCACTGCTGTTATCTCTTTGCACGTTCGCCGCCGTGAACGCCCAGACGCAACAACCCCTCGCCACTTTAAAATCGTCCGGTTATGCACCGGTGAACGGCCTCAAGCTGTATTATGAAATCCACGGCGAAGGCGAGCCCATCGTATTGCTGCACGGCAGCTTCATGACCATTAACCTGAACTGGAGCCAGCTGATCCCGGAACTGGCGAAAACCCGTAAAGTGATCGCGCTGGAAATGCAGGGGCACGGGCACACGGGCGACATCGACCGCAAGCCCACCTACCCCGCGCTGGCGGATGATGTGGCCGGCCTTCTCAAACACCTGAAAATTGACAGCGCCGATGTGCTCGGTTACAGCCTCGGCGGTACCGTTGCATTCCAGCTGGCCATCGCACATCCGAAAATGGTGAAAAAACTCGTGGCGCTTTCCACCGTATACAAAATGAACGGCTGGCGGCCGGAAGCGGTGGAGGCTTTCAAGACCTTCACACCCGATATGTTCGACGGCTCGCCGCTGAAAGCCGTATATGAGAGTGTTGCGCCCAAACCGGGCGACTGGAAAAAGTTCGTCACGAAGTACATGCAGCTGGACCAGGTAGATTTTAACCTCGGCGAAAACAATATCAAAGGCATCAAAGCCCCGGTATTACTGATCATGGGCGATAACGACGGGGTGGACATGACGCACAAAACCGACATGTACCGGCTGCTGGGTGGGGACATCTTCGCAGACATGGCCGGCGGTGTGCCGAAATCGCGCCTCGCCATTTTTCCCGCCACAGGCCACGTAACGCTCATGATGGAAACGGAAAAGATCATGAACGTCACCACGCCGTTCCTGAATAATACGCCACCTGCGGAAATCAAATTCTAAAAAAAAGAAACGCCCGGTACTGCCGGGCGTTTTTTATTGCTTTTGAAAATGCGGTGGTGGCCGGTGTGTTTTCCCGTTTACCAGGAACCGGTGAATATTGCCGGTTGTTCATTTTTTATATGCCAGCAGCCGCAGGGCATTGAACACCACTACGAGGGTGGAGCCTTCGTGGGCCATCACGGCCGGGCCGATAGACGCTACGCCGAAGATGGTGAGCGGCACCAGCATGGCTACTACGCCCAGGCTGATCACGAGGTTTTGCCGGATGATCTTTTTCGCTTTGCGGCTGAGGCCGATGGCGAAGGGCAGCAGGGTGAGCTGGTCGCCCATCAGCGCAATGTCGGCCGTTTCCAGCGCCACATCGCTGCCGGCCGCGCCCATGGCAATGCCTACGGTGCTTTTGGCCATGGCGGGCGCATCGTTCACGCCGTCGCCGATCATGGCGACTTTGTTTTCCTGTGCGGCCAGTTTCTGAATGGCGGCTACCTTCTGTTCCGGCAACAGGTTGCCCCAGGCTTCGGTGATGCCGGTTTGCGCGGCGATCGCTTCCGCCACCTGCTGGTTGTCGCCCGTGAGCATCACCATTTTGCGGATGCCTGTTTGCTGCAGTTTTTGGAGGGCTTCTTTGGCTTCCGGGCGGGGAGTGTCCATGACGGCGATGATGCCGGTGAACGTCCGGTTTTGCCGTATCACCATGGTGGTATTGCCGGCTGCTTCCAGTTTCTTCACGGCCTCCTGCAAGCTGTCCGGCAGGGGCACGTCTCCGAGGGAAGTGAACAGCGCGATGTTGCCGATGAAGATGTCGTCGTTGCCCAGCCTGGCTTTGATGCCTTTGCCGAGTACGGCTTCCATGCCGTGCGCGGGCGGGATGATTTCATTGCCCAGCCTGGTTTTCCCGTCGCGCACGATGGCTTTGGCCAGCGGGTGGTCGCTGAGGGCTTCCACGGCTACGACGGTTTTCAGCAGTTCGTTTTCCGTCAGGCCCGTGAGCGGCACGATGCTGGTGAGTTTCGGTTTGCCTTCCGTGAGGGTGCCGGTTTTATCGAATGCGAGGGCGGTGAGGGTGCCGAGGTCTTCCAGCGGCCGGCCTCCCTTGATCAGCACACCCGCGCGGGCGGCCCGCGCCACGCCGCTCAATACCGCGCTGGGCGTGGAGATGGCCAGCGCACACGGGCTTGCGGCTACCAGTACCGCCATTGCCCGGTAGAAGCTGACTTTGAAAGGCTCGTCGATCACCACAAAAGCAAAACACAATAACGCCACGAGTATCAATACGGCCGGTACAAAATACTTTTCGAATCTGTCGGTGAACTGCTGGGTGGGGGATTTTTGCGTCTGCGCTTCATTCACCATTTTGACGAGGCGGGAAAGCGTGGAGTCGCCGGCTGTTTTGGTGACTTTTATTTCAAGTAGTCCGTTGCCATTGATGGTGCCTGCGAATACCCTGTACTGTGCGTCGAGCTGCGCGGCGGCTTCGATACCGATGCCGGCGTCCGCTACCGCCACTTTATCGACAGGGATGCTTTCACCCGTGATGGGCGCCTGGTTCACGCTGCTGCTGCCGTTCACCACAACGCCGTCTGCCGCGATTTTGGTGTTCGGGCGTACGATGATGATATCACCTTGCCCGAGCGCTTCTATTTTAACTTCTTCCGGTTGCCCGTTCGTTTTCCGCAAGGCCGTTTTAGGGGCCAGTTCCGTGAGCGCGGCGATGGACTTCCGCGCTTTCTCCATCGCAAAATGTTCCAGTGCATGCCCCAGGCTGAACAAAAACAGCAGGAGCGCCCCTTCCGCCCAGCTGCCGAGGATAGCCGCGCCGATAGCCGCCACCAGCATCAGGAAGTCGATCTCAAAACCGCCCTTCCGGATAGTTTCCACCGCTTCTTTCGCTGTGAAAAAGCCGCCGAAAAAATAGGCGGCGATATAACAGACCAGCGGAACAAGGGCGGGCATGGCGGGGATGCGGGAAAGGGCAAACCCGATACCCAGTAACGCGCCGCAGGAAATACTGAATATCAGTTCCGTGTTCTTTCCGAAAATGCCGCCGTGTGCATGTTCGTGCCCGGGTTCCCCGTGATCGTGATTGTGGCCATGGGCATGGCGGTGGTCCGTTATCCGGAGCCCTTCTTTTTCAAGGAGGGTATATACTTTTTCTTCGCTGACCTGTTCCGTGTCGAATTCGATCATTACCTGTCCCGCCGCAGATACGGCAATGGAGAGAATGCCCGGCGTGCCGCTGATGGCGGCTTCGATGAGGCGCGTCTGCCGCTGATGGCGGATGCCTTCCACGGATGCCAGGATGTGGCCGTAGCGTTGCGAGATGCCGGCCCCTGCCTGCCGGGCCATGTTTTCCACCCGGTCTACCGTAATGATGTCAGGATTGTAGTGAAAGCACAGCTGCGGTTTGTCGCCCGGTATGATGTGCGCTTTTTCGATGCCCTGCCTGCCTTCCATGATGGCGATGATGCGTTGCACGCAGGCGTCTTTTTCGTCGGGGATGTCGGGGAGGATGAGGTCTATGTTGATTTTTAGTTTTTCCATAGCAGCAGATGGGTGGGTTCGTTGAAAATATATCCATGGCCGGTATGCCGCTAAAGTAAGACAATCGGCGCATTGGCTTCCCCGAAATCTTTGTATCACAGTTGCAAAGTAACCGCTACGGGTGGTTCTTCCGGGGCGGGGGATGCAGTGTTTCCTGTCGATGTAAGGGAACGGCGATGACATTGTTCTGGCGGATCTGCTTTGACGCAGGGGGACAGTGAAGTGACGGCCTCCTTTCATTGAACCGGGCGGCTTGCATACATCGAATCTTTGCACTATATTTAATAAGACCCTTTTGTTAGGCCCGTGCTTAAGACAACCCTGCGTTTTTTTTCACCCTAAATACAATTCCACTATGAAACGATTCACACTTGTTTTTGCATTGCTGGTATGCGGCCTGCTGATGCTGCCCGGAGCGGCCAATTGCATCTCTAAGAAAAAGTCCCTGAAAATTGCGAGGAACATCAAAACGGCGACCGGCACCATTACTTTTTTCGAGCTGATGTACGACCCTGCTTTTAATGAGGTATGGGTGTACTATTACTATGTGGGCACACCCTCGGCGGTCACCTACAATGTATGGGGCAACGGCCTGATCAACGGTTTCGCCACTTACAGCGACTACATCAATTACAGCGACGTGTACATCTCGCACCGCTTCGCGGACGATGACCTGTATTGTGCCGGCGACCTGGAGGGCGAAGTGGTATGCGACAATGGCGCGTACGCGTACGCCACCACGTCGTTTGAATGGCCCGACTGCTGTCCGGAATGCGTGACGGAATAGTTTTTACAGAGGCGCTCAACCGGGCGCCTCTTTTTATTGGTACCGATGCGGCACTTTAGTCCGGTATTCAAACCCCTGCACTTCAACGCAGTATCAGAACAGATTTTATAGCTGGCGGCGGATCACTTTGCCAAGCCCTGTGTTTTTGATCGTTCCTTGTATCCGATAATGCCTTAACCCGCAACTGATATGGTCAAATTTCATAAAACTGCATCTGTGCACCGAATTATATTTTGCCGAATTTTAAGCTGCACGAATATTGATAGCCATGAACGATCTGCAAAATATCTACATCATTGGCGCCGGTGCGATCGGCAAAACGCTCGCGGTAGCGCTGCGGCTGGAAAACAGGAAGGTGTACCTGCTGCGGGGCAGTGTGGACGACGGGTTGACGGAAACGCGTACCCTGCAGGTGATACCGGAAACCGGTGACACAATTGAAGCAGCGGTTGAAGTGAGCTCGTTCAGCCAGTTTTCCGAATTGAATGGTGTAATTGTGCTGACCAATAAATCTTACGGTAACCGGCGGCTGGCGGAAACGCTGCGGCAGAAAGCCGGCAATTCCCCGCTTGTTTTATTGCAAAACGGTTTGGAGGTAGAACAGCCCTTCATTGAGCTCGACTACCCGGCGGTTTACCGGTGTGTGCTGTTTGTGACGGCGCAGACGGTGAGTGAGAATGCGGTGCGGTTCAAGCCGGTGTCCGTATCTCCCATTGGAATCGTACGGGGAACAGTGGCGGGCCTCCATGAAGTGGTGTCGCTCCTCGATAGCGCCCGTTTCCAGTTCAAAGCGGACAATGACATTGAAACGATCGTCTGGAAAAAAGCGATCATCAATTGTGCATTCAATTCCGTATGCCCCTTGCTGGATATCGATAACGGCATATTCCACCGCAACGAAGCAGCGCTGGGCATAGCAAACCGCATCATCACAGAGTGTATGGCCATTGCCCGTGAAAAAGGAATTCACCTCGATGCCGGCGAAGTGGAGCAAAACCTGTTGCGCATCAGCCGCTCATCTGACGGGCAGCTGATTTCCACCTTGCAGGACATTAAGAACGGCCGCGAAACGGAGATCGATACGCTGAACCTGGCGATCGCCCGGATGGCGAAGGGGTTGGGGATGGAGGAGGCGGTGAGGGAAACGGCATTGCTGGGGGAACTGACGAAAATAAAATCAGGGTTGTGACAGCGGTGCTGATCACGTTGATATGCTCAACACCTCCATGCGTTGAAGGGATGTATTGCGCATTGATCGGGAGTTGAACAGGGGCAGTGCGTCTGTTTATTTCCTGAGCATCTTATCCACCCACTTATTGGTTGCATCCACCAGTAACGACATCACATCCGTTTTGCCCGCCTTAAAAGAATGGTCCGCTCCTTCAAATTTGACCAGTGTGGCTTTGCGCAGCGATTTGCACACGTTTTCTATCAGGTCCCATGTAGCCAGGGTGTCTTTGGAGCCCTGAAGAAAAAGCATCGGTATTTTCAGCGCTTTCAGATGGCCTGCCCGATCGATGGACGGTTTGCCTGCGGCATGCAACGGAAATCCGTAAAAGATGATGCCTTTTGCCGGACTTTCCGGGCGTTCTGACAGGTATTGGGAGCTCATTCTTCCCCCGAAAGATTTGCCGGACGCAAACAACGGCAGGCCGGGATTGAGCTCTTGCGCCTTTTTGATGGCGGCCTCAATGGTCGCATGTGCTACAACCGGTGAATCGGGCCTGCCTTTTTTATTTTCGGCGAAGGGGAAGTTGAACCGCAGGGTGGCGATGCCGACGGCTGAAAGGGCATTGGAAAGGGTTTCCATAAAGGAATGGTCCATCCCGGCGCCTGCCCCATGGGCCAGCGTAAAGATGCATTTAGCATTCGCCGGGGCGATGTACCGGGCTGAAACGGAGCCGATTACCGGAGAGACTTTTATTTTGAGAGATTTTGTGCTCATAGTGAGGGCGAATTTAATGCAAAGTACACATTAAATGGGTGTAGAAGGTGCATTGAAATGACCGGGCTTTTGTGTAAATTCATTGAACGGCGCAGTGTCCGGATTGTATCTGTCTTGCCCGTATGCTGTATAAAGTATGTGTGCAACATCAATATCTCTATCATGAAACCGACACTATCCCTTCCAGTCATCATGCGAAGGCTCATCATGGTTCTGCCGGCCCTGTTCAGCTGCTTGTTTTGTTACGGGCAGGCGGAGCTCAGGCCGGATTTCGAAAAGGCCGTGAAGTTATTGCGGGAAGAGAATTTCCGGGAGGCCGAAGGGGCTTTTTCGGATGTTCTGGGCAAAGCCACCGCAGATAAACTAAAAAAACACTGTTTTATCTACCGTGCATTTTGCTATAACGGGCTGGGAGAGTACAAGAAGGCCGTTTCGGATTTAGATCGGGCCATAGCACTGGATGCTTCAGATCTGGCTTCGTATATAGACAGAGGGAAATCCAAAGCATATGCAGACGATTTGGAAGGCGCTCAAAAGGATTTTCAATACGTATTGACTAAAGACAGTACTGAGAAACAAGGGCAGGCTGCCTTGTTTTACCTCGCCAGGATTTGCGGCCAGCAGCAGCAATTTGTACAGGCGGTGCGGTATTACGACAGGTGTTTGTCGCTCGATGCAAACGATGCCGAACCTTACTTCAACCGGGGCGCGTCAAAAAACATGTTGATGGACCTTGCAGGCGAAATTAAGGACTACGACGCTGCTATCCGGCTAAACCCGGACTACAAAGAAGCCTATGCAAACAGAGGCGTTGCGAAAATCAATCTGCTGACGGGGAAAGGGAATCTTAAACCCACCAAAAAACAAACTAAAGAGGCCTGTGAGGATTTACGGAAGGCAAAACAACTTGGCGATAACGCGGTCGATGATATGCTTTTCCTTTATTGTGACAAAGAATAGGATGGCGTTTGGATGGCAGAAACCAATGCCGGATAAAACAGCCGGTTGTTTGCCGCGAAGTTTAAGCAAGCACAAAAGAACATCAATATGCCCCGATCGGTGGAACTGAAAAACATTGAAAATGAATATCTGGCAGCAGTCAAACAGTTGATCGGGGCAGGCTCCGTATTAACGCCCGACGATGTTATCGGACTTTCAAAAACACTGTACGATGAAATCAAGGTCAAAAGTATTTCAAACGGGAAAAATCCGCATGATGACATGCTGCTGTTTCAATATGGTACTTACGATTGGGGTGACGAAACAGGCGAGCATTTCAGCTTTGATATCACCCGCCAGTTTTCGAAGCGGGACGATATGTATCAGCTCGCACTGACCTTAATTTTTGAACCGGGGCCCTTTAAGGGACTGAATAGTTACAATTCCTGGATCATTGATTTTGGCGGTACGGATGAGTGGATTGCCAATATCAGAACCACCCGGGGGTATCGCCTGGCCCAACTGCAAATTCCGAAAACGTATAAAGTCCACTTCACGGAAGTGTAACACGAACTAACCTTTGATATAGGTATTCACCACAATCCCGCTCCTGTAGACCACTGATTTTGCCAGTTTCAGGTATTTTTTCCCTTTGAAAATACTTAAACCATTACCCAGACTGATTGGGTTGATAAACAAATTGTATTCGTCAATGAGGTCATGTTCAATCAACGCGCTGACGAACTGCGCGCCACCATACACAATGATGTCTTTTCCATCCTCATTTTTGAGCTGGTTTACGGCAGAAACAATATCCCCATTTTCAACAGTTACATTTTTGCCGCTGATTGTTGATTGACGCTTGCTGAAAGCAATCTTGCGCATCCGGACCATTTTTTGGGCAACCGGCTGTTCCGGGCTGTCGGGTTCGTTTTCTGCTACATTTTCCCAATAGCTGACAATTTCATTAGTTGTTTTGCTGCCCAATATCATGGTGTCGCTTGTTTCGAGGAGATTGCCCATGAATTCGCCCAATGGCAGATCCGAACCAATTGTGCCGATCCAACCAGCTGTCCTTCGGGCCCTGCAACGAAGCCATCGAGGCTCATGTGCATCTGTAGTTTGAGTTTTCGCATAACGTGCTGTTTTGTGTATGGTAAAGATAGGTTCGTTCAATCAGGTAAACAGGGTATGATTCCGACATTATAGGGGACGTTTGCGTAATTATGCCTGAGACGTGCCGGGGCTGGGATATGCCTATTTCACCGGTTCTCTTAAAATGGTCTTCAATTTACCGGGCTCGGTTTTCCTGAAGTCCGATAAATAAATTTCGTGATGAAGCCCGTTCCGCGATAATTTGTGTGTTTCGATGAAGGCCCCTATTTGTTGCAGTGACTGAGGTTCCGTGGAAAAAGGCCCGACATGCAGCATTTGCACTGATTTTCCCTCACTCATCGTAAAGTATTCAACTTTCCCGGCAAGCGCCGTTTTCTTTTTAGCAAGAACGGTTTCTTTGGCTTTTTCAAGGTCATGTTCCGCAACAAAGTCCGGCAATCTTATCAACAGGCGGTATTCCCATTCGCTTCTCGGGACTTCTACGGACGAACTGGCAATGGTCTTGTTGCAGAATTTTTCTTCGTCAAACCACCAGAGCCCTTCCAGTTTCGAAACAACGAAGTCTTTTTCCTTTGCTTTGTAAATGAATTTTAAGGCATAGGCAACTGTATAAAGTGCTTCAATGTTGTCAGTGAATTGTTGGCCGGAGGGATCTCCTTTGCCGCATATTGATATGAATTGGGCATTTTCGATTTCCACCAGTTCCGGCTTGGGTTTAGCGGTAAAATATGACTTGTGCTTTTTTGCGAGATCGAGCTTTTCCATTTTGAGTGATTTTACATTACACAGTAAAGCTAAAATCGGGCTGTGACAACCCTATGTCAGGAGGGGAATATTCTCTCCGGAGCTCATTCTGCTATCGCCGGGCAAAGAAGTCTCCGGGATGTCAATTATTGGCGGCACAAAAAAACCGGAAGCTCTTTTTGAAAAAGCTTCCGGGTTTTAAATGCAGTCCCCCAAAAGTCTCAGGCTCGAATCTGATCTTTCCGGACTTGGGGGAATTAAGCGTATTGTCGGATAGTTCAGGTCTATGGAAAATACGGGATTACAGCAGCCTGCTTTTATATTTCCCGCGATGTTGGTGTGAATTCGCACCCTGGTTTTTGGGTCTGTTGAACCGAATGGTTGTTATCGCTTCAGGGTATATCAATACCGATGCGTTAACCGGTACACAAACCGTTCAGGCTCGCCTATTACCCCTGCTGCCACCATCCGGTTTTTGCGTACATCCGAATTCCAATAGGCATTGGCTTTGGCAGTATCGGTCTGGGCGGTAACCACTACTACTTTATGATTATCGTCCACATCATGACCGTAGGCTCTTACAATGATGCCATTGTCCAATCTGTTCTGCTTGCCTTCCTCAAATGCTTTCAGCCAGGTATCCCAGTCCTTGACTTGAAATGTTACCCTTGACCGGATGTCTGTATCGACAGGAGAGGTATCCTGGAAGGTGATCGTAATAAAACTGAATGAGGGAGTGCCTGTTACTCCGCCTTTTTGCATGGCCATTTTCAGACTGGCGTCTTTGGCAAAAGCTTTGGCTTTATCCATATCTCCTACTTTCACAACTACCAGTACCATATTGGAATCCTGTACGCCGCGGCCGATTATATAACTGTGTATCTGATTGGCCAACCGCATTGAATCGTGCGCATCGTAAGAGGCTTTCCACTTTGCAAAGTTGGCCACTTTATGTACTGCTGTCATCATACTTTGCGGTGTGTTAATGATGGTATTTGAGGCGGGCTCGACGTTAACGCCAGCATTGTCTGCTTCCATCGCAGTGTCTTTATCAGTTTTTTTTCCGCCTCCGTTACAGGAGGTCAGGAAAACTGCTGCTGCTGAAAAAAGCATCCAGGTAAATCGGAACTGTTTCATGATTTTGGTTTTAACAATTGAAAAATACGGGGATAGGAAGGGGTTGCCTGGGAGAGGAAGACCTAACAAAGGTAGCGTATATTACCGTGTTGGCCGCGATTTTGAATAAAAAAGGTGCCCGGATGGACACCTTGGGATGGTGAGGTTGTAGCCCGGACAAGAATCGAACTTGTATCTAAAGTTTAGGAAACTTCTATTCTATCCATTGAACTACCGGGCCATACCGCTGTTAGCGGGAGGGCAAAAATAAGCGTTTTTACCAATTTTCCTCAAATTTTATGCATAAATCCGCTCAATCGCGTCCCTGTACTTTTCCTGGATCACCTTTCGCTTGAGTTTAAGGGTAGGGGTCATTTCACCTCCATCCACCGTCCATTCGTGGGGCATCAGCTCGAATTTTTTCACCTGCTCGATGTGGTTGAAGAACTGGTTATACTGCTCCACCGACTGCCGGTACAGCTGCTGCACTTTGGTGTCGTGAAGGGCCTTTTCCGGGCCGGGATAGCTGTTGCCCTGTTGGGCGTACCAGTCTTCCAGGTTGCGGAAATTGGGCACGATGAGGGCGCCGGTGAACTTGCGGTCGGAACCAACCACCATGATCTGTTCGATTAACGGCGATTCCCGGAATTTGTTTTCGATGGGCTGCGGCGCCACGAATTTGCCCCCGGATGTTTTGAACAGTTCTTTTTTGCGATCGGTGATTTTGAGGAATTTGCCGTCGGCCAGCACCCCGATGTCGCCGGTATGGAACCATCCGTCGGTGATGGCATCTGCCGTGAGGTCGGGGCGTTTATAGTATCCCATCGTAATGTTGGGGCCTTTACAGAGAATTTCCCCGTCGTCCGCCAGTTTCACTTCTACATTGCTGATCACGGGCCCCACCGTACCGAACATCCTGTCTTTTTCAGGCATACGGTTTACGGCGATCACGGGCGAGGTTTCGGTGAGCCCGTACCCCTCCAGGATGGGAATGCGTGCGGCGGTGAAGACGCGCAGCAGCCGCACCTGGCAGGCGGCTGCACCGGTTACGATGCATTGCAGCTCGCCCCCGAGGGCTTCCCGCCATTTGCGGTACACTAGCCGGTCGGCCAGCGTCAGTTGTATCCTGTACCAGGGGGTGAGGGGTTTGTTGATCTCGAATTGCCTGGCCAGGTCGAGCGCCCAGAAAAAAATCGACCGGCTCATGCCGCTTAGCGCCATGCCGCGGGCATTGAGCTTTTCGTAGATTTTTTCGAGGAGGCGGGGCACGGTGGTGAAAATGGAGGGTTTTATTTCCTTCAGGTTTTCGGAGATCGTGTCCATGCTCTCCGCATAGTAAACGGACACGCCGGCGGTGAGGTACAGATAGGTGACCATCCTTTCGAAAATATGATTGAGGGGCAGAAAGCTCAATGCCCGGCCGTTGCTGCTGACGGGCAGCAGGGGCAGGCAGCTTTCCACGTTGCTCATGATATTGCGGTGGGAGAGCATCACGCCCTTGGGTACGCCGGTAGTGCCGGAAGTATAGATGATGGTGACGAGCTGTTCCGGCTCAATTGCCTCCCTGATGGCGATTATACGGTCTTTGTCGGCCTCCTGCGCGAGGGCGGTGAGGGCGGACCAGTGCTGCACATCCGGGATACGATCGTAGGAACAGATCTCGCGGAGCTGGGGGAGTTTGCTGCGCAACGCCTGCACTTTCCCGAACAGGTCTTTGTTGTTCACGAACAGCACACTGGCGCCAGAGTCGTTGAGCACAAATTCAAGTTCGGGCTCGCTGATGGTGGGGTAGATGGGCACCAGCACGGCGCCGATCTGCTGGCAGGCCATGTCGGTCAGGATCCATTCGGGGCGGTTGAAGCTGATGAGGGCGATTCTGTCGCCTGCTTTTACGCCCGCGTGCAGAAGGCCGGCGCTGAAACGCCAGGTGATATCGGCCACTTCAGCGGTGCTGTACAATTTCCAGGCGCCATCCTGTTTGGCGGCCATCATATCGGATTTGGAATAGTGGGTCAATTGATGCGTAATCACATCAAAAAGGCGGGTGGGGAGGTGCATGATGAAAAGGTTGAATTAAATGCCACGCTGTTGTTTTTCCTGCTGCAGTTTTTCGTATTCACGGGTTGCATCGCCAAACGGGTCCCGGTGAAAGGCGTTGTAATACGCAAACGCCAGGCCCAGTCCCCATCCAGCCATCGGCCATACCGGCCAGGGCACACCGTCGTGCTGGTCGCTGGTCAGAAACCATATGGCCCACAAAAACGCGTTAATGATAAGGTAGGTCATCAGGTGGGTGCGGAATCCGGCCCGGGCTTTGGCGATGCGCCACAGGCGTTCATCTCTTTTTTGATTCGTTTCCATAGTCGTGTATTTAGGATCGGAGATCTTACTAAATATACTGAAAAAAAAGGAGCGGGACAGCTAAAATGCCGCCCCGCCCGCTATTTTGTAACGATTTCGAAACGGATGTTGACGATGGAGTTGATCAGCTTATCCTGTACCGATTTGTCGGCCCGGTAGGTCATACCCCACTGGGTGCGATCGATGTTAAAATCGGCGGTGGCCATCACCTTGCCATCTTTCCGCACGATTTTGGCCGGGAAACTGATGTTTTTGCTCACGTCTTTGATGGTGAGGTTTCCCTTGATGGTATAATTGGCGTCTTTCAGCAACACATCTTTGCCGGCTGTGGCGGGATTGAATTCCTGTACCTCGGTGATCTCGAACCGGGCCGCCGGGAATTGCGCGGCATCAAAGAAATTGGGGCCGAGCAGTTCGGTTTCCAGCTTCTTTTTCATGTCGGGCTGCGTAGCCAGGTCGATATTGCTGAGGCTGCGGATGTCTATCACGAATTGCCCACTGGTCAGCACACTGTCTTTCATATGCAGTTCCCCGCTGCTGAACCTGAAGGAGCCCTTGTGTTCGCCGGTAGGTTTGGTGCCTATCCAGAACAGGTGGCTGGCGGCGGTATCGAGCCGGTGGTGATGTCCGTTTTCGTCGGGCTGTTTGACGGCCTGTACGTCGGTCACTTCCGCCTTGTCGGCTTTCGGAGCCTGCTGGCAGGCCGCAGCCAGGATTGCCATGAAAAAAAGTAGCCTGATGTGTGTGCGCATAATGTGGTTTTTATTCCATGTATGTTCTGTTGCCCACCCAAACAAATCGCTTCACAATAAATTCCTGGTTCGTAAAACTGGCATTGCCGGCCGGGTTGCCACCCGTAACGTGAAAATCGGAAAACGCGGCATGCTGGTTGACCCATATGAAGCCGGTAAAGTTGAAAGACACGGGCGTGAACACGCTGTTCATCGCATCGGCGATCCTGTCTTTTGCCGTTTCATCGGTTGTGTAAGCCGCGCAGGTAATGGCGCCGTGTTTGGCGGCCATTTGCCGGGCCAGCTGAATCGAGTGGTCGGTATCCCTGGTTTTGATCAGGAGGATGACCGGGCCGAACAGTTCCCTTTCGTAAATGCTGTTATCTGCCGAGCTGACCTCCACGATGGTGGGGGAGAAAGTGCGGGCGTTTTTATATTCTTCGTTCACAACCGGCGTGCCGCTCAGCACCACTTTCCCGCCGATGTTATGGGCTTCTTTGGCGCGCTGCACGGTGGCCTCATTCTGCAATGCGCCGAGCGTGCCGGCACCCATTTTCGGATTATTGACGAGGGCCGTTACGGCGTCTTTGAGCCGGGTTGCCACTTCATTAAACGGAATGTTCCCATTGGGCGTGCGGATGCCTGATTCGGGGATGAAGAAGTTCTGCGGCGCGGTGCACATCTGGCCGGAGTAAAGGCTCACGGAGAAGGCGAGGTTTTGTACCACGGCGTCGATGTCTTTCGCGGAATCGAGTATCACGGAGTTGACGCCGGCTTTTTCGGTGAACACGGTTTTGCCGTGAGCTGTGAGGGATTCGACGTAGTTACCGAAGCCGCTGCTGCCGGTGTAGTCGATCAACGCCACATCGGGGTGCTCGCAAAGCTCTTTGGTGATGAGGTGTTCGCTGGTGTCCGTTGCGAGCTGGCAGGTGTACGGGTCCTGCCCGTTTTCTTCCAGCACCTGCTGAATCACCGCCACCACGATGGCGATCGGCAATACGGCCCTGGGATGCGGTTTTACGAGCACGGCGTTACCGGTTATGAGGTCGGCATAAATACCGGGCAAAGAGTTCCATATCGGGAAAGTGGAGCAGCCGATCACCAGGCCCAGCCCTTTAGGCACGGCACGGAATGACTTTTCGAGGCGGATGCTGATTTTGCCCATAGGTTTTTCCCAGGTCTGTTTTTCAGGATAGGCCTGCAACTGCTGGTAGCCCATGGCGATGGCTTCAAGCGCGCGGTCGTTCGCATGCGGGCCGCTGGCCTGGAAGCTCATCATAAAACTCTGGCCGGTGGTGTGCATGGTGGCATGGGCGATCTCGAAGAAGTGATGCTGTATCTTCTCCAGCGTTTCGGTAAGGATGCCCGCTCTGTCTGCGACGCTCAGCTGCGCCCAGCGCTGGCCGGCACGTTTACCGGCTTTCACCAGTTCTTCCACGTCGACGAGCGGGTAGGTGATGCCCAGGGCTTCGCCGGTGTAAGGGGATACTTCTTCGCCCGCCCAGCCGGCAACGATCTTTTGCTTCAAACGTGGAAACGGCTGCTGCAGCAGGCTTTTGAAGGAGGCTTCGCCCTGCGGGGGCGCTTCTTCTCCATACGCTTTCGGGTGCTCGGGGTACTGGGCGTAAAAAGTTCTGTCGTGGTTGGCTTTAACCGCGTTGTCAATAATGTTTTGGTGTTTTGCGATCAGCATAAGCTCTATGTTTAGATGGTTGTTGTAATTAAACGCGGCCCTCTATGCTGTTCCTTTCGCCCGTGCTACTTGATCACCGCCAGTTTGCCGGTGTTGTAGAACTCATCTTCCCGCAGTTTCAGCGGGTGGTTGCGCTGCCATGTGGAGAAGGCGTCGTAGTTGGTTTTGTTCAGGGTGGTCCAGGCTTTGTATTCGGCCTGGTTCGCTACGGGACCGAACAGCCATTGGTTGTATGACTCGAACATACCTTCTTTCAGCAGGTTGCGCTGAAAATCAAAGAGGGCGTAAGGATAGCGCATCGCGTGAAAATTATACCAGTCGAGCAGGAAACGGGTGCGCAGCATGATGAGCGACTGTGGCTCGATGCCGTTGGCAATCACGCTCACCTGTTTGGCGATGGTGCTTTTGAAAGCATCCATGAACCCGCTTTCGGAACCGCTCTTTTTGGATTTTTTATCGTTTTCGGCCGGCACACTGTCGAAAATGGCCGGGTCGTCGAACAGTTTTTTATAGCACTCCACCACCACTTCCCTGATCTCGGCGGTCCTGGTGGTGTAACTTTCCAGGTTGACGAAGGTTTCGCCGTAGAGGATGGCCCAGATGGGCTCTTTGGTCCACAGATAGCTCCGCGCGGCATGGTAATAGTTGCCGGGGAAATTGGGGTCGGTTTCAATGCCCTTTACCCATTGCTTCAGCGCGCCGTCGAAGTTTTTCATGTTCTGCAGCAGGTCCCCGTAGTCGTTGTACAGCTCGCCGCTTTTCGGGAACTTTTTGAGACCGCGGATGTAGAGCTTTTCCGCTCCTTTCCAGTCCTGCTTGCTCTGGTAAATGTTACCGGCAATCTGGAACAGGTGGATGTCCGCGTCTTTTTTATCGACCAGCGGCGACACCACGGTGTAAGCGCGATTATAATCGCCCTTCAGGTAGTAGGCAAAAGCGAGGTTCTTTTTCAGCTGGATATCGTCCGGGGAGTTCTGGATAGCCTGGTTCAGTACCAATATCGCATTGGCATAATCTCCCGTCCGCAGGAAAGAATTGGCGGTTTGCTGGAGCTCGGCATTGTCCTGCGCCATGCTCCATTGTACCGTTAATATCCCTGCGAGCACAAGGGTCCACTTTTTAGCAACCTTTTGCCATTCCATCATTCAGTGCGTTTTATGTAAATGTAAGAAAAAAGCGCCGACCCCGGATCAAGGCGGGGCCAACGTTTCAGATGATAATCAGATCAAATGTGTTAAGAGGCCGTCGCGCAGCTTGGGCTCGAACCAGGTTGACTTCGGGGGCATTACGTTACCGCTGTCGGCGATATCGAAAAGCTGCCCGATCGTAACGGGGTAGAGGGCGAAAGCGACCTGCATCTCGCCGCTGTTGACCCTTTTCACCAGTTCGCCGAGGCCGCGGATGCCGCCCACAAAATCGATGCGTTTGTCGGTGCGGGGATCTTTGATGCCCAGCAGTTTGTCGAGCACGTTGTTTTGCAGGATGGTCACGTCCAGGATGCCGATCGGGTCTGTCGTGTAGGTGCCTTCCTGGGCCACGAGGCGGTACCAGGTGCCGTCGAGGTACATGCTGAACTCATGCAGCATGCTGGGTTTCTGCTCGTGGTGACCGATGGGCTCCACGATGAAGTCGTACTCGAGCTGCGAGAGGAAATCTGCCTTGCTGTGACCGTTCAGGTCTTTGACGAGGCGGTTGTAGTCGAGTATCGCCAGCTGGCTGGCGGGGAATATGGTGGTGAGGAAATAATTCAGGTTGGCGCTGCTGTGAATGTTTTCGTTGGTCGCTTTTTGCACCAGCGCGGCGGAAGCGGCACGGTGATGCCCGTCGGCAATGTACGTGGCGGGCACCTTGGTGGCGAACAGTTCGGTGATCTGCTCGCCGGTGGCAGCCTCGTCCACCACCCAGATGGTGTGGGCAATGCCGTCGTCGGCGATGAAATCATATACCGGCGCATGCCGTTGCTGCCAGTGATCGATGATGGTGTTCAGTTCGGGCACATCGTCGTACGCAAGAAACACGTTACCGGTCTGGGCGCGGGTGTAGGTAATGTGGTTGATACGGTCCAGTTCCTTGTCCGGGCGGGTGAATTCGTGTTTTTTGATGATGCCGTTGTTATAGTCGTCGATGGACGATACGCATACCAGCCCCGTCTGGGCCCGGCCGTCCATCACCAGTTTATAGATATAATAGCAGGGTTGGTCTTCATGGAAGAGTGTTCCCGCATCCCGGAGGGCCTGCAGGTTTTCGGCGGCTTTCAGGTATACAGCCTCGCTGTGCACGTCTGTGCCGTCGGGGAGGTCGATTTCGGATTTGGATACGTGGTAGAATGAGTTCGGGTTACCGGCAGCTTCGGCTGCCGCTTCTGCGGAATTCAATACATCATATGGCCGTGCGGCTACTTCTTTCGCCAGGGCTGGTTGTGGACGCAGCGCCCGGAAGGGTTTGATAATTGCCATGATCTTGTATTTGCGGTTAGAAGGGGTAAAAATAAGAAAAGCAGGTATAAAAAAGACTGCCACGGGAAAGTGGCAGTCTTCATATAATGAAATATTTTACTACTAAGCCTTTTTCAGTGAGAAGAATTTCATGGCTTCCACCATTACTTCCACACTTTCGATGGGCAGTGCATTGTACAGGGATGCGCGGAAGCCGCCGGACAAGCGGTGGCCTTTGATGCCCACGATGTCTTCTTTTTTGCAGAATTTCAGGAATTCTTCTTCCAGTTCGGGTTTGTCGATGGTGAAGGTCACGTTCATTTTGCTGCGGTCTTCTTTCACGACGTTGCCGCGGAACAGGGGGTTGTGGTCGATCTCGTCGTACAGGAGGGCAGCCTTTTTGTTATTGAGTTTTTCAATAGCGGCGAGGCCTCCCTGGCCTTTGAGCCAGCGCAGGGTGAGCATGGAGATGTATACGGCAAATACGGGCGGGGTATTGAGCATGGAGGCATTTTCAATATGCAGCCTGTAATCGAGTATGCTGGGTATTTTGCGGGTGATCTTGCCGAGAATGCTTTTGCGCACGGCTACCATGGTGGTGCCTGCGGCGCCCATGTTTTTCTGTGCGCCGGCATAGATCAGGGCGTATTTATTAAAATCCATCTGGCGGCTGAGAATGTCGCTGCTCATGTCCGCTATCAGGGGAACATCCGTTTCAGGCGTGGATTGCCACTGTGTACCGTAAATGGTATTGTTGGTGGTAATGTGCAGGTATTTGGCTTGCTGGGGTACCGTAAACTGCCTGGGGATGTGATTGTAGTTAGTTTCTTTGGAGCTGGCGATAACATCTACATAACCAAACAGCTTGGCTTCTTTAATGGCTTTATTGGACCATACGCCGGTATCGATATATGCCGCGGTATCCCCACTGTCGAGCAGGTTCATGGGCACCTGCATGAACTGCGTGGTGGCCCCTCCCTGGAGGTACAGGATTTCGTAGTCGTCCTCCAGCTGCATCAGCTCTTTGGCAAGACTGCGTGCTTCCTCCATTACGGCGATAAACGGTTCCGTGCGGTGTCCTATTTCCAGTATAGACATACCTGTCCCGTCAAAGTCAATAAGGGCTTTACTGGCTTTGTACAGTACTTCGTTTGGTAATACAGAAGGACCTGCATTAAAATTGTGCACCTTCATGTTGCGATCTAAGTTGAATACGTTTTCTTGTTCCACGTTCTATGGTTTTTCGAAGGAATTGGTAAAAAATCGCGGTCGAGTAATAAACCGGAAGGATTGGTCAGTGAGGACAGGTTAAAAATGATAGAAGGCCAAAGATAAGTTTTCTTTTGTTAATTCTCAGTGGTCCCTCCCAAATATTTTACCCGCCCGCCAGAGGCTGTCCAGCCGTCTTGCCGCCGCGTGTTCTTCGTCTGAAATGCCCGTTGCCCTTAGCTTTCCCAGGGACGGTTGGCCTGCGTTCACCCAGGCCGTGTACCAGCAGGCCGCTACGGCCTGAATGGATGCGCGCATCCGCCGTTCCACCATACCGCCTAACGCCTTGTGGTAGGCTTTCGTGTAATCAGTGGAGTAATTGTGTACCAGCCGGCCTTTCCGCAGCTCGTATGCAAACCGCCGGTCGGCCGGGAACCGCTGGCTGAGCTGCTTCTCGAACCGGAGCACCGTATCGGCCGCCGCGGCGCTCCCGGAAATGGCCTGCCAGAAAAGGCTGCGCACATCTTTGATATAGCCGGTGGCGCCCACCCAGTAATCGAACCCGGCATCGGCGACCAGTTCGGGAATGCGCGATTCCCACAGACCGTGAATCCCTTCCTGTCCCGTCTGCTGCCCGTTATGGTTGGAGCAGGCGTGGAGGGGAACATGCGCATCGCTCAGGTAATGGCCCAGCTCGGCAGACAGCCGCAGGATGCGCGAGGCGTCTCCCGCTTCGAATGCCGCCGTGAGCCAGCGCATTACCCGCTCCAGGTGCCAGGGCAATACCCCGTAACGTTCCAGGGTATCGGCGCTGTACCGGTGTACGGCCGCCTGCCAGTTGCGCGGCAGGCTGTCGAACGCCAGCGGGCCGTAATGGTCCGCATCCAGGTAATGGCGCGCGCCCTCCCCGGGTATCATATACCGTCGTTTATCCGGCGCCGTGGACTGCTGAACGATATATTCGATGTGAGGCTTGTAAAAGAGCAACATGTCCGGCGGCAGCGCAAACACCGCCAGGCGGTTGATGCGTTCGTGAGCGAAAAAGCCCCAGGCCTTTGCCCCGGAATAAGGTAACAATACCAGCAGCAGTGGAACTGCCGTGCGAAACAATGGATGCATGTGTGTGAATTTGAAGAAAACCGAATGTCGGGATAATGCCCGGTTCAATTTCCCTTGTTATTCACAGGTGGGTAAAATTTATTTCGCCGGTTGGGGGGCATGGCTTTCCGTGATGTGGGTCACCCCGCCGCTCACCGCGAACTTCATCGCTTCCCCGGCCGATATATTGTCCAAAGCCCGCACCTTCTCCTGCCGTACGATAAAAACCTTCCCCGTAATGGCGTAGGCGTGCGGGACGTACACCGCCATATATCCTTCCAGCCCCAAACTCCTTACATTTTCCTGCGTGATGAAACCCATCTCCCACACGTCTTCCCCATACACATTCACCAGCACCGGATGGTCGAACTTCTTCTTTTCCCCCACAAAAGCGTCGAACACGTCTTTCACGGAAGAGTAGATATATTTAATAAAAGGGGTGCGCTCCAGGATATGGTCAAACATGTCGATCAGCCGCCCCACAATGAACGAAGAGCTCAGGTAACCCACAAACACTATGAGTATCAATACAATAGCAAACCCTACGCCCTTGTACTTCAGGAAGTTCATCGGGTGGTCCACCGGCAGCAAATCCCGGGGCAGCAGGTTGTCTATCGTGATAAACCCCCAGTACAACGTGAAGGCCGTGATGCCAATCGGCGCCAGGATGAGCAACCCCTGGAAAAAATAGCGCAGCAGGCGCGATAACAATACCCGGAACCTCAGTTTTGGAGACATGTGCTTGCAGTGTTGAAAGGGCAAAGTTACTGCATTCAGGGGCATTCCTCCCACCGGAAAATGATAAATCCCATTCATGGACGGCTGTTTGGCCGGACAAACCCCGTTCGTCATAAAATCTAAAAAAATCGTACTGGAAACTTTGGCGGTTTAAATAGTTTCCATAGTTTTGTTCCAGTAATCAAGCAACACCCCTGTTTCAAAACCGATGGAAGTACAAGAACGAATATTGGATACGGCGTTCAACCTGTTCCGGCAATACGGCACTCGCTCCATTACGATGGACGATATCGCCCTTAAAATGGGGATTTCCAAAAAGACCCTGTATGCCCACTTTGCCGATAAAAGCGACCTGGTAGTGAACGTGATGAGCCGGCATCTGAAACTGATGCAGGACGAGTGCAATGAAAGCCGCATCAAGAGCAAAGACGCGATTGAAGAACTGTTCATGGTGATGAAAATGCTGGAGAACAAGCTGCGGAACATGAACCCCGTGGCCATGATGGACCTCCAGAAGTTCCACGCCAAGGCATTCCAGCTGTTTGAAAACCACCGGACCGTGTTTATGCTGGAGACCATCCGTGAAAACCTGGAACGCGGCATACGGGAAGGGCTCTACCGCGACGACCTGGACCTGGAGATTCTCAGCCACTTCCGCGCCGCATCGGCCATGTTCTGCTTCCAGCCCGAGCTGTTCCCGATGAACGGCTACGATATGAGCCGGGTGCAGCGGGTACTGCTGGAGCACTTCGTTTACGGGGTGGCCAGTCCCAAAGGGTACAGTGAAATCGAAAAATACAAGACCAAGGATTATTCGAAATAAACACACGAACTATGCAGTTTAAATGGAAGCTCGTCGCCCTCACGGGGTTGATGTTGCAATTATTAACCTACGCTAATGCCCAGCAGCCCGCCGTTTCTTCGGAAACGCTCCGGTTTTCGGTAACCGACGCGGTGGAGTATGCCAAGAAAAACCAATATGCCGTGAAAACGGCACAGCTGGCTGAGTTGCAGCAGATCGCAAAGAATAAGGAGGTGAGTGGTCTCGCCCTTCCGCAGGTTTCCGCGGCGGGCCTGTACCAGGATAACCCCATCATTCAAAAGCAGTTGATCGACGCCTCCAACTTTGACCCTAACGTGCCCAAGGGTACGCTCGTTCCTTTCGCTTTCGGGCTGAAATACAATGCGTCCGGAGATGTGAATGTGAACCAGACCCTCTTCGACCCCAGCGTTCTGGTGGCCCTTCAGGCCCGCGAAACGCTGGAGCTGCTGGCCCGGCAGGGAGTAGCTAAATCGGAGATCGATGTAAAGGCGGAAGTGTACAAGGCATACTACAATGTAGTGGCTTCGGACAAGGCGCTGGCCATCCTGAACGAAAACATCGCCCGCACGCGCAAAACACTGGACGAAACAAGGGAGATCTATAAAAACGGGCTGGTGGAAAAACTGGATGTGGACCGCCTGGTGGTGCAGCTTAACAACGCGCTGGCCGAGCAGGTGCGTATCCAGAACCTGCGCCAGGTAGGGCTCGCGATGCTCAAATATCGCATCGGCCTGCCTATCAAACAGCCGCTGGAACTGACTGACACCCTCAGCAACGAAGCGCTGAAGGCGGATATCCAGGACGCGGGCCAGTTCAACTACACCAACCGTATCGAATACCAGCTGATGCAATCGCAGAAACGGGCCAATGAATATAACCTGAAACGCTATCGCCTCGCCGCACTGCCGAGCCTCAACGCCTTCGGCAAAGTGGGCGCGTCACGGCAGACTAACTCATTCGACTTTTTCCAGTCGCAAATGTGGTATGGCTACGTGTCATGGGGGCTTAACCTCCAGGTGCCCATCTTCTCCGGCATGCAGCGCAGGAGACAGGTAGACCAGGCCATGCTCGTGGTGAAACAGTCGGAACTGGATATAGAAGACCTCAAAAACAACATAGATCTCGATCAGATCAATTCCACCACTACCCTGCGCAACAATATCAAAACGCTCGAGAACATGGAAGAGAACATGGCCCTGGCCAAAGATGTGTATGAAACAACCATGATCAAATACCGCGAAGGGGTGGGCTCCAGCCTTGAAGTGATCACTGCCGAATCCCAGTTGCTCACGGCCCAGAATAACTACTTCAACGCGTTGTACAACGTCATCGTTTCACGCGTAGATTACATGAAAGCATATGGCAAACTCTAATCTTAAAAATCAGCATCCGCCTAAAATCTATCATACAATGACCAGAAAATATTTCGTACTCCCCCTTTTAACGATCGTACTGGCTGCCTGCGGCGGCGGTGAAGGTAAACCGGAAGAGCAGATACAGAAAAAGAAACAGGAGATTGCCAAACTGCAGCAGGAAGTGAAGGAGCTGGAGAAAAAAACCAAAGGCACGGATACCGTTCAGAAAATGAAAACGGTGTCCATCGCGTCCATCACGGATACCGTATTTGAACATTACATCGACATCCAGGGAACGGTGGACGCACGTGAAAACGTAGACGTGTCTCCCCAGGTGCCCGGTGTGATCAGGAGCATCAGCGTACGAGAAGGCCAGGCTGTATCAAGAGGCCAGGTGCTCGCCCAACTCGACGATGTGGTGATCCGCGCCGGCATCGCCGAACTGCAGACGCAGATCGACCTCGCCAGAACTTTATTCAACAAACAGGCGAACCTCTGGAACCAGAAAATCGGCTCCGAAGTACAATACCTGAACGCCAAAAGCCAGGTGGAAGGCCTCGAAAGAAAGATGGCGACCATGAAAGAACAACTGGCGCAAGCCCGCATCGTATCTCCCATCAATGGTACCGTGGATGCGGTGATCGCCAAACTGGGCGATGCAGCCTCCCCGGGCGTAGCCGCCTTCCGTGTAGTAAACAGCAGTAACCTCCGCGTACTCGCCAATGTGGCTGAATCTTTCGCCGGTAAAGTAAAAACGGGCGATGAAGTGATCATCACTTTCCCCGATATCAATAAACAGATGAGAACAAAAATCGGGTTTGCCGCGAAAGTGATCGACCCGGTGAGCAGGACCATCAAAGTGGAAGTGCCGCTGAAAGGATCGGGAGACGTACGCCCGAACATGACCGCACAAATGAGGATAGTGGATTATAAAGCGTCAAACGCCATCGTGGTGCCGGTAAAAGTAGTGCAATATTCGCTGGGCAAGCCTTATGTGATCACCGTAAAAGGAGAGGGCAACAAACTGCAGGCAGTGCGCCGGGATGTTGAACTGGGCCGCACCTACAACGATCTGGCTGAAATCAAATCCGGCTTAACGGCAGGAGACAGGATCATCACCGCAGGGTTCCAGGGCGTGAACGATAACGACCCGGTGAAACTGTAAGCATCCACTTTAAAAAAACTACCCGATGAAGGACTTAGAAAAAGAGTTTAAACCCACCAGTTGGGCAATTGATAACAAGGTCAGCATCTATGTGGCCACGCTTATCATTTGCGTGATGGGTATCCTGAAATATAACGCCATGCCGAAGGAACAGTTTCCCGAGGTGGTATTCCCGCAGTTCTATATCAGTACGATCAACGACGGTACGTCGCCGGAGGATATGGAAACGCTGGTGACGAAGCCCCTTGAAAAGGAACTGAAATCCATTCCAGGCGTAAAGAAAATCAAAAGCACGTCCATTCAGGACTTCTCTGCGATCATTATCGAATTCAACCCCGATCAGGATATGGAGGAGGCGAGAATGGAGGTGCGTGAAAAAGTGGATGATGCAAAAAAAGACCTGCCCAATAACCTGACGGAAGAGCCGCAGATCACCAAGATCGACGTTTCGCAGATTCCGATCATGAACGTGAACATGAGCGGCGATTTCGACCTGCAGACGCTGAAGAAGTATGCGGACGAAATGCAGGACCGGATCGAAGCCCTCAACGAGATCACCCGCGTGGACATTGTGGGCGCGCTGGACAGGGAAATTCATATCGACCTGGACAAATACAAAATGGACGCTGCCCGCATCAGCTTTGAAGACGTGATGGGAGCGGTATCCAGCGAAAATAAAACCACTTCGGCGGGCCTCGTGACCGTGGACGGTCAGAAAAGATCGCTCAGCGTAAAAGGCGAATATAAAGACCCCCTCAAGCTGAGAGACCTCATCATCCGCGGCAGTTCCGGCGCGGTGGTGTATCTCCGTGATATCGCCGATGTGAAAGACAGTCATAAGGAACAGGAAAGTTACGCCCGCCTGAACGGCAAGAGCGTAATCACCCTGAACGTGATCAAACAAAGCGGGGAGAACCTCATCAATGCTTCCGACAAGATCTTTAAGATCGTGGAAGACATGAAGGCGAACTACCTGCCCAAGGGGCTGGACGTGACCATCACGGCCGACCAGTCCGAGTCGACCCGCGTAACCCTGCACGACCTGATCAATACCATCATCATCGGGTTCATCCTGGTGACCGTGGTGCTCATGTTCTTCATGGGTGCGGTGAACGCCATCTTCGTGGCGCTGTCTGTGCCCATCTCCATGTTCATCGCCTTTACCATCCTGCCCGCCTTCGGCTTTACGCTGAACATGATGGTGCTCTTCTCGTTCCTGCTGGCGTTGGGGATTGTGGTGGACGATGCGATCGTGGTGATCGAGAACGTGCACCGTATCTTCTATGAACGGAAAGACCTCGGTATCAAGAAAGCCGCGAAGATAGCGGCCGGGGAAGTGTTCCTGCCGGTATTCTCCGGCACCATGACCGTACTGGCGCCGTTCTTCCCGCTGCTCTTCTGGCCGGGCATTATCGGTAGTTTCATGTTCTTCCTGCCCGTAACGCTGATCGTTACGCTGACGGCTTCACTGGTGGTGGCTTATCTCATCAACCCCGTGTTTGCCGTGGATTTTATGGACCGTCACGAGGGCGAGAACCACCCCAAACCGAAGTTCGACAAGAAATTTGCGATACTCACCGGCGTGTTCGTGTTCATCGCCCTGCTGGGTTACATGGGCGGCAGTGTGGGAACCGGCAACCTGGTGCTGTTCATCTACCTGATGATCGCGCTCGAAAGATTCTGGCTCGGCGGCGTGGCGCGGAAATTCCAGACCAACTTCTGGCCGCGCGTACAGAACAGCTACAGACGCATATTGAGCTGGTGTATCCTGGGCTGGAGGCCCGTGTACATCCTGATTGGTACTTTCGGGCTGCTGGTGTTCAGTATTGTATTGACCGCCATCCGGAACCCCAAAGTGGTGTTCTTCCCCACTTCCGATCCGAACTTTATTTTCGCTTATATCGAACTGCCCATCGGTACGGACCAGAAATATACCGACTCCATTACCCATATGATCGAAGACAGGATCACCAAAGTAGTGGGCGGCACTAAGAACCCGCTGGTGAAATCCATTATTTCCAACGTGGCGGTAGGCGCCGGCGACCCCTCGCAGATGGACCTCAGTACGGCTTCCAACAAGGGTAAGGTAACCGTGGCCTTTGTGGAGTTCGCCAAACGTAATGGTCAGTCTACCGTAGAGTACCTAGACAAAATCCGCGAGGCCGTAAAAGGCGTGCCCGGCGCGGACATTGTGGTGGAACAGGAACAGGGCGGCCCGCCGACGGGCAAACCCATCAACATCGAAATTTCCGGTGATGATTTTGAACTGCTGGCCGGCACCTCGGACCGCCTGAAGCGCTACCTGGACAGCTTGCAGATCGGCGGTGTGGAAGAGCTGAAAAGCGACTTCCAGGCCAATAAACCGGAGATTGTGCTGAATATAGACAGGGAGCGGGCTAACCGCGAAGGGATCTCCACTACGCAGATTTCCAACTCGCTCCGTGCGGCGCTCTTCGGTCTCGAGGTATCCAAGTTCCGTGATCCGGACGACGATTACCCGATCATGATCCGCCTGCAGGAAGACCAGAAAAACAACATCAACACCCTGATGAACCTGAACCTGACCTACCGCGATATGAACATGGGCGGCCAGATCAGACAGGTGCCGCTGAGTGCTGTGGCAGACATTCACTATTCCAACACATACGCGGGCATCAAACACATCGACGAAAAACGCGTGGTGACCCTGTACTCTAATGTACTGACGGGTTTCAACGCCAACGAAGTGGTGATGGCCATCAATGCGGCAGTGCTCGAATTCTCACCGCCGGACGGTATCACCGTTAAAATGACCGGTGAACAGGAAGACCAGATGGAAACCATGAACTTCCTGCTCATGGCGATGCTGGGCGCGGTAGGCCTCATCTTCATGATCATGGTGACGCAGTTTAACTCCGTTGGCCGTTCATTCGTGATCTTCCTCGAAATCCTGTTCAGCATCATCGGTGTGTTCCTTGGTTTCGCCATCTTCGGTATGGACATCTCCATCGTAATGACCGGCGTGGGCATCATGGCCCTTGCAGGTATCGTGGCCAGGAACGGTATCGTACTGGTGGAATTCACCGACCTGCTGGTGATGCAGGGTGTGCCGATGAACGAAGCAGTGGTGGAAGCCGGCAGAACGCGTATGACGCCCGTACTGCTCACCGCCATCGCCGCCATCCTCGGCCTGATTCCGCTGGCCGTGGGCCTCAATATCGACTTCTGGAAGATGTTCGACGAACTGAATCCGCACCTCTTCTTCGGCGGCGACAACGTGGCCTTCTGGGGACCGCTGGCCTGGACGATGGTGTTCGGCCTCATCTTCGCCACCTTCCTCACGCTGGTGCTGGTGCCCGTGATGTATTACATGAACAAACGCTGCATCGACGTGCTGGACTACTATGGCTGGCCGCGCGGTCTCAAATATGTACCGTTCCTCGTGCTGATCGTGAAACTCTTTACGAAAAAAGAAGTCATCCGGAAACTGCACGACCCGAATTATATTTCTCCCCGCCCTTATAACTTCTTCAACGGCCAGGCCCATGGAGAAGATAAAGAGCAGGCTAAATCCGCCAAAGGAGTAGTAATGCATTAAAACGTACTGTTTTCTGGTAATAATAAAAGCAAACAGTGTAACAGTTGTAGGTTAACTATTGCCGTCCCGATGTCTATCAGGACGGCTTTTTTTTGTCCATATGCCATTTCGTTTCAGGGAGACATTTACTGATGGAGCATGGCTGCTAGGGCCGGCCGGCGGGCGTTGTGTCGGGAAGTTTGCGGGCCGGCTAGCATCTTCCGGAAATTTCGGTTATTTTTCGAAGCTCATTTGCCCGCGAAGGGCCACTTAAAAAAACGACAATGCGATATTTACTGCTTTTATTATTCCCGTTTACCTGCGCCTTTGGCCAGAACAAAGACAATGCCCGCTACACGGATGCCCGCTCCCTGATGATCATCGGTAAGGGCGTACCTACCAATCCCGTTTATGTGCGGCTCGACACCACGCAGACCAAACCTTTCCCGCAATCCGTACGGTACCTCAGCACCCACAGCGCCGGTATCGCCGTGCTGTTCGAGACGAATTCGCCGTACGTACGCGCCAAATGGGGGCTGCGTGGTAAAAAGTATTATGCCAACATGACCCCGATCGTGCACAGCGGCCTTGATCTGTATGCCCACAACAACGGGAAGTGGCAGTGGGTGGCCGTAGGGCGGCCGCTCGATAAGGATACCATCAATACCCAGGCGCTGGTGGAAAATATGGATAACAGCACCAAACAGTTCATGCTGTACCTGCCGACCTATAATGAACTGACATCACTCGAAATCGGCGTTGCGCCGGAGGCGACACTGGCGGCCCCTGCGCGTCCGGCCATCGATACCAACCGGCGCGTGGTGATTTACGGGTCCAGCATCCTGCAGGGCGCGTCTGCCAGTCGTGCGGGTATGACCTACCCCGGCATCATCAGCAGGCGCACTGGCTGGGAGGTGATCAACCTCGGTTTCAGTGGCGCCGGTAAGATGGAATTCCCGGTTGCCGAGCTGCTGGCTACGATGAAAGCATCCTGTTTTGTGCTGGATTGCATTCCCAATCCTTCGCCCGCAGAAATAAAAGAAAGAGCTTATCCTTTCATCAAACACCTGCTCACCAAACGGCCCGAAGTGCCCGTCCTGCTGGTAGAGAGCCGTATCCACGAAACCGGGTATTTCGACAGCCGGATTGGCGCAGTCACCACGGAGAAAAACAACCTCATCAAGGAAGTGTACACCCGGCTGAAGCAGGAAGGTTTCAAACAGTTGTATTACCTGCCCGCCACCAACCTCACCGGTCACGATCATGAGGGCACCATCGACGGGTCGCACCTGACCGACCTGGGCTTTATGCGGCAGGCCGATGAGGTGCAGCCGCTGCTGGAGAAACTGATGAAAAAATCCGGTGCGGGCAGATAGTCATTTTATGTAACTTGCCATTATTAAACAGCAAGAACAACCTATGCTTAAGAATCATGAGATCGACTACCGCATTCACGGTGAGGAGATGCAAATAGTAGAAATAGAGCTGGACCCGCAGGAAAGCGCCGTGGCAGAAAGCGGCAGTTTTATGATGATGGACCAGGAGATCAGGATGGAAACCCTGTTCGGCGACGGATCCGGGGCGCAGCAGGGCTTTTTCGGCAAGCTGATGTCGGCCGGCAAACGCTTGATCACCGGAGAGAGCCTGTTTATTACCGCCTTTACGAATGTGGGGCAGGGTAAAAAACGGGTGAGCTTCGCGGCGCCTTATCCCGGTAAGATCATTCCGATGGACCTGCGCCTGCTCGGGGGCAAGGTAGTTTGTCAGAAAGACGCGTTTCTCTGCGCGGCGCGCGGGGTCAATGTGGGTATCGAGTTCCAGCGCAAGCTGGGCACCGGTATTTTCGGCGGTGAAGGATTTATCATGCAGAAGCTGGAAGGCGACGGCCTGGCTTTTGTGCATGCCGGCGGTTATGTAATCGAGAAGGAACTGCAGCCCGGTGAGGTACTGAAGGTAGATACGGGCTGCGTTGTGGCCTATACCCAGCAGGTGGATTTCGACGTGGAATTTGTGCGGGGCGTGAAAAATATGGTGTTCGGGGGCGAAGGCCTCTTTTTTGCCGTGTTGCGCGGGCCGGGCAAGGTATGGCTCCAGAGCCTGCCCATCAGTCGCCTGGCCAGCAGGGTACTGGCCTATGGTACCGGCACCCGGAAAGAAGAAGGCAGCATCCTGGGTGGGCTGGGCAACCTGCTCGACGGTCGGGAGTAAGCTATTGGCAGGCTCCGCGGGGTTTTCCGGGGAGCCTGCTCCTGATAATTGTCACAAAATCTTCCGTTTATCCTTTTTTTGCAAATAATTAACGAACAGATTGCTACTATTGTATTAATATTGCCCGGAGGCTTAACCAGATACACCGGATTTTTTGTATATTAGAGTCTGATAACAGCGGCTGGCACTGTGTGGGTGCCACTACAGTATTCACTGGCGCAGGCGAAAGACAAATATTTATCCCCGGTGCTATGAAAAAATATGATTAAGATTGAAAAACTTACTCATGTCAACATTCAGGTGAATCCGAGGCAAATGTAATTTCCCAGGTCTTCTAACGGTAGCCCTGAAAGCATTCCAAAGCGCAATTGTGGCTGGCGTGCCAAGGTTTAGGATGATGAGATTCCGGTTAACCAAACTACCTTAAATGCCTGTCGAGACGGCGAAAAAAAGAATTTTATTTAAACTGGACGTTAAAATTGTAATGCAGCTAGCTAAATTATCTTTGCGGTTCCAGAAAACAGAGTTTTAAACAATTAGTATCAGACAACGGAAGCCGGTATAATTTTTATTGAAAAATGAAACATCCTGATGTTATGCAAGGATCGCCCCGGCGCCTGAGTATTATAAAACCTAAAAAAGTAGGTGAATTTTATTTTTATGAAATCACTGAAAATTCCTTCAACACGCTTTAATCAAGTAAGATGAATTTTGAGAGAAACGAACGCCCCCGAAAGTATTCTCCTGGCTACAGCAGAGACCAGCAAGAACCCAACCAAGACCAGGAAGGCGGCAATTCCAAGAAACCCGAATTTGGCAAAGACGAAGATCGTCTTTACACTCCACGCTCTGAAGGCGGTTACGCTCCACGTGAAGGCGGGTATCGTCCGCGCAATGAAGGCGGCTACACGCCCCGCGGAGAAAATAATTTTAATCGCGAAGGCGCTTACAACCGCGAAGGCGGCGGGTACACGCCCCGGAACGAAGGCGGTGGCTACCGCGATCGTGACGGTGGTGGTGGTTACAACCGCGACCGTGGTGATGGCGGCTATAACCGCGAAGGCGGCGGCGGATATGACCGTGGTGGTGGCTACAATCGTGGCGGCGGCGGTTATGATCGCGGCGGCGGTGGTGGTTACGACCGTGGCGGCGGAGGCTACAACCGTGACGGCGGCGGCGGATACGATCGCGGCGGTGGTGGCGGAGGCTACAACCGTGGCGGCGGCGGTTACGATCGCGGCGGCGGTGGTGGTTATGACCGCGGCGGTGGCGGCGGTTACGACCGTGGCGGCGGTGGCGGAGGCTACAACCGCGGCGGTGGTGGCGGTGGCTACGATCGCGGCGGTGGCGGCGGTGGTTACAACCGTGGCGGCGGAGGCGGAGGCTTCAACCGTGGCGGTGGAGGTGGCGGCTTTAACCGCGGTGGCGGCCAGGGCCGTGGCCAGGGTGGCCCCAGAGGCGGAAACCGTCCCCCGAAAGTGGATAACAAGATCTATTTCATTGCCCTCCTGCCCACTGCAGAAGTAGGTAAAGAAATTATCAAAATCAAACAGGACTTCGCCGAACAATACGGACCGATGTACGCACTGAAAGTGCTTCCTCATATCACCCTGCAGGTTCCGTTCACCGCAGATCCCAGCCTCGAAAGAGCTTTCTGCGAAGAACTGACGGAATTTGCCAAAACCCAGGCGCCTTTCGAAGTGTCGCTCAACGGTTTCGGCACCTTCCCGAACAAACAGAACCGCGTGCTGTTCATTAACGTGGAGAAAAGCGAAACCATGAGCGCCATGCACCGCCAGCTGATCAACTTCCTGCGTAAGGAGTTCGGATTCAGCACCATGCTGGCCCGCACAGGCTTCACGCCTCACGTAACCGTGGCCTTCAAAGACCTGGAAGATGCTCAGTTCGAAAAAGCATGGCCGGAGTACGAAAACAAAGAATACAAAGCTTCCTTTAAAGTAAACAACCTCTACTTCCTGCGCCACAACGGCAAATCCTGGGAAGTACTGCAGAAATGCAAACTCGGAGGCGCGTGATTTAAAGCAGCTGTCTAATATTAAGAATCCGGACTCGTTAAGGGTCCGGATTTTTTTTTGCAAGTCTGGCCGGGGAATGCAACATAATTGCATCCTGGGTGTCTATGCTTCAGTTATGCTGGGGCTATGCCGAGGCTGCCGTAAAACATGTTTATCAATTCATTGATGCAGGCATGGGTGTGTGGTTCTTTTTCCTGAAAATCCATTCTGTATAGGTTATAAATCAGCTATTTGCAAGGCTACTTAGCATATTGCCTTATGCCCGGTAGAAAACTTTCATCCTTGCTTGTGAACGTTGCCGTTCATGTAGTTTTCCCTTTCGCCGGGAAACAAAAAAGCCCGGAGCCAATCGGCCCCGGACTTTTATCTATAGCATGTTGGCAAGTTATGCAGCTTTACCGGCTGATGCGGTACACCCCGTTCCCCTCATCCGTCACCTTCACTTCCGCCGCAACGGAAATAACATCGAGCAATTCCTTCAGGCCCGGGTGGTCGTATGTTCCGGTATAATCGAGGTTCAGGATGGAAGAATCGTTCACCACAATCCGGATGTTGAAGTATTCCTCCATTGCCGTCAGGACTTTATGCAATGGCACCTTGTTAAAAGAGAGCCGGTTTTCCTTCCAGGCCATAAAGTTCGGGTCGTTGTTCTGGATTTGCTGTGGAGCCTTGTCTGACTGGAGAATGGCGGAGTGCCCGGCAGTGAGCACCAGCGCTTCACCCGTCTTATTTTTCCCGGAGAAAGCGACTTTACCCGTTACCACGTTCAGCTGGATGGGTTTCTCGTCATACGCCTTGATGACAAATGAAGTACCCAGTACTTTGGTGCTGGAGGCGCCGGCTTTTACGGTAAAAGGCTGGCCGGCATCGGGTTTCACGTCAAAGAACGCTTCTCCTTCCAACACCACGTCGCGGTTGCCTTTGGCGAAATCCTTATTGTAGCTCACCTGGCTGTGGCGGTTCAGGAACACCTTGCTGCCATCGGGCAATATCACTTCTTTTTTATCAGCGGCCGCGGTGAGGGTGACTGTTCCGTCTCCACGGAGCAGGAAAAAAGTGAGGCCGGCAGCGGCGACGATGGTAACCGCGGCGGCAGACAGGCGCCACCAGCTGTTGCGCCGGGTGATGATCCGGAGGGTAGCCGGAACATCCATGGTGGTGCGGCTGAAACGTTGCCAGTTGGCCTCCACATCAGGTTCCGGTACGGTTTTGTAACCGTCGGCGGTAAGGTCCCAGGTATCTTTCAGTGCCTCATAATACTGCCGGTTGGCAACATCCTGCTGCAGCCAGTCTTCCAGCTGAACCCGCTCTGCGGCAGTGATCTCCCCTTCGATTTCCCGGGCAATCAGCGTGTCTATGTGATCGTTGTTGAACATGCTTAACTTCTCTTACGAATTGCTAAATGATTTGTTGCTTTTGGTTGATAACGGTGCGTGTCATTCCAGGAATTCCCGGAGGGAGACGCGTAGTTTTTTCAGCGCGGTGATCATCTGGTTCTCTACCGTTTTCACGGAGATCTGCAGTGTTTGCGCTATTTCTTTATAGCTCATTTCTTCATACCTGCTCAGTACAAATATTTCACGGCATTTTTCCGGCAGGGCGTCTACCGCCTGTTGAATGCGGGCTTTGGTTTCCTTCACGTGCACCACGGGGGCCGTGGCTACCAGTTCTTCCTGAGCCGGGCTGATCTCCTGTGGCGCCCCGCCGCGCCGTTTGTTTTTGTCGATATGGTCGAGGGCCATATTCACCGCCGCCCTGTGCAGGTAGGCTTTGAAATAGACTTCGCCTAACTGGTCGCGGCGGTTCCATATCTTGATAAACACTTCTTGGGCCAGATCTTCCGCCGTCGCCATGTCTGGGACGAGGCGGTAAATGGCCTTGCATACCAGCGGGAAAAAGGTTTTGAAAAGCGCCTCCATGAACTGGCGCTCATCCTCCTGCAATAGTTTTTGTAACCGGGCATTTTCGGGCATGGTACAAAAATAGCCTTTACTGTAATTAACAGCGGGGGCATTCATGCCTAAAGCAGTGGGTGACAGTATTCCGATAGCTTTCATGTGCGAGTCCGTTCCTATAACTTAGATATCTTTCCTGAGCCGGTCACCGAGCTGTTGACGGTGGCGGGCGTTCCTTTGTAGCGAATGTCGCCGCTGCCGCTGATGCGGCCGTCGAGGCGGTTGGTGACCCAGATGTGATGGTCGCCCGAGCCGCTGATCCGGATATTGGCGTTGACGGTTTGCAGGCCGGCCGCCTCGATGTTGCCGCTGCCGCTGATTTCAGACGAATATTCGTCTCCGCGCCCGATCAGGCTCACGTCACCGGAACCGTATATCCCTGTTCTCACCTCGTTGGCGTCTACCCGCAGGCTAGCATTGGCGCTGCCGTTGATTTCCAGGCCGAAGTAAGTGGCCCGGATGGTATCGGTGCCGTTGCCGGTAATGGAACCGGAACCGGAGAATACCACCTTGCGGTATTTTTCGCTTTCTACGTATACGCGGATGGTTTTGAAACGTTTGAGATTCACATTGTTACGGATTTTTATCCGCAGGGTGGGGCCGCTGGAAACGGTTTCGACGAAACGCATCACGTTGTCTTCCGCTTCTATCACTACCGGCCGGTGCAGGCCCTGTTTCAGGCGCACTTCGAGGGGACCGTCGAGGATGAGGTCTTCAAACCGCTCTACGGCCCGCTCCTCCGTGATCACGCGGCCGGAACCGTGGACATTTTCTTTTACACAGCCCGTGAGGATGAAGCCGAAAATAGCCAGAAGGCAAAGCAGGAGCCAGGCGCTGAGCCCGCTGTAGGTTACGATGGTCTCTTTTTTAGCCGTCATTTTCATGTGTATGTCGTTTTTTAGGGCATCCAGTCACAATGGGTGATTGGTATACATTGAAAACGGCAGAAGGAGCGGCCACCCCTAGATAAGGATAAAAAAAATGAGCCGGCCTCTGACTTGCATCAGAGACCGGCTCGATTAACCCCTATGAAAACCAACTATTGCGCTAATTTGATTTCGCCGAGATCGGTAGCTTTACCGTCTTCAACTTTCACGTCAGTAATAGTGGCGTCTTTAAATGGTTCTTTCGCGTCAACGATTACCGTGTAAGTTCCGGCTTTTGCATTCGTGAAGGAGAATGCACCCTCTGCTACTGCTGTTTTCAGCGTGTCGGTACCAGATACGGCCCAGGCTTCAGTAGCACCGTCTGCGGGAACTACTTTACCAGCGATAGATCCACCGTCAAATCCTTTGAAGGCGAAGGCGCCGAAAGCTACGGCCGCCACTGCTAACAGGCTCATTTTTGTCCTTTTCATAGCATACAATTTTAAAAGGTTTAATAATAAAGAAATGGTTCAGGTAGTGTTTTTCTCGATACTTAAATTTTAGAAGTGTGTTATGAAAGAATAAGGTTCTGCGAAAAATTTTGCAATTACCATGCCACTTCAGCCGCTCAGCACTATTTAACATTTCTTTAAAGATCCTTTAACAATCAGGGTTTGCGGGGATTCTGCTGTTTTAACATTTTCGTGTATCCCTACCAGTTACTATTTCAGGATCCTTGGCCGTGGCCGGTTCTGTCGTTTCAAATTCATTCGCGCAGCGCTTTTTTCTGCGTTGCGGTATAACACAAATATTTTGCCAAACATAACAGCAGTAAGGGTTTTGGAGCCTCGAAAGCCTTTGCTGCAGGGCGTTTGAGGATATTTTCATAAAAGTCTACTGGTTTTGTGTACTTTTGCGCCGGGGAAGGATGGGAAGTTACCGGCCGATTCCCTAATTTTACAGATCTATTTATATATATATTCATTATAAAGAATCCATCGATGTCCAATAAAACGATTCAACAGATAGAGGATGTAGTGATCAAATTCGCCGGGGACAGCGGGGACGGGATGCAGCTGACGGGCACCCAGTTCTCCAACAATACGGCGCTGATCGGGAACGACCTCAGCACATTCCCGGATTTCCCGGCGGAAATCCGCGCCCCGCAGGGTACCCTGCCCGGGGTGAGCGGCTTCCAGCTGCACTTTTCTTCCAATCGCATATTCACCCCCGGAGACGCCTGCGACGTGCTGGTGGCCATGAACGCCGCCGCCCTCAAGGCCAACCTCAAAGGGCTCAAAAAGGGCGGTATCATTATCGCCAATACAGACGGGTTTGATTCCAAGAACCTCCGCCTGGCCAACTATCCCGAGGGAGTGAACCCGCTGGAAGACGGCTCCCTGGTGAACTACCAGCTCCATACCATGGACGTGACCAAAATGACCCGGGAGGCCCTGAAAGAGTCCACCCTCGGCATGAAGGAAAAAGACCGCGCCAAAAACATGTTCGTGCTGGGGTTCCTGTACTGGCTGTACGACCGCGACATGACCAGCACACTCAACTTCCTCACGGAGAAATTCGGTAAAAAGCCGGAAATCCTCGACAGTAACCTGAAATCCCTGCAGGCCGGTTATAACTTCGCCGACACGGTGGAGGCCTTTTCCACCCGCTTCAGGGTGGAGAAAGCCCGCATGGAGCCGGGCACGTACCGCAGCATCACGGGGAATACGGCGCTCTCTTACGGACTGATCGCCGCCTCGCAAAAGGCCGATCTCCCCATTTTCCTGGGCACTTATCCCATCACCCCGGCCTCAGACATCCTGCACGAGCTGAGCCGGTACAAAAATTTCGGCATCCGTACCTTCCAGGCGGAAGATGAGATTGCCGGCATCACTTCGGCCATCGGCGCCTCTTACGGCGGCCACATGGGGGTGACCACCACCTCCGGCCCCGGCATGGCCCTGAAAGGCGAGGCCATGGGCCTGGCGGTGATGCTCGAAATTCCCCTGCTGATCATTGATATTCAACGTGGTGGCCCCTCTACCGGGTTGCCTACCAAAACGGAACAGTCGGATCTGCTCCAGGCCTACTACGGCCGGAACGGGGAATGCCCGATGCCTATCGTATCGGCCTCCACGCCTTCCGATTGTTTCGACGGGATTTACGAAGCCTTCCGCATAGCGGTTAACCATATGACGCCGGTTATTTTCCTCAGCGACGGCTACATCGCGAACGGCGCGGAGCCCTGGCGATTCCCCAAAAGCGACGATCTGAAGCCGATTACGGTGAAATTCAAAAAGGGCCTGGAAGAAGGAGAAGACCAGTTCCTGCCTTATCAGCGCGATGAGAACCTTGTGCGCCCCTGGGCGGTACCCGGTACCCCGGGCCTGGAGCACCGCATCGGCGGCCTCGAAAAGCAGAACATCACCGGTAACGTGAGTTACGACCCTGAAAATCACCAGATGATGGTGAAAATCCGGCAGGAAAAGGTAGACAGGATTGCCGAACACATTCCCCTGCAGAAAATAGAAGTAGGCCCGGAGAAAGGCAAAGTGCTGGTACTGGGCTGGGGCTCCACTTATGGCGCCATCAAAAGTGCCGTGCTGGAGCTGGTGGCCGAAGGCCATGAAGTGGCCCACGCCCACATCCGTCATCTGCGCCCCTTCCCGAAAAACCTGGCTGAAATCCTGCACAGCTACGAGCAGGTGCTCATACCGGAAATCAATAACGGCCAGCTGATTAAGATTATCCGCGACCAGTTCCTGATTCCTGCGCAGGGATATAATAAGATTATGGGGGTGCCGATCACCAAAGGTGAACTGGTCGCCCGTATTAAGGAAATGTTGTAATTGCAGCCTTTCCGCAATTTATCCGTAACGGAAAGCGTTTGAATATAAACTATGCAATACGCGTTTCGTTACGGATTTTCGTATATTGCTATACGTAATATGTGACGCTTTATACATGCACATGGCCCAAAAGCAATACCGCCTTCGAAGGATCATCCTTATACTCATGTTTCCCCTGCTTACGGCGGTTTCCGCCGCCGGGCAGTCGCAGACGTACGAAATCCTCTTTGGGAATAATGCTGTTGGTTTGCTCGAAGTAAAACAGGACCCGTCCGGTGCCTCCCGCCGCATTCACATCCGCAGCCGCGTTCAATCGAAGTTGTTTTCACGGATGGAAACGGACATCGAGGCGGTGTACCAGCACAACATATTGATCAGGGCCCGGGTTACCCGCGTGCAGGCGAAGGCCAACGACGACAACCGCGAAACTCTCACCGAAAAGGCGGAAAGAGGGTACAATGTAACCCGCAAGGGCGTAAAAGCCCCTTTCCCCGTTCCGCAGATCACCTTTTGCGTCAGCGACCTTTACTTCGCCGAACCGCACGATATCAAAGAAGTTTATTCCGAAACGATGGGCCGCTTCCTGAAAATCAGGCAGCTGGAGGACGGGCGGTATGCCCTTGTGATGCAGGACGGCAAACAGAATTTCTACACCTATAGCAAGGGCCGGCTGGCGCTCGTAGAGATCAACCACGCGCTGGGCAAAGCCTCGTTCCGGCTGCTCGAAAAGAAATAACAATCCTTTGGGGTTCACATAAAAAAGCGGGTGCACCAACCGGTACACCCGCTTTTTATTATGGTGTGGGGCCTTATATCACCTGTTCCACAATCTGCCCTGTTTTTTTGTCTTTCAGGATGAGCTTGCGGCTGCCGAAGTGGGTCACTTCGTCTTTGATGAGATAGAACTGCTCGTTATAGCTGGTGAGCGCTTTTTCTTTGTCCACGCCTTCTTTCCCGCGCCAGATGTCGAGCTTGACGGGCTCCCACTGTTTGGACGTTGCGGATTTATAGGCGGCGTCCAGGATGGCGTTCACCACGTATCCGTCGTAGAAGCTTTCCTGCGGCGCTTTGCCGGCTTCCACCGCGTTGAACATATCGGCAAACATATGATTGTAGCCCAGCTCGTTCAGTTCGTCGCCCACGGGAAACAGCCAGCCGGTATTGCTTTCCGCTTTTTCCGCTACGTAATCGGCGCCTTTGCCGGTGGTGAACATATCGAAACCCGTACGCAGGAAGCTGTTGAGCCAGATGGTGCCTTCGGAGCCCATCACCTCGTCGCGGAGGTCGAGGCCGCCGCGGAAGGTCCAGCTCACTTCAAACTGCCCGATGGCGCCGTTCTCGTATTTCACCAGGCCGATGGCATGGTCTTCGGCGTCGATGGGTTTCACCTGGGTGTCTGCCCAGCACATCACTTCCACGGGCCTGATATCCTTGCCGATGAAACTGCGGGCGATTTCCACGCAGTGGCAGCCGAGGTCGAGGATACACCCGCCGCCGGCCTGTTCCTTATCCCAGAACCATTCGCTGTGCGGGCCGGGATGCGTTTCGCGCGATTTGGCCCAGAGGATGCGGCCTAGGGCGCCGCTTTTTACGCTGGCCAGCGCTTTCAGGAATTTGGGTGTATACACCAGGTCTTCGAGATAACCGTTAAAGATGCCGGCTTTCTCCACCGCTTCCAGCATGCGTTTGGCTTCTTCCGCATTTCTGCCCAGCGGCTTGGTGCACATCACGGCCTTTTTCGCCTTGCAGCAGGCCAGTACGGCCGCTTCGTGGAGGTTGTTGGGCAGTGAGATACAAACCATGTCCACATCAGGATGGTTGATGGCTTCTTCCATATTGGTGGTCCAGTGGGCGCAGTTATAATCGTCCGCAAACTTTTTCGCACTCTCTTCGCGGCGGGAGTAGATGCTCACGATCTTGTCCCGGCTGCGCTGCCCCTGTAAAGAATCTGCATAGAACCGGCCTATGAACCCGGAACCCAGCATTGCAATTTTTGCCATAATCGATGTAAATTTTTATTGGTCAGACGTGTTTTTTGTCTCTGTCTCTGAAGGCCAGCATGAAATAAATCATCACGGCCGCGGCGATGTACACCGGCACCATCCAGATGCTCTGCCACTGGCGCGCGCCGTTGATCATATAGAAGTCGGCCACCATGCCGGAAAACCAGGTGCCGATCACCATGCCGAGCCCGTAGGTGGCGAAGGTGAACAGGCCCTGCGCGGCGCTTTTGATTTTTTCGCCGGCCCGCGCTTCCGTATACATATACCCGGTCACGAAAAAGAAGTCGTAGCAGATGCCGTGCAGGATAATGCCGGCATAGAGCATCCACAGGTTGGCGCCCGTATCGCCGTAGGCGAAGCAGATATACCGCAGCACCCAGGCGGCCATGCCGATCAGCAGCATTTTTTTAACCCCGATGCGGCCCAGTAATAACGGGATGGCCAGTATGAAGATGGCTTCCGAAAGCTGCCCGTAGATCATCTTGCCGGCGGCGTTTTCCATGCCGCTTTCGTTGAGATACAGGTTGGCGAAGCCGTAATAAAAACTGAGGGGGATGCAGATGAGCACCGCGGAAATAAAGAATACGAGGTACGACCTGTTTTTGAACAGTACGAAAGCCTCCGTCCCCAGAACTTTTGAGGCCGACAGGTCGCCTTTGCCTTTAGGCGGCACGTCGGGCAGGGTGAAACAGAAAAGTCCCAGCGCGGCCGAGGCGGCGGCGGCGATATAAAAGATGTTGTGGGTCTGTTCGATGGAAAGATACCCGATCAGCAACCCTGCGATGATCCAGCCCACGGTGCCGAACGTCCGCACGGCGGGGAACTGTTTGCCGGGGTCGGCCATCTGGCTGAAGGCGATGCTGTTGCTGAGTGCGATGGTGGGCATGTACATCAGCGAATACACCAGCACGATGCCGATGAACACCCAGGTATCGCCGGTATACGAAGCGAGCAGCAGCATTGCGGCGCCGGCGAGGTGCAATACGCCCATGACTTTCTGTGCGGAAAAATACCGGTCGGCGATCATACCTACAAAAAACGGCGAGATCATCGTGGCGATGGCCAGCGCCATATATGCATAGCCAATCTCCTGGCCGCTGGAGCCAAGATTGGTTTTCATGTAACTGTTCGTGCTAACATACCATGCCCCCCATATAAAGTATTCAAGGAACATCATGAAGGATAACTGAAGTCGGATGCTGTTATTCACGTGGCGAAGGGTTTTGTTTTCAAGATAGGGAAAACAATTTATCCTTTTATCCGTTGATAATCGATTTTTTCATGGGCGGGGCGAAGCCTCACATTCGCTTCAGGCTGCTTACATGCCCGTCTTAACCAGCGTTTTATAGTATTTGCAAACCGGCCGCAAGCCGCATTCCCCGCACTTGGGGCTTCGCGCCAGGCAGATGTAGCGACCATGCAGGATGAGCCAGTGGTGGGCGATGTGCACCTTTTCTTCGGGAATATATTGGAGGAGCTGCTGCTCCGTTTGCAGCGGGGTTTTGGCGTTGGTGGTGAGCCCCAGCCGGGCGGATACCCTGAACACATGCGTGTCTACCGCCATGTTAGGCTGCTGGTACACCACGCTGGTGATCACGTTGGCTGTTTTGCGGCCCACGCCGGGCAGCTTGACCAGTTCGGGAACGGTGGACGGTATTTCGCCATGGAAATCTTCCATCACCATCCGGGCCATGCCGATGAGGTGTTTGGTTTTGTTGTTGGGATAGCTGATGCTTTTGATCAGCGGGAAAAGATCATCGAAGGTGGCGCGGCTCAGGGCCTCCACATCGGGGTACTGCGCGAAAATAGCGGGAGTGGTCATGTTCACCCGTTTGTCTGTGCATTGTGCAGACAGTATAACGGCTACCAGCAGCTGATACGGATTGTCGTAGATAAGCTCTGTCTCTGCATTGGGGGCATGGTGCTCAAAATAATCGATTACGAAAGCGAACCGTTCTTTTTTCGTCATGCCTGCAAAATAATAAAACTAACGCTGTTCTTCTTCCTGAACGTTGCGCGCATGCTCGAATATCGTCACCAGCGTGCTGGTACGGGGAGCATATTGCAGCGAGTTCAATATTTGCAATGTCTGCAGTTCTTCACGGGTCATTTCCTGTTTCTCTTGCATAGTTTTCCCTTGCGGGTCGGTTACAGCACAGTTAGATGTTGAATAGGGGAGTGTAAAATTGCTCATGCGATTGATTTGTTAGTATAAATGGAATTTATGTAGATACAACACTTAAATAACGACGAATGACGGGATAGTATTGTTAATTTAAGCCATTTTTTTGAAAAATGCAATTTTTTAACAATCCATTAGGGGTTATATCAGCTTGAAAACCAGGGAATTATTTCTTTTGAGCAGGCAGGGGCACGATGAACAGGTCTTCGTCGTCCTTTTTCATCCGGTATTGTTCCCGGGCGAATTTTTCCAGTTTTTCGGGGCTGGAAAGCAGTTCGAACTGGTCTTGCCGGGCGCGGTCGATTTCTTGTTTGTAAAAGGTCTTTTGCGATTCCAGCTGGTTAACTTCGGAATAGAGCTGGTACTGGGAGAAGAAATTGTGCCGGTCTAAAAAAACGAGCCAGCCCAAAAAAAGCGCTCCGCAAATGATGTATTTGTTGCGGAGGTAAGAGGGGAGAGTAAAGCGCTTCTTCGTTTCCATGCCCTGCTGTTTTTTTAAAAGTCCGGGTACCGGTAAAACCGGCACCCGGAAAAATTTGTATTGACCACTAAAAAATAAGCGAGGTTATTTTTTACCAAATTTAATTGAATTTTTCGGATAAAAAGCGCTGCTGTCCAACAGTTCTTCGATCCGGAGCAACTGGTTGTACTTGGCCATACGGTCGGTACGGCTGGCGGAACCAGTTTTGATCTGGCCGCAGTTCAGGGCAACGGCGAGGTCGGCGATGGTAGTGTCTTCCGTTTCGCCCGAACGGTGGCTCATGATGGAGGTGTAGCCGGCTTTGTGGGCCATGCTCACGGCGTTGATGGTTTCGGTCACGGTGCCGATCTGGTTTACTTTTACCAGGATGCTGTTGGCAATCTGCTGGTCGATACCCTGTTTCAGGCGTTTTACGTTGGTCACGAACAGGTCGTCGCCTACCAGTTGCACGCTGCCGCCAACTGTTTCGGTGAGTTTTTTCCAGCCGTTCCAGTCGTCTTCGGCCATACCGTCTTCGATGGAGAGGATGGGATATTTTTTGCACCATTCGGCCCAGTAAGCCACCATTTCATCGCTGCTGATGATCTTCTGGGAGCTTTTGTAGAACTTGTAGGTGTTGTCCGCGTCGTTGTACATTTCGCTACTGGCGGCATCCAGGGCGATGCCGATCTGGGAGCCGGCTTTGTAGCCTGCTGCTTCGATGGCCTGCAGTACGGTTTCGATGGCTTCTTCGTTGCTCTGGATTTCAGGAGCGAAACCGCCTTCGTCGCCTACGTTGGTGCTATAGCCTTTTTTCTTCAGTACGCTTTTCAGGTGGTGGAAAATTTCCACGCCCCAGCGGAGGCCTTCGGAGAAGGTATCTGCGCCTACGGGAACGATCATGAACTCCTGGAAGTCGATTTTGTTATCGGCATGCGCACCGCCGTTCACGATGTTCATCAAAGGAATAGGGAGGGTGGTGGCATTTACGCCGCCGAGGTAGCGGAACAGGGGCAGGCCGAATGCTTCTGCAGCGGCTTTGGCCACGGCCATGCTCACCGCCAGGGTGGCGTTGGCGCCCAGTTTGCCTTTATTTTCAGTACCGTCCAGTTCGATGAGCAGTTTGTCGATGCCGGCCTGGTCGCTGATGTCCCAGCCAATCAGTTCGTCGGCAATCACTTCATTCACGTTTTTCACCGCTTTGATCACGCCTTTCCCCATGTACACGCCTTTGTCGCCATCGCGCAGCTCAACAGCCTCGTGCTTGCCTGTGGAGGCGCCGGAGGGCACTGCAGCGCGGCCAACGTGACCGTCTTCTGTGGTTACGTCTACTTCTACCGTAGGATTACCACGGCTGTCTAAAATCTGTCTGGCATGGATCTCTGAAATGATACTCATGGGTAAAGTTTTTTATTGTTTAATCTTGAAAAAGTGAATTGTCTGGCCGCCGGCGCCTCTCCGGCTGCGTTACCACTAATTTGTCAGCTCCCTGAACACCTCCTCGAGCGACTGCGAATTGCTGTGCAAAGAAAGGATGTTCCGGTTATTATTCAAAGAGAATTGAAGCAGGTTTTTCCGGACTGTTTCAGGATCAGCGGTATAAAGCCGGAAAACGTGCCCTTCGGCGGCCGCCACGCGGCTTACGCCGGGGAGCTGCTCCAGTTCGCCGGCCGGTACGGCATCGCTGAACTGCACCTGGATGTAGGCGCTGTTGCCCTGCTGGAGGGCGCTGATGGCGTCGTCGGCGATGATCCTGCCTTTGTTAATGATGATCACCCGGCTGCAGAGGGCTTCTACCTCCTGCATGATGTGGGTAGACAGCATCACGGTCTTATCCCGGCCCAGCTGCTTGATCAGGGCCCTGATCTCTGCCAGCTGGTTGGGATCCAGGCCGGAGGTGGGCTCATCGAGGATGAGCACCTCGGGGTTGTGCAGCAGCGCCTGCGCCAGGCCCACCCTTTGTTTGTAGCCTTTGGACAGGGCACCGATTTTTTTGTGCTGCTCCCGCTCCAGGCCGGTGAGGCCGATCATTTCCCGGATACGCGCCTCGCTGTTGCGGCCCAGCTGGTGCATCCCGGCCATGAACCCCAGAAATTCCTTCACATACATGTCGGGATACAGTGGATTGGCCTCAGGGAGGTACCCTACCCGCTTGCGCACTTCCATGGGCTGTTTGGCCACATCAAACCCGCAGACGCTGGCCTGGCCCTCGCTGGGGGGCAGGTAACCGGTGATAATCTTCATGGTAGTGGATTTACCGGCACCATTGGGCCCCAGAAAGCCGACAATACCGCCCTTCTGCAACTCGAACGAGATGCCGTCTACTGCTTTCTGCTGCCCGTACAGCTTGGTAATCTGCGATACGATGATTGACATGGATAGTTTTTGCGGAGACTAAAGTAAGACGAAAAAAAATAAAGCGGTAATTACCACGGTACAATTCGAAAATTCAAAAAAAACGGCCCGCGCCCGTGGGCACAGACCGCTGAAGGCGCTCGTGAATGAATTAACAGTTGTAGGTCGACATTACGGCGAGGCCCGATGACTTAATATGTGACAACCGGTTCCAGGTCTTTGGCCTGATTGATCATCCCCGTGATTTCGGCCAGCGAAGGCGCCCGGCCGCTCAGGTTTTTGAGCGTATTCAGTTCCACCACTTTCGCGTGCAGGTTTTCGGGGATGCGGTTACGGAGTTCCTTGACGGTATCTACGCCGGCGGCTTCCAGCAGCTCGGCGAACTGATCGCCTACCCCGTTGATGCGCATCAGGTCGGCATGATTGATCCATTTGAGCAGCAGGCTTTCCGGGATGCCGGTGGTCTCGGCCAGACGCATACGCCCGGTGCGGGTATTGCCGTCTTCCAGCAGCTTGGCCACGGTATCAATGCCGATGCCCAGCAGCTTGCTCGCATAGTTGGGGCCAATGCCCTGAATTTCGTGAATCGGATAGCTCATAATTGTTGTTTTGGTAGTCGGAAATTAAGGAAAAGGCATCACCTGTGATTTAAAAATATGTTAAATCATTGTCTTTCATCGTAATTTTAGCCCTTCAGCGTTTATCTATTACATTTACAGATGAAACCGGGCATGATACATGTTCTTACAAGCAGGATGATTCATGTGAAGTTGCGTCGGGCCATCAAAAATCAGTTATTTATTTGCAGATGAAAAGATCGTTTGTTTGGTTGCTCCTGTTGCCACAACTTGCGCTGGCACAGGCTTTACCGGAAAGGCAGTACCCTAAAGGATATTTCAGGAATCCGCTGAACGTGCCGATTGAACTGGCCGGGAACTTCGGGGAATTACGTCCCAACCACTTCCATTCCGGCCTGGATTTTAAAACCCAGCAACGCGAAAATCTGCCCGTGCATGCCGCGGCAGACGGGTATGTGAGCCGCATTGGCGTTTCCCACCTGGGATTCGGTAACGTGCTGTACATTACTCACCCGAATGGCTACACGACCGTATATGCGCACCTGAACCGCTTTTACCCGCTGGTGGAAGAATACGTAACGCGCAAACAGTACGAACAGGAAAGCTGGGCCACCGACCTGGTTTTGCCGCCCGGCCTTTTCCCGGTAAAAAAAGGGGATTTTGTGGCCTGGAGTGGCAATACGGGTGGCTCCGCCGGCCCGCACCTGCATTTCGAAATCCGCGATACGAAAACGGAAAAGCCACTCAACCCGATGCTGTTCGGTTTCAGCATTCCCGATACCCGTGCCCCGGAAATCCAGCGGGTGGTGGTATACGACCGCAACCGCAGCCTGTATGAACAAACGCCGCTGGTAGTACCGGTCAAAAAAACAGCAGCCGGCTACACGGCCACGCGCCCCGTGATCACGGTGGCAACGGATAAAGTAGGCCTGGGATTGTCTGCGCTCGACCGGCAGAGCAATTCCATGAACCCCAACGGTATCTACGAAGCGATGCTCATCCGGAACGGGGAAGTTGACTGCGGTTTTCAGCTGGACAACATCGGGTACGACGAAACGCGGTATCTCAACGCGCATATCGACTATAAAATGAAAAAAGGCGGCGGCCCTTACGTACAGCTGTTGTTTGCCCTGCCCGGCAACCAGCTGGATATTTACAAGGAAATGGCGGGCGACGGCACCATCGATCTGTCCGACAAACAGCCGCACCCGGTAACGCTGCGGGTGACCGATGCGTACGGCAACCACTCCGATGTGCAGCTCACCCTGCAGCAGGAGGGCAATCCTCCGGCCGTGCCTGTTTGCGCCAACACCATGTATGCGGATTCCCGGAATATTTTTGAAAATAATGCAGTGGAATTCTATTTAGAAGAAGGAACTTTGTACGACGAAATCTGTTTCCGGTACCTGGAAATTCCGAATGCAACGGCATATTCCAATACATACCGGTTACATACGGCGCTGGTGCCGGTGCATGCATATTTCGGATTGCGCATTAAACCCACCCGTGCGGTGCCGGCGGAATTGCAACAGAAAATGGTGATTGTGCGGAAAGGACTTGGTGAAAGCATTTCTGCAGCCACTTATGAAAACGGCTGGTTCAACGGCTCCTTCCGCGACCTCGGCGATTTCTACCTGACTGCCGATACCGTGCGGCCGAAAATCACCCCGATGGGAGGCCTCAGGTCCGGTATCAATCTGTCCAAAGCCGGCAAGATGTCGTTTGCCATGAGCGATGCGAGCGGCATCAAATCCTATCGCGCGGAGCTCGACGGCCAGTGGCTGCGGTTTTCCAGGAGGGGAAATGTGTTGACATATGCTTTTGACGAGCATTGCTCCGCGGGAAACCACACCCTGAAACTGACCGTCACCGACATTGCTAATAACGAAACCACATATACTTTGACGTTTAAACGCTAGAAACCGTGAAGCATCTAAAACCCGGGGACATTGCTCCCGCATTTACAGCTAAAGACCAGCATGGCCAGGATATTTCCCTGGCAGATTTTTCTGGAAAGAAAGTGATCCTCTATTTTTATCCGCACGACATGACCCCCGGATGCACGACCCAGGCCTGTAATCTCCGGGACCATCACGCGCGCCTGTTGCAAAAAGGCTACGCGGTGATCGGTGTGAGCGAAGACGATGAAAAGAGCCACCGGAAGTTTGCGGAGACGTACGACCTTCCTTTCCCGATACTGGTAGACGAAAGTCATGATATCCTCAACGCTTATGGTGTTTGGGGCGAAAAAACATTCATGGGCCGCACTTACGACGGCACACACCGCACCACCTTCCTGATCGGTGAAAACGGAGAAATTGAGCACATTATCGAGCGCCCGGACAACGGCGACCATGCTGCGCAAATCCTGGAGATATGGGAAGGCGAAGCGGCGGCTGAGCCGTTCAGAAGCGCTCCCGCAGCAGAAGGTAATGGCGATGTTGTTGCAACGGCCGAAGCCGAAACTGAAGGCCAGCAGCCCGATGCGGAAGCGATCGAGGAAATCCACGACGTCATGAGCAAGGCGAAAGCAATTGCCACAGCGGCATCGGAAGAGAAAGCCGAAGAAGAGAAGGCCGAACTAGCGGCCGCCAAAGCGACTGCAAAGAAAGCTGCGCCGAAGAAAACCAAACCGGCAGCCAAGCCCGCCGCTACGACTGAAAAACAAGCAACCAAACCCGCCGTCGTAAAAGCTAAACCGGCCGCAGTGAAAACTGCTCCCGAAAAGGCAGCCGCGAAGGCGAAACCAGTTGCAAAAAAGGCAACCGAGAAGGCGAAACCCGCTGCAAAAAAAGCTGTTGCCAAAGCTAAGCCCGCCGCCACGAAAGCTGCGCCCCAAAAGGCTGCTGCGAAGGTTAAGGCAGTGGCAAAGAAAGCGGTCCCTAAAAAAGCAGCCGTTAAAGCCAAGCCCGTGGCAAAGAAGGCAGCATCCAAAAAAGCAGCCGCGAGGGCTAAGCCGGCGGCTAAAAAGGCCGTTGCTAAAAAAGCCGTGGGGAAGGCCAAACCGGTTGCCAAGAAAGTTGCAGCTAAAAAGGCAGCAGTGAAAGCCAAGCCCATCGCAAAGAAAGCAGCCGTAAAGAAAGCTGGAGTAAAAGCAAAACCTGTCGCAAAGAAAGCTGCAACTAAAAAGGTGGCGGTCAAAGCAAAACCGGTCGTAAAGAAAGCAGCTGTTAAAAAAGCTGCAGTTAAAGCAAAACCGGTCGCGAAAAAAGCAGCCGTTAAAAAAGCTGCGGTGAAAGCGAAACCAGTTGCAAAAAAAGCGGCTTCCAAAAAAGCAGCTGTGAAGGCCAAACCCGTGGCTAAAAAGGCCGCCGCTAAAAAATCGGTAGTGAAAGCAAAGCCGGTTGCAAAGAAAGCAGCTCCTAAAAAGGCCGCGCCCAAAGCGAAGGCAAAATCAAAGCGCTAAACAATGCGCCGCTATAAATGCAAAACGGGAAAGAAGATCATCTTCTTTCCCGTTTTTTTATACTTGAAATTGTATGCTGCTATCTTTTCTGGCGTTGTTTCTTGAACACCTGGCCGGTTTTGAACTTGTTGCCTTCGGGGCTGCCCACACGGTCCATCGCGCAACGGAAGCCTACGGTGTTGGTAGCCATATCTTCCTGCATGTGACGGCGGTTGCCGGGTGAAAGCCAGTAAGCACGGTCGTTCCAGCTGCCGCCTTTTACCACCCTGGATTTGTCGTTGATCAGGGAAGTGATGCCGTAGCCATATTCAACCAGGGAAAGGGTGTCACCGTCGAGGTAGTTGATCACATCACCTTTCTGGTAGTTCAGGCGGCTGGCGGATTCTTCGTCAGTCACGTCACGCATTTTCAGTGCTCCGAGGCTGTCTTTTTCGAATTCTTTTTCAGCATTCTGGTACACCGTCTGGAATTTATTACCGCGGAAGTAGTTGAAGTCGTCGCCGTCGATGGTGGTCAGCGGCCTGTACACGTCCTGTACCCACTCGCTCACGTTGCCGGACATGTTATAGATGCCAAACGTGTTCGGGAAGTAAGACTGCACCGGGGCGGGGATGGATGCACGGTCGTTCAGGCCGCCTGCCATACCCATGTTATCGCCGGATCCGCGTTTGAAGTTCGCCAGGAACTGGCCTTGCCAGTTGCCGCGGCGGATGTCGCGCAGGCCGCTGTTATTGGTGCCCCAGGAATAGATCTGTTTGTTGAGGATGAGCTCTTCCCCACGTTTGCCTTCTTTTTTGGAAGGGCTGGGGTTTTGCCCGATATAGCCGAGGGCGGCATATTCCCATTCCGCTTCTGTCGGGAGGCGGTAGTTCGGCAGCATGATGCCGTCTTCGAACTGGGCCCCGCGGGGAGAACCGTCGGGATTGCTGAATTGTTTTTTCGCGCTTTTCGACAATTTACCCGGCGTGCCCTCGTAAAGGCCGGCCATGTAAGATTTGCTGTCGAACGTATTGTCGTCTGCCTGGTTCATGATGTCGGCCTTGGAAAGAAGTCCGGCATCCATCAGCAGTTTTTCGTTTACGCGGTTGGAACGCCATTTGGAGTAGTCGGTCGCCTGTTTCCAGGTTACGCCCACCACCGGATAGTCGTTATAAGCGGGGTGACGGAAATAATATTCCACCAGCGGCTCGTTGTAAGCCAGCTCGCTACGCCATACCAGCGTGTCGGGCAACGCACCACGGTACACGTCCGGGAAAGATTCCCCGTACATACGGGTGAGCCAGTACAGGTACTCACGGTAGTTCACGTTGGAAACTTCCGTTTCGTCGATATAAAACGAAGACACCGTGATACGGCGCGGTATGTTGTTCCAGTCAGACATCACGTCCTGCTCGGTGGCACCCATGGCGAAAGTACCGCCCTGAACAAACACCAGACCTGGACCGGTGAACTGGTCCTTGTTCTTGGCAACGGAAAATCCGCCCATTTTAGGGTCGTTGTAGGTCCATCCGGTTGCGGAGGAAGATTCTTTCTTCTTTCCAAACAAGCCACCATTCTTACAGGCCGACATCGACAACATCACACCGGTGCCTACAATCAAGGATAAGGAGGTTAATCTGCGCATGCGAAAACAGCTTTTGATCGATACAATTTAGGTATTCAATTAGGTAAACGCAAATGTATGCTTTTTTATTTTATAGCGAAAATAATTAATTTGTAAACAAGTGGTATTTCGGAACTCCCCGGCGGTTGCGAAATACCCTGAGATACATTAGGTTTGTATCAAATATACAAATCCGGCCATCCTTATGCGAACCGCCCGTTCTTTTATGCTTGCCACAGCCTGCCTGCTTTGCTGGCTGGGCGAGGCTTACGGGCAACGTTCCTATGCGCAGCGCTCGGTACTGGCCGACGGCAGCTGGTACAAACTGGCCGTCCGTGAGCCGGGCGTATACCGGATAGACCTGCCCCTGCTGCAATCCATGGGCATTCTCACTAACAACCTGGCTTCCAATACCCTGCGCATTTACGGTCATGGCGGCGGCATGCTGCCGGAAGACAATGCGGCCCCCCGCCCCGACGACCTCCCCGAGAACCCGGTGGTGGTGCTGGATGGGGGCGACGGGATTTTAAACGGGAACGACTGTATTTTATTTTACGCCGAAGGCCCCCATATCTGGCGGCCCACCCCGGAAGGTTTCCGCCACACCCGGCACTTGTATGCGGATTCGATCTGTTATTTCCTGCAGTTAAAACCGGGCAGCCTGCGGGTAGGCGAGGCGCCGGCCGGCATCTCCGGTACGGCCGTCACCACTTACGATTACAGGGCCTTCCATGAAAAAGACCTTTACAATATTTTATCCAGCGGGAAAGAATGGTTCGGGGAAGAACTGAACGCCCCCCAGCCCGAACGCTCCTTTACTTTATCAACACCCGCAGCGGGCCTGACGGAGATGCATATACGGTTCCGCGCCGTAGCCCGCAGCACCGGCGGCTCCCAGTTCGAACTGGCGGGCCAGCGCTTTGCGCCGCTGCCGGTGAGCGGCAATATTTTCGACCAGTATGCCACGGCGGTGGAAGGATATTTTCCCTATACCGGCGGCGGCACGGTATCGTTGCGGTACCAGGGCAATGCCGCCGCCCGCGGCTGGCTTGATTACCTTGAGATACAGGGGCGCAGCCCGCTGGTGTTGCCGGCGTCTGGCACCCTGCTTTTCCGCGACAGCCGCTGTGCGGGCGCTTCCACTTTTGTGCTGGCTAACGCCGGGGCCCAAACGCAGGTGTGGGATGTCTCCAATCCCCTGCAGCCACTGCGGCAGCAAACACAACTGAGCGGGAGCACGCTCCGTTTTAACGGCGACTGCGGCATACTGCGGGAATATGTGGCCTTCAACCCGGATGCTACCCCCAAACCGCAGTTCGTAAGCGCCGTGGCTAACCAGAACCTGCATGGTGTGAACGTGAGTGGCATGCTGGTGATCGCCCCTGCGGCCCTGAAAGCCGAAGCGGAACGCCTCGCCGGCTGGCACCGCAGCCGGCAGCTCGATGCGGTGGTGGTAACGGTGGAAGATATCTACAACGAATTTGCGTCCGGCTCACCGGATCCCACGGCCCTGCGTGATTTTGTAAAGATGCAGTACGACCGCAACGGTCTGCGTTACCTGCTGTTGTTCGGCCGGGCCAGTTTCATGTATAAAGACGCGTCCAACATGGTGCCTACCTGGCAGAGCCCAGCCTCGCTGCACGGCATCAATACCTATATGACCGACGATTATTTCGGTTTCCTGGGCGATAACGATCACATCGGGGGAAACCCGCTGCTGGATGTGGCGATCGGCCGGTTGCCCGTGCGGAACGCGGCGGAAGCGGCCGCTGTGGTGAACAAGATCAAGCGGTACCAGTCGCCCGAAAGTTTCGGCGCCTGGCGCAATGAAATGACCTTCACGGCCGACGATGAAGATGGCAACCTCCACTTCAATGATGCGGAAAAAGTCAACCGCATCATCGAGCAGGAGCAGCCCGGTTTCAACGTTACGAAACTCTACCTGGATGCGTTCCCGCAGGTATCCGGCGCTTCCGGCAGCCGCTATCCCGCGGTGAACGATGCCATCAACCGGAAAATGTTCAACGGTACGCTGGTATGGAATTACAACGGCCACGGCAGCTTCACCCGGCTTGCGGAAGAAGCGGTGCTAGACGATACCTCCCCGGATGCCTGGAACAACGCCAACCGCCTGCCTTTGCTGGTCACGGCCACCTGCGATTTCGCACCGTTCGACAATCCGCAGTTCCATTCCCTGGGCGAAAAGCTCCTCACCCGCGAAAGAGGCGGCGCCATTGCGCTCATGACCACTACCCGCGCAGTGTTCGCCTCTTCCAATCTCGTGATGAACGCCAACTATTTCAGGCTCGCCTTCCAGCCGCGGGCCGGCGGCCAAATGCCTACGCTCGGCGAAGGCGCGATGCTGGCCAAAAATGAAACTTATGCCGGCTTGGGGGATGTGGTGAATAACCGCAAATTCCAGCTGCTGGGCGACCCGGCGCTGTCGCTCGCCTTCCCCAGGTGGCGGGTGTACACCGATTCCGTCAACGGCGTAGCGGCCGGTACGGCCGACACCCTGAAAGCCCTCGGCCGTTACACCATCGCGGGCAGCGTGCGTGATGCAACGGGCAACATCCGGACGGGCTACAACGGGACGCTGGATATTACCGTGTTCGACAAACCCGTTACCCGCCGTACTTTGGGTAATGACCCCGGCAGCGCGGCAGTGGATTACCAGCAGCAGGACAGGGCGCTGTTCCGCGGCACACAGGCGGTGCAGAACGGGCGGTTCCGCTTCACGTTCGTAGTGCCCAAAGATATTGCCGCTATCGGCGGTAAAGGGAAGATCAGTTATTACACCCATAACGATACCGAAGACGGTGGCGGCACCTATGCCAACCTCGCCGTAACGGGCACGGCAACAGGCGTTCCGGCAGATAATCAGGGCCCGGTCATCAAAGCCTGGATGAACCACGAATCGTTCCGCGACGGGGGCGTAACGGCCGAAGATCCGCTGCTGCTCGTGCTGCTACAGGACGAAAACGGTATCAACGCCACCGGCAACGGCATCGGGCACGATATTGTGGCCGTTCTCGACGACAGTACGCAGTTCTATAACATGAACGAATTCTATATCACCACGCCCGGAAACTTCCGGGAAGGACGCGTCGTTTTCCCCCTGGCCGGCCTCGCTCCGGGAAAGCATTCCCTCACCATCCGGGCCTGGGATAGCTTCAATAATTCTTCGACCATTAACATATCGTTTACCGTTGTCCCCAAATCCTTGCTGGCAGTGGAAAATGTATATAATTACCCCAACCCGATGCGCCACCAGACCCGTTTTGTGTTCAATCACAACCAGCAAAACGCTGATCTTGATGTGCTTATACGTATCTTTACATCCGCCGGGAAACAGGTGGCAACCATCAGAAACACAATAAACACGACAAACGGCCGTTATTCTGGCATTCCGTGGAACGGAACAAACGATTCGGGAGCAAGATTGACCCCTGGCATCTACTTTTATCAGTTTGTAGTAAGGAGCACAGGAAGGGAAAAAGTGTTTGGCGGTAAATTAATATTATTGTAATTTATATATTAAGGAATGTGTAAATTTGAAATGTAATTATGATGTGTTTTTGCGCCCCTTCACTTGTAATTCATAATTTAGACATTATTTTTACATTTAGCCATTAAATAAATTTTGCATGTTTTCAAGGATTACGACAGCTGTTATTTGCGTATCTGCCCTATTCCTCAGCCAGCGTGTTTCTGCCCAACAAGACCCACCGACAAGGAATGAGCTAGATGGACGTATCAACACAATCAATACAGCCGTACCTTTTCTCCGCATATCGCCTGACGCCAGAAGCGGCGCCATGGGTGATGCAGGGCTTGCCATTTCACCTGACGCCAATTCCGTTTACTGGAACCTTTCCAAATTACCTTTCGCTCCAAAAAAATCGGCGGTAGCCGTAACATATACGCCCTGGCTGAAAGAGCTCGTGAACGATGTGTTCCTGGCGCAACTGGCCGGCTATACCCAGCTCGACGAACTGCAGGCCATCGGTGGCTCGCTTCGTTATTTTTCACTGGGCGACATCGATTTTGTGGACATGGGCGGCGCTTCCAACGGCACCTTCCGCCCGCGCGAGTTCGCCATCGATGCAGGGTATGCCCGCAAGCTGAGCGACAACTGGTCGCTGGGTGTGGCGCTCCGCTATATTCACTCCAGCCTGGCTTCCGGCGTAACGCCCGATCAGCAGACCATACGTCCCGGACGCGCCGTGGCGGCGGATCTCTCCGGTTTTTACACCAAGGATTTCGAGAAGGATAACGGGGTGATGAACAACTGGAGCTTCGGTTTCGCCGTTACCAACATCGGTAACCGTATCTCCTATACGCAATCCGCACAGAAAGATTTCCTTCCCACCAACCTCGGTTTGGGCACATCTTATACCATCGGCATCGACGAATACAACAAAGTGACCTTTTCGCTCGACGTGAATAAACTGCTCGTGCCTACGCCGCGCGCAGACAGCACTTATCCCGACAAAAGCATGCTCGAAGGCATGTTCACCTCTTTCGGCGATGCGCCGGGCGGGTTCAAGGAAGAGCTGCATGAGCTGATGTATTCCTTCGGCGGCGAATACTGGTATAACGACCAGTTTGCCGTGCGTGCGGGGTATTACAACGAGCACAAAACAAAAGGCAACCGCCGTTACTTTACGGCCGGCCTGGGCGTGAAATACAATATTTTCGGCCTCAACTTTTCTTATCTGGTGCCCTCCGGAACTGGCATACAGCGCAACCCGCTGTCGAACACCCTGCGGTTTACCCTGTCGTTCGATTTGTCGGGGAATGAAGAATAGTACAGTATCTTTGCCATAATAATTCTAGCAATGAATAAATCCTCCGTGCCACTGGAGGATTTATTATTTTAACAGACCGTAATATATTGAGCGACTATGAGCAAACTCAGGATTGGATTAGGGGTGGATTTTCACCAATTGGTACCGGAAAGGGATTTTTGGCTGGGTGGTGTGCTGGTGCCGCATCACAAGGGCGCTTTGGGCCACAGTGACGCAGACGTGCTGCTGCATGCCATTTGCGATGCCATGCTGGGCGCGGTGGGTTTGGGCGATATCGGCGTTCATTTCCCGGATACCGACCAGGCGTATAAAAACATCGACAGCAAGATTCTGCTGGCGCGCTGCCGTGAGCTGATCGGGGAAAAAGGCTACAGTGTGGTGAATGTGGACTCATCGCTTTGCCTGCAGGCGCCGAAAATCAAACCTTATGTGCCGCAGATGCAGGAAACCATTGCACGCCTGCTGGGCGTTACGGTGGAAGAAGTGTCCGTCAAAGCCACCACTACCGAAAAACTGGGTTTTGTGGGCCGTGAAGAGGGCGTTGTGGCATATGCCACCGTATTGCTGGAAAAGCAGTAGGTTTATTTTTAACTGTTTACCTTTGTTCAAATGGCTGATATACAAGTAAAGATCATTAACCGTTCGGATAATCCGTTACCGTCTTACGCCACGGCTGATGCCGCAGGCATGGATTTGCGCGCCCATCTGGCCGCGCCGCTCACCCTGCAACCGCTGGAGCGCACCCTGGTGCCTACCGGCCTTTTTATGGAACTGCCGTCGGGTTTTGAAGCGCAGGTGCGCCCCCGCAGCGGCCTGGCCATCAAACAGGGCCTCACCCTGCTGAATACACCCGGCACGATAGATGCTGATTACAGGGGAGAGATTAAAATCATTCTGATCAATTTGTCGAACGAGCCGCAGACCATCCAGCATGGCGACCGCATCGCCCAAATGGTGATCGCGCCTTTTGTGCAGGCCACGCTGGCGGAAGTGCTCGAACTGACCGACACCGAACGGGGAACCGGCGGTTTCGGCCATACCGGAAAATCCTGAGTATGCGTTTAACCGTAATCGTTATAACATTTGCTGCAGCCCTCGCGGCCGCAGGCTGTGGAAGCAACCGAAAGGTAGCCTCCGTGCCGGCCCCGTTGCCGGCCGGCGTGCAGCAGCAGGTGCTGACGCAACGGGCAGACAGCCTGTTTTTTGCCGCCCAGCGCTCCAAAATGTTAGGGGATTACAAAACAGCCATTACCCAGTATTCGGACTACATCCGCCTCAACCGCACCAACCCGACCGTTTACTACGAACTGAGCAGGCTGTTTATGGAAGTGCGCAACCCGTCGTACTCCCTCGGCTTCGCACGCCGCGCCGTTCAGCTGGACTCTTCCAATAAATGGTTCCGCATGGCGCTGGCGGACGCCTATACGATGAACGAACTGTTCGACAGTGCGGCCGTCGTATACGACCAGCTCCACCGCCAGAACCCGCAGGACGATGACCTGCTCTTCAATAAAGGCATGTCGCTTTCCAAAGGCCGCCACTACTCCGAAGCATTGCAGGTGTTCGATACGCTCGAAACCCGCGTGGGCGTGGTGGAAGACCTCGTATTCCAGAAACAGCGCATTTTCATGCGGCTCGAAATGGTCGATAAAGCGGCGGACGAGATCCGCAAGCTCATCCGCCTGGAACCGGGCGAACTGCGCTACTGGGGCCTGCTGGCGGAAATTTATGAGTCGGTGGACCGTATCCCGGAAGCAAAAGCCGCCTACGACACCATCCTGCAGATAGACCCGTACCACCCCCGCGCGCTCATCGCCAAGGCGAATTTTGAAAAGCGCAACGGCAACGAACCGCAGTACAGGGCCTATCTCATCAAAGCATTCCAGAACAAGGAATACAACATCGACGAAAAGATATCGTTCGTATACCCTTACCTGCAGATGCTGGAAACGGACTCCACCAAACGCGACGAAGGATTGCTGCTGACCGGCCTCATCGTGGAATCCCATCCCAACGACGCCAAAGCGTATGCCCTCCGGGCAGACATGTTCTCGCAGGGGAATATGCCGGACAGTGCGCTGGTGAACTACCGCAAGGCCATCTCGCTGGACTCCACGCGCTTCAGCGTTTGGTACCAGCTCATGTGGATGTATTCGCGCACCGAGCAGACCGATTCCCTGCTGCGGGTGAGCACACACGTGATACAGCAGTTCCCGAAAGAGTTCATGGGGTTCTATTTCAACGGCCTGGCCAATTACTTCAAACAAAAATATGATGCCACGATTCATTCGCTCAACACCGCCCTCACCATCGGCGGCGAAAAGCGTTTTGTGGCCGACGTATATGCGCTGCTGGGCGATGCCTACCACGCCAGCGGCCTGCACGCGCGCAGCGACAGCAGTTATGACATGGTGCTGAACCTGCGCCCGAAAGACCATATCGTGATGAATAATTACAGCTATTACTTGTCCGTACGGGGCGATAAACTGGAAAAAGCCGAGCAGCTCAGCCGCCGCTCGTTGGAGCTGAAGCCGGAGAGCCCGACCTATATGGACACCTACGCCTGGATACTGTTCAGGCTGGGCAAATACGAGCTGGCCAAAACCTGGATAGAAAAAGCCATGCAGTATCCCGAAGCGCGGCAGGACCCTGACGTGCTCGAACATTACGGCGACATCCTCTTCAACCTCAACGAAAAGGACAGAGCCGTGGAGTTCTGGCAGCTGGCCAAAGCCAGGGGAGCCAATTCGCAGGGGCTGGCCAGGAAAATAGCAGAGAAGCGTTATATCAAAAGCGTGGACCGCTGACCGGTAACGGCCATGACGGTACCTGAAAATACTATTCTAACAATGAAGCAAAAAGCAGTACTACAGATTGTTGCATGTTTATTCAGCCTCGTATTGTTTTCGTGCCGGGCTACTAAAATCACCCGGGCCACTTTCCCATCAGATACTACTGCCCGCAATATCGACTCCCTGAGCAGGGAAAAAGAGCACGCCCTGGCCCGGAACATTCTCGAAAAAGTGCGCGCCAACCGCATCGAATTCAAAACTTTTTCCGCGGAGCTGAAAATGGACTACGACGATGACAAAGGTAAACGGATGAACAACCTGGGCGTCAATATCCGCATGGAATACGACAGCGCCATCTGGATACGGGTGGCCGGCCCCGCCAACATCGAAGGCGCGCGCATACTGGTAACGAAAGACAGCATCAAGATCGTGAACCGCCTCGAAGGCACCGTGATGCTGCGCAACGTGAAGGAAGGCCAGGAGAAGCTGAAACTGAATATGGACCTCCGTACCCTGCAGGACCTGATCGTCGGTAACGCGGTATTTCTCTCCGATTCCATTTCCAACATCGTGACCACCCAGTCGGTGATCTCTTTCGCTTCGCTGCAGCCCACCCTCGTGAGCCTGTTCAATGTGTTTGCAGACGACTATGTGATACAGCAGTGCAAGGTGACCGACAAAGACAGTACGGCCGTCAACAGCCGCGTGATGGAACTTACCTACGGAGACCACAAGGTGGTGGAAGGCCGCAAGATCGCCTTCCAGCGCAAGATTTACGTGGAAGATAAAAACGTGGTGAAGGTGGCGCTCGACTTCAAACGGATGGAATTCAACAAACCCCAGTCGTTCCCCTTCCCCATACCTGATAAGTATACGCGCGAGTAATTGGGGCTCGTAGCAATTTCGTTGTATATTTAACGTTATAAATCATCACTCACATAAAAAATGGTGCAATTGAAAAAGTTTATCCCTGTTTTACTGATGGCATTCATGCTGCTGCCCGCCTTGCTGCAGGCGCAGAACCAGCCGTCGCGGGAAGAACTGGAACGGAGGAAGCGGGAGCTGCAAAGGGAAATGGAGGAAGCGCAAAGCCTGCTCCGTGAAACGAAAAAGACCAGCAAGGAGAGCCTGGGCCAGTTACGCGCCCTGCGTAACAAGATTGACGTGCGCAGCCGCATGATCCGCAATATCAACGAAGAGATCAATTTCATCAACGGCGATATCAATTCCGCGCTGCGGGATGTTAAAACGCTGGAACGGGACCTCGATACCCTCAAACAGCAATATGCACAGCTGATTGTGGCAGCCTATAAAAACAGGAGCTCCTACGCGATGCTCAACTTCGTGTTTTCAGCCGACAGTTTCAACGAAGCCATCCGCCGTTATCAGTATCTCAAACAATACCGCGAGTTCCGCAAGCGCCAGGCCGACAATATCATTGAAACCCAGGGGCAGCTGAAAGCCAAGGTGAAGAACCTGGAAGATCAGCGCATGAAGCGGTCCACCACACTGAAGTCCGAGCAGGAGGAAAGGGCCACGCTGGAGAAAGACCGGAAAGAAAAGGACGAAGTGGTGGCGAAGCTGAAAGGCCGTGAAAAGGAACTGCTGCAGGATATCGATCAGAAGAAAAAAGCCCAGAAGAAAGTACAGGATGCCATCCGCCTGGCCATCCGTAAAGAAATAGAAGACGCGCGCAAAAAAGCCGAAGCGGAAGCGCTCGCCAAGAAGCGCGCGGCCGAGGCAGAGCGCAAGCGCCGCGAAGAGGAAAGAAAACGTGCTTTAGCCGCCGCGGCGGAAGCAGCTAAAAATAACCCGACGGCCGCCGCCACACCGCCGCCTGCGCCACCACCGGTGAAAGAGCCGGAGCCGGTAGCAGCCGAAAAACCGGCGCGTGTGCTGAACGTACTGGAAGCGTCGCCGGAAGCCGCCGCACTGTCGGACAACTTCGAAGCCAACCGGGGCAGGCTCCCCTGGCCCGTGGAATCCGGTATGATCGTGGGTTATTTCGGCAAACAGAAGAATGCGGACATGGAGCGGATCACGGAAGAAAACGACGGTATCATCTTCGGCACCCGCAAGGGTGGCGCCGTGAAGGCCATCTTTGAAGGCTCCGTATCGAGAGTGTTCTCCATCCCCGGCGCAGGATTTGTGGTGATGGTAAAACACGGCCAGTACTTTACCAACTACGTAGGCATTCAGAGCCCCAGTGTAAGGCCCGGCGACAAAGTGAGGACCGGCCAGGTGATCGGCTCGGCGCGTTCCAACGAAGACGAATCGATGGGTGTGGTGGAAGTACAGGTATACAAGGGCGGCGCCCTGCAGAACGCCAATAGCTGGATTAAACTGCGATAGTCAACAGATCATCATAAAAAAGAGGGCTGCTTTACACAAGCAGCCCTCTTTTTTATGATGTCCTGCAATAAGCAGACCGTATGTCAACTTGTAGCGGGAACGATTTATGACTTCACCAGCGCCTGCTGCAGCACGGCATCGTACAGCGCTTCGTACTGGGGGATGATATTGTCGATGTGGAAACGGGCCGCCTGCTCCAGTGCGCCTTTGCGGAGGCGGGCCAGCAGGTTCTCGTCTTCCAGCACACGGATGGCGTGCGCGGCCATCTGGTCTACGTCACCCACGGGGCTGCTGAAACCGGTGACCCCATCGATGTTGATTTCGGGAAGGCCCCCGGCATTGGAGGAGATGACCGGCACCTGCGAAGCCATGGCTTCCAGCGCGGCCAGACCGAAACTTTCATATTCCGAAGGCAGTACGAACAAGTCGCTGATCGACATCACGTCTTCCAGCTGCTCCTGTTTGCCCACGAACCGCACATCTTCACAGATGCCCAGGTCGCGGCACAGGCATTCGATCGTCGGCCGGTCCGGCCCGTCGCCCACCAGCAGCAGCTTCGCCGGCATGGCGTCGCGCACCTGCTTGAATACTTTCACTACATCGGGTACGCGCTTCACTTTCCGGAAGTTCGACACGTGCAGCAGTATTTTTTCGTTGTTGGGTGCGATGGCCCTGCGGAAATGCGGCAGGTCGCGGCGCGCGAAACGCGCCGTGTCTACAAAGTTGTAGATCACCGAAATGTCTTTTTCAATGGGGAAGTACTTGAAGGTTTCCTCCCGCAGGTTTTCAGAAACGGCGGTAATCGCGTCAGATTCATTGATGGAAAAGGTCACCACGGGAGCATAGGTTTTATCCTTGCCCACGAGGGTGATATCTGTGCCGTGCAATGTCGTGATGAACGGTATATACCGGCCCTGCTTGGCTACGATCTGCTGCGCCATGTATGCGGTAGAGGCATGGGGGATGGCGTAATGCACATGCAGGAGGTCCAGTTTCTGATTCAGGATAACATCCACCATCGTGCTGCTCAATGCGCTTTCGTATGGCGGGAAATCAAACAGCGGGTAGGTGGGTACCTGTACTTCGTGATAATATATATTGGCGTGAAAGGCATTGAGGCGCACCGGTTGCTGGTAAGTGATAAAATGCACCATATGCCCCTTGTCTGCCAGTGCTTTTCCCAGTTCCGTCGCCAACACACCGCTACCCCCGTAAGTGGGATAGCATACGATTCCTATGCGCATCCTTATTGTGGATTTTATGAATTGCTAAGGTAAGTAATTTAAAAACACGGGCCGGGCGGCTCTGTCATGATAGCTTCATTTGGGGTTGAACGGTGGATTTAGTAGTTTTAATTTTACGTTAACTGACCTTCAAACCGATTTATGAGAACACCATTCCTTATGCTGGCAGCCTGTTGTGTGGCGCAATTCGCCATGGCGCAGCACGACGATTCCCTCACCATCCGGCGCTTCAGCAATGAAGTACTCGACCATAGCACCGCCTACGAAAACCTGCGGGTGCTGACCAAAACCATTGGCGGCCGCCTGGCCGGCTCACCGCAGATGGTGAAAGCCGAAAAATGGGGCGAAGCCGCGCTGAAAGCGGCCGGCGCCGATAAAGTGTACACGCAGGAATGCAAAGTGCCCCACTGGGTGCGCGGCGAAAAGGAACAGGCCCGCATCATCAGCAACCGCCGCGATTTTGTGCCGCCGCTGAACATCCTGGCGCTGGGCAATTCCGTAGGTACGGGCCCGAAAGGGGTGACCGCGCCGGTACTGGAGATACATTCGTTCGAAGAACTGGAGCAGAAGAAGGACCAGGTGAAAGGCAAAATCGTGTTCTACAACTACCCCTTCAATAAAAAATTCGTCAAAACCTTTTATTCATACGGTGATGCCGTGCGTTTCCGCGGCGCGGGCCCCAGCCGGGCGTCCAAATACGGCGCGGTGGCGGTGATCGTGCGGTCGATGAGCCACAGCACCGACAATCATCCCCATACCGGGTCCACCCGCTACAACGATTCCTTCCCGAAAATAGCCGCCGTGGCCATCGGTTTGCAGGATGCCGACCGGCTCAGCAAAAGAATAGCCAACGATCCCAGCGCCAAAGTGTTTCTCCGCACCACCTGCCAGATGCTGCCGGACACCATCGGCCATAACGTGATCGGCGAACTGAAAGGCAGTGAATTCCCCGATGAATATATTACCGTGGGCGGCCACCTCGATTCATGGGACGTTTGCGAAGGTGCGCACGACGATGGCGCCGGTTGCGTGCAGTCGATCGAGATCCTCCGCGCCTTCAAGGCCGCCGGTATCCGCCCCAAACGCACGCTGCGCGTGGTACTGTTCGCCAACGAGGAAAACGGTGTTCGCGGTGGCGCCAAATATGCCGAACTGGCAAAAGCCAACAATGAAAAGCACCTCTTCGCGCTGGAAAGCGATGCCGGCGGCTTCACCCCGCGGGGATTCATCATGGAAATGAAACCGGAGCAACGGGCCAGAATCAAAAGCTGGCTGCCCTTGTTCCTGCCCTATGGGCTGTACGACTTCGACGAGCCCGGCGGCGGGGTAGACATCACGCCCCTGCACAACCAGTTGGGTACGCCCATGGCAGAACTTTCCCCCGACTCCCAGCGTTATTTTGATTATCACCACGCCGTTTCCGATACCTTTGAAGCCGTGAACAAAAGAGAACTGGAACTGGGCGCCGTGGGAATGGGCGCATTGGTGTATCTTGTAGACAAATACGGTTTATAGCCATCCACGGGATGTTGCTGAGCAAATAAAGACCAATACCACATGAAAAGATTTATTTTAATCATCGTGAGCATACTGCTCCTGGCCTTTGCCATCTTCTTCTTTTACCGCTACTACTTCGTATTCGGCCGCGGCACCAAAGCGGGAGAACTGAACTTTTTCGTGCAGAAAGGTTATGTATGGAAAACCTATGAAGGCCGGCTGATCCAGACCGGGTTCAAACCTCAGAACCTGGGCGGCGTGCAGAGCAACGAGTTCCAGTTTTCCGTGACCGATGAAAGGATCGCCCGGCAACTGATGGGCAGCAGCGGGAAGGTGCTGGAGCTGCATTACAAGGAATACCTGGGTGCGCTCCCCTGGCGCGGATACAGTGTTTATATCGTCGACAGCATTATTTCGGTGACTGACCCGGCAACCGGGAAGAAGGTGCCGTTCTGATATTTTTGTGTAATTGCAGGAACCGGTCTGATGGAGTAACTTACCATCAGGCCGGTTCTTTTTTTATGCTGGAAATGGTCTTAAGAGAAATATTTGATGCCTTATATCGCGGGGTGTCACGAGGTATCGGCGCCGCCATATGGTGGTTGTTGGCCGGTTGCAGGCCGCGCTTCAGGGAAATGTATGCCAATGACGCGTATGAATTCCGGCACGGTGTAACGGGGCTGATCGTGAAGGCAGGCGTGCTGATGGGAATAATCATCTGGCAATTCAGCTAAACCGGCTCATTGCAGGATTTCGTAGCAGTGAATCATTCTCACTCCGCAAACAGCAGAAATATCGCCGGCCTTTTATGGAAATCAAACCCCTCTTTCCCCCATTGCGCCACGGTTTGCGTGCGGATATATTCCGTTGGTGCGGTGAGGTCTACCGCCACGCACACCTGCGTGGAAGGTTTGCAGTTTGCTAACACATCTTTCAATAACTGGTTGTTCCGGTAAGGCGCTTCGATGAACAGTTGCGTCTGGCCTTTACGGGCCGATGCCGCTTCCAGCTCGCGGATGGCTTTGGCGCGGTCTGCGGGTTTTACCGGCAGGTATCCCACAAACTGGAAGTTCTGCCCGTTCATGCCGGAGGCCATCAGGGCCAGCAGCATGGAATTGGGGCCTACCATCGGTATAACGGTGGCGCCTGCGGCGTGGGCGGCTTTTACGACCAGCTGGCCGGGGTCGGCCACGGCCGGGCATCCCGCTTCGCTGATCACGCCGATGGAATGGCCTTCTTTCAGGAGCTGTTTCGTTTTGGCGAGGTCCGGGGGCTCATGCTCGTTCATGGGCAGCAGCTGCAGCGAATCGATATCGATACTTTTATCCAATGCCTTGAGGAAACGGCGCGCCGTGCGTTCGTTTTCCACGTAAAAGATACGCAGGCTGCGAACGGTATCCGTGATGTAGGGAGGTAGGGAAAACAGCGCATCGGCACTGAGCACGGTGGGGATCAGGTATACTTTACCGGACATCGGGAAGCTTTTGTTGTTGTAAATGAATGGTGGCGGCAATCACGGCGTAACAGGGCGCCAGTATCCAGCCGATCACAGGGATGAACATACCCAGGTAGAACACCAGCCCGTTGCCGATCGCCATGCCTTTATGCTGGCCGATGTAAGTGATGCTCTGCTGCATCGTCCACCGCCGGCGCTCGAAGCTGTAATCCATCATCGAAAACCCGAAATAATAACATTCCACGAAAAGCGCGATGAGCGGGGTGAGCCAGCCCAATATGGGAATGAAAGCGAGGATGGCGATGATCAGCATGAACACCGTCTGGTAAAGCAGGTTCCGGAAAGAAAGCCTTACGCCGCGCACCACGTCCTGCAGCAACTGGGAAAAACTGAAAGGAAAATCCTTGTTTTGCATGATGGCTTCCGTTTTTTCCGAGAGGTAGGCAAAAAGCGGAGAGCCGATAATGAGGAACAGGTATTTGAAAAACGAAAAATACATGAGGAGGAACACCATGCGCACCGCCAGCCCTACCAGCAGGAACAGGAAATTGACCCAGCTGTTCTGCAGCTCTTCGATCCAGGTTTTAAGGGTGAGCAGGTTCAGCACATAGTCGATGAAAACGCCGGAATAATCCCACACGAAATAGATGCCCGTGACGAACAGCAGGCAATAGATGATGCCCGGAATAATGATCCACTTCCAGAGGCGATGGTGTGAAATAAACTGGTGAGCCCTGCCGTAAGATTGCACGGCCCCCAATACTTCTCTTAATGAAAACAAAGGTTATATCTTTTATGTATGACAGAAATAAGGTATGCGGGAGTAAACCTGGAACAACGAATGTAACGAAACTAAATTAATAATATTTTGCAGTATGGCTAAAATAGAACCGGGATTTTATGAGCGGGGGGATGTGCTGAAGATATCGAAAGCCTTACTGGGTAAGCTTTTGGTGACTGAAATAAATGGGGTGCGCACATCGGGTCGCATCGTGGAAACGGAGGCGTATGCCGGGGCGGGCGACCGGGCTTCGCATGCCTGGAACAACCGCCGCACCAACCGCACGGAAATCATGTACGCCCCGGGTGGCGTGGCTTACGTGTACCTCTGTTACGGCATCCACCACCTGTTCAACGTGGTGGTGATGGGCCGGGATGTGCCGCATGCGGTGCTGGTGCGCGGGCTGGAGCCCGTGGAAGGCATCGATGTGATGCTGGCCCGCACGGGTAAAACACGGGTGGATACAACACTCACCGCCGGGCCTGGCAGCCTCACCAAGGCACTGGGCATCACCACGCGCCTCAACGGCCAGCCCCTGACGGGCGATACGGTATGGATAGAAGACGCGCCGGCCCTGCGCCCGCGGGAGATCGCGGCAGGCACCCGCGTGGGAGTGGCGTACGCGATGGACGATGCGTACCTGCCTTACCGCTTCTGGATCCAAGACAGCCCCTGGGTGAGCAAAGGAAAGGGCCTCACACGCTAAAACAACAACGGCCGGCCAGAAGCGGCCAACCGTTTTTCAATAAGACAGGTGGATACAGGGAATCAGAATTTCGGACAGAGGGTGCCGTTCTTTTTATTGTCGCCTTTGGTCATGATGTAGATCAGTGATAACTCCGTACCACCGCGGTAATTGGAAGCGGGCTTCAGCGTGGAGGTGTTCAGGTCGTAGCTGAGGCCGGCCTTGAAACTTTTGAACTCCAGCCCGATGTACGGGTTGATGGCGTCTTTCAGGCGGTACCAGGAACCTACATAGAAGATGGTCGGTGAATCCTGCATGTCGTTCAGCATAAACCCGTACGCACCGCCGAATGTCGTTTCCACGGCCTGGTTCTGGCGCATATAGTGGGCGCTGATGTGAATGCGGTTGTTACCGTTCACCGGGAAAGAGCCGCCGCCGTGTATGGTATAACGGTAACTCAGCCGGTTGTTATCCTGCGTCATGAACGTTTCGGTCGGTTGGGTGAAATGGTAATAGGATATACCGAAGTACAGGTTCGACGATTCGCCGATCAGCCCGCTGTACAGCAACCCCACGTTATAGTCCATGTAAGAAATCTTCACGTTGGTCAGTGTTTCCCCGCTCGGTAAAGCAGGGTCGTAGCCGCTTTCACCGAACTGCGATTCGAACTGCAGCTTGCTCGGGTCTACGCGCTTCTGCACGAATGCCGCCTGCAAACCCAGGCCCAGCGTATGATTGCCTTCCACGTCGAGGCCCTTGTGGTAAGCCGTGCTGAGCCCCACGAAAGAAGAGTTCAACGCACCAGCGCCGGTTTTATCGTACAGCCCCAGGATGCCCACACCCCAGGTATCGGTATAAGAAATCACATTCTTCATGATCCCGAAATCGGCGGAAACGGTGCCGGTGATATAAGGGGAAGCAATACTGCGCCACTGAGAACGGTAGTTGCCGGCCAGGCGGAGGTCGCCGGAGAAATAACCGGTAAATGCAGGATTGAGTGTCAGCGGTGATGCGAAGAATTGGGTAAAATGCGGGTCCTGCGCTTTTACCGGACTAAAAGCATATGTCAATGCCAATATGGTTAATAGGAGTAGTTTTTTTTTCATCACTTTCAACGGTTAAAGCATATAGGGACACTATATAATGTGAAGGTACAAAATTACTATCATATTTCAAATTAAATCTATATAATGATATTGGGTCAATATAACTGATTCATTTTGAACTGTTACCTCCGTGATTTCCACACTTTGCCGATAGCGCCAATACTGATGTTATATATACTAGAACGCAAAAAAACGTGATTTGTTACTGTTGCATCTTGGTGCCGAAAGCAAGGTCGCCGGCATCGCCGAGGCCGGGCACGATATATCCCTTGGCGGTCAGCTCGTCGTCGATGTCGCCGGCCCAGATGCTGATGTTGGCGTCCGCATTGCGCTGCACGTATTCGATGCCGATGGTGCAGGCGATGGCCGTTACGATATGGATGTGGGCGGGTTTGCCGAACTCCGTCAGGTGGTCGATGGTTTTCACCAGCGAGGCGCCGGTGGCCAGCATCGGGTCGGAAAGTATCAGCACCTGCTCGTCGAGCGGGGGACAGCTTACATACTCGAGGCTGATCTCGAAACTCCCGTCGCGGTTATGTTTGCGGTACGCTGAAATGTAGGCGTGGTCCGCCTTGTCGAAATAATTCACCAGCCCCTGGTGCAGCGCCAGGCCCGCGCGCAGGATGGTGCCGAGAACGGGCTGCTGCCGTACCACCATGCAACTGGCCGTACCCAGCGGCGTCTGTACTTCACGGTCAACGTAAGTGAGGGTTTTGCTGATCTCGTATGCCGCCACTTCTCCCAGCCTTTCGAGATTGCGGCGGAAGCGCATCCGGTCGGTCTGAATTTCAGCATCGCGGATCTCGCTCATCCAGTCGCCTATCAGCGAATTGGTTTCACTTAAGTTGATTATCATAGCCCTGTTGCGTTTAGTGCTGCCAAAATAGCACTTTTTCAAATAGGAACACTGAATAAACGGTACGAATTAAATACAGCAGTCGTTGCCCGCATTTTTTATATTTGCCGGATGGTTTACAATGTTATAGGCTTGATGTCCGGGAGTTCGCTGGACGGTTTGGATATTGCTTTTGTTGAACTGAGCGAGGTAGGCGGTACCTGGACCTACGTCATCCGCCACGCTGAATGCCGGGACTACACCCCTGAATGGGTGGAGGCGCTGAAAGGGGCCATCAACCTGCCCGCGCGCGAATACCAGCTGCTGCACAGCCGTTACGGCCGCCACATCGGCGGGGAGGTGATGGATTTCATCGCCCGCCATAATCTCGATCATAAAGTGCATTTTATCGCCTCCCACGGCCATACCACCTTTCACATCCCCGAAGAGCATACCACTTCCCAGCTCGGCTGCGGCGCTGCTATTGCGGCCGTCACAGGCCTGCCGGTGATCAGCGATCTCCGCGCCATGGACGTTGCGCTGGGTGGCCAGGGTGCGCCCATCGTGCCCATCGGTGAAAAACTGCTGTTCGGCGGGTACGACTACTGGCTGAACCTCGGCGGCATCGCCAACATTTCCGCCCGCGACGGGGACCTCTTCCGCGCTTTCGATATCTGTCCCGCCAACCGCGTGCTCGACGCGCTGGCCGCCGCCCTCGGTAAGGCATACGATGAAAACGGGGCGCTGGCCGCAGGCGGCGTTACGGATGCGAAGCTGTTGCAGGAACTGAACAGCCAGCCCTATTACAGCCAGCCTTTCCCCAAATCGCTCGCGAATGACTTCGGCACGGACGTCCTGTTGCCGCTGATTGCCCGCCATACCCTGTCTGTTCAGGGAAAACTCCGCACTTACGTGGAGCACATCGCCGCACAAACCGCCGCCGCGGCGCAAAGCCTGCCGGTTGCCAAAGAGGGGCCGAAAAAACTGCTGGTAACAGGCGGCGGCGCTTTCAACGCATGCCTGGTGAAAAGCATCACTGAACAGCTCGCCCCGCTGGGTATCGAAGTGCTCGTGCCCGATGCGCAGACGGCCGCCTACAAGGAAGCATTGGTAATGGCGCTCATCGGCGCGCTGCGCTGGCGCCAGCAGCCCAACGTGCTGGCTTCCGTGACGGGCGCTTCGCGCGATAGCGTGAACGGCACCCTGTGGTTAGGAGAGGGTTAAATCTTCAAACGTAAAAGTATCTCCGTTAAACAATCCCCGGTCGCTGAGCTTGAGGTGAGGGATCACCAGCAGCGCCATGAACGACAGCGTCATGAAAGGCGCGTCGAGGCGGCTGCCCAATGCCTTGGCCGCTTTGTCGAGCGCGCTGTAGCGCTGCGCCGTAGCGTAACCGTCTTCCGCGCTCATGAGCCCTGCCACCGGTAAAGGCATCACTTCGCTGCCGTTGCTGCCGGTTACGCAGATGCCGCCATGGCAGTGTATCAGCTCGTTAACGGCCTCGCATATACGCACATCGTCCGTGCCTACCGCGATGATGTTGTGGCTGTCGTGCGCCACCGTGGATGCGATGGCGCCTTCCTTCAATCCGAAATTTTTGATGAACCCGATAGCCGGCGCCGCATTGCGGTAGCGGTTCACCACGGCGATTTTCAGAATGTCGTTACCGGTGTCGCTTACCAGGTTGCCGTCTTGAACCGGTATGGTAGCGGTGAGGCTGTTGGTGATCAGCTGCCCGTCCATCGCTTCGATCACTTGCACGGTGGCGCTGGCGCCGGTGGCGGGCGCCCTGAACTGCTGCGGCGTTTTCGGCTCGCAGCTGAACTGGTTCACCGGCGTAATGGGAACGGACGCGATGTTCGTTTTGCCGTTGGCGGCAACGAGCTGCCCGTCGATATAAGTTTCGAGGATGTTGAAATGCCGGAGGTCGGACACGACGATGAAATCGGCCGCGTCGCCCGGTTGCAGCAGGCCCACGGGCATGTTGTAATGTTGCACGGGATTGATGCAGGCGGCCTGGAGGATGTTGTAGAGATCGTAGCCCTTCGCCAGCGCGCGGCGCACCAGCTGGTCGATGTGGCCTTCCACTAGGTTGTCCGGGTGTTTGTCGTCGCTGCAGAACATCACCATCTGCGGGTGGCTTTGCAGCAGGGGGGCCAGTGCTTCAAAATTGCGGGCCGCACTGCCTTCACGGATGAGGATGTGCATGCCGTGCTGCAGTTTGCCGAGCGCTTCTTCGAGCGTAAAACATTCATGGTCGGTGCTGATGCCGGCGGCGATATAAGCGGCCGCATCTTCGCCCCGCAGGCCGGGCGCATGACCGTCTACCGGTTTGCCGGCATGCCGGGCGGCGGCTATCTTGGCCAGCACTTCCGCATCTTTATGCAGCACGCCGGGGTAGTTCATCATTTCAGACAGGTAGTAGATATCCGGCCGCTGCAGCAGTTGGGCCACTTCCTCCGCACCGATGGCCGCGCCGGCTGTTTCGAATACCGTGGCGGGTACGCAGGAAGGGGCGCCGAAGCAGCATTTGAAAGGTACCTGCGCGGCATTCTCCAGCATGTACTCCACGCCCGCCACACCCAGCACGTTGGCGATCTCGTGCGGGTCCGAAATAGTGCCCACCGTGCCGTGCACCACGGCGAGGCGCGCAAATTCCGACGGCACCAGCATCGCGCTTTCCACATGCACATGCGCATCGATGAAACCGGGGAGGATGTAGCGCTGCGGCACCGTGCCGTCCGCGGCGGGCGTGATGGATGCGATACGGCCGTCGGATATGTTCACCACGGCCGGATAACTGCGTTTGCCGGGAATGTCTACCACATGGCCGGCTACCTGGAACTGCTTCATGGGCGTAAAACTAAATTGATTTTGCCATTTTCCGGAAAAGGATACATTTGTAACAGTAACAAAGACACATTTACCAAAAATCATTTTATGAAAGCAATACGCACGTTAACCCTGTCTTTCATCCTCGCCGGCGCCGCGTTCTGCGCACAGGCGCAGACGGTGGACGAAGTGGTGAACAAATACGTGGAGGCACTCGGCGGCGCCGACAAGATCAAAGCCGTTAAAGCACAGCAGGCAGAAGGCACCATGACCATGCAGGGCCTCGATATTCCGCTCAAAGTGATCACTATCCATAAAAAAGGCATCCGCGTGGAGTTCGACGTGATGGGTACCAGTAACATCACCGTGATGACGCCCACCGCCGGATGGATGCTGATGCCCATCAACCAGCAAACCACGCCGGTAGACGCGGATGCGGCCACCGTGAAAGAAGCGGCCGTTGACCTGGACCTGACGGGCGAACTGTACGACTACAAAACAAAAGGCAATAAAGCGGAACTGGTCGGGAAAGAAACCCTCGAAGGCCAGGAGCTCTACAAAATCAAGCTGACCCGCACGGACGGCTCTGCCACCGATTATTTCCTCGATGCGGGCACTTACCACATCGCGAAAAAAATCACCATAAAGAAAATGGAAGGGCAGGAAGTGGAAGTGACCGAACTGCTGAGCAACTACAAAAAAACGCCGGAAGGATTCGTATATGCCGAAACGGTGGAACAGTTACCGATCGGGATGAAGATGAACTTCTCCAAGGTGCAGATCAACCCGCCGGTAGACGAGAAAATATTCGAGAAACCCAAGCAGCCATAATTGTAAAAGCCGGGCGTGATGCCCGGCTTTTTTTATTGATATCTTTTGATGATGTCTTCCCCTTCTTCCCGTATCTTATCCGCCAGGTGCTGCGGCTGCAATACTTTCACCCTTCCTCCCGAGCTCAGCAGCAGCATGATCAGTTCATGATTCACCACGATTTTTAGCCCGACGCGGCATTCTTCGTCGTCATCTTTCAGGATAACCTGCGAAGGGTGCAGCGGCTGTGTTTTTACGTATTTGCCCTGCAGCGGGGTATAAGAAAGCACAATGTCTTCCGGGGTTTCAGACGACACGGTGATGCCGATGGCATGCTGGAAATAACTCGCGTCGTCGAAGTTTTTCTCATCGAAGTGTTTGTTGGTGGGCCAGGTATTGACGATGCGGTCGAGCGCAAACGTCAGCACCGTGCCGCCTTTGGCTTTCTGGCTTTTGCCGATGAGGTAGAAGCGGTGGTTGTATTCCCGGAGGTGATAGGGCTCCACCCAGTGCTCCTTCGGTTCCTTGCGGTCGAAGCTCTGGTAGGCGATGCGGATCACTTCGCGGTCCTTGATGGCGTCCACGATGTCCGGGATCAGTTCCGCGCCTTTATACTGGCTGCCCCTGCTGAACTTGATGAGCCCGCGGTTTTCGAGCTGCTGGCGGTTCATTTTGAGGCTGGCCGCAATTTTCAGGATGGCGTCTTCAAAGCGCTGGATCACGGGCAGGCTGCGGAATTGCTCCAGGATGCCGATGGCCACTTCCAGGCCCTGCAGATCCGCTTCGTCGATCGGGTTGTTGCTGATGGAATACCCTTCATCTTCATAGTGGTAGGCTTTGGAGCTCCGGTTGTATTTGATGGGGGCGAAGTAATTCAGTTCGGGATCGTTGCGCATGTCTTCCAGGTCTTTCTGGATAGTACGTACCGCAATGGTTTTATCGAGTTTGCCGGATACGAATTCCACCAGGTCGTCGAGGGTGGGCTTCGGCAGGCGTTTGTTGCGTAATCGTTCGTCAATCCAGCGATACCGGGAAAGGGCATCTTTGTTTTTGGGCATGTAACCGGTTTTTTTTCGGCATAAAAGTAAAACAATTTTACTACGCAGTTCCCCTGCGCAGTGCATGGATATTTTTGTATCGTTATTAAATCAGCTACTATGAAAAAGGTATCCGTAAACATCGCACAAACAGAGGAAGCAACAGCCATCAAAGTAGGCCAGATCATCCTGGACGATTCCCACTACCTGACCATCTGGGGCTATCTGCAGACGGAAGACGGCTGGCGGAAATGCGATTTTGTAACGAATTACGAGGTGCTCAACACCATGCTGCGGGCTATTGAGGACAAAAGCGAGGCCGTTCAGATGGCCATTGTGCAGAAGCTGGAAAACATGGAACAGATACCCGAAATGATTGATTTTGAGGCGCAGCTGGGCGAGGCCGTGATGTTCGACAACCTGCGCTTCTACCTGTCGAAGCCGCAGTTCCAGCCCGGCACCGACTATATGGAGTACGCCGGCGACAGCTGTTATTACATCCGCCGGGCCGAGCACTGCACGCCGCAGGAGCTGTATGCCCGCCGGATAGACCAGTGCATGCTGAACCTCAGCAAAACCTACGAACTGTACCTGGGCTACCTGGAGCTGGAATTTGACGAGCAGGATGCCCGTGCGGAAGCTAATCTCGACGATGACATGAAATATACGCTGGCCTATTACGCCTGGAAACAGGCTACCGGCCGCTGATCCCCATACCTTGTTAACCCCAGGTTTCCCAAGGGGGGCAATGGTGCCGCTCAACGATCCCCCAAAACGCCATTGTCCCCCGCTTTTTTGCCCTTATAGACCCTTTTCGCCCAAAAAACCTGAAAAAAAATCCTTAAAGTCTATAAAATTTGTAGGAAATTACTATTTTTGGTGTCTATAAACAGGTGAAATATGAGTTTAAGATTAGGCGATGCGGCTCCCAACTTCAAGGCGAAAACAACCGTGGGAGAGATAGATTTTTACGAATACCTCGGCGACAGCTGGGGCATCTTGTTTTCTCACCCGGCGGATTTCACGCCCGTTTGTACCACAGAGCTGGGTAAAACCGCCCTGCTGAACGGCGAATTCGCCAAACGTAATGTAAAAGTACTGGCGCTCAGTGTAGATCCCCTGGATAAACACAAGAGCTGGATTAACGATATCAACGAAACGCAGCAATGTGACGTGAATTTCCCGATCATTGCCGACGAAGATAAAACGGTAGCCAATCTCTACGGCATGATCCACCCGAATGCTTCCGAAACCTTCACGGTACGGTCGCTGTTCGTGATCGGACCCGACAAGAAGATCAAGCTCACCATCACGTATCCCGCATCCACCGGCAGAAACTTCCATGAAGTGCTGCGCGTGATCGACTCCCTGCAGCTGACGGCCAACTACAGCGTGGCCACCCCGGCTGACTGGAAAGACGGTGAAGACGTGATCGTAGTGCCGGCCGTTAAAACGGAAGACATTCCGGCGAAGTTCCCGAAAGGCCACAAAGTGATCAAGCCTTACCTGAGAACCACACCGCAGCCGAATAAATAATCCCGCAAGGGTAAACATATTAAGGGAGGCCAACCCCTCCCCATCGTTTTTTTTAATGGTTGGTTTTTGATTTTACGAAACGGGGATTTTTCCCCGTTTTTTTTATGCCCTTATGTGCAGGGGAATGTACATAGGGCGGGCATTTGAAGAGCCGAAAGCCGGTTGGGGTGCCGAACCTGTTTGCAAATCCCTGGTTTATGACGGAGCCGGTCCATAAACGTCCTGTTTCCTGGAAAGGAGCGCTCTCCGGGCATTTCACCGGCGGGAATGCGCAAAAAAAGCCGCAAACCTTTTGTTTGCGGCTATGGAAAAACATGAACAGCTATTATTTTGAGGCGGTTACTTTAACACCCTGCGGTCTTCCACCATCCCGTTAAACCCCTCTCCACCCACGCTGATCGCACGGGATACTTCTTCACTCAAACGGAAATTGACTTGCGGGTCGGGGCTCACGATGCCTGTGTTGATGAACGCGAGCGCTTTGCCCAGGCACACTTCCCGCTTGTCGCCAAAGTCGTAGCGGTAATCGTCCGCCGCCGGGTAATCCGGTTTGAAGCCCGCGTAATAATCTCCCTGGTCGAGCGAGTTCACGGAATTGAACTGGCTCATATACGCGGTGTATTTGTCGATGCCGATGCCGAAGAAACCCACGGGTTTGCCGTAAGTGGTATCGCCGATGAGCTTGACGGTCATGTAGGGCTTGAGGCTGTTGATCGTCAGTTCACTGGCGGAAGCCGAGGAGCCGGTTACGATGAACACCACGTTTTTGATGGCGCCCAGGGAACCTTCCTTCTGGAATTTCTTTGTGTTGCCGGCGATGGAAAAGTTGACGTTGGCGTAGGTCAGCGGGTTGCCGCTGCCGTCTGTCCGCTGTTTGCCGTCGGCTCCCATCAGGGGAATGGTTTTGAGGATGGGCGCCCTGCCTTCGCGGAGCAGGTTGTTGAAAATTTCCTTGTACATCACCTGCCCGGTGAGGCTGGCCGGCCCGATCAGGTTGGCGAGATATTCGAATGTTTCCACGTAACCGCCGCCGTTATAACGGAGGTCTATCACGAGATTGTTGACCCCTGCCGCTGCAAACTCACTGAAGGCCTGCTGCAGGCTGGGCTGCGCAACGCTTTTGCGCGAAAAACGGCCCAGGTTGATGTAGCCGGTGATGTTGGTGCCGCTGGTGAAAGTTTTCCAGATATATACCGGGTCGTTCGTATAGGCTGCTTTGGTAAGCTGCACGGATCTTTCTTCGAGGCCGCCCACCGTTTTATAGGTGATGGTCAGGCTGCTGCTGTTGAGCGCGGCATTAACGGCGGCGGATGTAGGTGTAACGGCCGCCCCGTTGAACTTGGTGATCTCGCAGCCCCGGGTCAGGCCCGCAAGGTAGGCGGGGGAGCCTTTTTCCACCAGCCTGATAAACACCCTGGTGCCACCGACGATGAACACGCCGATACCCAGGTCGTTCCCCTTGCCTTCGAGATCCACGGCGCCCTGTATGCCCTGGGCGGCGTTGCCTTTTTCCATAAAGGAGAACTTGGCGGAACTGCCGCCGGTATACTCGTATGGTTTACCGGTTTCCGGATTGATCTTGTACTGGGTGATTTTGAACAGTTCGTTTTGCAGGCTCGTAAAGTCGTCGGAGCCTGCGAAGGAACGGGGATTGAAGGTGGTGTAATCCGGCAGCGCGTCGTACCACAAATAGGTTTCTTTGGCATAGAGATACAGTGAGTCGAGGCTGAGCTGCGTGCGGGTGCCGTTGGCTGGCGGGTTGCCGGGCCCCGGGTCCTGTTTCGGATTCTTTTTGCAGGCGGGGGCTGTGGCCACCATCAGCAGGCCGATAGCGGCAATCCATGTTCTTCTCATACAAAGGAGTGATTTACTTTGAAATTTACTATTATTCGATCAGATTTTGTGGCCTCAACCGGCCAGTAATAAAAATTTCACGGCGAACGGCCTGTTTTACCGCATATTCCATAATAAACGGAGAAACGGACGCATTAGTTGCCCGCCGGGTACAAAAAAAGAGGCGCGGGGCCTCTCTTTTCCTATGCTTTTTTATGTTTCCGCAATTGCTGCAAAACCGCCGCCATATCTTTCGGGAGCGGGGCTTCCAGTTCGTGCCGCACCCCCTTTTCGTCGGTAAACCGCAGCTGGAAGGCGTGGAGGGCCAGCCTGGCCAGCAGGGGCTTCTCTTCTTCGGTGAATTTCCCCAATCTGAACTTCTTTTTGATGGCGGACAGCCGCACCGGTTCCTTGCTGCCATACAGCTCGTCCACCGCAATGGGATGCCCGAGGTGCTTCATATGCACCCTGATCTGGTGGGTACGGCCGGTGTGGATGCGCAGTTTCACCAGACTGAACAACCCGAACGATTCCTGCACCTCGTAATCGGTGAGGGAAGGGCGGCCCTTGGCGTTGGTCACCATTTTGCCGCGCTGTACGGGATGCTCCATGATAGGGGCGTTGATGCTGCCGGCCGGAACGGGCAGCTCGCCGTTGACGATGCCGAGGTAATACTTCTCCACGTCGCGCGACTCGAAGAGCTGCGACAGGTACTTGTGGGCGGCTTCGTGTTTCGCGAACAGCACGGTGCCGCTGGTGTCGCGGTCGAGGCGGTGCACGGTAAAGATGCTGCCGTAATGTTTTTTCAGCAGGGTGGAAAGGGCTTCGAGCGCGTTGTCGTGGCGGTCGGGAATGGTCAGCAAACCGGATGGTTTATTGACGGCCACGAAGTCGTCGTTCTCGAATATGATCAGCTGTTCTATGCGCATATGGTAAAAACGGGCCGCTGTAAGGCGGCCCGGATTGGGAATTATTTAAAATGTTTGAGCAGGATCACTTCCTTGTCGGTGAGGAAGCGCCATTTGCCGCGGTTCAGGTTCTTTTTGGTGAGCCCGGCGTACATCACGCGGTCGAGTTTCTCCACCTGGTATTGCAGGTGCTCGAAAATACGGCGCACGATGCGGTTTTTACCGCTGTGGATCTCGATGCCGATCTGCTTTTTATCTTTCGTGTCTACATACCCGAGCGCGTCTACCAGCGCCAGCCCGTCTTCGAGCGTAACGCCGGCGATGATTTTTTCGAAATCGGCTTTGGTGAGCGGTTTATCCAGCTCTACGTGGTAGATTTTTTTGATGTTGTGTTTAGGATGGGCGAGTTTCTGCGCCAGTTCACCGTCGTTGGTGAGCAGCAGCAGGCCCGACGTGTTGCGGTCGAGGCGGCCTACGGGGTAGAGCCTTTCTTCCGCCGCATCTTCCACCAGTTCCATCACGGTCTGACGGCCTTCCGGGTCATCAGTGGTGGTGATGTAGCCTTTGGGTTTGTTCAGCAGCACATACACCAGGTTCTTCTGCAGGTAGATGCGTTTGTCGTCGAGCTTCACCAGGTCCTTGCCGGATACCTTGAAGGCGGGCTCGATGATCTTCTCTCCGTTAACGGTCACCTGGCCTTCCTTGATGTAATCCACCGCTTTCCGGCGGCTGCAGATGCCGCAATGGGCGATGAACTTGTTCAGCGGCATGTCCTGGAGATCGGCCTCTGTAGGCGTTTCTATGACAATGCGCTTGCGGGTGCTTTTCGGCTTGTTGGATTTGGTGCCGTGTACGGCGGCTTTGCGATCACTCTTGCGGATGCGTTTATCGTCTTTGTTGAAGGGCTTTTTCGGGCGGTCTTCACCATCGCCGAAACTTCTCTTCGGTTTGTCGTCGTCAGTATCGAAGCGTTTCTTCGGGCGGTCTTCTCCGTCGCCGAAACTTCTGCGCGGTTTGTCGCTGTCCGCGCCGAAACGCTTTTTGGGACGGTCTTCCCCGTCGCCGAAACTTCTTTTCGGTTTGTCATCGTCGCTCCCGAAGCGTTTCTTCGGGCGGTCTTCCCCGTCGCCGAAGCTCCTGCGGGGTTTGTCGCTGTCTGCGCCGAAACGCTTTTTGGGGCGGTCTTCCCTGTCGCCGAAACTTCTTTTCGGTTTGTCGTCATCGCTGCCGAAGCGTTTTTTCGGACGGTCGTCCCCGTTGCCGAAACTTCTGCGCGGTTTATCGGCATCGGCGCCAAAGCGCTTTTTGGAGCGGTCTTCCCTGTCGCCGAAACTTCTTTTCGGTTTGTCGTCGTCGCTGCCGAAACGTTTTTTCGGGCGCTCGTCGTTATCGCCGAAGCTTTTGCGGGGACGGTCGCCGTCGGCGCCGAAGCGCTTTTTGGGCGCGTCGCCGCTATCCCGGAATTTCCGGAATGAGCCGTCTCCATCTTTTTTGTTTGTTGATTTATTCTCTTTGAAAGGTGTAAACCCTTTTTTGGCGGGCTTGTCTTTTTTCATGCTGTTGATTTATAGTTGCTGCATTCCTGCAGTAATTTCTTTTATGCTTTATTGGCCAGTTGACCGCACGCGGCGTCGATGTCTTTCCCGCGACTGCGGCGCAGGCGCGCATTCACCCTGTGTTTGCCGAGGTATGCCATGAACTCGTCGGTAACTTCCGGCGAAGGTTTCTGGAACCGGGCATTATCGATCGGGTTGTACTCGATAATGTTGATCAGGTCTACCGGCACCTGGCGGTATATTTTGATCAGCTCGTCCGCATCCTGCACCGAGTCATTGAAGTCCTTGAAAAGGATGTATTCGAACGAGATCTCGTTTTGCGTGGCTTTGTAGAAGTAGTTCAGCGCCTCCACCAACACTTTCAGGTTGTTGGTTTCGTTGATGGGCATGATTTCGCTTCTTTTCCTGTCGTTGGCCGCATGAAGGCTCAGCGCGAGGTTGAACCGCACCTGGTCGTCGCCCAGCTGTTTGATCATCTTGGCCACCCCGGCGGTAGACACGGTGATGCGTTTGGGGCTCATGGCGAGGCCTTCCGGGGAGGTGATGCGCTCGATCGACTGCAGCACGTTCTTATAGTTGAGCAGGGGCTCGCCCATCCCCATGTACACGATATTGGTGAGTTTTTTACCGGATTGTTCGAGGGCCTGTTTGTTGATCAGGGCCACTTCGTCGAAGATTTCGTCGAAATCCAGGTTGCGTTTACGGTCCATATACCCGGTGGCGCAGAACTTGCAGCTGAGGCTGCAGCCCACCTGCGAGGAAACGCAGGCCGTTTGCCGGGTGGCGGTAGGGATCAGGACCCCTTCTACCAGGTGCCCGTCGTGGAGGCGGAAACGGCTTTTGATGGTGCCGTCGGTGCTTTGCTGGGTGGTGTCCACTTTGATGGAGGGCAGGGTGAACCTTTCTTCCAGGGCAGCGCGCAAAGGCTTGCTCAGGTTGGTCATGGATTCAAAATCCGGGGCCTGCTTCAGCCACAGCCACTCGTACACCTGCTTGGCCCGGAACGGTTTCTCGCCCATTTCCGCAAATACTTCCTGTACCTGGGAAAGGCTCAAATGCCGTATGTTCTGCTTCTTCATCATCCCGCAAAGGTACGTCCATATTTCGGATTTGGCAGGGGGCGGCGGGAGGTAATGCCGAATAGTTGCAATAAATTCGCAACTTTAACAAAACACCACATGCAAGCAGCTTACATTACCGATGCCGTAAGAAGTCCTATTGGCCGCTATGGTGGCGCATTGCGAACCGTCCGGCCCGACGATCTGCTGGCCCTGATGCTCCGTTCCCTGTTAAAACGCAGCCCCTCCCTCGACCCTTCGGCCGTGGAGGACGTGATTGCCGGGGCTACCAACCAGGCAGGGGAGGATAACCGCGATGTGGCCCGGATGGCCGTGCTGCTGGCCGGCCTGCCCGTATCGGTAGCGGGCAATACGGTGAACCGCCTTTGCGCGTCCGGCCTCCAGGCCATCATGGACGCCGCCCGGGCCGTGATGTGCGGGGAAGGCGACGTGTACATGGCCGGCGGGGTGGAAAGCATGACCCGCGCCCCCCTGGTGATGCCCAAGGCCGACGGCGCCTTCAGCCGTAAAACAGAAATCTACGATTCCACCATAGGCTGGCGTTTCACCAACGAAAAGCTGGCCGCCCTGTATTATCCCTTTTCCATGGGCGAAACGGCCGAAAACGTGGCCCGGGAGTGGAAGATCGGCCGGGAAGACCAGGACCGGTTCGCCTTCGACAGCCAGCGCAAGTACAAACAGGCGCTGGGGGCGGGTATCTGGCAGGATGAGATCATCCCCGTGGAGATCACCCCCAACAAGGAAGAGCAGGTGGTGTTCTCCAAAGACGAACATCCCCGTGAAACCACCCTCGAAAAGCTGGCCGGGCTCAAACCCGCCTTCGCCAAAGACGGTACGGTCACCGCCGGAAATTCCTCCGGCATCAACGATGGCGCGTCCGCCGTGCTGGTGGTGTCTGAAAGCGCGCTGAAACGTTTCAACCTGCAGCCCATCGCCCGGATAAGCGCCATGGCCGTGGCCGGGGTAGATCCCGCCATCATGGGCATCGGGCCCGTTCCCGCCACCGCCAAAGCGCTCAAACGGGCCGGCCTGCGGGTAACCGACCTGGACGTCATCGAGCTCAACGAGGCCTTCGCCTCCCAGTCGCTCGCCTGCATCCGCGAGCTGGGCCTCAACCCGGAGAAGATCAACTTCAACGGCGGCTCCATCGCCATCGGCCACCCGCTGGGTTGTAGCGGCGCCCGCATCACCACCACCCTGCTGCACGAAATGAAACGCCGTGCCGGCGCCCGTTACGGGCTGGCCACCATGTGCGTGGGCGTGGGCCAGGGAGCGGCCATCGTGTTCGAGAGGATGTAGCCGGTTCCGGTGTTGAAGGAACCTCGTCATTGAGCAATACTTTTCATCCATATCGCTGCCGATTTTGCCGCAGGAAGCCCGATCTTTGCAGCACTGTCATGAAAAAATCCGGCTTCGCCCTTGGGTTTGCCATGGCCCTCATTGGGGCTATGATGTTTTCCGCCAAGGCCATCTACGTCAAACTCATATACCGTTCGGAATCCATCGACGCCATCTCCATGCTGGCATTACGGATGCTGTTTTCCCTGCCTTTTTACCTCGTTACCGCCTGGGTGCTGGCGCGCCGGCCGGACAATGTGAAGCTCACCGCCCGCCAGTGGGGCATCATCGCCGTACTGGGCCTGCTGGGGTATTACATGAGCAGCCTGCTCGATTTCATGGGCCTGGCCTACATTTCCGCCGGCCTGGAGCGGCTCATCCTCTTCCTGTACCCCACCTTCGCGCTGCTGATCGGCGCCGTGGCCTTCCGCCGAAAAATTACCCGCACCCAAAAACTGGCTTTGGCTATCGCTTACGCGGGCATGCTCGTGGCTTTTCTCGGGGATGTACAGCAGGAATGGGGCGCGTCCGTGGTGACCGGCAGCCTGCTGGTGCTTGGCTGTGCGCTCACCTATGCCTTTTACATCGTGGGCGGCGGGGAGATCATCCCGAAAGTGGGATCCATGAAATTTACGGCCTATGCCCTCGTGTTCTCGTCTACCGGGGTGTTTACCCAATACCTGCTGAAACACTGGGTGCAGCCGCAGCAGTTTTCCGGGCATACCTACTGGCTCTGTTTCCAGATGGCCATCATTTCCACGGTTATCCCCACTTTCCTGACCAGCGAGGGCATCCGCAAGATCGGTTCCGGCAATACCGCCATCATTACCAGCGTGGGGCCGGTGGCCACCATCGTGCAGGCTTACATCTTCCTGGGAGAGCCCATTACCTGGCAGCAGCTGCTGGGTACGGCGCTGGTGCTGGCGGGCATATTGCTGATCGGTAAAAAAGGGAAAACGACGCCCGCAAACCCTTCACCAGACAAGTAATTCAAAAAACGGCCCGCGCCGGCAGGGCGTTTGGTGGGTGTTCAACGAACCTCCAACGAAGGACCAACGAACCTTCAACGAAGGATGAGATTTGCGGTGATCCTTCGTTGATCACCCAGGGAAGCTTCGTTCATCCTTCGTTCGGGACGGGGGAACGGCACGCTGGGCGGCCGTGACCGGAAGCCTTCAGCCAGGAGAAACATCCTGACGGGCGGGGTGTCTATCATGACCGGAAAACCTTTCATTCGGGACGGTAAGCCTGGTACGTCCCGGGGAGCGGGCAGGGCGATAGCGACCAGAAACCTTCATCCGGAACGGTAAACCCGGCTGCATTCTGAAGAACCCGAGCAGGTCGTAAAAACGGTAAAAGATTTTGTTAGGAGGGAAAGAGCATCGCCGGGGCAAGGCTGCCGGCGGTAAACAGGGAAAGCCGTTCAAAAAGGGCGAAGGGCCGGAATTCCTGATGGGCATAAAAAAAACGAGCGGTAGACATACATCGTACCGCCCGTTTATGGCAAGCAAAAAAGGGTACTCACAAACAAATCTGCTTCTCCGTCATCATCTTCCGGAGATTGATCAGGCCATAGCGCATACGGCCCAATGCAGTATTGATGCTCACATTTGTGAGGTCGGCAATTTCCTTGAAGCTCAGTTCCGCATAGTGCCGGAGGATGATCACCTCGCGCTGCTCTTCGGGCAGCATATCCAGCATCCTGCGCACGCTGTCGTGGCTCTGCCGGGTCATCATCTTTTCCTCCGCGCTCGGCTCGCTGAAGCCCAGTACATTGAAAATATCTTTGTCGTCGCTCGTTTTGATCACCGGCGTACGTTTGATCTTCCTGAAATGGTCTACACAAAGGTTATGCGCGATGCGCATGGCCCAGGGAAGAAACTTTCCTTTCTCGGTGTAACGTTCGGCACGGATAGTATCGATGATCTTGATGAAAGTATCCTGGAAGATATCCTCAGCGAGAAAGGCGTCTTTTACGAGCAATACGATGGAAGTATAGAGTTTATCTTTGTGGCGGTAAACCAGCTCTTCCAGGGCAGAAGCGTGCCCCTTTTTGAACAGTGTGATCAGTTGTTCATCATTCAGTTTGTACATTACTTGCATATACGACTACCAATAACGGTTAGTAAATAGTACGGACTTAACAGTCAGTAGGTTGTGTGATAGCGTAAAGTTTTACTATAATGTACAGTTTTAATGTTTAGAATATCAACCGAGAATTCAAGGTATAAGATGTCGGTTATTGCAAATATAACGGAATACTTCAATAAAACAACACCCCCCGGTAAAATTGCTACTAAAGAGGTACGAGGCGGCTGGCACGGCGGTTTGCCGGCGACCGCACCATAACACGAAATTAACAAAAGGGGCCCCGTGCGGCTTCCGGAAATGGGGATATTTATACCCCCTCAGAACTGCTCCCGAATCCTTAAATTTGTGTTTCTATGTGCGCAAAAGTAAAAACCAAGGAAGTAACCGTTGAACGTGAACCAGTTAGCACTTCGGACCATATCTTTATCAAAGGGGCCCGGGTACATAACCTCAAAAACGTCAGCGTTTCAATACCCAGAAATAAATTAGTGGTGGTAACCGGCGTCAGCGGCTCCGGCAAGAGCAGCCTGACCATGGATACCCTCTACGCCGAAGGCCAGCGCCGCTATGCGGAAAGCCTCAGCGCCTACGCCCGCCAGTTCCTCATGCGGATGAACAAGCCGGAGGTGGACTATATCAAGGGCATCTGCCCGGCCATCGCCATCGAACAGAAGGTGATCACCCGTACGCCCCGCTCTACCGTAGGCTCCATGACGGAACTGTACGACTACCTGCGCCTGCTCTTCGCCCGCGCGGGGCAGACGTTCTCCCCCGTATCCGGCCAGCTGGTGAAAAAACATGAGGTGAGCGACGTGGTGGACGCCATCACCCGCCTGCCCAAAGGCAGCAAGGTGCAGATACTGGTGCCTTTCCGCCAGCACGCCAACCGCAAACCGGCCGAAGAGTTGGGCATCCTCATGCAGAAAGGTTTTTCCCGCCTGTACGTGAATGGCGCCCTGGTGCGGATAGAGGAGCTGCAGGAAGATAAAAATCCCAAAGTGCCGGCCGGGGCCCACGTGCTCATCGACCGCATCGTGGTGAAGGATTTTGAGGAAGACGACAAACACCGTATCGCGGACTCCATCCAGACGGCTTTTTACGAAAGCGAAGGCGACTGTTACCTGGAAGTGGACGGCGCCATTTCCCATCACTTTTCCAACCGCTTCGAGCTCGACGGCATCCAGTTCGAAGAGCCCGTGCCGAACCTGTTTTCCTTCAACAATCCCTACGGCGCCTGCCCTACCTGCGAAGGTTTCGGCCAGGTGCTGGGCATCGACGCGGACCTGGTGATACCGGACCGGCGGCTGAGCGTGTTCGAAGGGGCCATTGCGCCCTGGCGCGGTGAAAAGATGGGCGAATACAAGGAAGCGCTGATCAAAAGCGCCCGGAAATTCAACTTCCCGGTGCATAAACCCGTGGCCGACCTTACGGACGAACAGCTGAAGCTGCTGTGGACCGGCAACGAACATTTTTACGGGCTGAACGAGTTTTTCAAAATGGTGGAGCAGAACCTCTACAAAGTGCAGTACCGGGTGATGCAGGCCCGCTACCGCGGCCGCACCGTTTGCCCTACCTGCAACGGCGCCCGCCTCCGCAAGGAAGCCACCTATGTGAAAGTAGGCGGCATGGGCATTGCGGAACTGGTGGACATGCCGGTGGAAAACCTGAAAGCATGGTTCGATAACCTGACGCTGAACGAATACCAGCAACAGGTGTCCAAAAGGATACTCATCGAAATCAATCACCGCCTGAAAACTCTGCTGGACGTAGGTTTGAGCTATCTCACCCTCAACCGTGTGGCCAATACCCTCAGCGGCGGCGAAAGCCAGCGCATCCAGCTAACCCGCACCCTGGGCAGCAACCTCACCAACTCCCTTTATATCCTCGACGAGCCGAGCATCGGCCTGCATGCGCGCGACACCAACCGCCTCATCAGGGTGCTGCACGAACTGCGCGACCTCGGTAACACCGTGGTGGTGGTGGAGCACGATGAACAGCTCATGGAAAAAGCGGATTACATCATCGACATGGGCCCCCTAGCCAGTCATCTCGGCGGCGAGGTGATCTTCGCCGGCACCTATCCCGAAATTCTCACCGACGGCAAAAGCCTCACAGGCAAATACCTCAGCGGCAACATGCGCGTGGAGCCGCCCGCCCGCACCCGCAAATGGAAACGCTCCATCGTGCTGGAAGGCTGCCGGCAGAACAATCTGAAGAACATTGACGTGGAGTTTCCCCTCGGCATCCTCACCGTGGTAAGCGGTGTGTCCGGCTCCGGGAAAACCACCCTCATCAAACAGATACTCTACCCCGCGCTGATGAAGCTAAAAGGGGAGTTCACCGATAAAGTGGGCCACCACCGCCTCATGAAAGGAGACGTGGATTATGTGACGCAGATCGAGATGATTGACCAGAACCCGATCGGCAAATCATCGCGCTCCAACCCGGTCACCTACATCAAGGCGTACGACGAGATCCGCGACCTGTTTTCCAAACAGCCCCTCAGCAAAATGCGCGGCTTCCAGCCCAAACATTTTTCGTTCAACGTAGACGGCGGCCGTTGCGATACCTGCAAAGGCGAAGGCGAAGTGATCGTGGAAATGCAGTTCCTCGCAGACGTGCACCTGACCTGCGAAACCTGCGGCGGCAAACGTTTTAAAGACGAAGTGCTGGAAGTGACCTATAAGGGCAAAAATATTTACGACATCCTGGAAATGGGCGTGGACGAAGCCATCGAGTTTTTCAAAGATGAAAAGGAAGTGGTGAACAGGATACGCCCCCTCAGCGATGTGGGATTGGGATATGTGAAACTGGGGCAGTCGTCCGACACACTTTCCGGCGGCGAAGCGCAGCGTGTGAAACTCGCGTCGTTCCTCGGCAAAGGAAAAGCGCAGGGGCACATTTTGTTTATCTTCGACGAGCCCACCACCGGCCTTCATTTTCACGACATCAAAAAACTGCTGGCGTCTTTTAACGCGTTAATCGAACAGGGCCACAGCGTGCTGGTGATCGAACATAACCTCGACGTGATCCGCTCCGCGGACTGGGCGATCGATCTCGGGCCGGAAGGCGGCGAAGGCGGCGGAAGCCTGCTCTACGCGGGCGTTCCGGAAGGATTGAAAAAAGTAAAGGAAAGTTATACCGGGAAGTTTTTATAACGGTACTTCAGGAGCTTATATAAAAGCGGATGTTTCCCTCCGGCAGGGGCATCCGCTTTTTTTGCTCCTGCCTGCCGCAGATGGTGTGTATACAAAAAGAGGATGCCCCACTTCGGCAGGACATCCTCTTTTTTTATGCGGTTTCCATCGCGCTTACCGCAGGCGGTCGAGCGACTTGATGAGCTTTTCGTCTTTATAAATACCGCGGGCCGCCAGAAACAGGCATACCACCATCACTACCGGTAAAAAGGCCGGCAGCAGGAAAGTGGCCTGTACGATCACCGCGCCTTCGCTCTGGAGGAGATTGGCCTTGTCCTGCACCTTGAAATAGATCAGCAGGAGCACGGCAATGGCCAGGAAAATGTTCAGGACGGTGAGGCGGAACTGGAGTTTGCGTTTTTTGTAGAGGAAGATGGTCACCAGCGCCAGGATGGTGCTGACCATCAGCACGATAAATATCAGATAGCTGGAGGTAGCGTTGAAATAGTCTTCGCTGGCCACGTTCCCTTTCGTGAGTTTGGCCTTCCACAGGTTGAAGTTGCCCATGAAGCCCCCGGCGATGGCGGCCAGCAATAAAAACAGGCTTTGGATACGTTGTATCATGATATTTGTAAATGTTTAACAGCGTAAAAGTAAATAATTATTGCGAACCTGCACGAACGTATTAGCCCCCGTTCCTCCGATACTTCGTATATTGCACGCCCAATAACAATCTTTATGGCCAAAAAACTGAATAAGCAGGATGCACTGGATTACCATGCGAAAGGCAGACCCGGTAAGATAGAAGTCATACCCACGAAAGACACCAAAACCCAATGGGATCTTTCGCTGGCCTACTCTCCCGGGGTGGCCGAGCCTTGCAAGGAAATAGCGCGGGATGTTGAAAATGTGTATAAATATACTGCCAAAGGTAACCTCGTAGCGGTGATCAGCAACGGCACGGCCGTGCTGGGCCTGGGCGACATCGGTCCCGAGGCCGGCAAGCCCGTGATGGAAGGGAAGGGCGTACTGTTCAAAATATTCGCGGATATAGACGTATTTGATATCGAGCTCAGCAGCAAGACCGTAGACGAATTCGTGCAGGTGGTGAAGGCCATGGAACCTACTTTCGGCGGCATCAACCTCGAAGACATCAAAAGCCCCGAGTGTTTCGCCATCGAAGAAAGGCTGCGCAAGGAGCTGAAAATACCCGTGATGCACGACGATCAGCACGGCACCGCCATCATCTCCAGCGCCGCCCTGCTGAACGCATTGGAGCTGGTAAAAAAGAAAATAGAAAAAGTGAAGTTCGTGGTGAACGGCGCCGGCGCCGCCGCCATGGCCTGCGTGCGGCTGTACGTGTCGCTCGGCGCCAAACCCGAGAACTTTATCATGTTCGATAAAGACGGGGTGCTGAACAAACAGCGGGCAGACCTCGATGAGATGAAACAGGTGTTCGCTACCACATCCAAAGCCACCAGCCTCACCGAGGCCCTCAAAGGCGCCGATGTGTTCGTGGGGCTGTCTGTCGGCAACGTGGTAACCGCCGAAATGGTCAAAAGCATGGCGAAACATCCCATCGTGTTCGCGATGGCCAACCCCGATCCGGAAATTCCCTGGGACATGGCGGTGGGCGCGCGCAAAGACGTGATCATGGCCACCGGCCGCTCCGATTATCCCAACCAGGTGAACAACGTACTGGGCTTCCCGTACATCTTCCGCGGCGCGCTCGACGTGCGGGCCACGCAGATCAACGAAGCCATGAAACTGGCCGCTGTGCATGCGCTGGCCGACCTTGCCAAGTCGCCCGTGCCCGATATCGTGAACCTTGCTTACAACGAGCGTAACCTGGTATTCGGCCCCAACTATATCATTCCCAAACCGCTCGACCCGCGCCTGCTCAGCACCGTAGCGCCCGCAGTGGCCAAAGCGGCGATGGACAGCGGCGTGGCGCAGGCGCCCATTACAGACTGGGATGCCTACCGCGAAGTGCTCAACAACCGCCTCGGCCTCGATAACCAGCTGTTCCGCGTGATCGGCTCCAAAGCCCGCAAAGACCCGCGCCGCGTGGTATTCGCGGAGGCCGACAATATCAAGATCCTCAAGGCCGCCCAGGTGGTGAACGACGAAGGCATCGCCATCCCCATCCTGCTCGGCAACGAAAAACGCATCCGTTCGCTCATGGCCGAAAACAGCATCGACATCGACGACGTGCAGATCGTGGACCCGAAGAGCGACGAAATGAGCGAAACCCGTCACCGCTTCGGCGAACTGTTTTTCCAGAAACGCCAGCGCAAAGGTTTCAACCTGTATGAAGCCAAAAAGATCATGCGCGAGCGTAACTACTTCGGCTGTATGATGGTGGAAACCGGCCAGGCCGATGCGCTCATCTCCGGCCTCACCCGCAAATACCCCGATACCATCCGGCCTGCCCTGCAGGTGATCGGGATGGAAGAAGGCGCCAAGCGGGTGGCTGGTATGTATATCATCAATACCAAGCGCGGCCCGCTGTTCCTCGCCGATACCACCGTCAACTTCAATCCCACCGCGGAAGAGCTGGCGGATATCACCATGCTGGTAGCCAAAGAAGTGCGCCAGTTCAACATCACGCCCCGCATCGCCATGCTGTCGTATTCCAACTTCGGATCCAGCCCCACCCCGGAAGCGCAGACCATGAGCCGCGCCCGCGAGCTGGTGAAAAAAATGGATCCCACGCTGACCGTAGACGGCGAGATCCAGGCGGCGATGGCTTTCAACAAAGAGATCCTGAAAGATAACTACCCCTTCTCCGAGCTGATCGGCGAAGATGTGAACACCCTCATCTTCCCCAACCTGGCCGCCGGTAACGTGGCGTACAACCTGCTGCAGGAAGTGGCCGGCTTCGACGCCATCGGCCCCATCCTGCTCGGCATGAAAAAACCCGTGCACATCCTGCAGCTCGGCTCCACCGTGCGGCAGATCGTGAACGTGGTGCTGATTGCCGTGGTGGACGCGCAGACGAAGTGCTGCAAGGCGGAGGACGCGAAGAGCGGAAAGAAGAAATAATGAATACGGGGCGGCGCTCCCTGTGTCGCCCTTTTAAAACACCCTGTTACCATGAAAAAGACCATCGTAGTCCTCCTCATTTTTATCGGCTGTACATTCGCCGCATCGGCCCAGTCCATGGCCAAAGCAGAAAGCGTTAAAGAACTGGCGGCGCTCACCGGCATGCGCCAGCTGATGGTGCAGATGATGGATCAGCTTTTTGCACAGTTCAAAGCCCAGATGCCGGACGTTGGTGATACCGCCTGGGCAGAGATGAGAAAAGAAATAGTGGTGGATGAGCTGCTCGAGATGATGGTGCCTGTTTATCAAAAGAATTTCTCCGAGGAAGAGATGCGGGAGATGATCGGGTTTTACAAAACGCCACTCGGTCAGAAAATGATCCAGCGTTTGCCGTCAGTGATGCGCGAAGCGGGAGAAATGGGTAACGTGTGGGGACAGAACACCGCGAAGCGGATGCTCAAGCGGCTGAAGGAAAAAGGACTTATCAAGGAGTAGTGACCCGGGAGAAATGGTGCCGTCTAATGATCGCCCGGCATTCAGGCTGTTCGGATAATATCGGCGGCATGTTACCTGTTTGTATGGCATCGTTGCGAATTAAGGCGTAGTGCAGGATGTCCCCGTTGTTTTTTTATTTATTTTACAGTCTCAACGGAACACATTCGAAATGCAGTCCATCTCCCGGAAAAAGATATTCTTCCCGCTCAACCCGGCCTTCAGGAATTACCTGAAAATGTACGGGCGCGAGGTGCAGCTGCCCGTGTCGTACGAAGAGCTGAAGTATTACGAATACGGCATTCCGCTGTACGACAAGGCCGGGAAAGACACCCTGTGGGAATCGGTGCTGTACCCGCAGAGCATGACGCCTGCGCTGCACGCCGGGCTCAAGCGCATCTATTCCATCATGAAGGCGGGCGGCGACCAGGGGGCCGAAGAGCACCTGCACATCGAGCGCATCGACTATTGCACCTTCGGCAATTCCCATCCTTTCCGCATCAAGATCGTCAATAACTACAACGAGGTGTACGACTATTTTTATATCAAGATAGCCGACGCCTCGCGCATATATGGCCTCGAACTGGAGCATATCCTGTCGCCTTACTGGATGAACTTCCTCGTAGACGGCAACACGCTCGTGGAGGAGCACATCGCCGGGGTGCCCGGCGACCAGTTCGCCAAAGACTACCTCCACCGGCCGGAATTCAACCCGAAGCGTATCGCCAAGGAGTTCGTGAAGTTCAACGAACGCTGCTTTGTGCGCCTGCTGGGCGACATGCGGTCGTACAATTTCATCTTCGACATCACGCCCGACTTCGACGATGTGCAGTTCCGCATCCGGGCCATCGACTTCGACCAGCAGTTTTACGAAGGCAAGAAAACCCTCTACATGCCGCAGTTTTTCAAGGAGAACCGCGTGTTCGTGGAGCTGGCCATGAAACACCTCAATGCCGAGGTGGTGAAGCAGTACCAGCAGGAAGAGCGTTCCCTGATCGCCCGCCGCATCAAGGCGCAGCGGCATCGTATCAAAGACCTGCGCGATGTTATCATGACCGACCGGGTTTCTTTCCCTGAAAAGATCAGCCAGCTGGGCGAGGAACTGGCCCAGCATTATCATGATCCTGTATTTGCCCGCTGCCGCACCATGGGCGAGATCATCGAGCGCAGCCTGAAGCGCCTTCTGGTGAACAGCTTGCGATAAATAACCCTTTGGCTGGCCCACGAATTGTTTTTCAGACTATCTTTGACAGGTTATGGAGTTCAAATTGTTTTACCATTTCGGCAGGTTCCTGCTGATGTTGAAAGGGATGTTCTCCCGGCCGGAGAACTTCAGGATGTACTGGAAGGAATTTATGCATCAGTGTGTGGAGATCGGCATCGGGTCGCTCGGCATCGTAGTGATCATCTCCCTGTTCCTGGGTGCGGTAACCACCGTACAAACGGCTTACCAGCTGGTGAGCGGCCTCATCCCCAAAACCGTGATCGCCCAGGTGGTGCGGGACACCATCGTCATCGAACTGGCCCCCACCATGGTCTGTATCGTACTGGGCGGGGTAGTAGGTTCCAAGATCGCCTCCGAGCTGGGCAACATGCGCATTTCCGAACAGATAGACGCGCAGGAGATCATGGGCATCAATACCAAAGCGTATCTCATCCTTCCCAAAATACTGGCGGCCATGCTCACGATTCCGGCACTGGTGGTGATTGCGGCCTTCCTCGGTATTTACGGCGGCCTCGAGGCCGGCAAGCTCAGCGGCATCATCTCGCACGATCAGTTCATGGAGGGCCTGCGCGCTTCCTTTGACGGCTATAATGTGTTTTTTGCCCTCAGTAAAGCGTATACGTATTCCTTCATCATATCCAGCATACCGGCCTATTACGGCTACAACGTAACCGGCGGCGCGCTGGAAATAGGACGGGCCAGTACAACTGCCGTGGTGGTGAGCTGCGTGCTGATCCTTTTTGCCGACTATGTGCTGGCGGCCATTTTGCTCTAATGTTCAACTTTCGAAGACTGAGTTATGATTGAATTGAAAAACATCCGGAAAAGCTTTGGAGAAAAGGAAATCCTGAAAGACGTGTCTGCGAAAATGGAAGCCGGTAAAACAAACCTCATCATCGGCGCCAGCGGCAGCGGCAAAACCGTGCTCATGAAATGCATGGTGGGCCTCATGCAGGTAGACAGCGGGCAGGTGCTGTACAACAACGAAGACTTCACCGCCATGGACGATAAGGAAAAGAAACCCATCCGCCAGGCGATCGGCATGCTGTTCCAGGGCTCCGCCCTGTTCGACAGTATGACCGTGGAGCAGAACGTGATGTTCCCCCTCGATATGTTTTCAGACAAGAGTTATAGAGACCGGAAAAAGCGGGTGCAGGAAGTGCTCGACCGTGTGCAGCTGAAAGACGCCAATAAAAAATACCCCGCCGAAATCAGCGGCGGGATGAAAAAGCGCGTGGGCATCGCCCGGGCCATCGTGCTCAATCCCAAATACCTGTTCGTAGACGAGCCCAACTCCGGCCTCGACCCGCAGACCTCCCTGGTGATCGATAAACTCATCAAAGACCTGACGCAGGATTACAAGATCACCACCGTGGTGAACACCCACGATATGAACACCGTGATGGAAAGCGGCGATCATATCATCTACATGCACGAGGGCAAAAAACAGTGGGAGGGGAGCAACGAAGACATCATTTTCTCCGACGACCAGCTGCTGAACGACTTCATTTTCGCCTCCGAGTTTTTCCAGGACATCAAGGAAATGCGGAAAATGGAGATGTTCCGCGACAAACAATGGCGGAAAAAAGCCGGGGGATCCTCATCAAATAGTTAATATTCCTCAACCGCCGGCAGTTCCTTTCTTTTTTAGCCATTATCCGTTATTTTTGCCCCACCTTAACGTAAATATTAATTAAATCAAGCGCGATGAGTGTTTTAGTAAATAAGCATAGTAAAGTGATTGTGCAGGGATTTACCGGTACTGAAGGTACTTTCCATGCCACCCAAATGATCGAGTACGGCACCAACGTGGTAGGTGGCGTAACGCCCGGTAAGGGCGGCAGCTCCCACCTCGAGCGCCCGGTGTTCAATACCGTGGCTGATGCTGTAAAGGCAACAGGAGCGGATGTATCTATCATTTTTGTGCCCCCGGCTTTTGCTGCGGACGCCATTATGGAAGCGGCAGATGCGGGCATCGCGCTGGTTGTTTGTATCACGGAAGGTATTCCCGTACAGGATATGGTAAGGGCCAAAAACTACCTCCAGGGCCGCAAAACCCGCCTGGTAGGGCCTAACTGTCCCGGTGTGATCACTGCCGAAGAAGCGAAAGTGGGTATCATGCCCGGTTTCATCTTCAAGAAAGGCCGTGTGGGCATCGTTTCCAAATCAGGCACCCTCACTTACGAGGCGGCCGACCAGGTGGTGAAAGCCGGCCTGGGCGTATCTACCGCCATCGGTATCGGCGGCGACCCGATCATCGGCACCCCCACCCGCGAAGCGGTGGAACTGCTGATGAACGACCCCGAAACCGAAGCGATCATCATGATCGGTGAGATCGGCGGCAGCATGGAAGCGGAAGCAGCCCAGTGGATCAAAGCCCACGGCACCAAGCCCGTAGTAGGTTTCATCGCCGGCCAGACAGCGCCTCCGGGCCGCCGCATGGGCCACGCAGGCGCCATCATCGGCGGTGCGGACGATACCGCTGCAGCTAAAATGAAAATCATGCGCGAGTGCGGCGTTCACGTGGTGGACAGCCCCGCAGACATCGGCAAAAAAATGGCGGAAGTGCTGAAAGCAAAAGCAGTACCTGCCTGATAACATATTGCACGAATGGCGTCCCCGCTGCCTTTGGTAGCGGGGACGTTTTGTTTTGGGGCATACATTACATTTGCGTTTCCAATGGCAAACCGGTACGACTATATCATTGTAGGCCAGGGCATTTCCGGCACCCTGCTCAGCTGGGAACTGCACCAGGCCGGGCAGCGGGTGCTCGTATACGACGATGCCCGGCCCCATACCGCCTCCCGCACGGCCGCCGGCATCATCAACCCCGTATCCGGCCGGCGGTTTGAGCTGGCATGGCTGTACGATACCATTTTCCCTGAGGCGCAAGGCACCTACCGCGCCCTGGAAGCCGCGCTGGGCATTGCCTGCTTCCATCCCCGCGATATCTGGAGCGTGTGGCCTTCCGCGCAGATGAGAGACGCTTTTGGCGAGGCGGCCGGCAACGGCCAGGCGGCGCCGTATATGGAGCAGCCCTCCTCCGCCCGCCACGGCAACGAACTGCTGCAGCCCTTCGGCGCCGGTATCGTCAAAGGCGCCAATGTGCAGCTGGGCGCGCTGCTGCCCGCCTGGCGCGCGGCCCTGCAAAGCCGGGAGCAGCTGCGGGAAGAGCGGTTCGACGTGCGGGCGCTGGAGCTGCTGCCTGATGGCGTGGCTTACAAAGGGTTGCAGGCGAAAGCCGTGATTTTCTGCGAAGGCGTGGAAAGCCCCGCCAACCCCTATTTCGGCGGGCTGAAGTTTTTGCCTAACAAAGGCGAGGCGCTGGTGGTGGAGGTGCCCGGGTTTGAAACCCCCGATATCATCAAAAAAAGCATTACCCTCGTGCCGCTGGAAGGCTGTACCTACTGGGCCGGCGCTTCGTTTTCGTGGGATTATCCCGATGCGGCGCCTACGGAAACAGCCCGCGCTTCCCTCGAAAGCAGCCTGCTGGAGCTGTTGAAAGTGCCGTTTTCGGTGAAAGGGCATATCGCGGCCGTACGCCCGTCCGGGATGGACCGGCGGCCGTTCGTGGGCATGCACCCGAAATATCCGCAGGTCGGCATCTTCAACGGGATGGGCTCCAAAGGCTGTTCCCTGGCTCCCTGGGCGGCGGCGCAGTTCCGCCGGCAGCTGCTCGAAGGCGCGCCCATGCGGCCCGAAATAGATATTAAACGGTATTTTAATGCGCTGAGGTAGATTTTCAGATATCCATATCTTATCTTTGACCTCCTTTATTAAAAGAATCAGAACAAATGTACAGATCGCACACATGTGGTGAATTGCGCATGGAACATGCAAGCCAGCCGGTGACACTGGCGGGATGGGTGCAAACCGTCCGCAAGTTTGGAAGCATTACGTTTATAGACCTGCGCGACCGCTACGGCATTACGCAACTGCTGCTCGGAGAATCGCTCAACGCCCAGCTCGACAACCAGCCCCTGGGCCGGGAATTTGTATTGCAGGTGAAAGGCACCGTTACCGAACGTACCAATAAGAACCCCAATATACCCACCGGCGACGTGGAAATCACCGTATCGGAATTCACCATTCTCAACAGCTCCAAAACCCCGCCCTTCACCATCCAGGACGATACGGACGGCGGCGACGAGCTGCGCATGAAATACCGTTACCTCGATCTGCGCCGCAACCTCGTTAAACAGAACCTCACCCTGCGCTACCGCGTGAACCGCTCCGTGCGGAACTTCCTCGACAGCCGCGGGTTTATGGATATCGAAACGCCGTATCTCATCAAGTCCACGCCCGAAGGCGCGCGCGACTTTGTGGTGCCCAGCCGCATGAACCCCAACCAGTTCTATGCCCTTCCCCAAAGCCCGCAGACGTTCAAACAGCTGCTGATGGTGAGCGGGTACGACCGGTACTACCAGATCGTGAAGTGTTTCCGCGACGAAGACCTGCGGGCCGACCGTCAGCCGGAGTTCACCCAGATCGACTGCGAGATGAGCTTTGTGGACCAGGAAGACATCCTGACCACCTTCGAGGCCATGACCAAACACGTATTCCAGGAAATCAAAGGGATCACCTTCAACGAGGCCTTCCCCCGCATGACCTGGGAAGACGCCATGAAATATTACGGGAACGACAAGCCAGACATCCGTTTCGAAATGAAACTGGTGGACCTCGGAGAAACCGCCCGCGGCAACGGCTTCAAGATATTCGACGAAGCCGAGCTGGTAGTAGGCATCAACGCCGCCGGCTGCAGCGAGTATACCCGCAAGCAGCTCGATGAGCTGACGGAATGGGTGAAGCGCCCGCAGATCGGCATGACGGGCCTCATCTACGTGAAGTACAACACCGACGGATCGCTGAAAAGCTCCGTAGACAAATTCTTCAACGAAGAAGGCCTGAAACTGTTCGCACAGCAGTGCAACGCCAACCCCGGCGACCTCATCCTGATACTCGCCGGCAAGGAAGAACGCACCCGTAAAGCCATGAGCGAACTGCGCCTCGAAATGGGCGAGCGCCTCGGCTATCGCAATAAAGACGTGTACAAACCCCTCTGGGTGATCGACTTCCCGCTGTTCGAATACGCGGAAGAAGAAAACCGCTGGGTAGCCCGCCACCACCCGTTCACGGCGCCCAAACCGGAGCAGCTGCACCTGATGGACACCCCTTCCGAATACGGCAAGATCAAAGCCAACGCGTACGACATCGTGCTGAACGGCACCGAGATCGGCGGCGGCTCCATCCGTATTTTCCAGAAAGACCTGCAGGAAAAAATGTTCTCGGCCCTGGGCATGAGCAAGGAAGAAGCGCAGCATAAATTCGGCTTCCTCCTCGGCGCTTTCGAATACGGTGCCCCCCCGCACGGCGGTATCGCCTTCGGCTTCGACCGTTTCTGCTCCCTGCTGGGCGGCAGCGAAACCATCCGCGACTTCATCGCCTTCCCGAAAAACAACTCCGGCCGCGACGTGATGCTGGATGCCCCCTCGGAAATCGACCAGGTACAGCTGGATGAACTGAAACTCTCCCTGCTGAAATAACAGCGGTAATGAATAATGAAAAAGGCTGATCAGGATGCAATGGCTCCCGGTCAGCCTTTTTTCATGGGGCAGGTTGCCGCATCCTCCGGTGATCCACCTGTGGTTGTTCTGTGATTCTCCTGTGCTGTTCGCGACCATGGCCGATTGGAAGGGGCTTGCAGGAGGATCGCAGGAAGATGAACGAAGGATCGCAGGAGAATGGCCCCCCGCGGTGCATCCTAAAAAAGGTTTACACCATCAAAGAGTGTAAACCTATACCAGGACTAGGCCCAGGGTGAGTCTGGTTAAGGTTAACCAGGGGGCTCCTCCCATGTTACTTAAGGGTTACTTAGGGGATACTTAAGGGATAGTGCGTAGGGAGTGCGTGTTTTCGGCAAAAATGCATTTTAGGGAAACAATCAATCCGCACAGTATCAATCATTTATGGGCCTTTTTTCCGAAAACGACCCTTATTTTAACGCACTAAGCGCAGAAAATGGTACCGTAAGCACTTATCCACACCATTACTTTTCCACTTAATAGCGACCTGCAGACGAATTGTGCCTCTTTCAAGGTAAAATACCATCAGGAATTAAATAAATTATCAATTATTAACATGTCAATTACAATTCATGTATGCGGTTTGGCGTAATATTGCCCTGTGAAAGGCACCCGTGCGGATTGGTTCATTTAAATGCACAGCATGTTTTTAGTTAAAAAAAGAAACCTGTTGCTGAGCGGCCTGCTGGTATCCGGCCTGGCGGCTTCGGCGCAGAAGACCCCCAAAAAGTATTTACAGCAGTATGAGCCCATTGCGGTTAACCTCATGAAAGAAACCGGTGTTCCGGCCAGTGTGATATTGGGTGTGGCCATGCTTGAATCCGGCATGGGCACCAGCAGGAATGCCAGGTTGCTGAAAAACCATTTCGGCATCGTCGGCAAAAACAGCCTGGCAAAAAAGGGCGGCACCTACCGCTCCGTGTATCGCGAATTCGCATCGGACTCGGCTTCCTACCGCCAGTTTGTGAAACTGATCATGAAACGCAGGTGGTATGCAGACCTGAAGGGCAATGAAGATTACAAGGCCTGGCTCGGCAAACTGATCCATTCCGGGTATTCTTCCGCCGGCCAGGTTTGGGTGAACCGGGTGAGCGGCATGATCAGGCGCTATAAATTATATGAGCTGGATGATGAATTAAAGCTGGCAAAACAATAGATTTGCAGCGTTAACTGTTACGGGTATACGTAACTGACATATACCGACTTATGCCTTCCGGAAACAAACATCCCTACCCGTTCCTGATAACCCTTGGCACTTTGGGTTGCCTCGGGCTGTTGTCGCTGTTCAACAACACTATTTCCATCGGCGCCCATACCACCCGTCCCCTCGACGTGCTGGCCGCCCTGCGCCCGGCGGATCAGGATACGGCGGCGGTCGCGCTGGCGGATGCTTCGGCTGCGGCGGCGGATTCAGCGCTGGCCCTGCCGAGAGATTATGCCTCCTACACCGGCATTCTCGACTATGGTTACAGCCGGCAGGGCGCGGGAATGAAGAATTTCATCGATGCGCTCAAAGCCCTCAAAAGCGGGCACCGCAAAAAAGTGCGCATTGCCTATTTCGGGGATTCGATGATCGAGGGCGACCTCATCACCCAGGACCTCCGCGACAGCCTGCAGGCCTATTTCGGCGGCAGGGGCGTGGGGTATGTGCCGGCCACTTCGGTAGTATCCGGTTTCCGCACCACCATCGCGCATAGTTTTTCCGGCGACTGGATGGATTACCATTTTAAGAACACCCCACCCGCGGGTACCGAGCTGGGTTTGTCGGGGCACGTGTTTGTGCCCGCTCCCCAAAGCTGGGTACGTTATCAGCCTGTGAAACGCAGCCGCCTCAACCAGTTTGAGGAAGTGAGCCTGCTGTACGGGCGCGGCAGGCGCAGCCTCAGCGTGAACGCCCGCCCCATCCGCCTGCAAGGCGAAGCCGGTATCAACGCGTACACTTTCATCTCCGATTCCACCGAACGTTCCATTACCCTGCGTTTCAATGCCGACGATACGGCGCCGTTTTATGGCGCCTGCTTCGAAAGCGGCACAGGTATTTTTCTCGATAATTATTCTTTCCGCGGCATCAGCGGCATAGAGCTGGGCAAACTCAGCAGCCGCATGTGGAAAGAAATGCAGGTAGTGCGCCCCTACGATCTCATCGTGCTGCACTACGGCGCCAACGTACTCTTCCTGCCGGAAAACACCCGGTTCGACTGGTACGAAAAACCCATGACCAAAGTGGTGGACTCCCTCCGCCGGATGTTCCCCGAAACGTCCATTCTCATTGTAGGCACGGCCGACAAGGCGTACAAGAAAAAAGGCCGGTATGTGACCGCTCCGGGCGTAAAGGCGCTGATGAAAATCCAGCACAGCTTCGCCGAAACGAGGGGCATGGCCTACTGGAACCTGTATTCCGCCATGGGCGGCGAAGGCGCCATGGCGCGGTGGGTGGAAGGGGATACCACGCTGGCCAACAGGGACTATACGCACTTCAACTTCAGGGGCGCCTCACGCATCGGCGCATTGCTGTATAAAGCCATTATGGATGAATACCAGTAAGCGCGGCCGCAAGGTCATGTTCATGCTGCTGTTGTGGGCAGGCTGTTGCAGCACCGCGCTGGCGCAGCGGAAATTCCTGTATAACGATACGGCGCTTCACCGCTTCTATACCCTTTTACAGCAGGCAGACACACAGGTGCTGAGCATCCTGCACCTGGGCGACTCCCACGTGCAGGCAGGCTTTCTGCCGGATGCCGTGGCCGCCGGGCTCAAGGCGCGCTTCGGCGATGCCGGCCGCGGCTGGGTGTTCCCTTACAACCTCGCCGGCACCAACGGCCCAGACGGGTACCGCTGGAGCAGCAACGTTCGCTGGGACGCGGAAAGAGTGGTGGACAAGGGGAATATGCGGATGGAAAGTCCGGGTGGTATAGTGATACGCACTACCCACCCCGCGCCGTCATTGTCTTTTACCGCCAACCCGCCCATCCCCATGCATACGGTGGCATGTTTTTACGACGGTCCGCCTGTAGAAGCAGACGGCGCTGCGGTGGAAACCGGCGACCATCAAGCCGTTATCACCATGGACAGCACCGCGTACAGCTTCCGCCTCCGCTGGCCCGCCGGCGTGGCTTTTTACGGGGCGGTGCTGAAAAACGGTAAGCCCGGCGTATTGTATCACGCCATCGGTGTGAACGGCGCGCAGTTTTCACATTACAACAAACCCGGCGGTGCGGTGGCCGCGCAGATGCAGGCATTGCAGCCGCAGCTCGTGATCATATCCCTCGGCACCAATGAGGCTTTCGGCGGCGTAACGGCCGCACAGCTGCGGAGCGATATGGAAACCACCGTGGCAGCCATCCGGGAGCATGCGCCGCAGGCATGCATCCTGTTTACCACACCGCCTTCCGGAATGATGAAAAAGCGCCAGGTGGCGTACCGGAAAAAAGGATCCCGCAAGGTGTATTACCGCACCCGGTACACTAGCAATCCGCAGGTGCTGGTGATACGCGACGCGATGGTGCGATACTGCCGTGAAAACGGCTTCGCATATTGGGACCTGTACCAGGCCATGCCGCAGGACAAGCGGTTCGCGCGGGCCTGGAGCCACGACCATGTGCATTTCAACGCCTATGGATATACACTGCAGGGCACGCTGCTCTATGAAGCGCTCGAAGCAGGCTATACAAATTTTAACCGATAACCGATGTCTTTTGCCGACAACCTGATTGCACAACTGCTGTACAACCCGGAAGAGCCCATTCTCTTCAACAGCGCGTTTTTCCTGTACTTCTTCGCCGCCTTCCTGCTGTGCTACCAGCTGGTACGGAACAACGAACGCGGCCGCGTATGGGTGTTCACCCTGTTTTCGCTGTATTTCTTTTACAAAGCCTGCGGCGAATTCGTGGGGCTCGTGATCTTGTCGGCCATCGTGGATTTTTACCTCAGCAACCGCATCTACCGCGAAGAAAAAGAAGGCCGCCGCCGGGGGCTGCTCTGGTTCAGCGTGATTATCAACATCGGGATGCTGTTCTATTTCAAGTACACCAACTTTTTCATCGATATCATCAACGGCATCGGCAGCGGGAAAATCAGCCCCATTAACATCCTGCTCCCCATCGGCATTTCCTTTTACACGTTCGAGAACCTCAGTTACACCATCGACGTGTATCGCCGGGAAATCAAACCCGTGGAGCGGTTCATGGACTACCTCTTTTTCCTGTCGTTTTTCCCGAAGCTGATGATGGGGCCCATCGTGCGGGCGGCGGACTTCATCCCGCAGATCTACAAACCGTACGTGCTCACGAAAGAAGACGTGGGGAAAGGGTTTTTCCTCATCGTCAGCGGCCTCTTCAAAAAGGTGGTGATCTCCGATTACATCTACCAGAATTTCGTGCAGTACATTTTCGACGACCCTACCCGCTATACCGGCATCGAGTGCCTCTTTGCCGTGTACGGTTATGCGCTGGTGATCTACTGTGATTTTTCCGGTTATTCCGATATGGCCATCGGCATTGCCCGGTGGATGGGCTTCGTGATACCGCCCAACTTCAACAAGCCGTACAAGAGCAGCTCCATCACCGAGTTCTGGCGGCGCTGGCACATCTCCCTGTCGTCGTGGCTCCGGGATTACGTGTACATTCCCCTGGGCGGCAACCGCAAGGGCAAATGGCGGCAGCATCTCAACCTGCTGCTCACCATGCTCATCGGCGGGTTCTGGCACGGGGCCAGCTGGAACTTCATTTTCTGGGGCGGCGTGCATGGGGCCGCGCTGGGCGTCGACAAACAATGGAAAAAGATCGGTCTCCTCAAAAACGCCGGCGGGCTGAAAGGCAGGCTCTGGAAGCTGGGCGGCATCCTCTTCACGTTCCACCTCGTCTGTTTCTGCTGGGTGTTCTTCAAATGCGAAACCTTCGAAAGCGCCTGGAACCTGCTGCACCAGGTGGCCTTTAACTTCCAGGCCGGTTTGGGGCTGCAACTGCTGCAGGCTTACGCCGCCGTATTTGTCGTAATGGCGCTGGGGTACATCCTCCATTTTATGCCCGATGCGGCCGAACGGAAAGTGGAAGCCGGCCTCGTGCGGTTGCCGCTGTGGGGCAGCGTGGCCGTGATGGTCGCCTTCCTCTGGTTCCTGAACGAAGTGAAGACCCTGGAGCCCATGTTGCCCATCTACCTGCAATTTTAAAAAGGCTCATATAAATATGAAGTGTATACTAAAATAATTACATGTGTATGCATATTACTGATAATAAGTGCCTAACTTTGCGACCTAACTTTTGTCAAACAAAGTAAAACTTATGCGTACTGTTACACTGAGGAGAGTAGTGATCACCGGAATGGGAGCAATCACACCGATTGGTAATGATGTAAACACGTTCTGGAATAACATGAAAGCCGGGATGAGTGGTGCGGGCCCGATAACCAAGTTCGATACCACGGAATTCAAGACCAAGTTCGCCTGCGAGCTGAAGGGTTTGGATATAGAAGCCTTTATTGAAAAGAAGGAAGCCCGTAAAATGGACACTTTTACCCAGTACGCGATGGTGGTGGCACATGAGGCAATCCAGAACAGCGGTGTGGATCTGGAAAAGATCGACCGCAGCCGTTTTGGCGTGATCTGGGCATCGGGTAACGGGGGGATGCAAACCTTCGAAGACCAGATCGTGGAATTCACACAGAACAACTTTGTGCCTAAATTCAGCCCTTTCTTTATTCCCCGCCTGATCTCCGATATTGCCGCAGGCCAGATCGCCATCAAATACGGCCTGATGGGTATCAATTACTGTACCGTTTCCGCCTGCGCATCTTCCAACAGCGCGCTCGTGGATGCGTTTAACTATATCCGCCTCGGCAAAGCCAACATGATCATCGCCGGTGGTTCCGAAGGGCCTATCACCCGCGCCGGCATTGCTGGCTTCAACGCCCTCAAGGCGCTCTCCACCCGTAACGACGATGCGATGCACGCTTCCCGCCCGTTCGACAAAGACCGCGACGGTTTTGTAATGGGCGAAGGCGCAGGCGCCATCATCCTGGAAGATTATGAGCACGCCATTGCCCGCGGGGCCACTATCTACGGCGAAATGGTAGGCGGCGCCATGAGCTGCGACGCCTATCACCTCACTGCCACGCACCCCGAAGGGGCCGGTGCGCAGCTGGGGATGAAAGAGGCACTGGCCGATGCGGGCCTGAAACTGGAAGATGTAGACTACATCAATGCCCACGCCACTTCCACCCCGCTGGGCGACATCAGCGAGCTGAAAGCCATCCAGGCCACATTCGGCGAGCACGCTTCCAAACTCAACATCAGCGCCACCAAATCCATGACCGGCCACCTGCTCGGCGCAGCCGGCGCCATCGAGGCCATCGCCTGTATCAAAGCCATCCAGGACGACATCGTGCCGCCCACCATCAACACCACCGAACTGGCGGAAGATATTCCCCAGGGCCTGAACCTGACCATCGGCCAGGCGCAGAAAAGAGTGATCAACGTGGCGCTCAGCAATACGTTCGGTTTCGGCGGGCACAATGCCATCGCGGCGTTTGCGAAATTCAGAGGTTAATCTTACCTGATTATATCGAAAAGGAACGGGCGCTCCCCGTTCCTTTTTTTATGCCCACCGGTGTGTCGTCCGGCCGTTCAATCATGCCGCCGGAAATCACCGCAGAAACGGAAGCGGCCAACCTCCGTTCCATCCGCTCCGCACTCGCTGCTGCCAACCTGCTGCCATTTTTTCCGGGCCCCATTTTATTTTTCATTCAGTGCACAAAAGCGTAGTTTAGTATCTTGAAAATACATGTTCCATCAGATGATAGCCTGATGAATAGCGTGTTCGGGAACTATATGGCAAAGCAAAAGCAACAAACAACAGAAAAACCCGCTCCTGTAGCAGTTAGTGACGAAATGATCGAGGTGTACGGCGCCAGGGAACATAATCTCAAAAACCTGGATATCCGCATCCCGAAAAACAGCCTTGTGGTGATCACCGGCATCAGCGGCAGCGGCAAATCGTCGCTGGCGTTCGATACCATTTACGCCGAGGGGCAGCGCCGGTATATGGAAAGTTTTTCCGCCTACGCCCGCCAGTTTATCGGCGATATGGAACGGCCGGATGTGGACAAGATCATGGGCCTTTCCCCTGTTATTTCCATCGAGCAGAAAACGACGAATAAAAACCCGCGGTCGACCGTAGGCACCATCACCGAGATATACGATTTCCTCCGCCTGCTTTACGCGCGCGTGGGAGAAGCATTTTCGTACAACACCGGCAAACGCATGACGCGTTTTTCGGAAGAGGAGATCCTCGGCCACCTTTTTTCCAACTACCCGAAAAAGAAACTCGTGATACTCGCGCCCCTCGTGCGCGGCCGTAAAGGGCACTACCGCGAACTGTTCGAGCAGGTGCGCAAACAGGGCTACCTCAAAGTACGGGTAGACGGTGAGGTGCTCGACCTGAAGGAGCGCATGCAGGTGGACCGTTACAAGATCCACGACATCGAGCTGGTGATAGACCGCGTACAGGTGCAGGACGATGCCCGCACCCGCATCAGCCAGAGCGTGCAGAAAGCCCTGCAGATGGGCAAGGGCCTGATGTTCGTGATGGACCACGATACCAGCAAAGTGTCGCAGTACAGCCGCCAGCTGATGTGTGAAGACACGGGCATTTCCTACGAAGAACCGTCGCCCAACACCTTCTCGTTCAACTCGCCGTACGGCGCCTGCCCGCGCTGCAAAGGGCTCGGCACCATTTACCAGATCAATATGGACGAAGTGCTGCCCGACCGCAGCAAATCCATCAACGACGGAGGCCTTGTTCCGTTGGGTGAGGTGCGCGATACGTTTACGTTCAAACAGATACAACAGCTCGCTAAAAAATATAAATTCTCCCTGTCGGCCCCCATCGAAAAGATCCCGGAAAAAGCGCTGAACGTACTGCTGTTCGGCGACGAGAACGGGAAGCTGGAAGTGGACATGGATTTTGACGAGAACGGCGGCGCCGAAGCCTACGCCACCGAATATGAAGGGGTGGTGAATATGGTGCGCCGTTATTTCAACGATACTTCTTCAGACGCCGTGCGCAACTGGGCCGAAGGGTTCATGCAATTGTCGACCTGCCCCGAATGCAACGGCAGCCGCCTGAAAAAGGAAAGCCTGATGTTCAGGGTGGACGGCATGAATATTTCCCAGCTGGGCGATATGAACCTCAACAAGCTGGCCGGTTGGTTCGCGGGCATAGAAAAAAGGCTCGACAACAAACAGAACGTGATCGCCAAAGACGTGCTGAAGGAAATCCGCGAGCGCCTGGGCTTTTTGCTGGACGTGGGTTTGACCTATCTCACCCTCAACCGGCCCACCCGTACGCTGAGCGGCGGTGAAAGCCAGCGTATCCGCCTCGCCACGCAGATCGGCTCGCAACTGATGGGCATCACCTACATCCTCGACGAGCCCAGCATCGGTTTGCACCAGCGCGACAACATGCGCCTCATCGAGGCCCTGCGTAACCTGAAAATGATGGGCAACACCGTGATTGTGGTGGAGCACGACAAAGATATCATGCTGGCGGCCGACCACCTGATCGACATCGGGCCCGGCGCCGGTATTCACGGCGGTAGCGTGGTGGCGCAGGGGCGCCCCGCGGAAATGCTCAAGCTCAATACGGCCACGGCCGGTTACCTCAACGGATTCCGGGAAATTCCCGTGCCGGAGAGCCGCCGCAAAGGCAACGGCAAGTTCCTCGAACTGAAAGGCGCCACCGGCAACAACCTGAAAAACGTCAGCCTCAAACTGCCGCTGGGCGTGTTTATCTGCGTGACGGGCGTATCCGGCAGCGGCAAATCCACGCTCATCAACGAAACCTTGTATCCCATTCTTTCCCGCCATGCGTACGATTCCAAGCTGGTGCCCATGCCTTACAAAAGCATCAAGGGGCTCGAGGAAATCGACAAGGTGATCGAGATCGACCAGTCGCCCATCGGCCGCACCCCGCGCAGCAACCCGGCTACCTACTGCGGTTTCTTCACCGAAATCAGGCAGCTGTTCGCCGCTGTGCCCGAAGCGAAGATCAGGGGCTACAACGCCGGCCGTTTTTCCTTCAACGTGAAAGGCGGGCGCTGCGATGTGTGCGAAGGCGCCGGTGTGCGGGTGATCGAAATGAACTTCCTGCCAGATGTGTACGTGCATTGCGAAAAATGCAACGGCCGCCGCTACAACCGCGAAACGCTCGAGATCCGTTATAAAGGCAAATCCATTTCCGACGTGCTCGACATGACGGTGGAAGAAGCCGTTGAGTTCTTCCAGGCCGTGCCCTATCTTTACCGCAAAATCAAAACCCTGCAGGACGTAGGGCTGGGGTACATCACCCTGGGGCAGAGCGCCGTTACCCTGTCCGGCGGTGAAGCGCAGCGTGTGAAGGTGGCCACCGAACTGTCTAAAAAAGACACCGGCAAAACCATCTACATACTCGATGAGCCCACTACCGGCCTGCATTTCCAGGACATCCAGCTGCTGTTGAACGTACTGAATAAACTGGTGGAAAGAGGCAATACCGTGCTGGTGATCGAGCATAACCTCGATGTGGTGAAGGTGGCCGATTACGTGGTGGACCTGGGGCCCGAGGGCGGCGAAGGCGGGGGCCAGATCCTCTGCACCGGCACGCCCGAAGAGGTTAGCAAATGCAAGGAAAGCCACACCGCCATATTTTTGAAAAAAGAACTGAAGTAACAGACCGCTGTGCCAACAAAGCGCCATATGAAACATTTCCTGCTGATAGCCGCCCTGGTGGCCGGCCTCGTTGCATGCGACGACGAAACCAAGGTATGCGATACCGATACGCGCACCGAACTGCGCGCCTCGTTCGTGTACTTCAAAGATTCTTCGGACATGCAGCACGATACCGTTTTCCGGAAAGTATCGTTCGGCGCACTGGGTAAAGACAGCATCTACCGCCGCCAGCCCGGGCTGCGCGGGCTGCAGTTCCAGCTCGACCGGGTGAGCGACAGCGCGCGCTTCTTTTTCCAGACCGATTCAACGGCCGCGGTAGATACCATTACGTTCCGTTACCGCCGCCAGCCGCATTTCGTGTCTGCCGGCTGCGGTGTTGTGATGTATTTTAACCTGGATACCGTGTTTTCCACCCGGAGGGTCATCCGCAGCATCACCATTCATCAACCAGCTATAACCACCGTCAATGAAAAGAACATCACCCTTCATTTTTAGCGCCCTGCTGCTGTTGCTTTCTTTCGCCGCTGCCGCACAGAAGCCCAAAAAGGATTCGGTGAAAACGGTGTATATGGCGGTGCCCGCCGGTTTACGGGTGGGCCTCGACCTGTCTAGGTTCGTGGTGCATGCCTTCCAGCCCTACCGCACCGATGTAACCGTGAATGTGGACGCGCGTTTCCGCGACCGGTTCTACTTCGCTTCAGACCTCAGTTATAACCGTACTTCGCATAAAGACACCAATTACACTTACCGCAGCAGCGGCATGTCCGCCACGCTGGGCGTGAACTATAACTTCCTGAAAAAACAGGTGCCGAAGGAAAACTTCATGATCTACGGCGGCGCCCGCTACGGGCTTGCCTTCTACAATTATGAAGTGCCCGAATACCATGTGTACAGCCCTTACTGGGGCAAATACACCGGCAACGTGCCCAAAACCAGCCAGCTGGCGCATTGGTTTGAGCTGACCGTGGGCATCCGGGTGGAGGTGCTCAAAAACTTCTACCTGGGCTGGAGCCTGCATGAGCGCATCCTGCTCAGCCGCAACGTGTCGAAGCAGGACTTCCCGCCCCTGGTGATCCCCGGCTACGGCAAGGGCAACAAAAACAGCAGTTTCGATATGCAGTATTCCGTGGCTTACCTGATCCCCCTCTATAAAGTGAAGCAGGCCGTACGGCTGTAGGCAGGCCATTGTAGATATCTGGTTGTTTTTTTATATATTTGAGGAATTAAGACAAAAAGCATACATTTAGTTACCAGGAACAGAATACCCTTAGCTAAGGCACCTTGTTAATTCTATCCGGCGTATATAAGAATACATCATCCTACAACCCAACTGACACGATGAGCTTTTTCGGATCCCTGCAACGAATTGTTTCCACTATCCGGCATGCCGGCGCCTCGGGCATTACGGACGAGGAAGCGCGCAGGCGTGTGATCATGGTCAATACCATCTGTTTATCGATTTGTGTGCTGCTGGCGCTGATCACCCCGGTCTGCTATGTTTTTGCCGCTTCCAACCGCGTGTTGATTCCCGCCATCTTCGATTTTGCGATCACGGCATCCGTGATTTACATGAACCGGCGCCGGCTGTACAGCGCGGCCAGCATGACCATTTACATCCTGCAATGTGTGGCCATCATGTATTTCGGTTTGCTGCTCAGCAACGTGGTGGCGCTGGAGGCCATGATCATTTTCCTGATCGCCATCATCTACCTGATATTCAAGGACGAAACCCTGCGGCGCGTAGCCCTGTTCACCGCCATGGCTTCGCTGGCGGCGATGGAAGCCTGCAACTATTTTAAAGTGTTCGAGCCCATTCCCATGAGCAGCGACGCGATATTTTTATTGCATTCCATGATCATCTGGGGCGTGCTGATGCTGATTCTCGTGGTGAGCCGGCCTTACATCCGCAGCAATGACGAACTCATCAAGGCCAACTATTTCAAGAAGATGTTCCTCTACCAGATCAACCACGAGATCCGTACGCCGCTCAATGCCATTTACGGCGTGGCGCAGCTGCTCAAACGGGAGATCAAGCTCGATGAAAACCTGGAGAGCATCCAGCCGCTGGTGGATCAGCAGCTCGAGGCCATCAGAAATACCCGCAACATCATCAACAACGTGCTCGACATGGCGCAGATAGAATCGGGAAACATCGAAAAAACGGAGAAGGAATGTTTTATGCCCGAAACGTTTTTCGCCCGTATCCTCGACGTGAACCGCATCATTGCACGGCCCCGCCAGATACGGCTGAAGCTCGAGATCACGCAAATGCCCGAAGTGATTTACGACGACCTGATGAAGGTGCACCAGATCGTGACCAACCTGCTCGCCAACGCCATCAAATACGCCGGCAAAAATTCCGTGGTGGAGCTGAAGATCCGGCGCGACGGGCAGCACTGGCAATTACAGGTGATCAATACCGGCGCGCAGATTTCGGCGGAAAAGAAAGCAGTGATCTTTAATCCTTTTGTAACAGATAAAAGCAAATACACCGAAGGCACCGGCCTGGGCTTATACATCGCCAAGGGAAAGGTGGAATCGCTGGGCGGCACCATCGACCTGCAAAGCACGGCGGAGGGAATTACCACCTTCACCGTTACATTGCCGCTGACGGAGGGCCATCTCGAAGACCTGCAGCTTGAAGAACAGGATGCGGATACTTTCGACAACCTGGAGAATATCCATGTGCTCATTGCCGAAGACAATACCCTCAACGGGATGCTGCTGACCGGCTTCCTCAGTAAAATGGGCTGTTTTCCCGTACTGGTCAACAACGGCCTGGAGTTAATCCAGCAGGCGGAAAAGCAGCGGCCTGATATCATTATCATGGATTATCACATGGAGGTGATGGACGGCCAGGAAGCGCTGGCCTGGCTTAAAAAACACCCGCGGTTAAAAGAAGTGCCCGTGATCATTTCCACCGGCGATTCGTTTTCCGAAACGCGCGAGGCCTTCATAACAGCGGGCGCCGACGCCTTTATTGAAAAACCGGTGAACTACAAATCGCTGGTGAAATTATTGAAACAGCACCTGCATTATAACAAAGAGGCATCCCTGCAGTAGCCCGCAGGAATGCCGCAGTTGTGAAACACATTAAGCCATTGCCGGCACCGCCAGCTGTGTTTCTTCCCAGATGGAGAATGATTTCTTGTACCGCCGGGTGTACACCTGCCAGGCCCAGCTGGCCTGCACCACCCGTTCGAGCCCTTCCATATTTTTCCGCAAAGCATCCATGGCGGCGGGTTCCGTAGCCTCATACAGCTGGCATTGAAACTTCAGCTCGTCGATGTTGCTCATGAACGTTTTGAGCTCCGCCTGTACGATGGCCGCACCATGATGGATCACATCCGTCAGGGAATACGAGGGATGATTGAGCGCGATGGACATCAGCAGGTTGGCGTCCGTATTATTTTTGATCACTTCTTTTTCGAACGAGAACAGGTCGTTCATCAGGCAGCCGATGAGCGCGGACGCCCGCTGGATCTTCCGCAGGCGCGCGGCCATGCCCAGGCGCTCGAGCGTATGCCAGTCGAGGTACGCATTCTCACTATATTCTATCAGCAACACGATGTGCGGCATTCCCGAGGTATGGTTGCGCATCTCGATATACTCTTCCACGGTGGGGATGTAATTGAGTGCGGCCGCGTTGTTGTCTTTATGCGTGACGGCGATGTGATAGGAGTACATCTCCACGAACTCGCGGAACCAGCGGCGCGGGGAGTCGTTTTTGATGAAGGTGAGCATTTCGATGTTGGCCTGTTCCACCGGCGCGGCCTGTGGTTCCAGTTGCAGCTGCTCGTTGACCCGGCCCATTCTTTCGATGATGGTGTGGGCGCGGTGCTGTTCGGCGGGGCTGAGGAGGGAGAAGATCTCGCGGCCCATGGTGTCGTTCAGGTAATAGTCGATCGCGCAGTTCTGCACCATAGCCAGCATCCGGTCGAAGCTGGCGGTTGGGTAGAGGAACAGCGCGCAACTGATGTAATATTTGGCATTGTCGAGCCAGATGCCGTATTGCTCGCTGAATTGCTGCACCATGGCGGTGAGCTCCCGGCTTTGCGGGTGCGGATAGAAGGTTTTGCAGTAGTCTTCCAGCCTGAACTGGCCGTAATTAAAAAGATCCTGCAGCGAAAATGAGGTGGTTTTACTTAAAAGTGCGTAGTCTTCCTGCACTTTTTTGAGCGTGTTCGCAGTAACGAACGTCACTTGGCTAGGCATAAGCGAAAATTTAGGAGGTGAGAGAAAAAACGTTAACTGTCCGTTAATCAGAGAAAAGTTACGTAATGCTGTGTTATTCTGTATGCCGTGGTGGCTCCGGACGGGAGAATTGTGAGGGGCTTAACAAAAAAAGCGCCGGGAGGCTATCCCGGCGCTGGTATTATTAACAATCCTGTTTTTATCCTTCGTGATCGAAGTTTTCGCTTGGGTTGCTTTTTCCTTCGTCACCACGGTCGTATCCGCCGCCGCTGCCGCCGCGATCGTAACCGCCGCTGCCGCGTTCGTATCCGCCGCTGCTGCCGCCACGGTCGTAACCGCCGCCGCGCTCGTAGCCTCCGCCACCGCTGCCGCCACGGTCATATCCGCCACCGCCGCGGTTATAGCCTCCGCCACTGCCGCCACGATCGTATCCGCCGCCACCGCCGCGGTTGTAACCACCGCCGCCGCTGCCGCCACGATCATAACCACCGCCGCCCCCGCCGCGGTTGTAGCCTCCGCCACCGCCGCCGCGATTGAAGCCGCCTCCACCGCCACCGCGGTTGAAGCCACCGCCTCCGCCGCCGCGGTTGAAGCCGCCACCGCCGCCGCCACGGTTAAAGCCGCCGGCGCGCTGCTGCTTTTTCTCGATACCCCAGAGGTAACCTTCGCGGTAACGGATGATGCCGCGAGGGTCGGTGCTGAATTTGCCCCAGGCAAAACCGGCGCCTACCGGCTGCTTGCGCAGGTCGCCGATAAAATAATTGTAAGGCAGCTTTTCGGCAAATGCCCGCAACTCTTCGTCTTCGGAATAACGGGCGTCGTCGCGGCTGATAAGCCCGTCTTCCCGGTTCCAGATATCGTTCACCACAATTTCATGCACCATGCCGATGCTCGATTTACGGGTTTCTTTCCCGTATTCGTGCAGCTGCTGCAAAAACTCTGTAAGGTTTTCGGATTGTTTCACGATCACGGCAGGGTCTGTGCATACATAGAACACGGCGCCCCAGTTGCCCTGGGTATCCACGTCCAGCACCCAGTAGTTGCCGTAACCATCCCCGGCGATGCGGATCGAATTGGGGATGAGATTGTAAATTTCAAAATCGCGGGTGCCGTCGAATGTGATGGCATCCAGTCCATAGAAAAGAAAACCGCTGCTGAACTGCAACAATTCCCGGATTTCTTCAGGGATGTGTTTGGTGCGGAGGTGTTTCGCGATGGTGTCGATTTCCTGGTCAGACAACCCAGGCATTAATTCTACGGTATATTCTTCCTGTTTGTTGGTTTGATACTTCTCATGCAGCATCGTATTCAACTGTTCGAGTGGCCTCATTGTAATTGTTGTATGTAATATGTTTTAAAAATTGTCAGTTTATGCCGGAGTTCTGATCATTTCTATGTGAGGGATTTGATCTTCCAGGTACATTTCGCTACTTTTTACAAAACCCAGGGATTCATAAAATTGTTGCAGGTACAGTTGTGCGCCTATCTTAACCGGTATTTTACCCCATTGCGTCTCAAGCGTTGAAATGGAAAACTGCATCAAGATACGTCCAATTCCTTTATTTCGTGCAAAAGGTGCTGTAACTACCCGGCCGATGGAGGCCATGTCAAATTTAATCCCCGGCGCAAACAGCCTTGTGTAGGCTGCCAGCCCGTCTTCCGCAAAACCCATCACATGGAGGGCCTGCTGGTCGGCATTATCCATATCAAGATACGCACAGTTTTGTTCCACTACAAATACTTCGCTGCGCAACCGGAGCAACTGGTAAAGTTCAGTGGTGCTTAATTCGCCGAACCGCTTGATTTTCCAATCGATATGCATGTATTCAGTTTTTGGGGCAGCCCACACTTTTAATATAATTTTATGCTACTGCTGTTATGATTTGTGCCGGAGGTTACCGAAATTAGGCCCGGAAACCGATTTTTGAACTCAAACAGCAGCATGCTTCCATTTCTGTCCCTGGAGCACATTACCGTGCGAAACCTCGATAAAACCCTCCTCCGGGAGTTCACCTGGCAGGTTCGGACCGGCGAGCACTGGGCCGTTGTCGGCAACAGCGGCTCGGGTAAAACCAGCCTTCTCCATACAATTCTCGGCAAAAATAATGTTATCAACGGCAGTATCAGACATTATTTTTACGAGCGTTACCGCCAAACACACGAAGTTACGGATCCCTATTTTAATTACCGCCGCCTCATCCAAATGGCGGGCCACCATCACGATTTCCGCAATTTATCACATACGACGGATTTTTACTACCAGCAGCGCTTCAACAGCATGGATTCGGAAGACGCACCCACGGTGAGCGCCTACCTCGACGGCCGCATGGCCGACCCCCTGCTGGCCCCGCTGGAAGTGGCGCACCTGGCGGACAAACAACTCATCAAACTCTCCAACGGCGAAACCCGCCGTGTCATGATCGCCCGCGCCCTCCTGCAACAGCCCGCCCTGCTGCTGCTCGACAATCCTTTTATGGGGCTCGACGTGCAGAGCCGCAAAGCTTTTCACGGCATCGTGGACCATGTGGCACAATCGGGCACCACCGTGGTGCTCGTGACCACCCCGGCGGAAATCCCCGGCAGCATCACCCACGTGCTGCACCTCCACGAAGGCCGCATTGCTGGAACGTATACACGCCAGGCGTTCCTGGAGCAGTACCGCGAAGAAGCGCCGGCCCCGGCAGGCCTGGAGATCGATGCGGAACTGCTCGCCCAACTCATTGCCGACGCACCGCCCATGACGTACCGGCATATCGTGCGCATGGAAAATATCCATGTGCAGTACGGGGAGAACGTAATCCTCGACGGCATCGACTGGACCGTCCGGCCCCACGAACAATGGGCGCTGCTGGGCCCGAACGGCTCCGGCAAATCCACGCTGCTCAGCCTCATCAACGCCGATAACCCCCAGTCGTATGCCAACAAGATTGAGCTGTTCGACCGCAAGCGGGGCAGCGGCGAAAGCATCTGGGACATCAAAAAGAAAATCGGTTTTGTATCGCCGGAACTGCACCAGTATTTCAAGTCGGACGCCACCTGCCTGCAGGTGACCGGCTCCGGTTTTTTCGATACCATCGGTTATCTGCGCGCCTGCACGCCCGGGCAGCTCGATAAAGCCCGCGGATGGATGCGGCTGCTGGAGATAGAACCGTTCGCGGATGAAAAATTCAAGCAGGTGCCCGAAAGCGTGCAGCGCCTTGTGCTGCTGGCGAGGGCGCTGGTGAAAAATCCGCCCCTGCTCATTTTCGATGAGCCCGTGCAGGGCCTCGACGCGCATCAGAAGAACCACTTCAAAGCCGTGATCGAAGCGCTGTGCCGCCATTTGCCCGTTACCCTCATTTACGTGACCCACTACGAAGAGGAGCTGCCGGCGGGTGTCGTGCATTTTTTGCGGATTCGCAACGGTAAAATGATTTAAAGTGATACCTTTACCCATATTCCTAAAACCTCATATATGCATATTGTCAAGTTTCGATTAGCCCTGGTTAGCCTTTTTGTATGCGCCGCCATCGCAGTTGTTATATCGGCCTGCAGCACCAAAGCAAAAGAAATGAACCCCGCATTTGCCAAGTACATCGAAGCATTTACGTCGGGCGTGATCTCAAAACAGAGCGCCATCCGCATCCAGCTGGCCGGCGAAGTGAATGTAACCCATGCACAGAATGAGCCCCTGGAAGAAGATGTGTTTTCCTTCAGCCCCTCCATCAAAGGGAAAGCTTATTGGGTAGACGCCACCACGGTGGAGTTCAGGCCCGACAAGAACCTCGAGCCCGGCCAGGAATACAAGGCGAAATTCAAACTGGGAAAAGTGATGGACGTGCCCTCCGACCTGAAGACGTTCGAATTCCGCTTCCAGGTGATGAAACCTTCTTTCGAGGTGGAGCTCAACGGCCTGAAGTCGTTCAACAACAGCCGCGAAAAAATGGTGTACACCGGCACCGTGTTCACCGCCGATGCGGAAGAAGTGCAGGCGGTGGAAAAACTCCTCTCGGTACAATACGATGGTCCTTCCCCCGCCATCACCTGGCAGCACGATGTAGCCAACCGCGTGTATAAGTTTTCCATCAATAACATCACCCGTAAATCCGTGGCCGCGAAAATGAAAATTTCGTGGAACGGCAAACCCATCGGCGCGGAAGAAAAAGGAGAGAAGGAAGTGGAAGTGCCCGCCATCGGCGACTTCAAAGTGCTCGACATCAAACCCATGTACGACCCTGAAGATTACGTGCTGGTGCAGTTCAGCTGCCCCGTGAACCAGGGCCAGAGCCTCGACGGCCTGATCGGCATCAGCAGCGTGAGCGACCTGCGTTACACCGTGGAAGGCAGCGAAGTGAAAGTGTTTTCCGCCACCCGCCTCGAAGGCAACTATACGGTGGTGGTGAACGAGGGCATTCTCAGCGCGTTCGACGACCGCCTCAGCAAGGCTTTCACCGGCAGCATCAACTTCGAGAACCGCATGCCTTCCGTGAGCATTCCCGGCAAAGGCGTGATCATGCCGCAAAGCGGCAAGCTGGTAATGCCCTTCGACGCGGTAGGCCTCAAAGCGGTGGATGTGATGGTGATCAAGATCTACGAAAACAACATCCCGCAATACCTCCAGCGCAACAACCTCAACGGCGAAAACGAATTGCGGCGTGTAGGCCGTCCCGTGGTGCAGAAAACCATCCGCCTCGACGCCGATAAATCCGTGAACCTCCATAAACGCACCCGCTTCAGCCTCGACCTGGAAGACATCGTGAAAGCCGAACCAGGGGCCATCTACCGCGTTACCATCGGTTTCCGGAAAGAGTATGCGCTGTATTCCTGCAAAGGCGAAACCGCCACGGAAAGCAACGACGATGAAGAAGAAGGCGAGGAAGGCGACTACGAATACTACGGTGAAAAGATCGACGAAGACGATTCTTTCTGGCAGCGGTACGACAACTTTTATCCTACCGGCTACCGCTGGTCTGACCGCGATAACCCCTGTACCAACTCTTATTACAACAAGGAACGCTGGGCATCGCGCAATATGATTTCTTCCAACCTCGGCCTTATCGCCAAACGGGGGAACGACAACAGCATGGTGGTGGCCGTGACCGACATCCGCGACGCGAAACCATTGTCCGGCGTAGATCTCGAACTGCTCGACTATCAGCAGCAGGTGATATTCTCGACGAAGAGCGACGGCGACGGTTTCGCCAAATTCGACCTGAAACGTAAACCTTACCTGCTGGTGGCCAAACGCGAAAACGAAAGAGGTTACCTGAAGCTCGACGATGGCAGCTCCCTGCCGCTGAGCCGCTTCGACGTGAAAGGAGAAGAAGTGCAGCAGGGCATGAAAGGATTCATCTACGGCGAGCGCGGTGTATGGCGCCCCGGCGATTCTTTGTACCTCACGTTCATGCTGGAAGACAAAGACAAAAAACTACCGGAAAATCACCCCGTGATCATGGAGTTGTACAACCCGAAAGGCCAGTTGTACAAACGCATCAACCAGCACCAGTCGCTCAACGGTTTCTATAATTTCAATACGGTGACCGAGCCCGAAGTGCCTACCGGCAGCTGGCTGGCGAAAGTCAAAGTAGGTGGCGCCACCTTCACCAAAAATGTGCGTATCGAAACGGTGAAGCCCAACCGCCTGAAAGTGCGGCTCGACTTCGGGAACCAGACGTACCTGGTGAAGGACGAAAGCCCGAGGGGCAATTTGTCCGCCGCCTGGCTGTTCGGCGCCCCTGCGCAGAGCCTGAAGGCGAAGGTGGATGTATCGCTCACCGCTTCGGCCACTACTTTCCCGAAACTCAACGGGTATCATTTCGATGACCCCACCGAACGTTTCAGCGCGGAGAATAAAACCATTTTCGACGGTGCGCTCAGTGAAGACGGCAACGCGCCCGTAGCGGCGAACATCCCTGTGGGCGAGCGTGCGCCCGGCGTGCTGAAAGCGAATTTCGAAGTGAAGGTGTTCGAGCCCGGCGGTGATTTCAGCATCGACCATTTTTCCATGCCGTACCATGTGTTCGATTCATACGTGGGCGTGGCCGCACCGGAAGGAGACCGCCTCACGGGCATGCTCGTCACCGGTAAAACCCATAACGTCAGCATCGTGAACGTCACCGCGTCCGGTGCGCCAGTAGCCGGCAGCCGCGATGTGGAAGTGCAGCTGTACAAAGTGCGCTGGCGCTGGTGGTGGGATGAAAGCGACAACGATTACAGCAATTTTACAGACGATAATTACAACCAGCTGCTGCAAACCAAAACGGTGACACTGCAGAACGGTAAGGGCACCTGGCCGCTGCGCATCGATTACCCCGAATGGGGGCGTTACCTCATCCGCGTGAAAGACCTGCAAAGCGGGCACATCACCGGGCAATCCGTGTACATCGACTGGCCGGACTATGCGGAGCGCCTGCAGAAGGAAAACCCCGCCGAAGCAGCCATGCTGGTATTCACCTCCGATAAAACCAAATACAACGTAGGCGACGATATCACCCTCACCATTCCCAGCAGCGAAGGCGGCCGCGGCCTCATCAGCATAGAGAGCGGCAGCAAAGTGCTGAAGACCGACTGGATCGGGACCGAAAAAGGGCAGACCGTGTACCGCTTCAAGGCGGAGAAAAACATGGCGCCGAACATCTACGTGAACGTGAGCCTGCTGCAGCCGCATGCGCAAACGGCCAACGACCTGCCCATCCGCATGTACGGCACCGTGCCCATCCTGGTGGAAGACCCCACCACTATCCTCAAACCGCAGGTGACGCTGCCCGCCACACTGCGGCCGGAAACGGAAGCGGCCATCACCGTGTCTGAAGCATCTGGCAAAGCCATGACGTACACCATTGCGCTGGTGGACGAAGGCCTGCTCGACCTGACGCGCTTTAAAACCCCCGACCCGCACAGCGCATTTTATGCCCGCGAAGCGCTCGGCGTTAAAACATGGGATTTGTTCGATTACGTGCTGGGCGCCTGGGGCGGCGACCTGGAGCGCATCCTGAGCATCGGCGGTGACGAAGGCATCAACAAGAACGCCAGCACCGCGAAAGCCAACCGCTTCAAACCGGTCGTGAAATTTATGGGGCCCTTCTACCTGAAAAAAGGCGCGAAAGAAACCCATAAAGTACAGCTGCCGCCTTACATCGGTTCTGTGAAAGCCATGGTGGTAGCGGGTCAGGACGGTGCGTACGGCTTTGCCGATAAAACCGCCGCCGTGAAGAAACCGCTCATGCTGCTGGCCACCGTGCCGAGAGTACTGGGCCCCGGTGAAACCATCCAGCTGCCCGTGACCGTGTTCGGCCTTGAGCCGCATGTACGGCAGGCGAATGTGACCCTTACTTCCAACCCGTATTTCGAAGTGGTGGGTGAAACCACCAAACAGGTGAGCTTCCCCAAACCCGGTGAGCAGATGGTGTATTTCGATGTGAAGATCCGTTCGCAGGTTGGCATCGGGAAATTCAAGGTAGTGGCCACCAGCGGTAAAGAAAGAGCGGAAGAGAATGTGGAGCTGGATGTACGCAATCCCAACCCGTACATGACGAATGTGATGGAACAGACGCTGGAGCCCGGCGCATCGTGGAACACGCCGTTTACCGCCGTGGGCATGGCCGGCACCAATACCGGCGTGCTGGAAGTATCCACCATTCCTGCGCTGAACCTCGGCAAACGGCTTGAATATCTCATTCAATATCCGCACGGTTGCGTGGAGCAAACCACGTCATCCGTGTTCCCGCAACTGACGCTGGCCACGCTGATGGACCTCAGCGAAAAACAGAAAGCGGAAGTAGACCGCAATATCAAGGCAGGCATCAACCGCCTGAAAGGATTCCAGTTGACCGACGGCGGCCTGGGCTACTGGCCCGGCGCGAATGAAGCCGACGAATGGGGCACCAGCTACGCGGGCCACTTCATGCTGGAAGCACAGGCGCGCGGTTATGCGCTGCCGCCCGGTTTCCTCGACCTATGGAAAAAATACCAGCGCAATAAAGCCGTCAGCTGGTCGCCGAGCAGCTACACCTATTCCGGCGGCGATCTTGTCCAGGCGTACCGCCTGTACCTGCTCGCCATGGCGAAGACGCCGGAACTGGGCGCCATGAACCGCCTCAAGGAATTCCAGCATTTGTCGGTGCCCGCCAAATGGAGGCTGGCCGCGGCATACAGGCTGGCAGGACAAACCGAAGCGGCCACTGCGCTCGTGAGAGGGCTGAGCACCGCCGTGCAACCTTATACCCAGCTGGGCGGCACCTTCGGTTCCGATCTGCGCGACAAGGCGATGATCCTCGAAACGCTCACCATCCTCGGCCAGCGCAACGCGGCGAACGGCCTGCTGAAACAGGTAGCCGCCGAGCTCGGGCGCGATTACTGGTACAGCACCCAGTCTACCGCCTACGCACTGATCGCCGTCGCGAAATACTGCGGTGAGAACAAAGCCGCCGGTAAAATGACGTACACTTACCGCCTGAATGGCGCCACCGGCAACATCAGCAGCGCATCGTACGTAACGCAGACGCCGGTGCAGTTCAATACGCTCAACGGTAACGTGAGCGTTCAGAACAAAGGCCAGAACGTGCTGTACGCGCGGTTGATCCTGAAAGGGCAGCCGGAGGCCGGGCAGAACCCGTACGCGGACAATAACCCCGAGCTTCTCAGCATGCAGGTGCAATACAGCAACCGCAGCGGCGTTTCGCTGAACCCCGACCAACTGCGCCAGGGTACAGACTTCATTGCCACGGTAACGCTGAAAAACCCCGGCAAGCGCGGCTTCTACGAGAATATGGCACTGACGCAGGTGTTCCCCTCCGGCTGGGAAATCATCAATACCCGCCTGATCGGCAACGACAGCACCATGCGCTCTTCGCCGTACACTTACCGCGACATCCGCGACGACCGTGTGTACACCTATTTCAATCTCGAAGAAAATAAAACGGTAACCTACCAGGTGCTGCTGAACGCCGCTTACCTGGGCCGGTATTACCTGCCCGCCGCATCGTGCGAGGCGATGTACGACAATACCATCCATGCATTTGTGCCGGGCAAATGGGTGGAAGTAACGAAGTAACCGGAAAAAATTCCTGACAAAGGCCGGCCATCCACTGGCCGGCCTTTGTTATGCTGAAAGTGGGATACACAAACAAAGACAGTCGATAAAAGAATGCTGCAACGTTTCAGACAATGGGCAATTAAAAGGAAATGGTGGCTGGGGGCGGCGGGTGTGCTGCTCATCGGTTATTATTTTATGCTGCCGCGCAAACTGTTTACCGCGCCCACGTCCTATGTGATCGAAGATGTGAAAGGGGAACTGCTGAATGCGGCGATTGCGGCGGACGGGCAGTGGCGCTTCCCGGCGGATAAAACGGTGCCCGACAAGTTTGCCAAGTGTATCGTGGCGTATGAAGACAAACGTTTTTATTACCACTGGGGCATCGACCCGTTGGCGACCGGCCGCGCATTGCGCCAGAACCTCGGCGGCGGGAAGGTGGTGAGCGGGGCCAGTACCATTACCATGCAGGTGATACGCCTCTACCGCAACAAACCCCGCACGTTGTGGCAAAAGATGATCGAAATGGTGATGGCTACGCGGTTGGAGTTCCGGTATTCCAAAAAAGCCATCCTGGGCCTGTATGCCGGCAATGCCCCTTTCGGCGGGAATGTGGTGGGCCTCGAAGCCGCGTCGTGGCGATATTACGGCCGCAGGCCCGACCAACTCTCCTGGGCCGAAATGGCTACGCTGGCGGTGTTGCCGAACAGTCCCGCCTTGATCCATCCCGGTCGCAACCGCCAAACGCTGTATGAAAAAAGGAACGCGCTGCTGGAAAGGCTGTGGCGCAACGGCACGATCGACAGCGCCACCTGCGCGCTTTCTTCCGCAGAGCCGCTCCCTGACAAACCGCATGCCCTGCCGCAGGAAGCGCCGCACCTGCTGCACCGTTTCCGGCAGGAAAAACCAAGCGAATCCACGCGCCTGCGCACTTCACTCGAAGGCGCGCTGCAACGCAACGTCAACGATATCCTGTACCGGCATCACCTGCAACTCAAAGCCAACGGCATCAACAACGCCGCCGCGCTGGTACTGGATGTGGAAACGGGCCATGCGCTGGCCTATGTGGGCAACGTATATAACCCCGACGATCCTGAACTGGAAAGTTTTGTGGATATCATTCATGCCCCCCGCAGCCCGGGCAGTACGCTAAAACCCTTGCTGTACGCGGGCATGCTCAACGATGGGCTGATACTGCCGCATTCCCTGCTGCCGGATGTGCCTACACAGATTGCGGGCTACACGCCGCAGAACTTCGACCGTAATTACGATGGCGCGGTGCCCGCTTCGCGCGCGCTGGCGCGTTCGCTGAACATCCCGTCGGTGCGCATGCTGCAACATTACCGGGCGGAACGTTTCCTTGTGCTGCTGAAGCGACTCGGCATCACCACCATGAGCAAACCGGCCGCGCACTACGGCCTGTCGATGATCCTCGGGGGCGGTGAAACCACGCTCTGGGAACTGACCGGCGTGTATGCCAGCATGGCGCGCACCCTACTGCATCTCGAACAATACAACGGCAAATATGATGCGGACGATTTTCATCCGCCCGGATACCGTCCCGATGAGCCGCTGCCTTCACGACACGCGCCGGAACAATTCGGCGTGCTCGATGCGGGCGCCATCTGGTATGCGTTTCAGGCGATGGAAGAAGTGATGCGTCCCGGAGAGGAATTTATCTGGCAACACTTTACCTCATCCCGGCCGATTGCCTGGAAAACCGGAACCAGCTTCGGTTTCAGGGACGGGTGGGCGATTGGCGTAACACCGCAGCACGTGGTGGGCGTATGGGTGGGGAATGCCGACGGCGAAGGGCGGCCGGGCCTCACGGGCGTGAGCACCGCCGCGCCGGTGATGTTCGATATTTTCCGTTTGCTCAACGGTGCAGGATCGTTTGTACCGCCGGCAGGCAAATTGCAGTCCATTGCCGTGTGCCGCCTGAGCGGCTACCGTGCCGGCGATTATTGCACCGAGAAAGATTCGCTCGCTGTGCCCGCCGCGGGATTGCGCTCACCTGTTTGTCCATACCACCAGCTGATCCACCTCGACGCCACCGGGCGCTACCGTGTTACGGCCGATTGCGAACGGCCGGAGCTGATGCAGCAGCGCGCGTGGTTCGTGCTGCCGCCGGCGATGGAACATTTCTATAAAGCCACCCACACTTATGAACCGCTGCCGCCTTTCAAACCCGGCTGTATCACGGCACCGGAAGCAGGCCGTTCCATGGAACTGATATACCCCCGCCCGCATGCGCGCATTTATGTGCCCATCGAGATCGACGGGAGTTTGGGAGAAACCGTGTTTAAAGCCACGCACCGGCAGCAGGGCGCCAAAATCTTCTGGCACCTCGACAATACCTTTGCGGGCACCACATCGGATTTTCACCAGCTGTCGCTGCGCCCGAAGCCAGGCAAACACACCATTACGCTGGTAGACGAAGAAGGGGAGCAGATTACGGTGGACTTCGAGATCCTCGACAAAGAGAAGAAACAGCCGCAGTAATTATATTTTTCTTTCCAGCGCGCCTTCAGGTATTTGCACAGTTCGTCTTCCCACGGGGTTATTCCGGGGTTGTGGGATTCCATGCCGCTGATTTCGTTCGGCAGGTATTCCCGCTCAGTAATTATATTTTTCTTTCCAGAGCGCTTTCAGGTATTTGCGCAGTTCGTCTTCACGTGGATTCTTCCCGGGGTCGTAGAGTTTCATGCCGCTGATTTCGTTCGGCAGGTATTCCTGTGCGGAAAAATTATTCTCGTAACTGTGTGAATATTCGTAGCCTTTGCCGTACCCCTGCTGTTTCATCAGTTTGGTGGGCGCGTTGCGGATGTGCAGCGGCACCGGCAGGTCGCCGGTTTGCGACACCACGCTCTGCGCACTGCCGATGGCCATGTAGGAGGCGTTGCTTTTCGGTGAAGATGCGAGGTAAGTGGCGCACTGCGACAGGATGATGCGCCCTTCCGGCGCGCCGATCAGGTTCACGGCCTGGAAGCAGCTGGTGGCCAGCAGCAGGGCGTTGGGGTTGGCGTTACCGATGTCTTCGGAGGCGAGTATCACCATCCGCCGGGCGATGAACTTCACATCTTCCCCGCCGGCCAGCATACGCGCCAGCCAGTAAACCGCCGCGTTGGGATCGCTGCCGCGGATGGATTTGATGAAAGCGGAAATGATATCGTAATGCTGCTCGCCGGCTTTATCGTAAATGGCCACACGCTGCTGCGCGATGTCCATCACTTTTTCGTTGGTGATGATGACGGGGTGTTCGTCCTGCAGCGTGTCTACCACCAGTTCGAAGAGATTGAGGAGTTTGCGGGCGTCGCCGCCGGAAATATTGAACAGCGCTTCCGTTTCGTTGATCTCGATGGTTTTGGCGGCCAGCCAGTCGTCTTTCATCATGGCCTGCTCCAGCAGCTGTTTCAGCTGCGGTTCGTCGAGCGCCTTGAGCACATATACCTGGCAACGGGAGAGCAAAGCCGCGTTCACTTCAAAAGAGGGGTTCTCCGTAGTGGCACCGATGAGGGTGATGATGCCTTTCTCCACCGCACCCAGCAGTGCGTCCTGCTGCGATTTGTTGAAGCGGTGGATCTCGTCGATGAACAACACGGCGTGCTGGTGTTTGGCGAGGTCGATCACTTCGCGGATGTCTTTCACGCCCGATGAAATCGCGCTCAGCGTATAGAACGGCACCTGCAGGGTATGGGCGATGATGTTGGCGATGGTTGTTTTGCCCACGCCCGGTGGGCCCCAGAGTATCATAGAGGGCACTTTGCCCTGTGCTATTGCTTTCTGCAGGATGCTGCCCTGCCCGGTGAGATGTTCCTGCCCTACTAGATCGTTCAGGGAGGCGGGTCGTAGTCTTTCTGCCAATGGTGCTCGCATGGTACTGTTTATTCTTCAGGAAATGAATCGGTCGGCTCGTCGTGCGCATACAGCTTTTTCCACCGGTTCATAAAAACGCTGCTCAACACACAGTTGGCGGCAATGGCCAGGCCGTGGATGAAAGCGAGGGTAACGGTGAACTTGCGGATGGCGCTGATCAGCTCTATGGGAGCCTGCTGGCCGCCCAGGGACTGCTGGTTGACCATTTTCATGAACTCGGTGTCCGATACGGCCATCATCCCGAAAATGCCGCGGAAAACCAGCATGCTGTAAATGAAACTCAGCACGCTCATCACCACGATCAGCGTATTGAAACTACGCGGCAGGGGAATGGTAGGCCGGATGAGGGACCGTTGCAGCCGAAGGCAGAGAATGTTGTGGTAGAACACTACGCCGAGGATGAGCAGGCTACTGATGACCGACGACATCGACGGCGACACCAGCATGGCCATTAATACGAACAGCAGAAAAAAGCCCACCACTACGAGGTTGCCATACGTCAGAAAACGAAAAAATCCGAATGAAAAGGCCATACTTCAGTTATTTTATCAGTGCAAACCTACGAATTATCCCCCTACGCCGGGCAGAAAACCCAAAGCTGCAGTGTGCGACGCAACGGCTGCCCCATCACCGCACTCCGGCCGGCCTCCTCCGCCTTTTTCAACCGTTTATCCTTACCGGTGAGCGGGAAGTGCCAAATGTTCGATAAATTTAATGTTCTAAACCTGATTTATATGTTCAACCAACGTTCCGCAGGCCGCGCAGTGGTGGCGGGCATGGTGCTGGCAGCCATCTCCGCCGGCAATGCCATGGCCCAGTCTGCAAAGGTGCCTGCCTTCGATATTTCTTCCATAGACCGTAATATCAAGCCCTGCGCTGACTTCGACGGCTTCGCCAATGAAAACTGGAAAAAGAACAACCCCATCCCCGGAACAGACAGCCGCTGGGGCGCTTTCAACATCCTCGACAAAGAAAACAAGGAAGTGCGCATCAGGGGCATCGTTGCCGGCATCGCCCGTAAAACCGGGCTGGCCAAAGGCACGGAGGAACAGCAGATCGCCGATTATTACGCTTCCTTCCTCGATACCGTCACCATCGAAAAAAGAGGCATCAGTCCGCTGAAGCCCTACCTCGACAAGATCAACGGCGTGAAAACGCTGGCCCAGTACGCTTCCGTAGCCGGCGAACTGCAGAACCTCGGCGTCAGCACCTGGGCCGGGTTTGCCGTGGAAGCCGATGCGCGCAACAGTAAAATGAATGCGCTGTACGGCGGGCAGGACGGCCTCAGTCTTGGTGAACGCAGCTACTACGAACGTGAAGACGAAAGCACGAAAAACGTGCGCAAGGAGTTCGTGGATCATGTCAATAAAATGTTCGCCATGGCCGGTTTTCCGGAGAAGAACGCCGGGGAAACCATCCTCGCCTTCGAAACCGCGCTGGCCAAACTGCAGCTCACCAACGTGCAGCTGCGCGACCCCGTTAAAACATACAACAAAGTGGGCTTCGGCGAACTGAACACGCTGGCACCGGAATTTGACTGGGCGGCGTTTACCGGCAAACAGGGTATTAAATCGGACTCCGTGATTCTGCAGGACAAACCCTACATCACCAACGCCGCCAGACTGCTGAAAAGCACGCCCGTCGAAACGCTGAAGACCTATTCCAAATTCCAGCTGCTCACCACTTTCGCCGGTTACCTGCCGAAGAAATTCGACGACGAGAACTTCCGCTTTTTCGGTACCGTGATGACCGGCCGCAAGGCGCAGCGCACCCGTACCGACCGCGCCATCCGTTCTACCGACGGGATGCTGGGCATGCCGTTGGGCAAACTGTTCGCCAAACAATACTTCCCCGAAAGCAGCAAACAGAAAGTATCGGCCATGATCGAAAACGTGCGTGCCGTGTATGGCGAGCGCATCGACAAGCTGAGCTGGATGAGCCCTGCCACCAAACAGATGGCGCACAAAAAACTCGCTGCGTTCACGTATAAGATCGGCTATCCCGATAAGTGGAAAGATTATTCGTCCATCAACATACAGAAAGACAAACTGGTGGAAAACATCATCAGCGCGGGCGCATACCGCGTGGCCGAGCGCAACAGAAAAATCGGGAAGGAAGTGGACCGTTCAGAGTGGTATATGACGCCGCAAACAGTGAATGCTTATTACAACCCGCTGAACAATGAGGTGGTGTTTCCCGCAGGCATCCTGCAACCGCCTTTCTTCAACCCTGATGCTGACGATGCCATCAACTACGGCGGCATCATTGCCGTGATCGGCCACGAGTTCACGCACGGTTTCGACGACCAGGGCTCGCAGTTCGACGCCGAAGGCAACCTGCAAAACTGGTGGACGGAAGAAGACCGCAAAAACTTCGACGGCCTCGCCAAAAAATACATCGACTACTTCAGCGGCCTGGAGCCCTTACCCGGCTTCAAGATCAACGGCGCCCTCACCATCGGCGAAAACATCGCCGACCTGGGCGGCCTCACGCTGGCTTATTATGCTTTGCAGAAATCGCTGGAAGGCAAACCCGAGCCGGCGCTGATTGACGGCTATAACTGGAAGCAGCGCTTTTTCCTCGGCTGGGCGCAGGTGTGGCATGCGAATATCACCGATGCCGGGTTGCGCAACCAGATCCAGACGGACCCGCATAGTCCCGCCCGTTTCCGCATCAACGGCCCGCTGCCGCACATGACGGAGTTTTCCAATGCCTGGAGCTGCGGAGACGACAGCAAGATGGTGCTGCCCCCGGCCGCCCGCGTGGTGATCTGGTAAACAGGCGGTTGTAAACGAATTGAAAGGGCCGGCGGCATTGCTTCCGGCCCTTTTTGCGTATTTCTACGATCGCAATTTCCAGTAGTACTACGCTTTCCCGGACAAGTTGAAAAGCAGAAATTTGAGGCAGGATCTAAATGGTGATCCGTGCCCGGTTGCGACGAGAGAATATCCCGGATGAAAATAAACTGAATTTGAGCAACCGGTCATGCTTCCCGGCCTGTCCGCCGTTGTAACCCCAATTCCCTGGAGCCGGTGCGGGTCCCGTACACCTGTACCGGCTACCAACGGTAACCGGATACACCTGATTTTTATAAAATGAGATGACCCCTACACAACAACCGATACTGCTACTGGGCGGCACCGGCCGTCTTGGCCGCGAAATTGCCGCAGTGCTGTATGCGCACGGGTTCGAAACGTTCGCTCTGGTGCGTAACATGGCACGGGCGGGCTCTATCAGAGGGCTTGCCAAACATATTACCAAGGTGCGTGAGCTGAGGGCCGACCATTTCAAAGGAATGGACACGGTGATCTCTGCTTTAGGTAAAAGCATCAGTCCGCTCGACAATGGCCGTTATTCCTTCCGGGAAGTGGACGAAGCCATTAACCTCGCCGCCATCCGCCTTGCGGTGGAGGCGGGCGTACGCAAGTTCATCTACGTATCTGTCTATCATGCCGAACACCTCCCTCACCTGGAATATTGCCGGGTACACACGCGGGTGGAAGAGGCGCTGGCCGCCAGCGGCATGGAATACACCATCATTAAGCCCGTTGCGCTGTTCAGCACCTTCCGCGACCTGTACGACATGGCGCTGAAAGGTCGTTTGCTCAACCTCGGAAAGGGGGCGTGCAGAACCAACCCCATCCATGAAAAAGATGTGGCGCGTTTATGCGTGCAGGCCATCAATAATCAACGTAAACGCATTAACGCGGGCGGGCCTGTAGTATACACGCGCGCTGAAATCAACGACATCATTGCCCGAGGCGCCGGCCGGAAAAAACGGCTGCCCGTCGTGCCCGCCTGGCCGGTGAAAGCCATGCTGCCCGTTGTTCGCCTCGCCAATGTGCACCTGTATCACAAACTGTGCTTTTTCCTCCGGGTGATGGAGGAAGACCTGATTGCGCCGGTGGAAGGGCATATGCGGCTGGAGGATTACATCGACATGCTGTCGAAGTCCACCCGGCGGTATTGGGATCTGACTTCGGGGGTTTGATGGTACGCGGTATTGGATTTTCTGTACGGATATTGTTTCCCCTGTTCCTTTTTGAACGTGCATATGCTTAAATAGTATCAGCAACCGGCAAATTGTATGTAGCACAAACCGCCGGCATTCTTCATCTTGTGGGTACAAAATTACCACGGTATGAATTTCTCGGATTGTAAAAAAGCGGCGCTTTTAGCCTGCGGGCTTTTGATAAGCAGTTGGACGGTAACGCGGGCGCAGGAAGCAGCTACGCTTTGGGGGAAAGAGGCGGAAGCCGGCAAAAGCGAAAAAACAAAATGGTTTACAGACGCCAAATTCGGCCTCTTCCTGCATTGGGGCCCTTATGCTTATTTCGGTGGCGACATCCGGGGGAAGCGTTACTACGGCATCACCGAATGGATACAGCACCGCGATAAAACACCGGCCGCGGAATACGCCCGACTGGCCGGCGGCTTCAACCCGGTAGAATTCAACGCCGAAGAATGGGTGGAGATCGCCAAAGCGTCCGGCGTAAAATATATCGTACTCACTTCCAAGCACCACGATGGTTTTGCGATGTTCGATTCCAAGGTATCGGACTTCGATATCGTAGACGCCACCCCTTACAAAAAGGACCCTGTCAAAGCGCTCGCCGCTGCCTGTAAAAAAGCCGGCATCAAGCTGGGGTTTTATTATTCGCAGTTCCAGGACTGGCACGAGCCCAACGGTGGCGGCAACAGCTGGGATTTTGACCCGAAGAAAAAAGATTACAGCGCCTATTACCGCACCAAGTCGCTGCCGCAGATCACCGAACTGCTGACCAACTATGGCGACCTCGGCATCATCTGGTTCGATACACCCGGTAATATGAGCAAGGAAGAGTCTGCCGAGTTCCTGCAGAAAGTGCACCAGTTGCAGCCCGGCTGCCTTGTAAGCAGCCGTGTAGGCAACGGTTTGGGCGACTTTAAGGATTTCGGCGACGGCGAAGTGCCGCCCGGTGTGGTGAAAGGCGCATGGGAAGCTATTTTCACGCATAACGACAGCTGGGGGTATTCCGCCTTCGATCAGAATTTCAAAACACCCAAGGAGATGATACGCCTGCTGGCGGAAGTAGCTTCCAAAGGCGGCAACCTGATGATGAACATCGGGCCGATGGGCAGCGGCAAGTTTCCCGACATGTCCGAAAAATATTTCAGGGCTACGGGCGCCTGGCTAAAACGCAACGGCGAAGCCATTTACGGTACTACTTATGGCGCCATTCCGCCGCAGCCCTGGGGCGTTACCACCACCCGGCCCGGTAAACTGTATCTCCATATTTTCGAAGCGCCCAAAAACGGCCGCCTGCTGGTGCCCGGCTTTACCGCCACTGCCGTCAAAGCAAACCTGCTGGCGTTGCCTTCCGCCAACGGCCTGCGGTTCGAGCAGCGCGGCAACGATATGGTGATTCAACTGCCCGCCCATCTCCCGGACGACCGTAATACCGTGGTGGTGCTGGATTACAAAGGCACGCTGGGAGAGCCGGCCGCATTGCCCGCCACCATCGATCCGAATTATGAAAAGATCATCCTCTCCGCACAGCAGGCCGCGCTTGCCGGCAACGCCAAAACGAACCGTTTTACGCACCGGTATTATTTCGGTGACTGGAAACATGCGCTTTGTGTGACCGGGCAGCAGGCGCCGGAAGACGAGATCAGTTACCGGGTGCGTTTCACTGCGCCGGGCGATTACAAGATCAGCCTGGAGTATTCGGCAGACAGTACGCACGAAGGCCGTGAGGGTTTACTGGAACTGGTGCCCGCGGGCGGCTCGAAAACAACCTATCCTTTCCAGGTATTGCTGAGCGGAAAGTTCGATCATAACAAACCGCTGCTGTTCCTCGACCAGGCGGTTGCGGTGGTGAATGTAAAAACGCCCGGCGAATGGACGCTGAAAGTGCGGCCGCTCCGGAGCGCGGGTGAGTTGTTCCGCTTGAAACAGATCAATGTGGAACCGGTGGAGTAATGCGGTGGGCGGTAAAAGATGAAGAGACCCCCTTGGGCAGAAGGAGAATAAATCAAGTTGCTGGGGATAAAGACCAAGCCCGGCATAAGGTTTTGATCGCCGGAAAAGCAACTGATTCCGGCGTTTGATGCTCCGGTTTATACATATTTCGGTGCAGCGTACAGAAAAACGCTGCGCTGTTTTTTTACGTACTATTTTTTGTTAGAGCCGTGTGAAGGCTGCATCATCAGCGTCAGTAAGCCCAGCGAAATGTAGATCAGCCCGGAGATATAGGCCTCGAGTTTGAGGTAGTAGGTATTCCCTTTCAGCCACTTGCCCAGCCTGCCTGCCGCCAGCGCGTAAGAACCGTCGGTAATGAATGCCATGATGGTAAAGAGCAGCCCGAAGAACAGCACCTGGCCCGTTACATTGCCCAACGCCGGGTTGATGAACTGGGGAAGGAAAGCAAAGAAAAAGAGCGCGCATTTCGGGTTGAGTACGTTTACCACCATGCCCTGCCAGAAAATGGTTTTCATGCTTTGGGGCGGCAGCGCTTTGATGCTTTCCGCCGTTTGTTTTTTGCCGAATATTTTTTTGCAGCCAAGGAAAATGAGATATCCCGCGCCGGCATACTTCAGCAGGGCGAATGCCATGGCGGAAGCCATCAGGATGGCCGATACGCCGAAGGCGGCCGCCACGGCATGCACCACGGTGCCGGCCTGTATGCCGCACACGGAAATGAGCCCCGCTTTGGTGCCCTGCTCGGTGCTGCGGGTGATCACGTACAGAACGGCCGGGCCGGGGATCACCAGCAGGATGAAGGCTGCGGTGATAAATGCTAGAATGGCGGTAACGTCTGGCATAAAGGCTGTTTTTTGTTGTTTATTGCTCAAAAATTACGCAAAATTTTCCTCTTTTCAAGTTTGCTGCAAACGTTTGCATTTTTGTGGGAAACATACAGTAACTTTTCTGACGGATGCAGCCAAAATCTGCTTTTTAGACAGGACAAGACCAGACCCAGCTTAATTGCGCCCTAAGAACGGCCTAACTAGTAACTAAAACAGATACCTAAAAACGCGCGTTATGAAATTCTTGGTACACAAGACCTATTGGCTGTGCCTTACCCTGGCATGGCTGTTATTCCCGTTTTATTCCCAGGCCCAGCAAAAGACCGTCACCGGCAAAGTGCGGGCAGACGATGGCGGCACGCTGATCGGCGTGAGCGTGGCCATCAAAGGAACTACCACCGGCACCACCACCAACGCCAGCGGCGAATACAGGCTGGAGGTGCCGTCATCCGGCGCTACACTGGTATTTACGATGATGGGCTATCTGAAGCAGGAACAGGCGGCTGATGGTGGCCGGCTGGATGTGGTGCTGAAAACCGATCCCAAGGCGCTGGAAGAAGTAGTGGTGGTGGGTTATGGTACGCAAAAAAGATCGGATGTGACGGGATCCATTTTTACGGTGAGCTCCAAAAAGATCCAGGAGGTGCCGGTGACGAACGCCGCTGCAGCCTTGCAGGGGCGGGTGCCCGGCGTGCTGGTCGACAAAGGCGGGAACCGGCCCGGTGAGGGTGTGCGTGTGCAGATTCGCGGCCGCCGCTCGTTCCAGGCTTCCAACGACCCGCTGTATGTGATAGACGGCATTCCCATCGATGCCGGCATCAACGACATCGACCCGGACGATATTGAAACGATGGAAGTGCTCAAAGACGCATCCGCCACTGCCATCTACGGCTCCCGCGGCGCCAACGGGGTGATCCTCATCACCACCCGCCGCGGCCGCGCCGGTAAACTGAGCGTGCGTTACGGCGGCTACCTGGGCATCGACGAGCCGATCAATGTGGAACGGCGGATGAATGCGGCGGAATTCGTCGCCTACCGCCGTGAATCCAAACGGGCCGACAAGGAGTATCCCGAAGGTACCATCAGCCTCGCGGACGATCTGAAGATGTTCGGCGAGTTCGGGAACGACCGGTATGTGATGGATAACATCCGCAACGCCTGGGCAGGCGGCGCATACGATCCCTCGAAATTAAAAAGCACAGACTGGGGCTCGTTTGCCCTGCGCGACGGATTTGTGCAGGACCATAGCCTGAGCCTTACGGCAGGGACGGAAATGACGAAAGTATTTTTCGCCGTGGGTTATCAAAACCAGAAAGGCATCATCCACAACCAGGATTTCGGCCGCTGGTCTGCACGCCTCACCGTGGATCAGCAGGTTACCAAAAGCATCAAGGTGGGTATGGTGAACTATTTTTCCTATAGCAAACAGAACTACGGCAGCGACCTGTTCCAGGCCAGTGCGCAGGCCAGCCCGATGGCGCCCACGCACGACGAGAACGGCAACCTGATTCCAGTCCCTTCCAACGATACCCAAACCTTCAACATCCTCTTCGACCTCAACGGCATCACCCGAGAACGACTGCGCAGCCGCTACCTGGGCAGTTTCTACGGGGAAATCAAACTGCCTTTTAATTTCCGGTACCGGCTTAACCTCGGCATCGATTACGGCCCTTACCGCGAAGGCCAGTTTGAGTCTTCGTTCAGCAGCGGGCGTAAACTGGCGCCCAGTTACGGAAGGGTGCTGAACGAAAACCGGTTCAACTATAACCTTCAGAACCTGCTGTACTGGGATCTGGAAAGCTCCGCCAGCAACAAACATCAGGTGAATGTTACGCTCGGCCAGGAAGTGCAGGGTTTCCGTTTTGAAAACTCCGAAATAGAGGCCTCCGATTTCCCATACGAAGCACAGAAATGGTACAATCTCAGCACAGCGAGCAAAATCACGGCGGCAGACAGCGAACTGCGCGAACGCAAGCTGGCTTCGTTCCTGGGCAGGGTGAACTATGGGTACGATAACCGGTACCTGCTCACCGCTTCCATTCGCGCAGACGGCTCGTCTGTGCTGGCGGAAGGGCATAAATGGTCGTATTTCCCGTCCGCATCCATCGCTTGGCGCATCTCGCAGGAAAGTTTCCTGAAAGACAATGCTGTTGTGAATGAGCTCAAACTGCGCGTGGGATATGGCGTAACCGGCAACGCCGCCGTATCGCCCTATTCAACGCAGGGCTCCATCGAACAGACGCGTTATGTATGGGAAAACCAGGGAGACAAACCCGTGAATGGTTTCCGTCCCGATAACCTGCCCAACAGCGCACTCGGTTGGGAGAACACCGCCACCACAAATGTGGCCATCGAATTCGGCTTCCTGAAAAACCGCATCAACGGCTCAGTGGACGTGTACCGTCAAAAAACATCCAACCTGCTGATGGACCGGGCATTGCCGCCCACGTCAGGGTTCGATAACATTTTGCAGAACGTGGGTGAAACTTCCAACAGCGGTGTGGAAATAGCGCTCAACACAATGAACATTGCCACGAAAGATTTTCAATGGCGTACCGAAATCGTTTTCACGGCCAATCGCGAAAGGATCGAAAGGCTTTACCAGGGCAGGAAAGACGACATCGGTAACAGGTGGTTTATCGGCCATCCCATCCAGACTTTCTACACCGAAAGAAAAATCGGCATCTGGCAGAATACGCCGGAAGACAAGGCGCTGATGGACAAATACAACGCCGCCGGCAGCAGCTACCAGACCGGCATGGTGAAAGTGGCCGATATCAATAACGACGGTAAGATCACGACGGAAGACCGGGAGATCATCGGCACCGCCAATCCGAAATGGACGGGCAGCATCAGCAACAGTTTTAACTACAAGGGCTGGGACCTGTCTTTCTTCTTCGTCACCCGCCAGCAGTACATCCTCGAGAATCACCTGGGGCTTACTTTCCAGGGGCGTTACAACACGCCGCTGGTGGACTACTGGACGCCCGAGAACCCCACCAACAAATTCCCGCGACCGCACAACGGGTACGAAAATCCGCCCGCCAACGGCGCCATGTATTTTGAAGATGGATCGCATGTGCGGCTAAAGAATGTGTCGCTTGGGTACAAGCTGCCCTCGAAGCTGTTGAAAAGGGCCGGCATCAGCAGTTTCCGCGTATATGCCACCGGTACCAACCTGTACATCTGGAGCAAGGATTTCAACGGGCTGGACCCGGAAGTGTTCGCAGAAAGCAATTCGCGGCCGGTACGTTCTCCGTCCTCCCGCTCTTATGTATTTGGTGTAAACGTGGAATTCTAATTCAAAAAAAAGTGCAACATGAAAAACAGGATTTTATATGTCATGGCGACCTGCACCCTGCTGGGGCTGATGTCGTGTAAAAAATATCTGCAGGAGAAAATGGTGAGCGAGGTGACCTATCCGCATTACGATACGGAAGAGGGCCTGGAATCCGCCGTTACGGCCGTGTACAGCCAGTTACGCTCTCCTCTCGGCAGTGAGCAGATTTTTTCTTTCGGGGATTTCGGGACGGATACCTATACGGAAGGCCAGGATGGCGGTAAAAACTTCAACCGCTACAATTCCGGCCTCAGCCCTACCCAGGGTATGATCAGCGGTTACTGGCAAACCCTCTACCGCGGTATTAATACGGCGAATATTTGTATCGAGCGCATCCCCGGCATTCCAGGAAAGAAAATATTCACCTCCGACCAGTTCAAAAGAGAACGCATCGCCGAGATGCGTTTCCTGCGCGCGTATTTTTATTTCGTACTGGTGCAGTCGTACGGAAGAGTACCCATCCTGCCCAAAGGTTATATTGAAGTGGTGACGGACTTTAAACGCGCCGCCGTGAAAGACGTGTACAAACACATCATTTCCGATCTCCGCACGGCGGTGGATTCGCTGCCCGTTTCGCAGACAGATGGCGGCCGCGCCACAAAAGGCGCTGCACAGCACCTGCTGTCGAAAGTGTACCTGACCCGCGCCAGTGCGGTTGCGGAAGACCGGGGCAAACAACCCACCGATCTGGACAGCGCCGCTTACCTTGCCGAACAGGTGATTGCCAGCCCTGAGTATGCCCTCGAAAAGGATTATGCCAGCATTTTCCGTTTTGGCAACGAGCGGAACGATGAGGTGATATTTGCCGTACAGTTTGCCAAAGACCCGATTTACAACGGCGACGGCAACCAGATGCACCTGTTTTACATCATGTATTACGACAACCATGGCGGCATGATGCGCGACATCGCCAACGGCCGTGCCTATCGCCGCCTACGGCCCACCAATTACCAGATCGACGTGTACAACCGTAAAACCGACTCCCGGTTTTACAAAAGTTACAAGATGACGTGGATATGCAACAACCCCAACAACATTCCCATCTGGGATGCCGCCAATGCTCCTTCCCCCGATCTCGTCGGGAAACCTAAATTCAAATTGAAGGATACGGCTGTATATGTCACGGTGAGCAACGGTACGGATGCGCAGATCGCGAAAAAGCCCTATACCTGGATCCCGCGGAACAAGTTTACCGGCAACAACTATCCCACGCTCAACAAATACCTCGACCCCGGACGTGCCGACCTGGCCGCCACGGTGGGCAACCGCGACTATGTGCTGATGCGCCTCGGGGAAACCTACCTGCTGGCAGCAGAGGCCTATGCCCGCAAGGGAGAATATCAGAAGGCCGCAGACCTGGTGAATGTTGTCAGGAAACGTGCGGCATACAAGGAAGGAGAGATCAAACCGAAGGAATTCTGGACGGTGGAAGGCGGTAATATCGCTGACATTGCCAAAAGCACTGAGACCGATATGCAGGTGACGGCGGCCAACATTTCCGCCAATGTGATCAACTTTTTCCTCGACGAAAGGGCCCGCGAGCTGAACGGTGAATGCTGGCGCTGGTACGACCTGGTGAGGATGGAGAAGCTGGTGGAAAGGGTGAAACAATACAACAGTTCAGCCAGCGGCATCCGGGAATATCACAAGTTGCGGCCCATTCCGCTGCAGCACATCGAGCGCCTCACTAATCCGGGGCCGCTCTCCGAAGAGCAGAATGAGGGTTATTACTGATCTTGTGACCTCCCTATAAAACCGGGCCGGGGCAGTTACTGTTCCGGCCCTTATTTCTGGCGCCACGGCACATTCAGGTGCGAAAAACTGCCAAATAACTGCATTTCAGTACTTTAGTGCAGGGAAAATTAACCGGATTCACTTTTGGAGAATTGTAAATATTTGCTATTTTTGCATCCCGCTAAGGAAACGGTGAGGTGCCTGAGTGGCCGAAAGGAGCAGTTTGCTAAACTGTCGTACGGGTAACACTGTACCGCGGGTTCGAATCCCGCCCTCACCGCAAGCTTTAACTAAAAGTGTTTGAAGGTCCGGGATGTAGCGTAGTCCGGTCATCGCGCCTGGTTTGGGACCAGGAGGTCGCAAGTTCGAATCTTGCCATCCCGACAACGAATCTTCGGCCGCAAAACGAAAGAAGATCGTCGAAACTCCTCAAAGGCCTGTAAGCAGTGATGTTTGCAGGCTTTTTTCGTAATTATTCATATCCATCTGTTGTTAGGGGGCAAATTTTATGTGAACTTCTATGACCAAAAGTTAAACCACTTCAGGCATGTTGGCAAAGCTTCCTAACCACTTTTTTCCTTGAATTTAGGTCGCAGCGTGAGTTGTGTATTTTTCAGTTTCCCGGAAGATGCGCAATTAATTCCACCTCCAACTTGGCGTCAGTCATATACAGCCTCGAAATCTGCACCCACGTAGCAGCGGGAAAATCTCCTTTGTAAAACACTTTTCTAGCATCATTATATTTTTTCATCGCTTCGATATCCGTGGTATAAAGATTTTCTTTTACGACGTTTTGAAAAGTGGCACCGAAGCTTTTCAGGGAACGTTCTAAAGCTTTATAAACCTGTGTTATTCCTTCCGGTGTGAGGGAAGTGCTGACAGCACCCGAAATGTAGAGCACGTTGCCTACTTTCAGTACCTGGGCGTATCCGGCTGCAGTGTCCTGTTTCAGCTTCCCGTCCCAATGCCATTTTTCTTTAATGATCTCGTTTTTCTGAGCCATCAGGGCTGTATTGAACAATGTCAATGATAGGAGAAACAGGGACTTTCTGAGCAATTTGTCTAGCATGTGTTTGGGTATTTGCGTAAAAACAAAATTATATCAATCAATTATCAAGATAACAAACTTTTTTGCATGAGCTTATCTTCGGGTGACCTTTGGGTATTCATGCTGGTGCCTGGATAAATTTTGCACCTGGGGCCTTTTTCGAACTATAAGTTCAGCGATTACCGTTAAATCAGCCAAAAAATGGTTTGAAATGTGTCTAGCCGTCCCGACGAATTGAGTGTTGTCAGCTAAAACGAATTGCCCGCAGAGAATTTTCTGCAGGCTTCTTTTTGCCCGGTATAAACAACACCCGGCTTTTTGGCCCGGATTTCGCTACTATGCGGGTTGAGTACGTGAACATTCATATTGCGACTGGCGTTTTATATGTTAAATGTTCTAAGTCCATCACCATTCACCGTTCAACCCGTTCTTATGGGATACAACACCGCACTCATTGCAGGTATTTTACTCCTGGTCGCTTCCTGTTTCACGCTGAACCATTCGCTCACCCTTCTCCGTTCCGGCGAGAAAGCAGTCGGCACCGTTATCATGCTCGAAAAAAGCACGGATACCGATAATGAGAGTGTAACGCCCATATTCCGGTTTACCACCCGTTCCAACGAGGAGTACACTTTCGGCCACATTGTTTCAACCGACCCGCCTGCCTGGGATATCGGCGAAAAAGGCACCATCATCTATGATCCCGCAAACCCTTCACAGGCAAAATTGCTGACATACTTTAGCGTTTTCAGCGAAACGATCTTTTGCGTGGCGTTTGCGCTGCCGTTGATTGTTTTCGGTGGAGGGAGTTACATCGCGCGGTATATTTTCAGGGTAACGGCGGGGAAGGGAGAAAGGATGGCAGTAGTGTAAAAGCGCCTATTGACCGATTTTATAGAAAAGATGCGCAGCACCGGGAGTTTCTGTAGCGTCGAACCGGATCAGGTTAACGGGATGCGGCGCGTTGGCCGGAAACAAAGCGGTGCCGCCGCCGAGTAAAACAGTGGCGATGTGAATATGCAGTTCGTCGACAAGCGCTGCCCGGAGAAACTGCTGCGCAACATTTGCGCCTCCCATAATCCAGACATTTTTCCCGCCTGCCACTTCCTTTGCACGCAGAAGCACCTTCTCCGGCCTGTCATTTACATGCGTGAACCCCGGCACAATCATCTTTGGCTCACCAGTCGTTAAAACGAAAGCGGGTGATTGAAAGGGTGTTTTCCCGCCCCAGGCATCTTCAATGGCGGTGTTATAAGTGTTGCTGCCCAAAATAACAGCTCCGATATCGTCCACAAAATCCGCCATCATTTTTTTAGCTGCGTCCGTCGCTTCTTCGAACATCCATTTGTGCAATAATTCACCGTTTTCACCCATGGGCGTTTCGGCGGAGATATGTTTTCCCGCTATGAAGCCGTCGAGCGACATTGTTATGTTCAGGATCGTTTTTCCCATTGTTTTTTACTTGTAGTATACGATTTTTTACAGAGACAAAAAAGATCGGGTGGCCTGCCGTTTTTTAGGGTATCAGGTTGCTTGTCTGAGGTATAAAAAAGCCCCCCCCCGGTTTTCATCCTGCCGGCCACCTTTGTTGTGATTTTTCCCGCTTACTTCCTTGCGATCTTGTTAAAAAATTGTAAAGGTAAAATCGGTTTTCTGCGGCAATTTATCCTGAATGCCTTACCGGTATTGTGTTTGGGAGGACATGCGTATTAATACCTGAAAAAATCCGCTTTTCACCCTGTCGATTCAAAAAAGCTGTCTTCATTATGAGGCTCTGCGATAACAAATTGATTTTTTATCGCTGGTTTTGGACAACAGGTTTTTATGCGCGACGCGGGGCTTGTGCAGCAACGAAAGAAACATTAGCAACATTGATGAACAACAGCAAAAACAAATGGCATGAAGATGATTCAAAAAACACAACGCCGGCCGGCGTGTGCGGCGCTCTGTATGTCGCGGCTGCTGGTAACGGACAAACCATGTGAAACGGACTTGATTGAGTTTTCCTTTTCTTTTTCTTCTTTTTCGGTGTACATCACGCGGCTGGAATTAATGCTGCTGGCCGTTGGTTGTATGCTGGCGCTGGTAGCGGTCAACATCGCAGGCCACCGTTTTTTATTCCGGCGTGAAAAGCGGGATCCGTTCATTTTTTTAGTGCTGCTGTCGCTGAAGTATGCGGTCCCGTTTATGTTGTTGGACACGGTGTTGATCAACGGCACCGGGCTCCGGATAACGTTGCCTGGGCTGGCTTTTATCGCCTATCTGGTGTTCAGCGGGTGCTTTTTACTGGAGAATGTGGTGTTCCTTTTCGGTGCGAATGAAACCGATCGTGTTGTTGTTCCTGCGCCGGGCGGGCCGCTTCGGGTGTCGTGGGGGCAACTGTTGGCAGGGATGACGATTGCGTTGTGGGCATTGATCGGGCTTGCATTGGGAAGCCATGTTGATGAATGACCTGTGGATTTTGTTATCGCTTTGTAAAAGCACTGTATTACATCACCCATCCGTATGAAGTAGTATGTCTATATAACATGCAGGATGAATTCAGGCGCGGCCGACCGGTTTCGTAGATCAAAAACCAATCATTAAAAAACATACCGTATGCAAAAATCGATGTTAATAGACCTGAATGTGCTCATCGACAACATGGTCAATTTCAAGACGATGTTTTTGTATTGCCAGTCTTCTTTCGATGAAACCCGGCACAGGAAACCGGACTGCGTGCAGCATTTTCTCACCGCATCCCTGTGGCGCCATGCCGTCATTGAATTGCACAAGCTGGTGGGCGTGGAAGCGAACAATTATTACAGCCTATGGAATTTCTGGGACCGGATGGAGGCCGGGCACTACCTGGAAGAGGCCATACCGAGGGAATTGCTGCATAGCTGGCGGGAGTTGCTGTACCTCTGGAACAGGGAAATTGAAGTGGTCAAGCGCCTGTACGCAAAACATACCGGCTGCCCGGCGGGCTCATTCGAGCCGGAGCTGCATGCGTTTTCCCTCCGTGAAATGGGAGGCATGCTGAAGGTGATCGAATTTGTGGTACTCGCGATGTTTAATCCTGTGGTGCAGGGCAACTTTACTTATATCGGCACTATCTTCGACAAGCCGGTTCCGGCGGGCGCATCCGCTTCGGCATCGCTGGCCGGCGATGCGCCGGTGATCCTGATGACGTATCCGGCAGCCTGATACATATCACAACCGGAAGCCGCGGGCGGGCTTCCGGTTTTAGCTGTAAAATTGTTGCGGGGATTGTTTATTTTTATCTGTACTCACACAATCACCGATACCAATGGACAATTTAAAAGAATCGCCCGCGCAACCAGCCAAGGGGCGCCTCTATTCCCTCGATGCACTCCGCGGATTCGATATGTTCTGGATAATGGGGGCCGAAGAAATTTTTCACAAGCTCGCCAAGGCCTCAGGCTCGCCTTTCTGGCATCGTGTGGCGGAACAATTCGTGCACCCCGACTGGAATGGTTTCCGTTTCTACGATCTCATTTTCCCGCTGTTCCTCTTTATGGCCGGTGTTTCAACGCCATACTCGGTAGGCAGGGAGCTAGAAAAAGGCACCCCGCGCCCGCAGCTGCTCTGGCGCGTCATCAAAAGAACGCTGATACTGGTATTGCTGGGGTTGATCGTCAATAACGGGCTGGAGCTGCGACCCATCTCGGAGATCAGGTTCGGCAGCGTACTGGGCCGCATCGGCCTGGCGTATATGTTTGCCAATATCATTTACCTGTACACCAGGGAGCGCGCGCAGATGATTTTTTTCTGGGGTTTCATCATCGGTTACTGGCTGCTGCTGAAATTCACGGCGGCGCCGGGTTTCCCGCCGGGCGACCTGAGTATGGAAGGGAACTTTGCTTCTTACATAGACCGTAGCATCATGCCAGGTAAATTGTACCTCGGCATCCACGACCCGGAAGGCCTGATGTCGACCATCCCCGCCATCAGCACCGCACTGCTGGGTATCCTCGCCGGTAACCTGCTGAAAAACAACCCGATGACGCCCGAAAAGAAAACCGTTCGCATGGCGCTGGCGGGGTTGTTCTTGCTGGTATTGGCGCAGTTGTGGAACCTCGATTTCCCGATCAATAAAAACCTCTGGTCGAGCTCCTTTGTACTGCAGGTGGGCGGTTTGAGCCTGTTGCTGCTCTCGTTGTTCTATTACGTGATCGATGTGAAGGGGTATCAGAAATGGTCTTTCTTCTTCAGGGTGATTGGCATGAACTCCATTCTCATTTACATGTCCGATCATTTCATCGACTGGAATTATACCACCCACGCGGTGTTTACCTGGCTGGGCCAATTAGTCGGTGAGCCTTACGGCTGGGTGGTGCTGGCGGTTTGCCTGGTGGGCATCAAGTGGCTGTTCCTGTACTTCATGTACAAAAAGAAAGTGTTCCTGCGTGTATAACCTCAGCGGGCGGGCCAGTGGAATACGAGGTTGAACCCGTCGGGATCCTTTACGCCGAGGGCTTTGAAGCCATAGTGCGTAATTACCGGCGGTGCAATTTCCAGGCCTTTGGCGCGCAGGTGCGTATAGGCGGCGTCCACATCCGGGCAGCCGAAATACAGGGTGAAATCTTCCCGCTGCGCCATCCGTTTCGGATCAGGCGCGGCGGGCCGGAATGTTTTTTCGTACGCGGTGTTCAGCATCAGCTCCACCCCGTTGAAGCGCAGCAGCGCCCAGTCTACATCATCGCCGGCTTCACGGTCTGTTTCCGTTACCGAAAAGCCAAGGAGGTCGCGGTAAAATGAAATGGAGGAAGGCATGTCGAAAACCTGGAGCAAGGGAGCCAGTCCCGCTATTTGAATGGCCATAGCACAAGGGTTTTAGGGTGTATTTAAAGTTAATGAAAAAAAGGGGGCGTCTAAAATTTCGTTAAATTGTAGTGCATCGGAAGGGTCGCCGTTTTATGTGCCGGCTGTTTCCTGCTGCAAAGGCTATGACTTCGCAGATGGTTTGATGGGAAAGGCAAGCGCATGTTGCCGGCTGTAGTTTCGGCTTTGATGATGAAGGTTCTGTTACCCCTTAAACATGAACGGTATGAAGTATTTACTGCTATGTATGATCTGTTGCACCACGGTTGGCCCCATCAGCCGCAGTGCATGGCTGCTCGGTACCTGGAGCGGCGGAACACCGGGCAGGCAACTGGTGGAAATCTGGGAAAAACAAAATGATTCCACCTTTACCGGCCGTGGATTGATGGTGAAAGGCGTAGATACTGCTTTGCTGGAAGCCATTAGCCTGGAGGAACGAAACGGCCAGTTATACTATGTGCCCACCGTCACGGGACAAAACAAAGGACAGGCGGTGCGGTTCACCCTCACTTCCATTACCGGTAGCCAGCTTGCGTTTGAGAACCCCTCGCACGATTTTCCACAAAAAGTGACGTATACCCTCGTAACCCCTGATTCATTGCTGGCGGAGATTTCAGGTACCGTGAACGGAACATTGAAATCGAGGAAATTCCCGATGAAACGGGTGAAGTAATGACCGGGAATGTTCCGGAACAGCGTGGCTGTTGTTTAAACCATGCTTCGAAAACAATTCATTACCGGACCATCTCCGGTTATTAGCCGGACGTGTTAACATGCGGCATGATGCAGAGTTTTCACTGCCGTAGTACTGCGGATTCCGCCCCCGTTTTCTCCTTTCATCCCCGGAGTTTATCTTGTTCCAACCACCCGCTTACGGCCTCTGTGTGTTTTTATATTTTTTGACCGGGTACGTACACATACTGGGAAAATTGAGTAATATTATACCACCGAAATCGTATTGCCGATGTCAAAAATGATCCACGTCACCGAAGCCGGTTCCGACTTTGAAAGGGAGCCGCTCGTGCGCCCCTTTGGTTTTAAAGGGAATTATTTAACCGAGTTATGGCAGGTAGCCGTGCGCCTGCAATCTACCCCCGGATTAGGAGGAACGGGCCTCGCCACGCAAAGCGTACTATATGGCGATGCGGAACTGTTCGCCGCGCATCCCGAGGCCGGCGGCAACGCCTTGCTGTATGTACTGACCAATAAAGCACTGGAGCTGATTAAAAGCACCCCTTTCCGCACACCGCCGGAATTGCTGGAGACCATCCTGCCTCCGCTGACCGCCGCTGCAGCGCAACTGACCGGACGCACGGTGAACCCGAATTTTATCCTGAATGCGATGGTGGCGCCGGATAATGCCGCCTGGCTGTTATATGCCGCGGAGAACGGCTTTACGTCGTTCGACGAGATGCTGCCGGACACATTCAGACCGGCGCTCCGACATCGCAACGACCTGATCGCCATCCTCTACCAGGTGTCGTACAACATGCCGGTAGCCGATATCGTACAGGCGGCGAAAGAAGGTTTTTTTGTGTTCAAGATAAAAACAGGCCATCCCGGTAGGCAGGAAGACATGCTGAGGCTGGATATGGAACGGCTGAGCGCCATTCATGCAGCGCTGAAAGACCTGCGTACGCCGCACACGGCCGACGGTAAACTGGTGTATACCATGGATGCCAATTCACGCTACGAAAAAAAGGAAACCCTGCTGCGTTACCTCGATCATGCCCGGAAAATCGGGGCCTTCGGACAGGTATTGCTCTACGAAGAACCACTCACGGAAACCAATACCGAATACGTGGACGATGCAGGCGTACGCATAGCGGCAGACGATAGCCTGCATACCGTGCACGACGCGCAGATGCGCCTCGAACAGGGGTACGGCGCACTCGTGCTGAAGGGCATCGCCAAAACACTCAGCCTGTCACTGCCCATGGCCAAACTGGCCGATGAGCGCAACGTGCCCTGCATGTGCTCCGATCTCACGGTGAACCCCATCCTCGTCAACTGGCACAAAAACCTGGCCGCACGGCTGGCGCCTTTCCCGGGCATTGGAATGGGTCTGATGGAAACCAACGGGGATGCCAACTACAGCAACTGGCCGGTCATGAAAGGATACGCGCCGTACTGGTCTGCGCCGCAGCAAGGCGTGTTTCACCTCGATGAAGAATTCTATCGCCGCAGCGGTGGTATTTTTGAGCCGGTCGCACACTATGAAAAGATGTTCCGTAAGCATTAGTTATATGAAAAAGTTACTCCTGCTGTTCTCCATATTCTCTGCGTGCATCTGCCGTGCGCAGGACACGCCGCTGGTGATTCACATGAAGGTATTGCAGGGCCTGCAGTTCGATGTGGTGCGCTTCCAGGTGAAACCGGGCGCGAAAGTGAAAATCATTTTCAGCAATACCGATGATATGAACCACAACCTGCTGATCGTGAAACCCGGCACCAGGGAAGCGGTGGTAAACCTGGCGCAGGAACTGGGCGCACAGGGACCATCGGTGGATTACATCCCGGCCAGCGCGAACGTATTGTGGTCCCTGCCGGTGGTGGAGCCCGAGCAGGAGAAAACGCTGGAATTTACCGCGCCGTTGCAGGAAGGGATTTATCCTTATGTATGCACCTATCCCGGCCACGGGCTGATCATGTACGGCGCGATGTACGTAAAGCAGGATGCCCATCTTCCCGATATCACGGATGACGGGAACATTCCCCCCGGCCGTCGTCAGTCGGATGTGAGCCTCGAAGAAGATGAAACGCATCATGCCAGCCACCATGGTCACGGCACAAGGGCCTTACATCCTTATACCCCTGTGCCACCGTATCACTACCGCGTTTTTATCGCAGGTGCGAGCCCGGCGGCCATCGCCGTGAGCCTTCCCGACAGCCTTTCGTATTGCTGGGATGCCGGTGAATGCAAGCTGCGCTTCGCATGGAAGGGTGGCTTCCTGGACAACTCCGATCTCTGGAAAGGCAAAGGCGATGCGCTGGCGAAAGTGCAGGGCGCGGTGTTCTTTAACGGGGCGTCAGCCTATCCATTCACCTTCAAAGGCGTTGCTCCGGTTGCCAGTTACAAAGGCTACCGGCTGGTGGCACGTTATCCTGAATTCCACTACACCGTCAATGGCGCTCACGTATACGAACTCATCAAACCGGCGGCGGGCGGCAACGGTATCGTGAGGCACTTCCGGGTTACCGGGCACACGAAGGATGTGGTGTTTTATGCCCCACCGCAAGAGGGCCTACGGTACGAATCGTCGGCCGGCAAATGGGAGGAGGACAAACTTTTATTAACGGCCCTGCAAGCCAGGGAATTCAGTATTACAATCACTGTTTTATGAAACATGGTTTGTTATTGTTGGGATGGTTATTCGCAGCATGGCCTGCTTCGGCGCAATCTTACGCTGTTGAGACCATTCCCATGCCCGAAGGCCTCACCGCCGAAACCGGGGCCATCGAGTTTATGCCGGACGGGCGCCTGATCGCATGCTTTACGAGAGGGGAAGTGATGATCTATGCGCCACGTACCAAAAAATGGCAGCTGTTCGCCGAAGGACTGCACGATCCCCTGGGCATGCTGGTCATCAGCAATCGCGAGGTACTGGTAATGCAACGCCCCGAACTGACGCGGCTCAAAGATACCGATGACGATGGCATGGCGGATGTGTATGAAAAAGTGACGGATGGTTTCGGGCTGTCCGGTAATTACCATGAATTTAACTACGGCCCGGTAAAAGATAAACAGGGCAATCTTTATATCGCATTGAACGCATCGTCGCCGAATGGTGCCATGCGGCCGGAAGTGCGCGGCGTGATCAAAAAGGAAGGCCGCGACAGTACAGACGGCCGCAAGCAGATGTTTGCCGCTGTGCCGTACCGCGGCTGGATCATGAAACTCACTCCTGCGGGCAAACTGGTGCCGTATGCGATGGGGTTCCGTTCGCCCAACGGTATCGGTTTCGACCTGGCGGGTAATTTATTTGCGACGGATAACCAGGGCGACTGGATAGGCACCAGCCCGTTGCTGCATGTGCAGGAAGGGCGCTTCTACGGCCACCCTGCCAGCCTGGTATGGAAAAAAGGATGGACCAAAGGAAGCCCATTCGTGCTGCCGCCTGCCACGCTCGACAGTATGCGCACCAAACCCGTGGTGCTGTTCCCGCACGGCATCATGGCGAATTCTCCCACGCAGCCGCTATGCGATATCACGCGCGGGAAATTCGGGCCGTTCGCGGGGCAGCTGCTGATCGGGGAGATGAACCAGGCGCGCATCGTGAGAGTGATGCTGGAAGAGGTAGGCGGTGCGTTACAGGGCGCATGCATTCCTTTCCTCGATGGGCAGGGACTGCGGAAAGGCAACAACCGCCTCGCTTTCGCACCGGACGGCAGCCTGTATGTAGGCCAGAACTCGCACGGTTGGCTGGGCGACGAAGGCATTCAACGGATTGTGTATACCGGGAAACCGCCGCTCGATATTTATAAAATGCAAATCACCCCGAAGGGATTCGACCTTGTTTTTACACAACCGGTCGACGTTGCATCCGCCCGCAATCCCGCCAGTTATTCGATGCGGCAGTATAACTACAACTATCATAAAAAATACGGTTCTCACCAGATGAACCTCGACAGTGTGGCGATCAGGCAGGTACTGGTGTCACCGGATCACAAACGGGTGTCCATTGTATTGCAGCAGATGAAAGCCGGATATGTATATGAACTGAAACTCAAAAATATACAGACGACTGCGGGGCAGCCGTTGCAGAACAACCTCATCTGCTACACCGCCAACCGGCTGCCGGGCGAAACAGCGCCGGTACTGAAGCGGCCGGCCTTTGCGAAAAAGGATATCGAAGAAGGGAAATTGTTGATCACAAAATCGGATTGCCGCACCTGCCACCGGCCCAACGAAAAACTGGTGGGCCCTTCATATGCCGATATCGCGCGTAAATATCAGCCGACGGAAGCAAACGTAAACCAGATTGCCCAAAAAATCATAAAAGGCGGAAGTGGCGTCTGGGGCCAGATTCCGATGGCGCCGCATGCCAATATCCCGCTTGCCGATACGAGGAAGATTGCGCGGTATATTTTGTCTTTGTAACAATTGGTGAAAAAAGTGTAATTTAAGTGACCTTTAAAACCTAGTGCACCATGTTCAAAGTACCTGCTCAATCTTCTGCGGCTTCAACAGCCTTGTTAGTACTGCGCATTGTTGTAGGCATTGCGTTCATCCTTCATGGCTGGGGTAAAATACAGACTCCCACCAACTGGGTGCCTCCCGGAGGGCCGATCACGTTATCACCGTTGCTGCAATTGCTGGCTGCGGTATCGGAGTTCGGTGGCGGCATTTTGCTGGCCATTGGTTTATTCACGCCCATCGCTGCCCTGGCCATCGGCATCACCATGGCGGTAGCGGTGTATTTCCACGCCGTGATATTTAAAGATCCTTTCGTGAACATGACGGGCGGCGGCGCGTTCGAGTTGCCGCTGGTATACTTCAGCATCATGCTGCTGATACTGTTCGCCGGTCCCGGTAAAATTTCCGCCGACTACAAGTTTTTCGGAAAAAGATAATCTGCCGGGTTATTGAACGAAATAAGGCTTTAGCAATTCATCCACCTGATCATAGCCGGTAGGGTATGGAATGCCCTTCGTTTGTGCGCCGGCTTTCAATAGTGCTGCCACGGATTCGGGAGAACGAAGGTTCGTCCAGTAAGAATCGGTGGCAGCACGTATGGCGAGCAACAAGGGTATGCGGCCTTCCGCATCGGCGGCGTCTGCCGTGGCACCACGCCTGAGCAGCAGTTTGACCGTGCTGTGCCGGGCGCGCCAGGCGGCCACATGCAGGGCGGTACTGTTCCTTGCAATACCGAAATACCCGTCTCCCTGCACATAACGTGCATTGATATCCACACCCAGTTCCAACAACAGTTCCACGCTATCCGTATTGCCCGTGCCCGCGAACTCCGCGAGCAGGGTGCCTTCCTGCGCGAGTAACGCCTTCAGCAGCGCTGGCTCCGCCGCTGCCATGTCGTGCGCCCGCACGCCGTCGTTCAACGCACAGGCGGCTATCAACGCCTCCACACCATGCAATTCAAACGGCACGCCCCATTGTTCGAAGAGGCGTAACGCATCTCCGCGACCGCGCCGTGCAGCCATCGATAAAGCGGACCGGCCGTGGCCGTCTTTGATCAGCGGGTTGCCCCCGTGCTCCATCATCAATACAATTATCCGCAAAGCGTTATCGCGCAAAACGGAAGATTGCAGCGGCGTGCGGTGCCAGTGCGTGATGAAGTTGGGATTGGCGCCGGCTTCAAGCAGGTAACGAATGCCGTCGTAATCGTGCCAGTCGGCTTTCCGTAGCAGCAGGGTGGCCAGGCTCGCATCGGTCAGTTTATCCGTTTCCACCAGTGCATGCATGGCCTCATTGTTGTACGACTCGGGCGTGTGGTAAGTAGTTTCGCCATCGTTCGGATCAGCGCCATGCTCCAGCAGCAACCGGGTGAGCGGCGCATGATGCGCGATGCCTGCCGCACCGTACAATACGCTTTCCCATTCGGGTTCGTTCAGGTGGTTCCTGTCCGTCCAGCCGGTATTGGCATCCGCGCCGTTTTCAAGCAGCGCGGCGGCGCAGCGCACCAGCCCGTTGCTGCGCTCCGGGGCCATACGCAGGTATTTGGAGAAACACAGGTACGTAAGTGCGTCCCAGTTATGCGGGCCGCCTTTCTGCGTGGCCAGCGCCGGTTCTAGGGAGAGAAAGGAACGCAGTTTTTCATCGTCGCCTGAAATGGCCGCCGCGTAAATACTGGCGCCTGCCACTTCGGGATGTTCGGCCAGAATGGCGGCAGCGGTATCGAGTGTGCCGTTCACATGGGTATCGCCTACCGGTACGCAGGCCGCAACAATGAAAGCGTCGTGAGGGGATGAATGCATACAACGGGTTTATATAAAATTAGGCAAAAATTGCGCGGGCCGCACCGGCTTATTTGTCGACGGGTATGCTGCGTTCAAACAGGACGAACCCGGTTCCTCACTTTCTCTTCGGTAACGTGCATTTTCTACACGGGATGCAATAGTTTCGCCCCATGATCATCAGACCCTACACCCCGGCAGACAAGCCGGGCTGCATATCGGCGTTCGAAAGCAACATGCCGCGGTTTTTTGCGCCGGCGGAACTGGAGGATTACAGCCGGTGGCTTGACGGTCTGGCCATTCGTGACGAGCCCGAAGCGGGCATCGACAATTATTTCGTAGCGGAAAACGATGGCCGGGTGATCGGCTGCGGCGGTTTTTACCTCGACCGCGAAAAGCAGGAAGCTACCATGGCCTGGGGGCTCATCAGCAACGAACATCATAAAAAGGGATGGGGAAAGGAATTGTTCATGTACAGGCTGAACGTTATCCGCAGCCTTTGCGCGCGATGCAGGGTCATCCTCGACACCACGCAGCATTCGTTTCCTTTCTTTGAAAAAATAGGGTTTAACGTGGTGAAAATAACGAAGGATTTCTACGGCGAGGGGCTGGACCGGTATGATATGGAACTGCTGCCTGCCACAGAGCAGAGTGAAAGCGCTTCATAAGGCCCCAGCCGTCTCTGTCGCATACAGGAAAAATTGTTTTATATATTTGCAACGAATTGATATGGAAGATCACCAGCAAACAGATATCAGAACGGTAGAAGTAACGCGTTACGTAACGCCCCTGCGTGAAGGTGGTTCGTTGCCCGCTATCGCGGAGGCCGACGACGGGTTTTTATACGTGCTGAAATTCCGCGGCGCAGGCCAGGGCGTGAAGGCATTGATCGCCGAGCTGATCGGCGGGGAGATTGCACGTGCATTGGGACTGAAAGTACCGGAGATCGTATTCGCCCAACTCGATGCGGCTTTCGGCCGTACCGAGCCCGACGAGGAGATACAGGATTTGCTGAAGGCCAGCGTGGGACTGAACCTCGCTTTGCATTACCTCTCCGGCGCCATCACCTACGATCCTACCGTGACTACCATCGAACCGGCAACGGCGTCGAAGATCGTATGGGTGGATTGTTTGCTGACCAATGTGGACCGTACTGCGCGCAACACCAATATGCTGATGTGGCGGCGGGAACTGTGGCTGATCGATCATGGCGCTTCGCTTTATTTCCATCATTCCGGCCTGAACTGGCAAGAGCCCGCCAAAAGGCCTTTTGTGCAGGTGAAAGACCATGTACTGCTGCCCCAGGCTACCGCCCTCGAAGCCGCGGACGCCGCCTGTCGGCAGGTCCTCACGCCGGCGCTTATCCGGAGGATCGTTTCCCTGCTGCCCGATGCCTGGTTCCCGGAAGAACAGGCGGCAGCGCACCGGGAAGTATATTATAATTTTCTGACCACCCGTATCGCGAATTCCGAAGTTTTTGTAAATGAAGCACAGCATGCAAGAAAAGCACTCATTTGAATATGCCGTCATTCGTATTGTGCCGAGGGTGGAACGGGAGGAATTCCTGAACGTGGGGGTTATGCTCTTCTGCAAGCGGCCCGCCTTTCTGCAGGCTATGATCACCCTCGACGAACAGCGGCTCAGGGCTTTTTGCGCCAAAATCGACATCGAAGAAGTGAAGGCATACCTGCATGCCATCGACAATATCAGCAAGGGAGGCCCTCATGCGGGGCCCATCGGCAAACTCGACGCCGCCTCGCGTTTCCGTTGGCTCACCGCCACCCGCAGCACCATCGTACAGACATCCAGGGTGCATACGGGCCTGTGCACAGACCCGCAGCAAACCCTTATCCAGCTGCATGCCGAACTGGTGGAATAGTTGTTCCGCGGTACCGCTCCGGTGCACTACGCATGCGTAAGCGTGGCGGACGGTGCAGCAGGCCGTTTCTTTTTCAGGATCAGCGCCGCGATGAGGGCCACGATCAGGCCGATGGGCAACACCTCCATATAAGTAATGATGACCACCAACAACGGATTTTTGTACATCTCCTTAAAATCGGCCATCTCTTCTGTTTTTTTGGCCAGCTCGGCCGCCGTAGCCCCGTCCTGCTTCGCATCCCACAATACATGCTTCGTATACTGGTCGAGGAAGTCCGGGATGAACAGGTAATAATCGATTATCCAGGCCAGCGTGTACATCGACGAGGCGATCAGCGCAATGAATGCGCCTATCTTGAAGGCTCTCCCGAACGACACCAGGCCGTTGCTGTACTTGTCGCGGTAATTTTTCACGCCCACGAAAATCAGGGAGAAAATGAGGATGAAGCCGATGTAGCCCACTACATCGTTGCTTTCGAATTTTTCCGGGTTGGCGTAACAGGTAGCCGTGGCATAGATCATAAAGGCGACGAGGATAGCGCCCGCAATCGACCCGAAAATCCAAATGTTTCTTTTCATCGGTATTATGTTTAGTGATGCCTCAAAAATGAAACTTTCCCCGCTCAGACCGTTCATACTTTAGGATGATTTATGGCCGTGCTGGCAATTTTAGTACTAAAGCAGGATTCTTATTATGGTATGATACTCAGTCGTTTAGCCATTTCAACGGCTTGCGTGCGCCGTTTGACGTCCATTTTTTCGAAGAGGCGGGACGTGTGCGTTTTGACGGTGCTCAGCGACACGAATAAGCGGGCGGCGATTTCCTGGTTGCTCAATCCTTCGGCCATCAGTTGCAGCACTTCCAGCTCACGGCTGCTGATGCCGAGGCGGGCCAGTTCCTTTTCATTCACGGTAAACGCGTGGCCGTTGTGCGGCACAATCACTTCTTTCTCCACCACCACCGTCTGGATTTTGGGCCTCGCCAGTTTCAGGGCGAGCCAGATGCCGAGGGCGGTAAACAACAGCGCAATGGCCCCGATGTAAATCTGGAAAGCATGGTCGATGATCACGAAACGCAGCTCGAGCCATTTCAGTAAAAACAGCAACAGGGCCAGGCAAAGGCCGTAGAGGATGATATGTTTGTTCCGGTGGAAAAAATTGAATGCCATGGGTGACAGTTGCAGATCTGCTTCAAAATTAAACAATTTAGCATGGCCTGCAATATTCACGCGGCAGTAGTGCAGGTGAAAGAAACCGCGAGGGCCTTTTACCGGAGCGCGATCGTCGGGGTGAGCCCGTACATGGTTTTGAATTCCTTGATGAAGTGGACCTGGTCGTAGTAGCCGTTATCATAAAAGAGTTTGTCTTTTTTCAGGCTTTCCACGGAAGGTTTGGCGTGGAGGATGTGCTGAAAGCGCACTACTTTGCTGAACACTTTCGGCGTATCGCCGATATAAAAGTTAAACAGCCGCCGCAGCTGCCGGGGGCTGATGCCGGAGTTGAGCTCACGCTCCACTGTCAGAACCCCGCGGGCGTTGAGGATGATGCCGATGGCGTCGAATAGCCGCCCGTCTCTATGGAAGTGTGTATTGGACAGGATGTGCAGGAAAAACTGATCCAACCGTTGCTGCAGGTTGGCGAGAAATGCGGGGTGTTGCGCCAACCGGGTGAGGCCGGCGGAAAGGTGGGGCAATACCTGGCCGAGATGCTCGAAGCGGTTGGTCAGTGCCGATGCATCGATGTTAAAAAGCAGCGGGAAGGCTGCTGGCAGGAAACGTATGCCGATGTAATTGAAAACGGGTGGAAGGGGAAACTCCGTATAGACGGTAGAGAAACCCATGATATAATTGTCCGCCGGCTGCTGCACGTCAAAAAAAAGATCGATGCACCCGTCCGCCACCACCCGGTATACAAAGGCTTCCGTGAGCGGCTGCATGGTTTCCAACTGCCAGTAGCAATAGATATACGGCGCCAGGCGTGGCTCAGGCAACAACTCGTGATAAGCCACGCGGCCCGCCGCATCTTTGATGGTCGGCTGAACCGGCTGGAAACGCTGCCTGATATCCGGAACGATGATGCTCATAGCGGCAAATATCTGTTTTTTGTGCATCCCCCGCTGAAAGTGCTTTATTTTTCGATCGCGGAAACGGCTGTAGAAATTTTTCCCCGGGGCGTGACCGCCTGCCAAAGGGAATTCATCGCGGCACGGTATATGATTCATGCCTTTGAAAACCATGTGTATGAAAAAGGCATCGTATTTATTACTTGTAGTATTGGCGTTTACCCTCAGCAGTTGCGAGATCATCGGCGGTATTTTCAAAGCAGGAGTGTGGACGGGACTGATCGCCGTGGCGTTGGTGCTAGGGCTTATCATCTTTTTCATTTCCCGAACGGGCCGTAAGTAAGGGGAATCGATTATATTCGGGCCATGAATATCGAGCAAACAGACAACGGAAAGAAAGGCAGTTTTAAAGCTATGAGCGATGGCGCGCAGGCGGGGGAAATGACTTACACCTGGGCCGGGGCCGACAAATTTATCATCGATCATACGGAGGTGGACGATGCCTTTTCCGGGCAGGGCGTGGGCAAACAGCTGGTGATGGCGGCGGTGGACTTTGCCCGCACGAAACATGTGAAAATATTACCTTTATGTCCATTCGCGAAGAGTGTATTCGATAAAGAACCCTCGATCGAAGACGTGTTATTCTGACCAGATATGAGCGTAATATTCAGAACGATCCGGCCCGGCGATGAAAAAACGCTGGCTTCCATTATCCGCACGGCGATTGAAGAATTTGACGTGCCGCGGGAAGGAACGGCTTATACGGATCCTACCACCGACAATTTATACACCTATTTCCAGACGAGAGGTTCTTTATACTGGGTGGCTGAAGAAAACGGGCAGCTGCTGGGTGGTTGCGGCGTTTATCCCACACAGGGCCTGCCGGCAGGATGTGCGGAGCTGGTGCGGTTTTTTCTCGCTGCAGCCGCCAGGGGCAAGGGCCTCGGTTTCCAGCTGATGGAAAAAACTTTCCAGGCAGCCCGCGAGCTGGGTTACAGGCAGTTGTACCTCGAATCGTTCCCCCAAATGGAAAAAGCCATCAGCCTTTACGAACAGGCCGGTTTCCGGCATCTCCGGGAATCGTGGGGCAACAGCGGACACTATGCCTGCAATGTGTGGATGGTGAAAGATCTCTGATCAGCTGTCGCGCGTAATATCCTGGAATGAAAGCCTGAAATCTTCACCGTAGCTTTCGCGGTATTCTTTTGCAAACTTCGTGTAGGCGTCCTGCGCGGTTTTATGGCGACCGGCCATCATCAGGCATTTGCACCTGTACACCAGCGCCTCCTCGTTCAGCGGGTCGAACTGGAAAATGGCCTGCGTCAGCCGCAGCACCAAATCCGTTTCGCGGTGCAGGTTCATCTTACCGATCGCCGCCAGCATCAGCCCGGTGGCATGTATCGAAATCTCCGACTTGATATCGTCGAGCCATTCGTAAGGCATATTCCGGAGAAAGCTCCCGCGCGAGGTGATCTCCAGCAGCGCTGCCGCAGAAGGTTGGGTGCTGGCTTGCCCGAGATAATCACGGTAGTCGAACCGGACATCCGCCGGAACTTCCAGCTTCCACCGGCCTGCATCTTTAACAATGTGCAGGTCGCCGGCCTTTTCGAGAATGACCTTCAGTTTAACCAGGTTCATGGAAAAGTTATTCCGCGCATCTTTCGGTGATGTATCTCCCCACAACAGTTCAAACAGTTTTTCCGGCGCAATGCCTTTGCCGCCTTTTTCAGTATAAATCAGCAACAGCAGGAACAGCTCCTGCAGCAGCGGGGTGAACAGGCGGGTGCAGTCGTTTCCCTCCTTACCGGTCATTTCAAAATCACCGAACAGGAAAATGGCTGCCGATGTTTTTTCCGGTGTGTCCTCAGCGGGAGGAACGGCGGGAGAAGGCCCATGCGCTTCGTCGAGTGTATGCCAGCGCTTCCACACAAAATAGAACAGGGCACCGGCAGTAAGCATACAGGCAAGGCCCATCAGCACCCGGTCGAGGCGGAATCTATTTTGAGCGGGCACCGTTACGGCGGGTGTGGGGTTGGGCGGGGAGTCTAGCGTGTAGGCTTTCAGCTCCCTGATATCGTCTTTTGTATTGAAGAGCCTCACAGCCGGCAGTTTTCTACTGCGCGGCGCATAGAACAGGTCTGCAAAGGACTTGATGTCGCGAAACGGATCAGGGCCATCAAACTGCAGGTTATCTGCCCGGAAGCTGTCGGCGAAGTTTTCGCCGATCACGAAATTAAAACTGAACAGGCGTTGATTGTATACGAGATCGATGTTCTGCCCTTCGTTGGTCACCAGCCCCAACACATACCCGAAGTAGGTTTCCATGCCTAGCCGGAACATCGCATCGAACGAAATGTCCATTTCCTGTTCGATGCAGACGGGGGCATCGGACGTCAGCCGGAGGCCGGTCCGTTTTTCGGGCACCACTTCGTGGCTGGAAAAGGCCAGTCCGTGCGATTGCGCGAAACCGGCACTGCAAAACAGGCATGCAAAAAATATACTCATCAGATATTTCTCCATGAACGGTGAGGCGACTTGGTTGAATCAATCATAAAACGTGTTGTCAAGATACTGATCTTTTAAAAACGGCGGGCGTAATTTGTAGGGCAGAAAGATGTTTTGTGCTTGAAAACCAATATTTTGTTTAAAAATGCGCGATTAATTTTCCCGTTAGTGACGCTGTTAATGCTTTTGTTAGTGACCGGCGGGTTACTTGCAGATCAATGTGCCGTAGCCCGTAGCGTTGTACCTGTGCGCATCCGTTTAAACTGATCAAAAAAAAGAAATTATCATGCGTTTATCTGTTTTCCTGTTGACCGTTTTAATCATTTCCATCAGCTGCGCGAAAAAGACGGGCGGAACGGTGGTGGGGTTGCCCCTCGGGCGCGACACGGTATTTGATGAAACCGGTTGTTTGTACACCTCTTATTCCAAACTGGTGATGGCCGGGTACCAGGGCTGGTTTGCGGCAGAGGGCGACGGCTCCGGGCGCGGCTGGTATCATCTGCAGAACGGCCGCTGTGGTGGTTTCAAGCCAGGCTGTTCATCGGTGGATTTTTACCCAGACATGCAGGCGTACCCGCAGCAGTATAAAACCGCCTTCCAGTACCCGGATGGCTCGCCTGTGCACATGTATAGCCCGTTCGACGAGTCGGCCGTTGACCTGCATTTTAAATGGATGCGCGACTACGGTATAGACGGGGTATTCATGCAGCGCTTCGTGGTGGAAATAAAAGAAAGCAACCCCAAAGGGAAACGGCATTTCAACAAAGTGCTCGAAAACGCCCTGAAAGCGGCCCGGAAGTACTCCCGCGCCATCTGCGTGATGTACGACCTGACCGGCTGCACCCCGGCGGACGTGGCTTACGTGGAAAAGGACTGGGCCGAGCTGCAGCAGCTATTCCGGCTTTTCGACAATACAGCACATCCCTCGTACCTGCGCCACAATAAAAAACCGCTGGTAAGCATCTGGGGGGTGGGTTTTAACGACAACCGGAAATATACGATCGCCGATGCCGCCCGCCTGATCGCCCGCCTGAAGGGCGATAACAACCGGGTATCGGTGATGCTCGGTGTGCCGTATTACTGGCGCACGCTGGCGAAAGACACGGAGAATTCCCCGGCGCTGCACGAACTTGCCAAGCGCTGCGACATCGTGATGCCCTGGGCCGTAGGCCGTTACAGCAGCGGGAATTATGACGCCGTGGCGGAAGCCACGCTCGCCGGCGACGTGGCCTGGTGTAATACCCACCGGGTGAGTTATGTGCCGCTGGTGTTCCCCGGCTTCAGCTGGGGCAACTTGAAAAACGACCCCTCGCTGTATAACTCCATTCCGCGGCTGAAGGGGGATTTTTTATGGCAGCAGGTGGCGGGCGTAAGGCAGGCAGGCGCACAGGCGCTTTACGTGGCCATGTTTGATGAAATCGACGAAGGCACCGCCATTTATAAATGCGCCCGCGAGGCCGAGATGCCGCTCCATGGCGACAAAAAATTCGTAGGCATCGAAAACGAACTGGGCTCCGACTACTACCTGTGGCTCACCGGCCAGGCGGGGCGCTGGTTAAGGGGAGCGCCTGGTTTCGGAGTACAAAAACCGGTGCGGTAGACGGGGCGGTTACAGGCAGAATCCGTTATTTTGCAGAAAACATTCACCGATGGCGTTAAATGAAAAACTCAATGCAAGAGTCAGGGAATTAATTGCGGCGGCTGAAAGTAAAGTGGAAGAAAAAAAGATGTTCAGCGGGCTCTGTTTTATGGTGCACGACAAAATGTGCGTATGCGTGCGCGACAGTCATATCATGGTGCGCCTCGACCCTGTAGCGGCCGAAGCAGCCGTGGAACTGCCGGGTGCGGCCCAGATGGTGATGAATGGCAGGGTGATGAAAGGGTATGTGTTTGTGGACGAGGAAGTGCTGCGCACCAAAAAACAACTGGCGTACTGGGTAGACCAGGCGCTGGCATTCAATCAATTTGCCAAATCATCTAAGAAAAAGAAGAAATAGCCTTGCGGATACTTACCGGAATCATGCTGTTAATGGCGGCGGCCTGCGGCCAGCCTGCCACCGAGAAAAAAAACAACGCACAGGATACCCTGTCTCCTCCACCGGCCACAGCCGCCGCGCCCACACCATCTTCGTCCGCGCCGCCTGCCGATACGGTCCGTATCACAGGGGATTTTAATGGCGACGGGGTAAGGGACACCGCTGTCAGTGTGCTGTATGAAAAGGCCGTGGAAGAGAACACGCAGGACTATTACATCGTCCGGTTTACCGGCAACGGGTTGCCCGCAACAACGCCACTGCCAGGCCGGCAGCGGCTGGTGAACGAAGGCGATCTCAACGGCGACGGAGCCGATGAACTGACGCTGTTCGGAGAGCCGCTTCACGGCTGCACCTATACCATGCAGACGGTTTTTCTGCAGGGCGCGGGGTGGCGGCAACTGACAGCCCCCTGGCTGATACCCACCGCCTGCGAGTTCTTCGGCGATGAACAGCTGCAGCAGCGCATCTTCCTCGAAAACGGCGTGCTTTATCATCTCCTGGAAGATGTGAACGACGAAAACTTTAAATTGATCAAACAGCCCCTGCCGCTGCGGTAATTGCGGGGAAAATTCTAATTTTCGGGTATAAAGCCGCCATTCCGCATGCCGTACAAAAAAATACTCAGGCGCACCGCCTGGTCAGTCCTTATCCTGTTTGTCCTGGTCAATTTATTTGCCGGCTTCCACGCGTATAAATTCACGCATTTCAGCGACACGAAAGCGCCTCGTACGGATCCGAGAAAATTGTCGGTGACGGGAAAACTGAAAACCATCTTTTTCGGGGTCGATAATCCCCGGCCTGTCACCCGGCGGAAACCCGACCGCCCTTACCAGACCATTCACCTGCAAAGCAATTACCGCATCGAATGCTGGCTCCTGAAAACACCCGAAGGGCGTGGTACTGTGGCGCTCTTCCATGGGTACAGCGGCGAAAAATCGTCCCTGCTGGAGAAAGCCTATGCCTTTACGGAGATGGGTTATAATGCCGTGCTGGTGGATTTTATGGGTTCCGGCGGCTCCGGTGGCAACCATACCACCATCGGCTATAAAGAATCACAGGACGTTAAAACGGTTTATGACTACCTGTCGGCGCAGGGCGAAAAAAACATTTACCTGTTCGGCTCTTCGCTGGGTGCGGCGGCAGTGCTCAAGGCGCTGCACGATGACGCGCTCCGGCCGCGGGGCATCATCATCGAATGCCCCTTCGCCACGCTTTACGATGCCACCTGCGCCCGTTTCAGGGCTGTTGGCGTGCCGGGTTTCCCGTTGGCCGGTTTCGTCGTGTTCTGGGGTGGTGTGGAAAATGGTTTCTGGGGATTTTCCCATCGCCCGGTGCGCTATGCTGAAGATGTGAAAGTGCCCGCACTGATGTTCTACGGCGAAAAGGACGAAAGGGTGCCGCGCCCGGAAATCGACGCGATATACGCTGCGCTGGCCGGCAGCAAAAAACTGGTTACCTTTCCGGAGGCCGGGCATTCCAATTACTTCGCGAAATACCGGTATGAATGGGTAACGGCTTCCCGCCGGTTTCTGCTGGAGCACTAAAAGACAGCAACCCCGGTGGTGCCGGGGCTGTATCTGGATTCTTGTCTCAAGCTTGGAAAAGGAAGGGGGATTTGTCTGATAAGGTTGTCTTAAGATCAATTGGAAAGCCCGGTCAGGGGCGTATTGTTATAAGCTAAATTGGAGAAAAAACACTACTAGTTATATTGAAAGAGGGCATATTGCTTCAACACAGCAAAGATGCTGCGAATTGTAGGGCGCCCTGTTGTATTTCCCGCAGGAATTATTGTACGAAGTGATTTTTTTGCACGCAGATCAATAACCCCGGAACCGGATCCGGTATTCGGCCGGGGTCATGCCGTGCTCGGCCCGGATGAGTTTGGTGAGGTGGGAGGCGCCGGACAGACCGGTTTCTTCGGCAATGACATTCAATTTGTTATCGGTGCGGCGAAGGCGGAATTTGGCCTCCGAATAGCGGTAGTTGGTCAGGTATTCGCGCATATTCTGCCCGAACCGGTCGTTGAACAGCCTGTTCAGGTCCCTGGGGTCTGCTTTCAGCGCGCCGCATACGTCCGTGGGCGTGATGGGCTGGCTCTTTTTATTAAGCGCGGCATAGTTCATCTGGATAAAATCCACCGCATCCAGCAGGTCTTTCGACAACTGGGCGCGTTCCGTCATTTTGTTGAAGTAACTCACGATCATCAGCCAGATCTGTCCGTACAGGTACGAAGAGAGCCAGGCGGGGTTCTGGTCGTACCCCTGCATCTGCCGGATGATGTCGGTATGCTCGCTGCCCAGCGGGAGCAACTGCCCCTGTTTGCCCGCATCTTCCTGGTTCTGCTGTTTGTCGATCATGCCGCCCAGTTCATTATACCTTTCCTGCTCTTCCTGCCGCGCGGCCAGGGTACCGAAGGCCTGTTGATAGTCGTGGAACTGTTGCAGCGGAACGTCCAGCAGCGGTTGGAACGACTCATATTTGTTCCGGAAACGCCTGATGAACGAATGCGAAAACGAAATATACAACGAGGTGTAGTGAAACGGTTCGAACTGCGCCTGGTTAAACCCGTTGGGCGGCACATAATAAAACCCCATCCTTTTCTCTGGGAGCATCAGTTTGTCTGCCGAGCCCTGCAGGTCGCATGGAATATTCCCTTCCAGGCCGATGTAGAGTGCCAGCAGCGGGTCACGGGTGATAGGGAACAGGTCTGTTTTCTTTTTGATATCGAAATTCAGCCAGCCGATTATCCAGTCTGTATCCACCACCTCCTGTTTGAAGAATGCGCCGAAAGGCCCCTCAGTATAATGTACTTTGGTGCCCTCGATTCTGTAGTTACTGTACTTTTCAGGCAGTACCTCGGAAGTGCTCGTAAACGGTTCCATCTCCGGTAGAACCTGAAAATTCATGATGGCTGGACTATCCAGAGTTGACATAATTGGCATCAGGATTAGGGACTTGTAATTTACAGAAATTTTTCGGGAGGTTAAAGTAAATAGTGCTTGCCTACCGGCTCCACCGGCGATGGTAGCGGCTGGTGCCCCAACATCTCCAGCAGGTTGATTTCTATCGTACGGCTGATGCTGTCCAGCGGCAGCGACATGGGGTTCTGTTCGAAGGGATTCATAATGCTGATGCCGTTCTGGTGGGTGACGTGAAACACAAAGCCCACGGCCCAGCCGAAGACGACCGACCAGTAGCCGATGGACTCGGCCAGCATGAACGTATTGAGTATCACGAAGAACCAGATGAAAACCCGGGTGAAAAAGAGGTAGCTCGGGGGAAAAACGGTGTTGCGGATGCGCTCCGCCGCGCCCATGTGATCGCACTGCTGGGTGAGCAGTGCATTGAGGTCGCGGAAACAGAAGCCGTCTACCGCGCCCAGCTCGCGCAGCTGCTGCAGGTCGGCGGCCTGGATGTTGAGGATGGCGTTCGGTATGTTGTGGCTGTTGCTTACGTCTTCCGCCTCTTTTTTACTCAGGTAGCCCTCGTAATACAGGTCGCCTGTTTTACGGAGGTTCGCTTTGAGGGCGTGCAGGAACGCAATGTGGCGGAAAATCATCCGGCGGGCGATGTGTGGTACTTCGCCGGCCTTGCCGTTATCGCAGTAGTTCAGCAGGTTACGGGCCCAGGAGCGGGAATCGTTGACGATGGCGCCCCATATTTTGCGGCCTTCCCACCACCTGTCGTACGCCTGGTTATTGTTAAAGCCGATAAAAAAAGCCAGGGCGGTACCCAGTACGCCGGTGACGCTCACGGGGATGGAAATATGGCGCTTGAGCCAGTAAGTGTCTGCAAAATATGCCAGGGAGCATACCAGGATGATCATGAAGTCTAGCTTCCACGTAATTCTAAACACCTCCACCAATGAGAGCTTATCGCGTAGCAGCATACCAGGGGGTTTGATTCAGCATTCGGTTACATGGATTTAAGGTAACATTTCCCGCCGAAACGAACAAGAAAGGAATTGACGGAAGAGTTCCGCCACGCTGTTCAATCCCCCGGAATTTGAAATACTTTTGCTCCCAGGGTAATCGATATCATATGCTTTCTTCTCTCATTACACATATACGCCGATTTGTACCGCTCAGTGATGAGGAAGCGGCCACGCTGGAACAATTCATCGAAGTGCGCGAACTAAAGAAAAAAGCGTTCCTGCTAAAAGAAAAACAGGTGTGTACGGCCAATTATTTTATCATCAGAGGCTGCTGCCGGTCCTATTTTATGACGGAAAAAGAAACGGAGCAGGTGCACCTGTTTGCGATCGAAGACTGGTGGATAACCGATTATCACAGCCTCGAAGGGCGAACGCCTTCGCAGTTTTTCATACAGGCGGTGGAGCCGGTTACCGTGGCAGTGCTGCCGCGGGCCGTGCAGGATGAGTTGTTCAGGCAGCTGCCGCAACTGGAAAAATATTTCCGCATCGTGCTGGAGAAGGCGCTTGCCGCCGCGCACCTGCGGGTGAAATACATCTTCTCGCAATCCGGAGAAGAACGGTACGAACATTTCAGCACATCCTTCCCGGATTTCGTGCAGCGTGTGCCGCAATACATGTTGGCCTCGTACCTGGGCTTCACACCCGAATTTCTCAGCAAGATCAGGGCGAAACGGATTTCTTGAACTACTTCAATTTTCTGTAGGGCGGTATGGCCGAATTTTGTCAGTACAAAAAACGAAGTACAATGTCTGACAGAATCCGTATCAAAAAAGCATCTCCGGATGCATACAAAGCCATGATGGCACTGGAATCATATCTCTCCACCACGCGCATCAGCCCGCTGCATCACGAATTGATCCGCATCCGCGCCGCCCAGATCAACGGCTGTGCATATTGCGTTAACATCCACACGAAAGATGCCCGCAAACTGGGCGAAACGGAACAGCGCCTGTATGCCCTGAGCGTTTGGGAAGAAACGCCCTTTTTTACCGAAGAAGAACGTGCCATCCTGGCGCTTACGGAAGAAGTGACCCTCATTCACAACAAGGTTTCCGACGAGGTGTACGAACGCGCCGCAAAGCTGTTCGACGAAGAATACCTGGCACAGCTGATCATGGCCATCATCACCATCAACGCCTGGACCCGCATCGGTGTTTCCACGCGCATGAGCCCGGAATAATTCGTATCTTTCTGTAAATGCTATCATATGGACCAACGCATTATTAACCTCTTTGATGAGTATACCCACAAACCGCTTAATCGCGAAGATTTTATCAAACGCCTTGTAAAGCTCACCGGCACAATGGCTGCCGCCATGGCGGTGCTGCCGCTGCTGGAGTCGAATTACGCGAAGGCCGCTTCGGCGCCGCTCCCCGACGATCTGTCGGAGGAAGAAGTGTCGTACCCCGGCGACGGCGTTACGATGAAAGGGCTGCTGGTGAAACCGAAGGCGGCAGGTAAATATGGCGCAGTGGTGGTGATACATGAAAACCGCGGGCTGACGCCCCACATCAAAGACGTTACACGCCGCGTAGCCAGGGCCGGTTACCTGGCGCTAGGCGTGGATGCGTTGTCTGTTTTCGGCGGTACGCCCGCCAATGAAGACGAAGGCAGAACTTTAATCGGCAAACTCGATATGCCGCAGAACCTGCGGAACTATCTCAAATCGCTGGAGTACCTCAAAAGCAGGCCCGACTGTAATGGGAAAACCGGTTGTGTCGGATTCTGCTGGGGTGGGGCCATGGCCAACCAGCTGGCCGTTCTTGATCCCGAACTGAAAGCCGCCGTGGCATATTACGGCCGCCAGGCTGATGCTGCGGATGTACCGAAAATAAAAGCCCGGCTGCTGCTGCACTACGGTGAAATGGATGAAAGGGTGAACGCCGGTATTCCCACTTATGAAGCAGCGTTGAAAGCCGCCGGCATAAAATACGAATTGTACATTTACAAGGGCGCCCAGCACGCTTTCAATAACGATGCATCGCCCGCTCGCTACAACGAAGCTGCGGCGAAACTCGCGTGGGAACGTACGCTGAAATTATTTAAGGAAACATTGAGTTGAACGGTGGTCGAAGAAATGTATTACAGGCTGGTCGCCGGATGACCAGCCTTTTTTTATGGCCGGTGTTTAACCCGGGAATGACGGGACATTGCCCGGCTGATTTTCATGGACGGCAGGGCTGTCATATTATCCCGGGGGATGTTGTTGCAGATTACCCTTCATCTCACACGTAAAATCGGCAAGGCGTCATCTTTCCCGGGGATGCTGTTGTAGATTATCCTTTCCACATCTCACATGCAAACGGTAATGCTATCACCTCCGGTGATGCTGTTGCTAGTTGTCATTTCACATCTCATATGATCCGTGGGGATGCTTTTGCCGACCATCATTTCCACATCTCAGTAGCACAAGGATTTAATGTCGTCACCTCCCGGTGATGCTGTTGCTAGTCATTTCATGTCTCATTTGATCTGCGCGGGTACTTTTGCCGACTATCATTTCCACATCTGATATAGACAGGGATATAATGTCATCACCCCTGCGGTAGTCTTTCCGTGAATAACGTTTTAATCCAGCGCCATATCGGCTCTATACCAGCGCCGCACCATGAAAACGATAGTAACGCCTACTACGAACATATGAATCAGCAGGCCCGTAACAACACCCTGCCAGGTGAAATTCAGCGGTGGCACCTGCGTCAGCGGCAACACCACGAAGTTCATGAGGAGCCACACCGCGATGCCGTAGGCGCAGCCTACCAGCCACTTATTGCGGCGCAATACAGGTATCCGTGGAAAGGCGACGAAGAAAATAGCGCTCCAGATAATAGCTACCAGGAAGTGCAGGAAAACACCGGCGGCAATCGTGCCTCCGCCGCCGCTATAAGCGTCTCTGCCAAACATGGCGCTTGCGATGTACTGAAAAACTCTTGCAGGTGGAATTGCGGATCTGAACCACGCATTCAGAAGGGCAGCAGCCCCATCCAGTATGCCCACGGTGATACCCGTCAGCAGTACGGCGCCGGCCCCGGGGCGACTGGTGGAAAATTGCATAGCAACAGGATTTAGATTTCGGCTGATGACAGCGGGTATATACAATTTAACTAATTCATACTGAATAGAAATAACACCTTCGTACTCATTTTTCAATTATTTATTTATCATATGTGTATGGTGGCGCAAATCAGTTTGTTTTCCGTACATAGAATATTTCTTGAAAAAAATATTTTTCGGTGTAATTTAGGGATATGAAAGCGCACAACTTTATCCAGGACACGCAGGTGGCTGCGGCCATGCTGAATCCCCTGCGCATCCGTATCCTGGAGGAACTCCGGGAGCCCAACTCCGCAGCCAGCCTGTCGCGGGTACTGAACCTGCCCCGGCAGCAACTCAATTATCACCTGAAAGAGCTGGAGAAAAACGAACTGGTAGAGCTTGTGGAGGAACGGCGGAAAGGGAACTGTACGGAACGCATCCTGCGCGCAACATCGCGTTCGTACATGGTGGTGCTGAACACGGCGGAGGTAGATCCGGCTGCGGTGCAGGATAAATTTTCGTCGGCTTACCTCGTGTCTGCTGCCTCGCAACTGATACAGGATGTTGCGGCTCTACAGACCGGCGCACAAAAAGCGAAGAAAAAACTGCCCACGTTCACCATGCAGACGGAAGTCCGTTTTTCGAGTCCCGATCAACTGCAGGCGTTTACGGAAGAGCTGGCCAAAACCATCAGCAAACTGGCAGGTAAATATCATACGGATAAAGACCCGGATGGAAGAGCGTATCAGTTTCACCTGTTCTCACACCCGGTGCTGAAAAAGCCGCAGCATGAAAAATAGACACGGCGGATGTGGATGCCGTGTTGAACGGGAGATGTACTTCTTATCCCTTCTTTATCGCTACGGTCCGATATTCATCTTTCAAAACCTTCGTTATGAAAAACACAGACAGATCCGTACATGCAACCAGAGAAATCAACGCGCCCGTTGAAGCGGTCTGGAAAGCGCTGACGGATGCCCAAGAACTGGAACGCTGGTTTCCCCTGAAAGCCAGCGTCAACAACGGCCGGATCGATCTTTCGTGGGGCGGTGGCGTGGACTGGCAGATGGAAATTGAAGAACAACAACAAAACAAATATCTGCGGCTGGGTTACAACCAGGACCATCACCGGATGGTGTCCGATGTACCGCGCAGGCTGGCCGTGGAATTTTTCCTGGAAGCAAAGGATGGCAAAACGCTGCTCCGCATCGTGCATGCCGGTTTCGGGGGCGAAAGCGGCTGGGATGAAATTTACGATGGCGTACGCCGCGGCTGGGATACGGAGTCGCTCAGCCTCCAGCACTACCTCGAGCATCACGCGGGAAAAGACCGGGTGGTGGCGCTGGCGCAAATCAATATCAAACTGCCGCTGCAGCAGGTATGGAACACGCTAACGAAAGAAGGGGTGTCGGTGAAGGGAGACCGGTACGTGTATGCCACGCCGTTAGGTGAGGTGTACGAAGGCCAGCTGGTATATCTCAACCCGCCGCAGGATCTCTGCGGCACCCTGGAGTCCCTCAACAATGCCATGTTCCGGCTCACCGCCGAACGTTTTATGCCGGATGCGGGTATCACGATATGGGTATGGATCGGCGCCTATGGCGTGCCCGAAGCGGAGGTGAAAGCACTGGAACAGCGCTGGGAGCAAAAACTGAATGAACTATTTTGAGCGGCTCTGCCGGATAGCCTGCATGATCTTTTCAAAAATGGCGGTGTTCTCATAAACGCCTCTGAAGCTCATGGAGCGGGGGCCATACGCGAACACGGGCACCATGATACCGGAGTGATCGGTGGTGCTGAAGGCGCCATCTACATACCCCTTGCTGATACTGCCGTCGAGCAGGCTGAGGCCGCCGGTTTCATGATCGGCGGTGACGATCACCAGCGTTTCCCCGTTACTGTCCGCAAACTCCAGCGCGGCGCCGATGGTGCGGTCAAAATCAAGCATCTCCGTAGTGAGGTAAGGCACTGAGTTGGCGTGACCACCCCAGTCGATCTGTGCCGCTTCCAGCATCAGGAAAAATCCTTCTTTCTGCGGCGCGAGCGTTTGCAGCGCTTTCTTCAGCGAGCGCTGTAAAAAATCACCACGGCCTTTCTGCATGGTCAGCGCGGCGCTGTCGGCCAGTACCAGGTAACGGTTGCCGCGAATGGTGTCGAGCGCGGAGAGCTGCGTGGCATAGCGGTAACCTTTCGCCTGCAGCTGTTCGCTGATGGCGGTGAAGTGTTTGCCGCCGGCGCCGATCATCAGGTTCACGGGGCTCTTCAAAAAATCCTGCGCAATTTCTTTGGACATGCTGCGATCTTTCACGTGCCCGTAAAACGCGGCGGGGGTGGCATCGGTGATGTCGCCGGAACTGATGAGGCCGCTGGCCATCTTCAGCGGGGCAATGAGGTCGGGTATGGCAGGATGGTGTACGCCGGTAGCATCCATGCCGATGTAGCGGTTATTGGTTTTTTTGCCGGATGCCATGGCCGTGCCGCCAGCCGCGGAGTCTGTGATGTAGCTGTTGGACGAGGAGGTTTTTGAAAACCCGATGTTCAGCAGCTGGAACAGGTTGAGGTTGCCGAAGTTGGCGGTGTATCCGGCGTAGGTCTGGGCGAGGCCCATGCCGTCGCCGATGAGCAGGATGACATTTTTTACTCTGGTGTTGCCGTCGTTGTTGCGGTACTTGGGCATGTACACGGCGTGCGGTGCGGTGGCCTGGTATTGTGCCTGTACGCGGCGCTGCAGGTAGTTAGCCAGCTCATCCACTTTGTCAGTGTTGATATAATCTACTCCCAGGTTGATCATGGTTTTCCAGGCATTCACCTCATCCGGTGTGGCCCAGAAGCGGAACTTCTTTTGCAGGCCATGCACCTTCCCGAGCACGGCGTCTATTTTGGCCTTGTCTTCTTTCACCAGGGCGCCTTTGCCATTCCACTGGGTGTAGTTCCTGAAGTTGTCGCTGAACAGCGGGATGCGCTGCAATTGCTCCGCAGTGTATTGTACGGAGGGTAAACCGTCGAAATAGATATAGGGAGGATAGGAGCTCCAGAGGGAAACGTCGGGCCGGCTGCCGCTGATCACCAGTTGCACCCGTGGGTGCGCGGTGAGAGCGGGAAAAGCCTGCAGCTGTTGCAGGAGTGCCTGCATGGTGGGCACACCTGCGGTTTTAAAATCGATGAGGATTTGGAGCACCTGTTTCGATTCGCCGAACACGCCCTTTTTCTCTTCGAGCATCTGCTGTAGCGGCTGCAGGTACAACCGGCGCAGGGTGCGGGCCGTGTCGATTTCGGCTGCCGTGTGGGCCACATACAGTTCGCCGCTCCTTTCAAAAACGTCCGCCTCTATGGAGCCGTAGCCTTTTTCGAAAGCAAGGCTGAAAGGCCTGGCCTGGAGGTAGTCGTTGTGAGAGTGGGCATTGCCGGTGGTGTATTGCGCGCCGGCCGGCAGCAGCCAGGCGGTCAGGCAACAGAGCGTCAGAAGGTATTTGAACATGATAATGATTGCTGTTTCAATTTGCGCATCAAAAGTAGGGCAGTTGTAATGGAAAGTCCGTCTGCACCGTTTATCAAATTGTTAAGCATAAGATAGCAAAAAAAAGAATACCGGGTTTGTGGCCCGGTATTCAGAATGACTTTGCATGTTTGGTTGCAGGGGTTACATAGCGGCGAGTTGCACTTTTTGTTGCAATTCGATCACGCTGTCGCGGAAACTGTTATCGGTGTCCATCAGGTCTTTCACGGTCTGGCAGGAGTGGATCACGGTGGTGTGGTCGCGGCCGCCGAAGTGTTCGCCGATGGTTTTGAGTGAATTTTTGGTAAAGCTCTTGGCCAGGTACATGGTAATCTGGCGGGCCTGTACGATTTCGCGTTTGCGGGTTTTCTGCAGCAGCTTGTCGTAAGGCACATCGAAGTATTCGCAGACCATTTTCTGGATGCTGTCGATGGTGATTTCCTTGGAGGAGGTTTTAACGAACGATTTCAGCACGCGTTTGGCCAGCTCCAGGTCGATCTCTTTGCGGTTAAGGGACGATTGTGCCAGCAGGGAAATGAGCGCGCCTTCTAGCTCGCGTACGTTGCTCTGAATGTTGTAGGCTACGTATTTCACTACTTCTTTCGGCATCTCGAGGCCATCGTTGCGCATCTTCATCTCCAGTATCTCCATCCGGGTCTCAAAGTCGGGCAGCTGGATGTCTGCGCTCAGGCCCCAGCGGAAGCGGCTCAGGAGGCGTTCCTGTACGCCGTCGAGGTCTTTGGGCGGTTTGTCCGAAGTCAGAATCAGCTGTTTGCCGCTCTGGTGGAGGTGGTTGAAGATGGCGAAGAATGCGTCCTGCGATTTTTCGGCGCGGGCGAAGAACTGGATATCGTCTACGATCAATACGTCTATCAGCTGGTAGAAATGTATAAAATCGTTGATGATGTTATTTTTCGAGTGATCGATGAACTGGTTGATGAATTTTTCCGCGCTGACGTACAGTACGGCTTTGTTCGGGCTCTGCCTTTTCACTTCGTTGCCGATGGCCTGTGCGAGGTGGGTTTTCCCCAGGCCTACGCTGCCGTAGATCACCAGGGGGTTGAAGGAGGTGCCGCCCGGCTTGTCTGACACGGTTTTGCCCGCCCTGCGCGCCACACGGTTGCAGTCGCCCTCGATGAAGGCTTCGAACGTATAATTATGATTCAGCTGGGAATCGATCTGCACCCGTTTGATGCCCGGGATCACAAAGGGATTTTTGACCGGGTTCTGGATGGTCAGGGGGAAATCTACTTCGCTGTCTTTCTGAGGCTTGGTAAACTGCGTGGGCATGTTCACCGTTTTAGGATGTTGGTGGGGTGTACCATTTTCAACCACGATGCGGTATTCCAGCCTGGCTTCCTTTCCTAATTCACGTTTGATGGTTTTGCCTAACAGACCTACATAATGCTCTTCCAGATATTCATAAAAAAACTGGCTGGGGACCTGGATGGTTAAAACATTGTTTTCAAGCTTTACGGGTTTTATCGGTTCAAACCATGTTTTGAATGGCTGCCATTCCACAATATCCCTGATTATATTCAGACACCTTTCCCAAACTTGTTCGCAAGTTTTATTCATTTGGATAAAAAAAAATTAATCGTGTTTATAATTTGGGTGTTCTCGAATACAAATTCTTCAATACGGGCGGTTGAAGAATTTTTTTGACAGGACGACGAATATCTGATTAAAATGTTGAAAAAAAAAATAAATCTGCCCTTGTTTTATTTCCAACAATTACAGAGTGTCAGCACCTGTTTATTCAAGATTTTTTCGGCTAAAACACCCGTTTAGCCAGCAATTCCACCACAATGAAAAGTGTTAAACCGTACAAGCATGATTAACAGGTATTTTGTAAAACTGTTTACTGATTTACATAGAAAATTCAGCTTAACAGGTAAAATACCATTGCTTATAAATCCGGCGTTAAATGTTAGTCCAGCGGGTTGTTTAGTTGGCTGTTGACATCTCACTTTTTTGGATACTGCTTTCCGTCATTCTCAAATTCCGTGCAAATGTATGGAGTTGTTTGCAAAAATGTAGAATAACTTGTGCAAAAGTAATTAAGCAATCCTATACTGAAAAACTTATCTTTGGCGCAATTGAAATTTTAAATTTGTTTTTATGAGTTTTGAAATTACCGGAAAGCTGGTAGTGAAGTATAATACGGTTCAGCGCAGTGAATCATTCAAGACCCGGGAGTTCGTGATTGAGAAGTCCGACGATATCAACGGCCGGGTGATAACAAACTATATCAAGTTTCAGTCTGTGCAGGATCGGACCAGCATCGTGGATCGTCACAATGAGGGAGAAATGGTTAAAGTTTATTTTAATATAAAAGGCACCCGCTGGGAGAAAGACGGTAAAGTGAATTACATTACCAATCTCGACGCATGGCGCATGGAAAGCATGATGCAGGCGCAACCCGGCGGCGACCGTCAGCCCGACTACAATACCTCGCAGGAAGCGCCTTCCGGCAACAGCGGGGACGATTTGCCCTTTTAATAGCATTCATCTGAATATGCAGGCAAGGGATACCGCGTACACGGTATCCCTTGCTGCTTTTATACTATCTTTGCATCCAGTTTTAGGATAAATACCTAACCGGCATGATACAACAGATCTCCCTGAAGCTGCTCCCACGCGATGCAGCACATCACCAGCATATTATTAAACAGGCCGCCGCCGCACTGGGGGTGAAGCCTGCCGCCATCACCGGCTTCAATCTGCTCAAACGCTCTATTGACGCACGCTCCAGGCAAGCCTATTTTGTACTGACGCTGGAAGTGTTTGTGAATGAGCCTTTCATAGAAAAACAATCACCCTTCTTCGAGTATAAGCGCCCCGGCGCCGACGCTGCACGCGTGATAGTGATAGGAGCGGGCCCCGCAGGGCTCTTCGCAGCATTGCGCCTCATAGAACTCGGCCTGCGGCCCGTTGTGCTGGAAAGAGGAAAAGACGTGCGGGCCCGGCGCCGCGACCTGGCCGCATTGAACAAAACAGGCATCGTCAACCCCGAGTCGAATTACTGCTTCGGCGAAGGCGGCGCGGGCACTTACTCCGACGGTAAACTGTATACCCGCTCCAATAAGCGCGGCAGCATCAACCGTATCCTGCACATCTTCCGCCAGTTCGGAGCCGACGAAAATATCGTGACCGACGCGCACCCGCATATCGGCACCAACAAACTGCCCCACATCATCACTGCCATGCGCGAACAGATCGAGAGCAGCGGGGGTGAAGTGCATTTCGGGCAGAAGGTGACGGGGCTCCTCCGCAACGGCGACCGCATCACGGGCGTTAAAACCGCCAACGGCGAAAGCTGGCAGGCGCCTGCTGTCATATTGGCTACCGGGCATTCCGCCCGCGACATCTTCACCATGCTGCACGCGCAGCAGGTGCTGATCGAAGCCAAACCCTTCGCCCTCGGCGTACGGGTAGAACATCCCCAGTCGCTGATCGACAACGCACAATACCACAGCCTCTTCCGCGACGAATACCTGCCACCTGCCAGCTACAGCCTCGTTGAGCAGGTACAGGGCCGCGGCGTGTTCTCTTTCTGCATGTGCCCTGGCGGCATCATCGCGCCGGCCGCCACCGCGCCAGGCGAACTGGTGGTCAACGGCTGGTCGCCCTCCAAGCGCAATAACCCCTACGCCAACTCGGGCATGGTGGTAACGGTGGACGAAAGCGATTTCGCTCCTTTCGCCAAAGAAGGCCCGCTGGCCGCCATGTATTACCAGCAGATGGTGGAGCGCTCCGCCTACGAAGCGGGTGGGGGTAATTTCGTGGCGCCCGCCCAGCGCATGACCGATTTCGTGAACGGAAAAGTATCGGCCTCGCTGCCCGACTGCTCCTACATCCCCGGTGTGAAAAGCACAGACCTGCGCCAGGTGCTGCCCGCGGCGGTACACGTGCGCCTCCGCGAAGCTTTCAAGGCGTTCGGCAAAAAGATAAGAGGGTACTATACGGAAAATGCCATACTGGTCGCCACGGAATCACGCACCTCTTCTCCCGTGCGCATCCCCCGCGACGCGGATTCCCTCGAACATCCGCAGCTCAAAGGACTATACCCCTGCGGCGAAGGCGCAGGGTATGCCGGCGGCATCGTGTCTGCCGCCATGGACGGCGAACGCGTGGCGGAAGCCATTGCCCGGCAGATAGCATAAAGCCGGTTCGTATAGTGAATATTCGGGTTGGTGTATTATTATGAAAATCTAACATGAATTCTTTGGCTGCATTACCCCAATTGGGTAATTTAACAGCATGAACGTACTTGAACTGCAGCATCTGAAAAAGCACTACGCTACCCATAAAGCGGTAGACGATATCAGCTTCACCATCCCTAAAGGAAGTATTTTCGGGTTACTGGGCCCCAACGGCGCCGGCAAAACCACCCTCCTCCGCATGATCACCGGTATTTTTTATCCCGATGCGGGCAACATCATTTTCGACGGTAAACGCTTCGACCCCGAAAACGATGTGCAATACATCGGGTATATGCCGGAAGAGCGCGGTCTCTACAAAAAGATGAAAGTCGGCGAACAGGCGCTGTACCTGGCTCAACTGAAAGGACTGAGCCGGAAAGACGCCCTGGAGAAAATCGACTACTGGTTTAAAAAATTCGACATTACCTCATGGACCCACAAAAGAGTGGAAGAGCTCAGTAAAGGCATGCAGCAGAAGGTGCAGTTCATTTCCACCGTGATGCATCACCCCAAACTGCTGATCCTCGACGAACCCTTCTCCGGCCTCGACCCCATCAACTCCCAGCTGATCCAGAACGAGATCTTCGAGATGGCCCGCAACGGCACCACCGTGATCTTTTCCACCCACCGCATGGAGCAGGTGGAAGAAATCTGCGACCACATCGTGCTGGTCAACAAAGGCCGCAAGGTGCTCGACGGACCGGTGAAGCAGATCAAACAGGACTTCAAGCAGCATCTTTTCCATATCGCCCTCGACCAGCAGCCCAACCCGGCGCAGATGGCCACTCATCACTTCACCATCATCGGGCAGGAAGACAAAGCCTATACCGTAAGGCTGAACGAATACAGCCAGACGAACGACATCCTCAAACACTTTATCCATCACGATATACAGGTCAACGCATTCAGGGAAATATTGCCCACCATCCACGAGGTGTTCATCACCCAGGTGCGCAGTACGGAAATCGCAGCAGTATAAGACCCACGTATACCTATTATCACATTTAACGCAGTACCATGAACAAAATCTGGATAATCATCAAGAGAGAATACCTCACAAGGGTCAGAAAAAAATCATTCGTCATCTTTACCCTCCTGCTTCCCGTGCTGTTTGTAGGCATGTTCCTCATCCCCATTTTTGTAATGAAGAGCGGCGACGACGAGAAAGTGGCCGTGGTGGACGAAAGCAAAATATTCCAGGGCAAGCTGGCCGATGATGGCGGCGTGCACTATAAATTCATCGATGCCCGCATCGATACCTTAAAAAATACATACCAGCAACTGGGTTACACCGGCGTGCTGCATATTCCCGCGATGGACGTGAACCGTCCGCCCAGCATAGTGTACTACAGCAAAGGACAGATGAACGTGATGCTGAAAAGCAGCATGGAGCGCAAGCTGGAAAACGTGCTGGAAGACAAGCGCATGGAACTGGCCGGCATCGACAAAAACAAGCTGGAAGACATCCGGGCGGATATCGACATCGTGAACCTGGCCGGCAAAGAAGAAAAGAAGGGCAGCGCAGGCCTGGCGTACGCCATCGGTTATGGGGCGGCCTTCCTCGTATACATCATCCTGCTGGTATTCGGCACCACCGTGATGCGCGGCGTGATGGAAGAAAAGATGAACCGCGTGGCGGAGGTCATGGTATCGACCGTCAAACCTTTCCAGCTGATGATGGGAAAAATCGTCGGCATCGCCGGTGTGGGGCTCACGCAATTCCTTATATGGATGGTGCTGATCATCGGCTTGTACACCCTGATGGGCCTCTTCATTGATCCTGAAACGATGAATGCCGCCGCCAACAACGGCATGGCCGGCGGCCAGAACGAAACGGCGATGAAAGCCATGAAGCAGATCACTTTCGTGGTGGAGAGCGCCAACTGGCCCGTCATCATTTCCTGCTTCATATTTTATTTCCTGGGCGGCTACCTGTTTTACGCTGCGTTGTTCGCCGCGGTGGGCAGCCTGGTGAATGAAGATCCGAACGAGGCGCAGTCGCTCACGTTCCCCATCACCCTGCCTGTGATCATCTCCATCTTCATCATGTTTGCCGCCGTGCGCAATCCCAACGGGCAGCTGGCGGTGTGGGGGAGTATCATCCCCTTCTCGTCTCCCGTGGTGATGATGGCCCGCATTCCTTACGGGGTGCCCGGTACGGTGCCTTACTGGCAATTGGCATTGTCGGTGATTTTCCTGGTAGCTGGTTTCATCGGCACCACCTGGGTGGCCGCAAAGATCTACCGCACGGGCATTCTGCTGTACGGCAAGAAGGTGACGCTGAAAGAAGCGGTGCGGTGGTTAGGCAGAAAAAATTGATTGCCGGATAGAACTGAAACGGGTGCATTGCAAAGCAGTGCGCCCGTTTTTTATTCCGCCAGTTTTTTGCGGACGGCGTTGAATTCTTCCCAGATATGCTGCAGCACGGTGGCGGCGGGTTGTATGTCGCGGATGAGGGCGCTTACCTGGCCGATTTCGAGCTCGCCTTCGTCGAGGTTGCCGTCGAACATGCCGCGTTTGGCCCGGCCCCGGCCCAGCAGGGCAGCGAGTGTTTCGGCGTTGGCGCCGGCCAGTTCGGCCTGCCGCACGGCTTCAAAAAAAGTATTTTTCAGCAGGCGAACAGGAGTCAGTTTTTTGAGAGACAGCTGGGTGTCGCCCTCCTGTGCTTTGATCACGGCTTCTTTGAAGCTTTGGTGCGATGAGGCTTCGGGCGTGGCTACAAAACGGCTGCCCACCTGCACGCCCTCGGCGCCCAGTGCAAAAGCCGCTGCCATGGCTCTTCCGGAACCGATGCCTCCGGCTGAGATCACAGGTATCGACACCGCGTCCGCCACACCGGGTGTCAACACCATGGTGGTGGTTTCTTCGCGGCCATTATGCCCGCCCGCTTCGAACCCTTCGGCTACCACCGCATCCACACCGGCTTCCTGGCTCTTCAGCGCAAACTTCGAACTGGACACCACATGCACCACCGTGATGCCATGCTGTTTGAGCACGGGCGTCCAGGTTTTGGGATTGCCGGCGGAGGTGAACACGATGCGCACCCCTTCATCGAGGATGATCTGGATATGTTTGTCGATATCAGGATAGAGGAGCGGCAGGTTCACGCCGAACGACCGGCTGGTGGCTGCCTTGCATTTCTGGATGTGCTCGCGCAATACGTCGGGGTACATGCTGCCCGCGCCGAGTAAGCCCAGTCCGCCGGCATTGCTGACCGCGCTGGCCAAACGCCAGCCGCTGGCCCATATCATGCCGGCCTGTACAATGGGATAGTCTGTCGAAAAAAGCCTGGTAACGCGGTTGCTGTATGCGGCCATGTGAAATCGTATTGGTTCCTGGCCGGCAATTTAAGATAAAACGCTTAACCCAGGTCAATCTCGGTATTATCGCCGATGTTGAGGCTTTGGCTCAGCCCGCGGATATTGGCGTCGCTGCCGATGAGGGAAGATTTGAGCACCACCTCGTAAAGATTACTGAAAGAGCCGATGATGGAGTCTTTCACGATGGAATAACTCACCACGGTATTGTCGCCGATGGCCACATTGGGCCCGATGATGCTGTTTTTGATATTGCAGCCTTCGCCAATGCTTACGGGTGGGATGATGATGGTGTTTTCGTAAGGCAGCACCGGGTTGGTGGCCAGTTTGTATTTTTTAAGGAGGATGGCGTTGGTTTCGAGCAGGGTGTCTTTCCGCCCGCAGTCGAACCAGTTGCTGACCTTAAAGGCATTGAACTGCACGCCGTGCTCGATCATGCACTCCAGCGCATCGGTGAGCTGGAACTCGTCGTGCGAGCGCAGCTGCCGCTCGATGTTATCCTGCAGGCATTTGTACATCTGCTCCGTTTCCCGGATTTTGTACAGGCCCACCAACGCGAGGTTCGATTTGGGGATCTGCGGTTTCTCCACCACCCGGGTGATGGTCTGCTGATCGTTGATCTCCGCCACGCCGAAGCTGCGCGGGTCGTCGACTTTCTTCACGCCCAGCAGGGAGTGGGGATAATTGATCACTTCCTTGAAGTCGCATTCCACGATGGTGTCGCCGAGCACAATGAGCACTTCGTCGTTCTGCACCACTTCCCGTGTGAGCAGAATAGCGTGGCCCGTGCCTTCGCGGGAATTCTGCTGTACAAAATGCACCTTCAGGTCGGGGTACTTCTTTTCCACGTAATGCTGGATCTTCTCACCGAGGTAACCCACCACAAATACGAATTCACGGATGCCGGCTTCCACCAGCTGGTCTACGATAATGCTCAGGATGGTGCGGCCTGCCAGCGGAATCAGGGCTTTGGGCTGCGTATATGTATGTGGGCGCAGTTTGGTGCCTGCTCCTGCGACTGGAATGATTGCCTTCATGTATCGGGTTTAGAGATGGTTCACTGCGCGAATAAACCGTCGTCACATTACTATTTGCGGGCAAATTACGGAATCAATCAGTAATTATAAAGAAACATTCATCAGGCCACCCCGAAAAACAAGGGGCACGGGAGCCACCAGCGGCGCTTTATATTACGAAATTCGCACATTCGGGAGATAGGGGCCTTTTCTGCCATAAATTGACATTTGAGGCCCATCTGAATGCTTTTGCATTTCTTATTTATGAATTAGATGATTAATTTTGCGTCTTAAATTTTCCTTCACCATGCAAAGAGACCAGCAGATATTTGACATCATTGGCCAGGAACTGGAAAGACAGCGCCACGGCATTGAGCTGATAGCTTCGGAGAACTTCACCAGCCTTCAGGTTATGCAGGCCATGGGCAATGTTATGACCAATAAATACGCAGAAGGGTACCCCGGCCGCCGCTACTATGGTGGTTGCGAAGTGGTGGACCTGAGCGAACAACTGGCCATTGACCGTGCCAAACAGATGTTCGGGGCCGTATATGCCAACGTGCAGCCGCACTCCGGCGCACAGGCCAACGCTGCCGTTATGCTGGCCATCCTGCAGCCCGGCGACAAAATCCTGGGCCTCGACCTGAGCATGGGGGGGCACCTTACCCACGGTTCTGCCGTTAACTTCTCCGGCAAACTGTACCAGCCTTTCTTTTACGGTGTGAATAAAGAAACCGGCCTGGTGGAATACGACAAAATGGAAGAAGTGGCCCTGGCCGAAAAACCGAAACTGATCGTTTGCGGTGCCTCTGCTTACAGCCGCGACTGGGACTATAAACGCATCCGCGAAATCGCCGACAAAGTTGGCGCCTTCGTACTGGCAGACATTGCCCACCCCGCCGGCCTCATCGCGAAAGGGCTGCTTAACTCCCCCTTCGCGCATTGCCATTTCGTGACCACTACCACGCATAAAACACTGCGCGGTCCCCGTGGCGGTTTGATCCTCATGGGCCAGGACTTCGAGAATCCCTTCGGCCTGAAAACGCCCAAAGGTGAGGTGCGCATGATGAGTTCCCTGATCGACACGGCCGTTTTCCCCGGCATACAGGGCGGTCCCCTCGAACATGTGATCGCCGCGAAAGCGGTATCGTTCTTCGAAGTGCTGTCTGACGAGTACGACGTATACGCCCGCCAGGTGATCCGCAATGCCCAGGCCATGGCCCGCGCGTTTATGGAGAAAAATTACCAGATCGTTTCCGGCGGTACCGATAACCACCTGCTGCTGATCGATCTGCGCAATAAAAACATCAGCGGTAAAAAAGCCGAACAGGTGCTCGTGAAAGCAGACATTACCGTGAACAAGAACATGGTGCCGTTCGATGATAAGTCCCCCTTCATCACTTCCGGTATCCGCGTAGGCGTGCCGGCTGTAACCACCCGCGGTTTGCAGGAAGAGCACATGCCGCAGATCGTTGAGTGGATGGATAAACTGCTGCTCGATGCCGACAACGAAGGCCTCATTACCAAAGTACGCGGTGAAGTGAACGAATTTATGAAACAGTTCCAGCTGTATCCTGAGCTGGGTTAAGATAGAGTAATGGAATTTGAAGAGGGTGTACCGGATGGTGCACCCTCTTTTTTTTAACCCAACATTTGGAAATTTAAAAAATACTCCTACTTTTACAGTGTACTATTTAACTAGTACACTAAGTCAACTGAAACTTATGACTATGATATCCCTGCAACATCTGAATTTTTCCTACCGCAAAGGACGGCCGGTGTTAAGCGATCTGCAGCTCGATTTGCAGCCGGGCCGTATCTATGGCCTGTTGGGGAAGAACGGTGCCGGGAAAAGCAGCCTCCTGTATAACATTTGCGGCCTGCTGTTCCCCCAATCCGGCCACTGCAACGTGCTCGGCTTTAACCCCGCCCGCCGGCAGCCTGCATTCCTCCAACAGGTGTATTTACTGCCCGAAACGTTCGATCTGCCCGACGTCGGCATCGACGATTATGTAAGGCTGTATGCGCCGTTTTATCCCGCATTCGATGAGGCGGCCTTTAAAAAACACCTCGGTGTGTTTGATGTGCCTCACGGGCCAACATTGCACGCCCTCAGCCACGGACAGCAGAAAAAGGTACTGATCAGTTTTGCATTGGCTACGGGTGCCAAAGTTTTGCTGATGGACGAGCCGACCAATGGCCTCGACATCCCCTCCAAACGCCAGTTCCGCAAAGTGATCGCCGGCTGCCTCCGCGACGATCAGTGCATGATCATCAGCACCCACCAGGTAAAGGATCTCGACAGCCTCATCGATGATGTACTGATCCTGGAAGACAGCCGTATCATTCTCCAGGAGCCGGTCAGCCGCATTACCGAAAAACTCTCCTTCCGCCAGGTTATGAGTCTTGAGGAAACGGAGCCTCCCATTTACAGCGAGGGCGCACTCAAAGGCTACGCCGTGGTAGCCGTCAACCGCCGCGAAGAGCATTCCGGCCTGGATATGGAAATGTTTTTCAACGCCGTGATGGTGGAAAAAGAGAAAATCCTTCCCTTGTTTAACCGGTAAAATTATTCCCGTATGCAATTTTCGTTTACACGTTTCAACTTTCTGTTCAAACTGCAACTGGCTACCCACCTGCGGTTTTACCTCCTGGGTATGGCGGCGCTCACCGGTATCCTGATGGTCTTTATGCTGTTTGTCGCCAGCAACAACAGCGCGGGCCTGCATTACAACTCACAGCAGGTGATCTTCTTTATTGGTCTGCTGCTTGCGTCAGGCGTATATACCTCCACCATTTTCAGGCAGTTCTCGCAGAAAGCCGGGCGCATACAGGCCATCATGTTGCCTGTTTCCGCTATGGAACGCCTGGCGGTAGCCATTCTCTTTACACTGGTGCTTTTCCCGGTGCTATATACCATGATCTGCCTGGCCTGCCTGTGGCTGACCAATCTCGTTGACCTCTACGCGCTGGGGCATGTCAATCGTGTGTTCTTGCTGGATGATGGCATGCTGAGGGTATATCTCTTCCTGTTTTATTTCATGCAGGCCATGGTGATGCTGGGGGCCATCTGGTTCCGCCGGTACACCTTCGTCAAAACGGCGGTGATGGTATGTGTGGTGATACTCGGATTCCAGGGATTCAACGATGTAGTGGTCAGGAAGATGATGGCGAATGCCCGGCCCGCCAGGATGGAGGAGGTGTCCAAAAAGCTGGGTGAAGATGTAAGGGAGCTCCGGGTCGATGGTGCCAATCCGTTCTTTAACATCCTCGCGTCGGGGTACGCGGTAAGAGGCGATCGATGGGAACAGGAGTATTATGAAGTGAAACTGCCTTCTCCCTTATATGGAATAATGATGGCGGTATTGATTTTCTTCCCGTTTTTCCTATGGTTCATTACCCTGCTGAGATTACGTGAGCAGCAACTTTAAAAACTGACAAATGGAATTCAATAATACACTGGCCATTTACCTGCAGATAGCGGATTATGTGTGCGACCAGGTGCAGTTGCGTCACTGGCCGCCGGATGCCAAAGTGCCGTCGGTCCGCGAACTGGCCGTTACACTAGAAGTGAACCCGAACACCGTGATGCGCTCTTACGAGCACCTGCAGCAGCAGGGCATCATCTATACCCGCCGGGGCATGGGCTACTTCGTCAGCGACGACGCGGTGAAAAAAATCGCGGTGCTCCGCAAAGAGCAATTCCTCCAGGAAGAGCTTCCCCAATTTTTCCGGAAGATGTTCCTGCTGGGCATCGAACTGGATGAATTGAAAGGACGGTACGAAAAATATAAACAGCAGCATGTTAAAGCAAACTAAAATCTGGCAACCTCATGAAAACAAGCAGTAAATTATTGATCGTATTCTTCATATTGATGCCCGTGCTGATGGTGGTATTCAACCTGTTGCTGAAAGACCAGTTCGTGAAAGGCAATATTACCAGGAGAAGACCGGACTCGGCGAAGCCCCCTGTTATCCACGAACTGAAGCCGTTTAAATATGTGGTGTACAACGGTAAAGTGGTATACCGGAAAGGCGGCCGGGAAAAAACGATGAGCAACAACCAGCAGCTGCGCCTAGCGGTGGCCAGGGGCAATACCTATCGCATCGACATTGACCGGCGGTGGAAGGACATGCTGGAATACAGTTATCATGCCGATACGTTGTTTATCTCGTACAAGCTGAATGAGCAGGGCGATATGGACTTCTATTACTGGGGCGGATCGACAATCCTGTATGCTCCGGAGCTGGATGGTGTATCCGCAGGCGATGGTTCGGTGAGCCTCTGGCCCTGCCGCCAGGTAACCCCGCTGAAAGTAGAGGTATTACCTTCCGGCTCCATTTCTGCATTGGACGTGAATTTGCCGCAACTGCACCTGTCCGTAGCCGGCAATGCTAAAGTAGATCTTCAGCAGGCCGACATCGATACGCTGGCATATGACCTGAAGGCACAGAGTGAACTCTCGATCAAACAATCCTATACGATAAAAGCATTAAAACCTGGTATGGTGGATTCGACGAGCATCATTTCCATATCAGCAAGCGCGGCCAGAATGGTGGAGATGGTGCCATCCGGACTGCATGCGCCCAAGACTGTTGTTACGAAACAATAATTCTAGTCTCACTAAAAATGTCATAACCGTTCCGATATCGATCGGAACGGTTTTTATTTTCAGAATTGTGTAGCGAGGTAAGCCATGGTGCCGGCGCCGATTTCCAGCGCATTTTCATCCACGTCGAACAGGGGCGTGTGCACGCCTGCAGTGATGCCGCGGGCTTTGTTGCCGGTGCCCAGCCGGAAGAAGCAGGCGGGGATCACCTGTGAGTAGAAAGCGAAATCTTCGGCGCCCATGCGCAGCTCGGTGTCTTCCACATTATCGCGGCCGATGAAGTCTTCTGCCAGCGAGCGGGCGGTAGCGGTAACGCCTTCGTTGTTATATACCATGGGATAACCCACGAGGATATCTATGTCTATTTCCGCGCCCATGGCATGCACGAGCTCGGTGCTTTGTTTGCGGATAAGTTCGTGCGCCTTGAAACGCCATGTTTCGTCCATCGCCCTGAAAGTGCCCATCAGCTTCACTTCGCTGGGAATCACGTTGGTGGTGAAGCCGCCGTTGAATGCGCAGATGGACAATACGGAAGGGGAGAACGGGTTGTTGTTGCGGCTGATGATCTGCTGCAGGCTCACCACGAGGTTCGATGCAATCAGGATGGTATCGGCGGTGAGGTGGGGCGCGGCTGCGTGCCCGCCTTTGCTTTTTACCGTGATATAGATTTCATCTGCGCTGGCCATGTACTGTCCCGCCCTGAATCCCAGCTTCCCGGTTTCCATGGTGGGCAATACGTGAAGGCCCAGGATGGCCTGGGGTTTGGGGTTTTCGAGGGCCCCGTCTTTGATCATGAGGCTGGCCCCGCCGGGATGTTTTTCTTCACCCGGCTGGAACAATATCTTAACGGTACCTTCAAATTCGTCGCGCACTTCCTGCAGAATGCGGGCTGCGCCCAGCACTACGGTGGTATGCACATCGTGCCCGCAGGCGTGCATCACGCCGGGAGTTTGCGACTTGTAAGGTACGTCGTTCGCTTCTTCGATCGGCAGGGCGTCTATGTCTGCGCGCAGGGCAACGATCTTTTTATCTGGATTTTTGCCTTTGATCAGCGCCACGATGCCCGTGCCCGCCACACCGGCGGTGTAGGGGATGCCGTATTCGTCCAGTTTGGACTGTATGAATTTGGATGTTTCGTATTCCTGGAAAGAAAGCTCGGGATGGGAGTGTAAATGCCGTCTGCAGGCGATCAGGTCAGGTGTATATGCTTTGGCCAGCGATTGAATCCGCTCCTTCATTCTAATTCTTTTTCCGGTGATACGTTGATAATGGTAGGCACAACAAATACGCCTCCGCTGTAATGGTCTGCTAATTTGTTTCTGAGATCGGTGGCTTCCTGGCGGGTTTTGAAATCACCCACGCGCACCTTGAAATAAGGCGCTTCCCAGTCGAGGTAACTGCGGAATTCAGGGAACAGCTGCATGGCCTTCGCTTTTGCATCGTTGGCCTCGTTGCGTTTGTTGGTAGTGAGCACCTGCACGCGGAAGCCCGGCTGATTGCGGATGGCCAGGGTGTTGATATAGATCTGTTTTTTGATGAGAACGTCGATCCGGTTGTCTTTCACCACTTTCACATTGCCGCCGCCATTGTCCTGGGCGCGCAGCGCAAGCGCGGAAAACATCACGATCAATAAACAGCCTGTTCTTAATATCATATGTAAATAGTTAGTTTGTCTCTTTTTTACCGGCCAGTACGGATTCTTTCATAATGGCCACGCCTGAACTGGTGCCGATACGGGTGGCGCCTGCATCTATCAGATCCTTCGCAAATGCAAAGGTACGAACTCCGCCGGAAGCCTTGATATGGATATTGGCGGGCAGATGTTTGCGCATCAGGGCCACTGCTTCCACGCTGGCGCCTTTTTCGGCGTACCCGGTGGACGTTTTCACGAAATCCACCCCGTACTTCGCATACAGCTCGCAGCACCTGATGATCTCTTCCTCCAATAATATGCCACTTTCGATAATTACCTTGATGGACCGTTGTTTATTGCGGATAAGGGGCATAATGGTGGCGATTTCCTTCTCGAGGTACCCCCAGTCGCCATTACGGATAGCCAGCAGGTTGGCCACCATGTCCAGCTCGTCGGCCTCGTCGATGATGGCCAGCACCGTTTCGGCCACTTTGGCCTCTATGGCTGAATAACCGAAAGGGAACCCGGTAACGGTGGCTACTTTAGTGGGAGTGCTTCCCACGAAGGTCTTGGCCAGTTTTACAAAAGGGGGCGGCACGCACACGGCGGCAAAGTCGTATTCCACGGCCTCCATGCAGAGTTTTTTGATATCCTCCAGGGTGGTGACCGGTTTGAGTATGGTATGATCGATGTAGCGGTTCAGTTTCATGGTGACGGTTTATCCTTAAAAACACAACGGAGTTACGCCGGCCGACCGTGTAACTCCGCTATACATTATTCCGGTATGATTTTACAGGTCTTTACCATGACAGTTTTTGAACTTCTTGCCGCTTCCGCAGGGGCAGGGATCGTTACGGCCTACTTTCGGGCCTACGCGTACCGGCTCGGGACGGTGAGGCTCTTCGGCAGGGGCGTATTCTTCCCGGCGCTGCGCGGGTGCTGCGCCGCCGCCGTTGTCGAAATCCTGGTGGGAAGCGCGCATCCGGCTCATGTCGGTTTTTTCCTCATGGCCTTCGGTGATCTGCTCTTCCGGCTGCTGGCTGGGAATGCCTGACTTGCAGAGGAACGATACGATCTCCTTGCTGGTATCGGCGCTCATCTGTTTGAACAGTTCGAACGCTTCGAATTTATAGATCAGCAGCGGATCCTTTTGTTCGTACACGGCGCTTTGCACGGATTGTTTCAGGTCGTCCATGGCGCGCAGGTGCTCTTTCCAGGCTTCGTCGATCAAGGCGAGGGTGATGCTGCGTTCCAGTGCGGCTACGGTTTCGCGGCCTTCCGTTTCCACCACTTTTTTCAGCGGCGCCAGTACGTTGATGCCTTTCCGGCCGTCGGTAAACGGAATGGAAATGTTCTCGATATGCTGGCCCTGTTCTTCGTAGATCTTTTTGATCACGGGCAGGGTACCGTTGGTGAGCTCGGCGTTCCTGCGGCGGTAGTTGGCCGTGGCCTCGCCGTAGAGTTTCTCGGCGATCTCGTTCGTCTGGCTTTTCTGCAGCTCGTCTTCCGAGATAGAGGTATCTATCGCGAAGTTCATGATCACATCCAGCTTGAAGGCTTCGTAATCGCCGCTTTGACGGTGAGTGGTAACGATATTTTCTGCTACTTCGTAGAAGGAGTTGTCGGTGTCGATCGCGAGGCGCTCGCCAAACAGGGCGTGGTTACGTTTGGAGTAGATCACGGTACGCTGTTTGTTCATCACGTCGTCATATTCCAGCAGGCGCTTACGGATACCGAAGTTGTTTTCTTCCACTTTCTTCTGGGCCCTTTCGATGGAGCGGGTGATCATGCTGTGCTGGATCACTTCGCCTTCTTTATAACCCATCCTGTCCATCAGCGCGGCGATACGGTCGGAGCCGAACATGCGCATCAGGTCGTCTTCAAGGGAAACAAAGAACTGGGAGCTGCCGGGGTCGCCCTGGCGGCCCGCACGGCCACGCAGCTGGCGGTCTACACGGCGGCTTTCGTGCCGCTCCGTACCGATGATGGCCAAACCACCGGCCTCTTTCACGCCGGGGCCGAGCTTGATGTCCGTACCACGACCGGCCATGTTGGTGGCGATGGTCACCGCGCCGGGCAAACCTGCTTCGGCAACGATCTGTGCTTCACGGGCGTGCTGTTTGGCGTTGAGTACGTTGTGGGGAATCTTCTCGAAGGTGAGCATTTTGCCCAGCAGTTCGGATACCTCCACGGAGGTGGTACCTACCAGTACGGGGCGGCCTGCGGCCTTGAGGGTTTTGATTTCCTCTATAACGGCTTTGTATTTGTCGCGTTTGGTTTTATACACCAGGTCTTCGGCATCTTTACGGGTGATGGGAAGGTTGGTGGGGATGTTCACCACATCGAGCTTGTAGATTTCCCAGAACTCACCGGCTTCGGTGGTAGCCGTACCGGTCATACCGGCCAGCTTGTGGTACATCCTGAAATAGTTCTGCAGGGTGATGGTGGCGAACGTTTGTGTGGCGGCTTCCACTTTCACATTTTCCTTTGCTTCGATGGCCTGGTGCAGACCGTCTGAATAACGGCGCCCGTCCAGGATACGGCCGGTCTGCTCGTCCACGATCTTCACCTTTCCGTCCATCACCACGTATTCCACGTCTTTATCGAACAGGGTGTAGGCTTTCAGCAATTGCTGCACGGAGTGGATGCGCTCGGATTTGATGGCGAAATCCTGGAGCAGCTGGTCTTTCCGTAACATTTTTTCTTCCGCGCTGAGATCGAGCTTTTCCAGTTCGGCAATCTCGGAGCCGACATCGGGCATCAGGAAGAAGTTGGGATCTTCGCCGGCGCCGGTGATGAGGGCGATACCCTTCTCCGTCAACTCCACACTGTTATTTTTCTCCTCGATATGGAAGTACAGGCCTTCGTCTACCTTGGGCATTTCGCGCTGCTGGTCGGCAATGTAATAGTTCTCCGCTTTTTGCTGGAGCACCTTGATGCCGGGCTCGCTTAAATATTTGATGGTGGCGCTGTTCTTGGGGAGGCCGCGGTGGGCGCGCATCAGGGCCAGACCACCGGTTTTCGGGTCGTCTTTTCCTTCTGCGATCAGTTTTTTGGCTTCGAGCAGGTAGCCGTTCACCACTTTCCGTTGTTCTTCCACGAGGCGCTGGATGCGGGGTTTCAGGGCGTGAAACTCCTGCTCGTCGCCACGGGGAATGGGCCCGGAGATGATCAGGGGGGTACGCGCATCGTCAATCAACACGCTGTCCACCTCATCCACCATAGCGAAGTGGTGCTTACGCTGCACCATCTCTTCAGGGCTGTGCACCATGTTGTCGCGCAGGTAGTCGAAACCGAATTCGTTGTTGGTGCCGTACGTAATGTCTGCCTGGTAGGCCGCGCGGCGCTCCGGAGAGTTGGGCGTATGTTTGTCGATACAGTCCACGGTCAGGCCGAGGAACTCGAACAGGGGACCGTTCCACTCGGAGTCACGTTTCGCCAGGTAATCGTTCACGGTTACGATATGTACGCCCTGGCCGGCCAGCGCATTGAGGTAAGCAGGCAGTGTAGATACGAGCGTTTTACCTTCACCGGTCGCCATTTCGGCGATTTTACCCTGGTGCAGCACCGACCCGCCGATGAGCTGTACGTCGTAGTGCACCATGTTCCAGGTCACGGGCGTGCCGTTGGCATCCCAGGAATTGGCCCAGGTCACTTTGTCACCTTCGATGCGCAGATAGTTGCGGGTAACGGCCAGCTGGCGGTCGAGATCGGTAGCGGTGGCAGTGATACTGCTGTTTTCCTTCAGTCTGCGTGCTGTTTCCTTTACAACGGCGAATGCCTCGGGTAACAGCTGCTGCAGTATTTCTTCAATTTTTTTATCGCGGTCTTTAGTGAGTTTATCTATTTCGCGGTAGGTAAGATCTTTGGTGTTCACATCTTCTTCAGCTTCCGCCGCTTCTTTTTTGGAAGCGATCTCCCGGTCTATATCGGCCAGATGGGATTGGATACGTGCACGGAAATCCTGCGTTTTGCGGCGCAGGTCGTCGATAGGCAGGGACGACAGTTTTTCATACTCCTCATTAATCTGCTTCACGATGGGAAGGATCAGTTTGATATCGCGTTCAGACTTGTTTCCTCCAAAGAGCTTTGTTAAAAAACCTAGCATGTTAAAATTTCGATTTCGTAAGATAAAAGTAACCTCTGCGGCCGTTCTATATTGTCAAATATTGCGCCCGGCCGGGAGGTTGTGCCAAGGTGTCAGGCATGCGCCTTTTTTCCGAGGCTCGTAAAATTAGGAATTTTTAGGGGAAAACATCGAAAATAGCGTTCTATGCGGGGTTTTAATGAAAATTTAAGGAGCCCCGCACACAGCGGTGATGGCCGTTCATCAAAAAAATGACCTAATTTACCGCACCGCGCAATGCCGGATTGTTAAATTCTTAAATATATGGGGGCTATCCGTCATAAAAAGATAAGAATATGTAAATACTTTTTATAAATTTAAACGTTTTAATCACGCTATTGAATTTTATACAATCACGTCTATGAAGCAAATTCAGCCCAGGAGTCTTTTCGTTGCCAGTTGTTTGGCATTGCTTGTTACATCGCTATCCTTTGGAATCCGTGCCGGTATTCTCGGCCAGTTGGGTGTTCAGTTCCATCTCAGCGGGCAGGAGCTCGCGGTTATTACCGGTACCGCTTTCTGGGGCTTTCCCCTCGCCGTGGTGATCGGTGGTTTCATCGTAGATGCCATCGGCATGAAACGCCTGCTGGTAGCTGCCTTCGTGCTGCACCTGCTCGGCATCATCCTCACCATCAGCACACCTTATTTTTCTTCCGGCTTCTGGCCGCTGTTCATCTCCACTCTGTTCATCGGCATGGCCAATGGTACCGTGGAAGCAGCGTGCAACCCGCTGGTGGCCACCATTTTCCCGGACAACAAAACCACCAAGCTCAACCACTTCCACCTCTGGTTCCCCGGCGGTATTGTAGTAGGCACCCTGCTGGTGTTCTTCTTTAATGAGATCGGTCTGGGCTGGCAGCTGCAGGTAGCGACCATGATCATCCCCACGCTGATTTACGGGTATCTTTTCCTCCGCCTCGACTTCCCGGTAACGGAACGCGTAGCGGCCGGCGTGTCCAACAAACAGATGTACCGCTCCATCGCGAGCCCGCTGTTTCTCTTTATGTTTATCTGCATGTTTGGTACGGCCATCACGGAGCTGTTCACCAACCAGTGGATCGAAATACTGCTGAAAAATGTAACTACTTACGGCATTCTCATCCTGGCGCTCACCGCGGGCGTGCAGGTGCTGGGGCGCGCAGTGGCCGGACCTATCGTGCACCGGATGTCGCCCACCGGCGTGCTGCTGGGCTCCGCGATTTTGTCCGCACTCGGCCTGTACCTGATGGGCAGCGCAAGCGGCAACATGCTCTTCGTGGCGGCCATCATCTTCGGGATGGGCATCACCTATTTCTGGCCCACCATGCTGGGCTTTGTGTCCGAGAACATCCCTGAATCCGGCGCCCTCGGCATGAACCTGATGGGCGGCGCGGGCATGTTCGCCGTATCCATCTACACCATTTTTATGGGCGGTTTTTACGATAACATCATTGCGAAAAACCTTCCCGCCGGCGCTACCCTCGATGCCTACCGCTCCGCTGCGGCCGGATCAACGGAAGCCGCCGCATTCGCACAGGCGCAGGCGGTGGCCGGCCCCGAAATCATCAACGTGACGCTGGTGATCCCCATTATTCTGATCGTTGCATTCGGTGGCCTGTTCTTTTACATGAGAGGAAGGAACAAGCAGCAGTTGCAGACGGCCAATGCCTGATCAGGAAGTAAGCGCTGCATAATATTATAAATGCAGCCGCTGTGGAAAAACAATATTTACGAACACATAAAATCATACGTGATATATATGAACAGGAAACTTAGAATGGGAATGATCGGCGGGGGGAAAGACGCATTTATCGGCGCCATCCACCGCATTGCCGCCAACATGGACGGCCTGATTGAACTGAAAGCCGGCGCGCTGAGCATCAACCCCGAAGTGGCAAAAGACTCAGGGAAATCCCTCTTCCTCGAAGAAGACCGCATTTATCTTGATTTTAAAACGATGCTGGAGAAAGAAGCGACGATGCCGGAAGACAAGCGGCTCGACTTCGTGACCATCGTTACGCCTAACTTCGCGCACTTTGAGCCTGCCATGATGGCGCTGGACAAAGGGTTTAACGTGGTGATCGAAAAGCCGATCACTTTTACGCTCGACGAAGCCAAACAACTGAAGGCGAAAGTAGAAGAGACCGGCCGCACCCTGCTGCTGACGCATACTTACACGGGTTATCCCATGGTGAAACAGGCCCGGCAGATGGTGAAGAGCGGCGTGCTCGGCAAGCTGCGCAAAGTGTGGGTGGAATACCCGCAGGGCTGGCTCAGCAAAATGAGCGAGCGCGAAGGCAATGCACAGGCCGCCTGGCGCACCGACCCTAAACGTTCCGGTAAAGCCGGCGCGATGGGCGATATCGGTACGCATGCCGCCAACCTCGCAGAATATATTTCCGGTCAGAAAATCGATAAATTGTGCGCCGACCTGAACATCATGGTGGAAGGTCGCCTGCTCGACGACGACGGCGCCGTATTGCTCCGTTTCGACGGTGGCGCCGCCGGTGTGCTGATGGCTTCGCAGGTTGCCGCAGGTGAGGAAAACGCACTGAAAATCCGCGTGTACGGCGAAAAAGGCGGCCTCGAATGGGCGCAACAGGAGCCGAATACATTGCTGGTGAAGTGGCTCGACAAACCCACGGAAATCCTCCGTGCCGGTGCCGGCAACCCGCACCTCGACGGCTTTGCTACACACAACTGCCGCACGCCTGGCGGTCACCCCGAAGGGTACCTCGAAGCATTCGGTAACCTCTATCGCAACTTCGCCCTCACCCTGCAGGCTAAAATCGACGGCGTAACGCCCACGAATGCCATGCTCGATTTCCCGGGTGTGGACGACGGTATCCGCGGCATGGCGTTCATCGACATGGTGGTGAAATCATCCGCCAGCGACGCCAAATGGACCAGGTTTGAAATCTGATACCTGAGCAAAATCAGGCGCCATAAAGAGAAAGATCAGTGCGGGCCTCCGGGAAAGCACTGATCTTGAACCGCAAAGGTTTCATCCGGCAGGCATAAAAACAACCCGCCGGTCAGTGAACAAATAAAAAGTATCGCGATAAATTATTAACGGATGAAAACGATCAAAGGACCCGGTATTTTCCTGGCGCAGTTCCTCGACGATAAAGCCCCCTTCAATTCCCTCGACGCCATCTGTAAATGGGCGGCGGGCCTTGGGTTTAAAGGCGTGCAGATCCCTACCTGGGACGCGCGGGTGATCGACCTGCAGAAAGCGGCCGAGAGCAAAACATATGCAGACGAGATCAAAGGTATCGTGGAAAGCGCCGGCATGCAGATCACCGAACTGTCTACCCACCTCCAGGGCCAGCTGGTGGCATCGCACCCGGCTTACAACGAGCTGTTCGACAGTTTTGCGCCCAAAGCCGTGCACGGCAATGTGAAAGCCCGCACCGAATGGGCCGTACAGCAGCTGAAATATGCCGCCAAAGCCAGCAGCAACCTGGGCCTCAATGCCCTTGCCACTTTCAGCGGCGCATTGCTCTGGCATACGGTGTACCCCTGGCCGCAACGCCCCGCAGGGCTCGTGGAAACAGGATTTAAGGAGCTCGGCGACCGCTGGCTGCCTATCCTCAATGAAATGGACGCCCACGGCATCGACCTCTGTTATGAGCTGCACCCCGGCGAAGACCTGCACGACGGCATCACGTTCGAGCGCTTCCTGGAGGCCACCGGCAACCACAGCCGCGCCAACCTGCTGTACGACGCCAGCCATTTTGTGCTGCAATGCCTCGACTATCTTTCTTTCATCGATATCTACCACGAAAGAATCAGGATGTTCCACGTAAAAGACGCGGAATTCAATCCCACCGGGCGCTCCGGCGTATACGGCGGTTACCAGGGCTGGCTCGAAAGGCCCGGCAGGTTCCGCTCCCTCGGCGACGGACAGGTGGATTACAACGGCGTTTTCAGTAAATTGACCCAGTATAATTACTCCGGATGGGCCGTAATGGAATGGGAATGTTGCATGAAACACCCCGAAGACGGCGCCCGCGAAGGAGCACCTTTTATTCAGAACCACATCATCCGCGTCACCGAAAAAGCTTTCGACGATTTCGCAGGCACCGGTCCGGATGAAAATTTAAACAAAAGAATATTAGGTTTGTAAAACGACAATGCTAAAACGATTTCTCAATTATAACAAACAACCAATAAAGATGAAGAAAAACATATGGATGCCGGCTTGCCTGAGTCTGGCAATGTTCCTGGCAGCGTGCGGGGGCGGTGAAAAAAAAGCGGAAGAAAAAAAGGCGGAGGAATCCACTGCGCCGGCTGCAGACAACTCCATGGTACAGGATGTTGCCGGTAAAGGGAAAGAACTGATGGCTGCGCAGGATTGCGCCACCTGCCACAAGGAAACCGAAAAAGTGATCGGGCCTTCTTTCAAGGAAGTTGCGGCAAAATATCCGGCTACGGACGAAAACATCGCCACCCTGGCCGACAAAATCATCAAAGGCGGTTCCGGTAACTGGGGCGAAGTGCCCATGGCGCCGCACTCTGCGATTTCCCAGGACGATGCGAAAGAAATGGTGAAATACATCCTTTCGGTTAAATAGTTTTTAAAATCCGATTATGAAAAAAATACTATCCTCCGCGCTGCTGGCGGCCCTGTTGATGGGCTCCGTGGCCACATATGCCCAAAGCGGTCCTGCGTTGAGCAAAAAAGAGAAAAAAGCGGGATGGAAACTGCTGTTCGACGGCACTTCCACTGCGGGCTGGCGCGGTTATCTGAAGAAAGAAGCACCCGGCGCCTGGAAGGTGCAGGACGGTGCGCTTTTCCTCGATACCGACGCTAAAAAAGCCGGCGCTTCCGGCGGCGATCTCATTACAGACGGTGAGTACGAAAACTACGAACTGCAGCTGGAATGGAAAATCTCCGAAGGCGGTAACAGCGGCATTATCTTCGGCGTGCATGAAGACCCGAAGTTCAAAGCCACCTACGCCACCGGCCCGGAAATGCAGGTGCTCGACGATGCCAAACATGCCGACGGTAAAATCCACAAGCATAATTCCGGCGACCTGTACGACCTGATCGCTTCACCCGCCCGCTATGCCAAACCGGTAGGAGAGTGGAACACCGCCAAAATCATCAAAAAAGACGGTAAGCTCACCCTCATCTTCAACGGCCACAAAACCGCTGAAACGACCATGGCCAGCGCAGAGTGGAAAGAACTGGTAGGCAAGAGCAAATTCAAAACCTGGGAAGGTTTCGGCGCTTTCGCCAAAGGTCACATCGCTTTGCAGGACCATGGCGATAAAGTATGGTACCGCAACATCAAGATCCGAGAACTGTAATCTATGGTAAAGTATAAATACCTGCTGCTGGTGGCAGGCCTGTTCATCGTTGCCGCCGGCTCCGCCTTCAAAAAAGCGAAGCCCCGCATCCTGGTGTTTTCCAAAACCGCCGGCTTCCGCCACGATTGTATCCCCGATGCCAAACTCGCGATGCTCAAACTGGGCGCGGAAAACGGCTTCGACGTGGACACAACGGAAGACGCCGCCGTGTTCACCGCAAAAAAACTGCAGCAATACAAAGCCGTGATGTTCCTGAACACCACCGGCAATGTGCTGGACGATGCGCAGCAGGCCGCCATGGAATCGTATATCCGTAAGGGTGGTGGTTACGTGGGCGTGCATGCGGCCACCGATACGGAATACGACTGGCCCTGGTACAACCAGCTGGTAGGCGCTTATTTCCTCAGTCATCCCAATCAGCAAACGGCCACCCTCCGGGTCATCGATCGCAGCCATCCTGCCACGAAGCACCTGGATACGACCTGGATCCGCAGGGATGAATGGTACAATTTCAAAAGCATCGTGCCCGGCCTGAAGGTGCTGATCAAAATCGACGAACAGTCGTACAAAGGCGGCAAAAACGGCGACGATCACCCGATGAGCTGGTACCGCGAATTTGACGGCGGGCGCACTTTCTATACGGAACTGGGCCATACCAAAGAATCGTACAGGGAAGAAGCTTTTCTGAAGCATGTGCTGGGAGGAATTGAATACGCAATCCGTAAAAAGAAATGATCAGAAACCGTAATACGGCATTTTTCGTAGAGACGCATTGTACATGCGTCTCTACGTGCTTTAATAACAGCCACGTTTACATTACAATCACCCTTTCATGATGAAACAATTATCATTCCTGCTCCTGGGCGCCGCCATCGTTTTCGGCATGGCCTCGTGCAGCAAGTCTCGGCCCGGCAACCCTAAAGTGCTGGTGTTTACCAAAACCGCCGGCTTCCGCCATGCATCCATCCCTGCCGGCATCAAAGCGCTTCAGCAGCTGGGCAAAGACAACGGTTTTGAAGTGGATACCACCGAAAATGCGGAACGTTTTACGGAAGATTCACTGCAACAGTATGCCGCCGTTATTTTCCTGAACACTACCGGCGACGTGCTCGATAACCGCCAGGAAGCCGACTTTGAGCGGTATATCCAGGCGGGCGGCGGTTTCGTGGGTATCCATGCCGCTACCGATACGGAATACGACTGGCCCTGGTACGGCAAAATGGTGGGCGCCTATTTCAGCGATCACCCCGCCGGCACCGCCAAAGCCAAACTGACGGTAACGGATAAGAACCATCCTTCCACCGAAAAACTGCCGGATACCTGGGAGCATGTAGACGAATGGTACAACTTCAAAAAAGTGAACAGCGCCACTAAGGTGCTGATGAAAGTAGACGAAAAAACTTACCAGGGCGGCAAGATGGGAGATCACCCGATCAGCTGGTACCACGACTACGACGGCGGCCGCGCATTTTACACCGAACTGGGCCATACGACCGAATCTTATACCGAAGCGAATTTCCTCCAGCATGTGCTCGGCGGCATCCAGTACGCGATCGGCAAAAACCGTGTGCTCGATTACGCGAAGGCCACCTCGCAGCGTGTGCCGGAAGAAGACCGCTTTACGGTGCAGACGCTGACCAGCGGTGAATTTTTCGAGCCCACCGAAATGGCCATCCTGCCCAATCTCGATGTACTGGTAGCGCAGCGCCGTGGTGAGATCCTCCTGTATAACAACACCACCAAAGCATTGACACAGGTCGGTTTCCTGAACGTTTATCACAAAACGGAAGTGCCGAAAGTGAACGCGGAAGAAGGGCTCATGGGCCTCGCCGCCGATCCTGAATTTGCCAGGAACAATTTCATCTATCTTTTTTATTCCCCCGCCGATACTTCCGTGAACCGCCTCAGCCGTTTTGAATTCAAAGACAACAAGGTGGTGCCGGAAAGCGAAAAGATCATCCTGCAGTTTTATTCACAACGCGATATCTGCTGCCATACCGGTGGTTCCATCGCATTTGGCCCCGATGGCCTGCTGTACCTCTCTACCGGCGACAATACCACGCCGTTCGACGAGCCCGGCCAGCCTTACGTGAGCAAAGGATATGGCCCGGTAGACGACCGCCCCGGCCACCTGCAGTATGACGGCCGCAGAACCTCGTCCAACACCAACGACCTGCGCGGAAAGATCATCCGCATCCGCCTGAAAGCAGACGGTTCGTATGAAATCCCCGAAGGCAACCTCTTCAAGGCATCCGATAAAACCAAAGCCGAGATTTACGTGATGGGCACCCGTAACCCTTATCGTATTTCCATCGACCCGAAAACGAATTACCTCTATTGGGGTGAGGTAGGGCCCGATGCGGCGAACGACGATTCCACCCGCGGGCCGCGCGGCTACGATGAAGTGAACCAGGCGAAGAAGGCCGGCTACTACGGTTACCCGCTGTTCATCGGCGACAACAAACCCTACCGCGCGTATAACTATGAAACGGGCGAAGTAGGGCCTTATCACAACCCGGAGAAACCCGTCAATAATTCCCGCAACAATACCGGTTTAACGGAGCTGCCGCCTGCGCAGAAAGCATTCATCTGGTACCCTTATGGCAAATCGGAAGAATTCCCGCTGGTAGGCACCGGCGGCCGGAATGCCGAAGCCGGCCCGGTGTATTACAGCGATCTGTACCCGGCTGCCACGCGCTTCCCGGACTATTATAACGGCAAACTGTTCATCTACGACTGGATCAGGGGCTGGGTGATGGCCGTTACCATGGATAAAGACGGGAACTACCAGAAGATGGAACGCTTTATGCCTTCCGTTAAATTCAAGGCGCCGATAGACATGGAAATGGGCCCCGACGGGCGCCTGTACGTGCTGGAATACGGCAACGGCTGGTTCAGCAAGAACGCAGATGCAGGGCTGGTGCGCATCGATTTCAATGGCGGCAACCGTCCCCCGAAAACCGACCTGAAAGTAGACAAACTGACCGGCGGCCTTCCCTTCAAAGTGAAGCTGGAAGCAGTGGGCGCGAAAGACCCCGACGGCGATGCCGTAACATACCTGTGGAACTTCGGCAACGGCAGCACCAAAGAAACGAAAGAGCCTGTGGTGGAACAGACCTACACCGTAGCCGGTGAATATCCCGTGTTCGTGGACGTGATCGACAGCCACGGCGCCAGCGTGCGGAGTAAAATGATCAACCTTTACGCCGGGAACGAAACACCGGATGTGCAGATCAACGTAAGCGGGAACAAGATGTTCTATTTCCCCGGGAAGCAGGTGCAGTACAGTGTAACCGTGAAAGACAAGGAAGATACCGCCATCGATCAGTCGAACCTGTACATCAAAGCCATGTACATGGAAGGCCGCGATAAGGCCGGGCTGCCGCAGGGGCACCAGATCGTATCCGGCGCCATTGCAGGAAAGAACATCATCGAAACTTCCGATTGTAAAACCTGCCATAAAACGAATGAAAAGTCCATCGGCCCCAGCTTCATGGATGTTGCAGGCAAATACAAGGACGATCCGAAATCGCCCGATTACCTCGCAGACAAGATCATCAAAGGCGGCGGCGGCGTATGGGGCGAAACCGTGATGGCGGCGCATCCGTCTATCAGCAAGGGAGAAGCCAAACAGATCGTGGAGTATATTTTCTCGCTGGCCGGCAAATCGCAGCAGGAGCCTTCATTGCCGCAATCCGGCAGCGTTTCGCCCACGGTAGGCGGTGAGTTGAAAGACAACGGCGTGTTCTACATGATCGCCAGCTATACCGATAAAGGTGGCGCCGGTATCCGGCCCATCACCGGTACGGCCAACGTGGAGCTGCGCAACCCGAGGATGCAGGCGGAAAACTATAAAACCGCAGACGGTGCGGCCGTAGTGGAGATCAACGGGATGAAACTGCTGATACCGACGGCGAATGCGGTAGTTGGATATAAGGAGCTGGATTTTGCCGCTATCACCGGCATTGAGTTCACCTACTTCGTACAGGAGCCGCTGCAGCATGGTTATACCGTATCCGCGCACCTCGACAGGGCCGACGGTGAAAAACTCGGCGAAGTGAACATCGGCGCGGGCGCCAAAAAAGAAGCGCCCAATACGGCGGTGATCAGTTTCCCCGCGCGGACCGATAACAAACCGCACACGTTGTACCTGGTGTTCAAGGCAGACGCTGCCGAGAAAGCGCCGGTAGGCATCGATATCATCAAACTGCTGGCCAAGTAAAGCCGGCGGAGCATATCAAAAAAAAGGCCTGGTGCGTTTGCATCAGGCCTTTTTGATATCAGCGGATTTTCATCATTTTTTTACGCATCTTTTTGGCGCTTTTCTGGCCCGTATTCACGAAGTTCACCAATAGCACGATGACGATGATGAACAGCCCGAAAAACTCGCGGGTATCTTCTATCCAGGGTTTTTCCGCTTTCATGGTGCCGGCGATGTTTTCCGCCTGGTGCTCCGTCATCCAGCTGAGCACGCCGTCTTTGGCGAAAAACAGGTATACCGCGTAGGTCAGCGCGGCCAGGATGCCGAAAAGATACCAGCCTTTGTAATATTTACCCGCTACGGCCAGGGCGCAGAAAATGGCGCCGTAAAGGTAGATCGGCACCCATATGTACGGGTCCGGATCGTTAAACTGCAACGCCGCAAACAGCACAAACAGCACACAAAAAACAACATTGAAGATTTTCATGATAAATTGAGTGAAAATGAAACAGCTAAATTGTTTAAACTTACGGAAAATCTGCAATACAAAACGCCATTCGCCCAAGGGGAAAAATATTTTAAGAAAAAATGAGCCAGATGTTTGTGGTTGTTAAATTAATGTTATAATTTTAGAACATAAGATCAAACGGAATCGAACTAAACCTTTTGCATTATAAGAAACATCCACACTTTGACCGGTCAGCCATTAAAATATTAGCCTTTATAAATTCCACCTTGTTCAGCCTGAATTGCTGATCTGTACGCAAATCTGGAGGACCGGTCAATTTTATTCTTTTCTTGCAAAATCGTTTTTCCAAAGACAATGTTAAAATTTTGACACTTTGGTTTGAGCGCCGAACGATTTTTAATCCTTATATTGCATTGCAAAGGCCGGTACACGGTATCTTCAGTGAAAGAAACCGTTTCCGGGGCGCCATCCGGGCCTGGACGCAACAGGCGGATGGAGCTGACGAAACAAGAAAAATTGGGCTATGCCCCTGAAGAATATCCTGGTTACTAATCAGGTTTTAGAATGGCGGAAGGAGAGGCACTAGTTGCCTCTCTTTTATTTTACGGAAACACTCCTTCGTCCTCCCCGGCGAGACATGCTGAACCCGGCCGGGGCTTGAGACAGGGGGAAAAATTATTACTTTAGCCGAATGGGATACGCATACGATGAGCAACAAACAGGAGCACTGTTAGAGCAGATCATTTCTCGCCATACCACCGCAAAGCAGGCCCAATGGGTGGCCGACCGGCTCGCCGCCTGGCAGCAGCAACATGCCTTACAGCAATTCAATCTCGCATTTGCCGCCGCCCCGCGCTTCCTCGGCCGCGAACCGGTAGCAGTGGAAGAAGCGGAGGCTGCCGCATTGCCCCTTTCCCTGGAAGGGTACACCCTCGACCGCCTGTTCCGCATCTGGTGGCTGTTACAGATCCCGGCAGAGGATAAGGAACGGTATGTGGATATCATCGAAAACCTCTTCCATAGCGCCGAAATGAACGAGCTGGTAGCCCTGTACGGCGCCCTGCCCATGCTGGCCTGGCCCGAAGCCTGGAAGCTCCGCACCGCCGAAGGCATCCGCTCCAATATCGGCAGCGTACTGGAAGCCATCATGGAACGCAATCCGTATCCCGCGGCTTACCTCGACGAGGCTGCCTGGAACCAGCTGGTGCTCAAAGCCTTTTTTACTGAAAAACAGGTGCATCTCATCAGCGGCCTCGACCAGCGCGCCAACCCCGAACTGGCCCGGATACTGCTGGATTACAGCCATGAGCGCCGCGCCGCAGGCAGGGCCGTGCATCCCATGCTCTGGCGCCTCGTAGGGCCTTACATCAGCGAAGCCAGCTTCGAAGACATCGAACGCCTCTGGTTTTCAGAGTATAACGCCGAGCGCGAAGCCGCTGCCCTGGCATGTTATGCCTCCGGCTACGAGCCCGCGCGGCAGCTGCTCGATAAAAAACCGGAAATCAGGGCGGAAATCGAAGCGGGACAGCTGACCTGGGAAACCGTGGCACACCGGATAAATGACTAATTAATGCTATTCCGGGATGTGAATTTTATGATTAATTTAATGACAATTGTAATATAATTTAATATGTGTTGTAGTGCTCAGCTGACGGAAACGGATTTGGCGCCCCAATCAATGAACCCGGCCTACCTGGATGCGATCAAAGGCATGCGCTTTTTTGACCCGCATATCCATATGACTTCCCGTACCACCGACGATTACCAGGCGATGGCCGACGCCGGCGTAGTGGCGATTATAGAGCCCGCCTTCTGGCTGGGACAGCCCCGGACGGGCGTGGATACCTTCAAGGATTATTACAGCAGCCTCGTGGGCTGGGAACGCTTCCGCTCGTCCCAGTTCGGCATCAAACATTACTGCACCATCGGGCTCAATTCCAAGGAAGCCAATAACGAAAAGCTCAGCGAGCAGGTGATGGAAATACTGCCCCTGTTCATTTACAAGGAAGGTGTGGTGGGCATCGGCGAGATCGGTTTCGACGATCAGACCGCCCTCGAAGAAAAATATTACCGCGCACAGCTGCAGCTGGCCAGGGAAGCCGGTTTGCCCGTGCAGATACATACGCCGCACCGCGATAAAAAGCAGGGCACCCAGCGCAGCATGGACATTGCACTGGAAATGGGCCTCGACCCGCATATGGTGATCGTAGACCATAACAACGAAGAAACCGTGAAGGAAGTGCTCGATAGGGGTTTCTGGGCGGCCTTCACCATTTACCCTTTTACGAAAATGGGAAATGAAAGGATGGTGGAAATCGTCAAACAATACGGTACGGAGCGCATCATGGTGAACTCCGCGGCTGACTGGGGCATCAGCGATCCGCTGGCCGTTCCCAAAACCGCGGCGCTCATGCTGGAAAGAGGCATCGACAGGGCCGCCGTGGAACTGGTGACCTACCGCAACGCCATCACCGCCTTCGCACAAAGCGGCCAGATCAGCGAAGCTGATTTCGACAGCGTGAAAGAAATCGATCAGAGTCTCAAATACAACGGCAGCACCATTTTACGGGGCGGCCAACAGCCAAGGCCCAACAAACAGTCGACCATTATCCGGTAGGAGTGGCATATCCCTTGTTACCTTATCGAAAACCTTACTGAGAAACGTGAACTATATCTTATATAAACTGGGGGGGTATCTCCGCCTGATGAGGCCTGCCAACATTGTTACCGCTATCACGGATATCATGGCCGGCATTGCCATTGCCGGTTTTCTGAGCACGGGCCTGCACGATGTACAGGCGGTGCTGCAGGTGATTTGCCTGGCCATTGCCGCCATGGGCCTTTACGGCGGGGGCGTGGTGTTCAACGACGTGTTCGATGCCGACCTCGACCGCATTGAACGCCCTGAAAGGCCGATCCCCAGCGGCGCAGTGTCGCGCATACAGGCCGCCGTGCTGGGCATTTACCTGCTGCTGCTGGGCATACTGGCCGCATTCAGCGTGGGAGAGTGGCCGGGCGCCATTGCCGTCGCCATCGCCGTTACCGCCCTCGTTTACGACAAATGGGGCAAACACAATACCCTGCTGGGGCCCATTAACATGGGGCTGTGCAGGGGGCTGAACCTGCTCATGGGCATCAGCATCATCCCGCAAGCGATACCCCAATACGGCTGGCTCGCTTTCGTGCCCATCCTTTACATCGCCGCCATCACCATGATCAGTCGCGATGAAGTGCACGGCGGTAAAAAACGCACCCTCTGGATAGCCGCCGCCGGGTATGGCGTGGTTTGCCTGATCATCCTGGTGGAAGCCGCCATGCATCACAAACTGCCGCATGTCATCCCCTACATCCTCGTGTTTCTCTGGCTCATCATGCGCCCGCTGTTAAAGGCCATCCGCGAGCCCATCGGCCCCAATATCGGCAAGGCGGTAAAGGGCGGCATCATCGGCCTGATCGCCATGAACGCCGCATGGGTAGCCGCATTCGCCATCTTCCCCTATCCGCTGATCGTACTGGCCCTGTTACCCCTTTCTTTCCTGCTGGCCAGGGCCTTCGCCGTTACCTGAGCCACCCGCGCAGACCGTCAGAAAAAAGGGTGTTTTAATTACCCTTTTTCGTACTTTTAAACGTTTTTTAAAATTCAACGGACCTGCGTAGGGCGCATAGCTATGTCATACATTCAGCAATCATTCAATATTCAGTTTGAATACAGGGTTTTTTTCACCGAAAAATTATTCGATCCCGCCAATACAATTTTCGCCGACTTTCTGAACGCCCGTGCAACGGAAGGGACCCGCAAAAAGTTATTGTTTATCGTGGACGATGGTGTCACCAAACACCACGACTACCTGCAAAGCCAGATCACGGCGTATTGCAGCGGGCTCGACAATTATGAGCTGGTGCAGGACATCATTGTGGTGCCCGGCGGCGAAGCGGCGAAGAACGATCTGCAATTGTTTTACTGGCTCGTGAACGCGGTAGACCAGCATGGCATCGACCGGCATTCGTTCATCGTCTGCATCGGCGGCGGCTCCGTGCTCGACCTCGTTGGTTATGTGGCCGCAGTCAGTCACCGCGGCGTGAAACACATCCGCATACCCACCACCGTACTGTCGCAGAACGATTCCGGCGTGGGCGTGAAAAACGGCATCAACTACCACGGCAAAAAGAATTTCCTCGGCACTTTCGCACCGCCGGCCGCAGTGTTCAACGATGCGCATTTCCTGCATACGCTGGACGAGCGCGACTGGCGCTCCGGCATGATCGAAGCGGTGAAAGTGGCGCTGATAAAAGACGCGGCTTTTTTCGAGTGGATGGAAACTTACGCCCATCTGCTGGCCGAAGCCGATCCGCAGAGCCTGCAATATCTCATTTACCGCTGCGCCGAATTGCACATGGCGCACATCGGCGGGGCCGGCGATCCGTTTGAAAGCGGCTCTTCGAGGCCCCTTGATTTCGGCCACTGGAGTGCGCACAAGCTGGAGCAGCTGACCGACTTCGAACTGCGGCACGGTGAGGCCGTGTCGATCGGCATCGCGCTCGACAGCGTGTATTCCTGGCTGTTGGGCATGCTCGACGAAAAATCCCTGCACCGCATCATTCACCTGCTGAAAGCGCTGCGGCTGCCGCTGTACCATCCCCTCCTCGAAATAGAAGACGGCGAATCGGCCATCGTGGCCGGCATGGAAGAGTTCCGCGAGCATCTCGGCGGCAGGCTCACCATCTCGCTGCTGCGGGCCATCGGTAAAGGGGAAGAAGTGCATACCATGGACCTGGAGCTGCTGCGCAAAGCGGTAAACATGCTCCGCGAAAAATGGTAATACCCATCTCTTGATCTGAATAACTATATGCCATGTACACTCCATTCGGGCACCTTTCGTATTGTTCCAACATTCACGCAGGTGAAAACTGGGGAGAACACTTTTCTCAATTAAAAAAATACATCCCTGCCGTCAAAGCGCAGGTGCAGCCGGACGCGCCTTTCGGCATCGGCCTGCGCCTCAGCAACCTGGCCAGCCTCGAACTGTCGAAAGAGCCGGCGCTGGAAGAATTCAGGGACTGGCTGACAACGAACGACTGTTACGTGTTTACCATGAACGGTTTTCCGTACGGCGGTTTTCACGGCGAGCGCGTAAAAGACCAGGTGCATACGCCCGACTGGGCCACGGCCGAACGGGTGGCGTACACCATCCGCCTCTTCCGCATCCTGGCGGCTTTGCTGCCGGCGGGCATGGAAGGCGGCATCTCCACCTCCCCGCTGTCGTATAAACTGTGGCACCGCTGCGTGGAGGAACACAATGCCGTGATGGAAAGCGCCACGCTGAACATGCTGCTCGTAGTGGAACAGCTGATCAGCATACACCGCAACGGCGGGCCGCTCCTCCACCTCGATGTGGAGCCGGAGCCGGACGGCGTGCTCGAAAATTCCAAAGAATATATCGACTGGTATTTCCAGCACCTGCTGCCAGCAGGCGTGATGATGTTCGGTGAGAAATTCGGGATGAGCGAAGAAGAGGCCATCGCCGCCATCAAACAGCATGTGCAGCTGTGCTACGATGTATGCCATTTTGCGGTGAGTTATGAAGACCCACTGGTGGTGCTCGAGCGCCTGCATTATTTCGGCCTCCGCATCGGCAAGGTACAGATCAGCGCCGCCCTCAAAGCCTTGCTGCCGAAAGACGGCGGCCGGCAGCAAATCGTGGACGCGTTTAAGGATTTCAACGAATCCACCTACCTGCACCAGGTGATCGCCCGCAGGAGCGACGATAAAAAAATACATTACCCCGATCTGCCGGAAGCGCTGGCGGATGCGGAAAATATGGACGTGGAAGAATGGCGCGCGCATTTTCACGTACCGGTGTTCGTAAAGGATTTCGGTGTACTGAGTTCCACCCGCGACGATATCAGCCGCGTGCTGGCGCGGCAGGCCGCCAAACCGTTCACCCGGCACCTCGAGGTGGAAACTTACACCTGGGACGTATTGCCCCAGGGCCTGAAGCAGGAAATGGGCGCTTCCATTGCCCGGGAAATGAAATGGGTGCTGCAACAGTTGGAATTATCCTGAGAGCGGGGTAGCTTTGAAGCGGATTAGAAACGGAGAACGATATCTATGAGAAAAACTGTGGTATTAGACGTTGTAGGCCTCTCTGCAACGCTGGTTGGCGAACATACACCATTCCTGGCGGCATTTGCAAAAAAGCACCATCAGTCCACCATTGCACCGATGCTGCCGGCAGTGACCACCGCCGTGCAATCTACCTACCTCACCGGGCAATGGCCCAGCGAGCACGGGATTGTGGGGAATGGCTGGTACGACAGAACGGATGCCGAGATCAAATTCTGGAAACAATCCAATCACCTCGTGCAGGGCGACAAAGTGTGGGAGCAAGCCCGGCGCCTGCACCCCGGTTTCACCTGTTCGAAAATGTTCTGGTGGTACAACATGTACTCCAGCGCCGACTTCTCCGTAACGCCGCGCCCGCAGTATTTATCCGACGGCCGCAAAATGCCCGACTGTTATTCGCATCCCGCATCGCTGCGCGATGAGTTGCAGCAAGCGCTCGGGCAGTTCCCGCTTTTCCAGTTCTGGGGCCCCGGCGCCAACATCGTTTCTTCCCAGTGGATCGCCGATGCGTCCATCCTTACAGACAAATGGCATAACCCGAACCTGACGCTGATCTACCTGCCGCACCTCGATTATTGCCTGCAGAAATACGGACACGATTACACGAAAATAGCGCCCGAGCTGCAGGCGGTCGACAAGCTCTGCCGGCAGATCGTAGAGCATTATGAAAAGCAGGGTTGCGAAATCATCATATTATCCGAATATGGCATCACCAACGTGAGCCGTCCCATCCACCTCAACCGCCTGCTGCGCGAAAAAGGGCTGCTGTCCGTGCGCGTGGAGCGCGGCCTCGAGCTGCTCGATGCGGGCGCTTCCAGGGCTTTCGTGGTGGCGGATCACCAGTTCGCTCATGTATATATCAACGACCGCTCGTGCTACCGGCAGGTGCGCGAACTGATGGAACAGGTGCCCGGCGTGGAACTGGTGCTCGACCGCGACGGCAAGCGCACGCATCACCTGCACCACGAGCGCAGCGGCGACCTCGTGCTGGTAGCGGACGCCGAAAGCTGGTTCACGTATTATTACTGGCTCGACGATGCCAAAGCGCCCGACTTCGCGCGCATCGTAGACATTCACCGCAAGCCCGGTTACGACCCCGTGGAGATGTTTCTCAACCCCGCCGACCCGCTGGTGAAACTGAAAGTGATCGGGAAGGTGCTCAAAAAGAAACTGGGCTTCCGTTACCTGATGGATGTGATCCCGCTGGACGCCACCCTCATCCGGGGATCTCACGGCCGCATCGCGGAGAACGCCAAAGACCATCCCGTGCTCATCACCACGCAACCCGTGAAAAGCAACGTGGTGGCTACCGATGTGCATAACATCATCCTCGATCACCTGGCATTGTAACAGCGCCGTTCCGCTCATCATTATTTACACCGATAATCGCATTGGTTTCCTATTTTTATTTGCAACCGGTTGTATCCAACAGGGGCAGGGGTTGAACGCCCTTCCACGTAAACTGAAAACAATTTCAACATGAAACGCAGAGATTTCCTGAAAACCGGTACCATAGCCGGTGTAGGGGCAGGTTTAACCATTCTCAACTTTCCCGTGTTCGGGAAACATGCCCCCAGTAATAAAATCGTCATCGGTATGATGGGCGTAAACTCCCGCGGCAGCTGGCTGGCGCAGGTGGCCTCCAAACTCCCGGATGTGGAAGTGGGTTTTATCTGCGACGTGGAAGACGGCGCCATCCAGAAAGGCCTGAAAGCCGTGAGCGCACAGGCCCGCAAGCCGGAGGTGATCAAAGACGTCCGCAAAATGCTGGAGCGGAAAGACCTCGATGCGGTGATGATCGCCGCACCTGACCACTGGCATGCGCCGGCCGCCATCATGGCCTGCACCGCCGGTAAGGATGTGTACGTGGAGAAACCCCTCAGCCACAATCCCCAGGAAGGCGAATGGCTCGTTGCCGCCGCGCGTAAACACGGCCGCAAGGTGCAGATGGGCAACCAGCGCCGCTCCTGGCCGAACATGATACAGGCGGTGAAGGATGTGCGGGAAGACGGAATGATCGGCCGGGTGTACTATGCCCGCGGCTGGTATGTGAACGACCGCAAATCCATCGGCACAGGTAAAAAAATAGCGGTGCCTTCCACGCTCAACTGGGACCTCTGGCAGGGCCCCGCGCCCAGGAGCACGTTCCTAGATAACATTGTGCACTACGACTGGCACTGGCGCTGGGAGTGGGGCACCGGCGAGGCCTGCAACAACGGCACACATGAGGTGGACTGTATGCGCTGGCTGATGGGCGTGGACTATCCCGTGAAGGTGACATCTACCGGCGGCCGTTTCGCCCACAGCGGCGACGACTGGGTAACGCCCGATACGCAGGCGATCACTTTCGAATTTGAAGGCAACCGCGCCATCGTATGGGAAGGCCGTAGCTGCCATCCCTACAAACTGGAAGGCAGCGGCCGCGGTTTTACGGTATTCGGTGAAAAAGGGGCGCTTTACTGCGATGGGAACGACAGTTACCGCATCGTGGACAACAAGGGCGCGGTGATCAAGGAAGTGAAACAGAACAACAGGGAAAACCGGGACGCCACCAACGTGGTGAGCCCCGCCGGCGAGTTCCTCGACGCGGTGCATATCAGCAACTGGCTGGAGGCCATCCGCGGGAAGGCGAAGCTCAATTCGGATATCGAAGAAGGGCATAAAAGCGTGCTGCTCTGCCAGCTCGGGAATATTTCGCACCGGGCGGGCGCTATACTGCATACCGATCCGAAAAACGGGCACATCCTGCAAAATAAAGACGCCGCCAAATTCTGGGGGCGCACGTACGAGCGGGGATGGCAACCAAAATACTGATCGCAAAAAAGGCCGTATAAAAAACGCCAGGAGAATACAGGAAGGGATAACCGGTTCCTGCCAGGCGCTTGAATAAAGAAAGAGGCTGTATCAAAGTCCGATACAGCCTCTTTCGTTTTTATCGCAGCCGTTTCTTTTACCCCAGCTGTGCCTGTGTTTTTTTCGGTAATTTATTCCGTACCAGTGTGTACGACTCTTTCACCAGCGCTTCCAGCTCGCTTTTTTTCAGGGCGGAAGGTTTGCGGATGGCCACCCAGTGATGTTTCGCCATGTATGGCGCAGGAATGATCCCCTCGCGTTCCGTCAGCTCCTCGAAATTTTCTTCCGTGCATTTGAACGAAAAATGATGTGGCGGCTCCATGCCCACCACACAGAACATTTTGGCGCCCACGCAGAAACAGAGATCGGCTCCCCATTTCACGTCTTCCGTCACGGACGGCAGGCTGCTGCATATTTTCCGCAAAGCATCGATCATACGGCAAAGTTCGGCAAAAAAAAGACATCCCGAAGAGTCGGGATGTCGGTTGAAAAACAGTGAACAATGAAATAGTCGCTGACTATCTCAAAATCTTTATTTCAGCGTTTTGATTTTTATACTGCGGTAGCTCACGGCATCGCCGTGGTCTTGCAGCAAAATACGTCCTTTTTCGGCAAGACCGAAGTTCTCGAACTTTTCATATTTGCTGCGGGCCACCAGGGCCTTGAAAATATTGTCGCCTCTTACATAGCTCACTACAAGATGGCCGTTCAGCCAGTGTTCCACACGGTTGTTCGGGTACACCACCACGCGGCCGTGGTTCCATTCGCCCACCTTTTTATGGGAATTGCCGAATTTGTAAGCCGGGATCAGGTCGTACAGCGAACCGATTTTACGGTTGCCGGCCGCGCCCAGTTTGGCATCGGGATGCTTTTCGTCGTCGAGCACCTGGAATTCCAGGCCGATGGCGGAGCCCGTGTTGCCTTCTTTTTCCGTTACGAAATATTTCACACCGCTGTTGGCGCCTTCGGTGAGTTTGAAGTCAAACTCCAGGTCGAAAGCGGAAAACTCTTCGGTGGTCACGATGTCGCCGCCGTTGGTGGATTCTTTACCGTCGGAGGGCGCCACGTTGAGGGTGCCGTCTTTGATTTCCCAGCCTTTCGCGGGGAAGGCCGGTTTGTAAGCGCCGCGCCAGCCGTTGGTGGTGGCGCCGTCCCACAGGAGGCGTACCCCGTTCTGTTTTTCCTGCGCGGAGATATTGTTCGGGATGTTGTTCACCACGTAGATGCTGTCGTACGGAGCGTACTGGGAAGCAGCCGGATTTTCGATGATGCGGATGTTTCTCCAGTGGATCTTTTTGCCCACGTCTTCCTGTTTTTTACCGATGCCGTGTACCTGCAGGGCGATAAAGCCGGAGGGCAGTTCGGGATCGATGAGGTGCGCCGCCGGAACGCCGTTGATGAACGTGCGGATTTCGGGGCCGCGGCATTCGATCCGGTATTTGTTCCAGGCATTCGCTTTATAGGCGTTCTGCGCGGTGGGGTTCAGGTCGAGCGGATAGAGCCATCCGCGGCGCCCTTCTTCGTACACGCCACCGCTCCAGCGGCGGGGCGAAGGGTCTACCTCCATCTGGTAACCGAACACACGGCCGTTGTTGAAATCCGGCTTGCTCTGGCTGCGGAACTGGATGCCGGAGTTGAAATCCCGCTCCAGCTTATATTCTACCTCGAAAATAAAATCACCGTAGTTCTTTTCAGTGGCCAAAAAGGAATTCGGCTCGGCGATCACCGTGGTGCCGATAATTTCCCCGTTCTTCACTTCATAGGTGGCTTTACCGTTCAGCTGTTTCCAGCCTTTGAGGTCTTTACCGTTGAACAGGTTCTGCCATTTGCCGTTCTGCGCCTGCGAGGCTGTCATCAGGATTAATCCGCAGCCAAGAAGGAAATACTTTTTCATGGAACTTTGTTTGTATCAGAAAGCCGCTGTTTGCAATGCGGGCTCTTTTGCAATTTGCTGCTTCGTTTTTTTAGTTGACTCGTTAGTTGGCGCTCCCTGCCCGTAGTGGCGCCGCTCAAAGGCCCTCATTATCAGAATAAAAATGCCCTCGGCGGGAGCCAAGATAAATAAATCCTGTCAATATTTGCAAACGATTGCAAAAAAGTTATCTCACATGATTTCCGGTACCCAAGATAGCGAAATCTGCTTTTGGTAGTATGCTTTGGCAGAAATATCTTTATAAGATCAGTTGACCTTTTAAAATTTCTCCACTATGGCAAAGAAAAAAATAGTGTTCCTGACCGGCGATTACGCGGAAGATTATGAAACGATGGTGCCTTTCCAGATGCTGCAGATGATCGGGCACGATGTGCATGCCGTTTGCCCGGACAAGGCGGCCGGCGAAAAGATCATCACGGCCATTCATGATTTTGAGGGCGACCAGACTTACAGCGAGAAGCGGGGCCACCTTTTTGTGCTGAACGCCTCCTTTTCGGACGTTAACCCCGCGGAATACGACGCCCTGGTGATTGCCGGCGGCCGGGCCCCGGAATACCTGCGGCTGAACCGGAAGGTGATCGACCTGGTGAAGCACTTCGCGGGGGCAGGCAAGCCCATTGCGGCCATTTGCCACGGTATCCAGATACTGACGGCGGCCGACGTGGTCAGGGGCCGGAAACTCACCGCTTACCCCGCCGTGGAGCCCGAGGTGACCATGGCCGGGGGCACATATGAGTCTGTGAACGTATATGAGGCGGTAACCGACGGTAACCTGGTGACCGCGCCCGCATGGCCCGCCCACCCCCAGTGGATGGCCGCTTTCCTGCAGGTACTGGGCACTACGGTTACTTTGTGAATTCCTGACCAGAATCAGGAGAAATATATCGGACAGGTATTTCCGAATTATACCGCCTTTACTTACCTTTGCAGCCGAAATTGAAGGGGGAATCCTCTTTTATATAAATCATATATAATATATGTCTGGACAGCTTAAAGAAGTTCGTAACCGTATTAAATCCATCCAGTCTACCCAGCAGATCACCAAAGCCATGAAAATGGTAAGTGCTGCGAAGCTGCGCCGTGCACAGGATGCCATCGTTCAAATGCGCCCTTATGCCGAGAAACTGCAGGAAATGCTGCAGAACATCGTGAGCAATTCCGAAGGCGACATCGACATGGCGCTGGCTGCCAACCGCCAGGTAGAAAAGGTATTGATTGTGGCCATCACGTCAGACCGCGGATTGTGCGGGGCTTACAACACCAACGTGATTAAGCTGGCCAAACAGACCATCCGTGAAAAGTACGCCGCGCAGTTCGCGAAAGGCCACGTGGAAGTACTCCCCATCGGTAAAAAAGCATACGAACATTTCTCCAAAAACGGCTACAAGGTGAACGACCGCTTCTGGCAGCTGTTTACCCGCCTCACTTTCGAAAACGTGAAAGAAGCCGCCGCGGTGGCCCTGGATGGTTTCGTGAAAGGTGAGTACGACGCGGTAGACATCGTGTACAGCGAGTTCAAGAATGCCGCTACCCAGCGCTTTAAAGTGGAGCAGTTCCTGCCCATCGGCAAAGTAGAGCCGAAAGAAGGCGTTAAACAACAGAAAGCGGATTTCATTTTCGAGCCGGAAAAAGCAACCCTGATTGCCGAACTGATGCCGAAAATCCTGAATACACAGTTCTTCAAAGCCGTACTGGACGGTCATGCTTCCGAGCACGGCGCCCGTATGACGGCTATGGATAAAGCCACCGAAAACGCCGGCGAACTGCTGCGCAGCCTGAAGATCGAATACAACCGCGCCCGCCAGGCAGCCATCACTACCGAGCTGACCGAGATCGTGAGCGGCGCCGCAGCGCTGATGGGTTGATCTTATTCACAACTAATCAACAGCAGAATATTTATATTTCTAAAAGAATGTCAAAGGTCTTATTTTCGGCCTTTGACATTTTTGTTTTCGGCCGTGTGCCGTACAAATTGAAAGACCATGGAAATTTCTCAGCTCATACCGCATGTGGAAGCATTGATCTTCGCCGCAGACCGCCCGCTGCCGGCGGCCGACATCCTCGAGCTGCTCAATAATGCCCTGGCTTTCCTTGAAGACCGCGCCACCGCCGAACAGGTAGACGCCGCCATCGAGGCTATCCAGGAAAAATATAACTCGGAATTTTATGCCTTCAGCGTGCGCGAAAGCGGCGGCGGCTACCAGTTCCTGACCAAAAAAGATTATTACCAGACGGTGGCCCAGCTCAACGGTGAGAAGTTCCTCAAACGCCTCTCTACCGCAGCGCTGGAAACCCTTGCCATCATTGCCTATAAACAGCCCATTTCAAAAGGCGAGATCGAACATATCCGCGGCGTAAGCACCGATTATTCCATTACCAAACTGCTGGAAAAGGAACTGATCGTGATCTCCGGCCGCAGCGAGGAGCTGCCCGGCAAACCCTTGCTATATTCCACTTCCAAGGCATTCATGGATTATTTCGGCCTCAACTCCCCGGCGGATCTTCCCAAACTGAAAGAAGTATTCGAAGAGGATTTCGTGGCGCCCACCCAGCTGACACTCGAAGCCACCGAACCCGCGGAGGCCGTGGCCGAAGATGAAGATGGCTTCCTCGTGGTATCCGAAAACGGCGAACTGACCGAAACCACTACCATCGTGATGGACGATACACTGCCGGAAGAACCGACGGAAGAACACGAAGCGGAAGCGGGCGAAACTGCGGAGGAAACGGAGGAGGCAGCAACAGAGATAGCGGCTTCGGTGGAGGAAGAAGCGAAAGAACCGGGTGAAAAGAAAGGTGAGGAAGGGGATGATGAAGAGGAGGATGAGGATGAAGAGGATGATGAGGAAGATGAAGAAGAGGATGAAGACGAAGAAGAGGATGACGACGACGAGGATGAGAATGAGGATGAAGAAGAAGGCAATGAAGAAGAAGATGAAGAGGGGGAAGAAGGCGACGAAGATGGATCGGTTGAAGAAGGTGGGGAGCCGGAAAATACGATTGTCGAATTCAAGGAAGATGCATACGAAGAAGATGACGAAGAAAAAGCGGACGATGCGGATGCTGAAATTGAAGATGCCGACGACCGCCTGAGCGATGAAGAAGATGAGGAGGAAGGCGAAGAACCTAAAAGCTGATTTCCGATCGATATTTTATCCCTGCAAAATACTTGCAGGGATTTTTTTGCTCCTGCTATGCCATCGAAGCCGCCAACAGAACAAACAATTTTGCGATCCTTGTAAATCGAACATTTAGTGTTTGATTTGCAAGGAAGAGACTGCATGGGTTTACCTAATCTTCGCCTTACTAAATACGGGATTGATTTGAAGTTGTTTTTTTAATATATTTGGATCTTTTGGTAATACTTATGAGGATTTGTGCTTCAGTAGCAAAAAAGATTGGAGTTAGCCCGCTGATGTTATACCCACTCATTGCAGCTGCAATAATATTTGTTCCCAATGTAAGCGGGTGGCCAGCAACGCCAAGCGTTTATTTAGTCTTCCTGGGTTTTTCGATTTTACCGTTTTTTCTCATTAGTTCGGTAGCCAAAAGAATAAAGTTGAATGTAACCTGGCTTGATCTCGCGGTGGGTGTAGCCGGTATCTATTTCTTGGGTTGGTATATCTGGATGCCTTGCAGTAGCGATTATTTATTTGTCTTTTTGGCACTGGGGGGTGTTTACATTTTTTCCAGATGTTATAAGATTTGCCAAAATAACATCCAATATATCGTTGGGTTGTCTGTATATACTGTCATTTTATCATGTATTCCGGAGTTGTTTCGTGCCGTCCACGCTACACCATCGCCTTATGTTCCACTTAGGGGCTCCATTGGGAATTCCGGTTTGCTGTCAATTGCCTTGGCCTTATCATGTCCCATATTTATTGACGCAATTATCCGGAATTTTCCTCGTAACAGAACAAAAGCAAATGCGGCACTACTACTGTTCTGTCCAATATTAATTATTGTGGCTCAAAGCGGCTCCAGAACAGCAACGCTTATACTCGCTTTCGGCCTTTTGTTGCCCGTTGCCCGAATGATCAGCAACAGTGCAGGGAAAACCTTGTACTTCCTGTTTATGGGCTTTGCCGTTGCTTTGTCAGCCTGCTTGTCGGGCCTGACTGTAAAACAGGGGTCGGCCAACGGGCGTATATTGATTTGGAATGTGTCTATGGATATGTTTAGAGATAATCCCGTCTTTGGGGTTGGGCCCGGACAATATCAGGTTCAATATCTTGATTACCAGGAACATTATTTTCGTGATGATGCCGCAAGGATATCCAGAGCGGGTACCTATGCTGACAATAACCAATTAGCTTTCAACGAAGCGTTACATTGGACTGTTGAATTCGGTGTAGTTGGATTATTTTTGCTTGCAGTGATAATTTATCTCGCATTTAAAGGTGGAATGTCGCTTCTTGAAAACGGCTCTTGCGTTTCCTTTGATATGTTGTTTTTGTTTTTTGTCGCCTGTTCATTTTCATACCCCCTGCATATTACGCCCCTGCTGGTATTTTTTTTGATGCTGCTGGCTTCTTTGAGTAATGGGTTGCAGCCTATTCGAGCGGGCTACTTCTCGGCAGTTATTTCGGGAAAATATGCATCATTTTTTCTGATTATGATAGGTATGTCGGGAACAATTGCATCAATTAATCAATTTCGCCTGCACGTAAGATGGAAAAGTGCTTCGATGAGTATACTTTCCAACGAGGAAACTGCACTTAAAGAATACCAAGATCTTTACCCGTTCCTGCAATCGCGGGGGACATTTTTGTACAACTATGGAGCCGAGCTATTTGAGGTAGGGCGGTACCGGGAGTGCATTGAAGTTCTTGATAAAGCGTCGGAGCAATTCAATCACACGGATCTTCATCTATATTTGGGCAAGGCGTATGAGAAGCTCGGTAAACTGGATAGCGCAATATTCCGTTACACGAAAGCAGACTACATGATTCCCTCAAGATTTTATCCAAAGTATTTTCTGGCAATGTTATACCAAGCAAATGGTCAGCGGGATCTCGCCAAAGAGTTTGCTTACAAAATTCTTTCCATGAGTGCAAAGGTGCCGTCAAAGTCCATCGACGACATGAAGACCAAAATGCGTAAAATCATTGCAAATGAAGTGGAGTAAACATATTGTTTCCGGGCTGGTGGCTATTTTTTTTGCAATGGCAATCAGCGTCAGTTGCAGGCGCTTGCCTCCGGAGATTAGCAAAGTACTTGATGCGTCCAGGAATCGGAAAGAACTTATTGCTGCGATAGATCATTTTAGAAAAGAGGGGGCTAAGGAGGAATTGAAAGCGTGTTACTACCTAATTTCGCATCTACAAAACCATGCAACGATAGATATAGTACTTTCGGATACGTTAGGGCATACCTTGTGCCGAAGGGATGCCGGGTATCTTCAGGCGCTCAGAGAGAAATCTACTTCCCTCATAGGAAAATATGAGGCATATTTCCCGGTAAAAGTAATAAAATACGATGTAGATAGTCTGGGCGCATCGAGTATTATAAAGAATATTTCAATGGCTTATTCTGTAAGGCGTCAATTTCCCTGGGCGAAGAAATTAAGTGATGAAGTATTCATGAACTATGTGCTGCCTCATCGAATTGGAAACGAACAGTCGGAAGATTGGAGATCATTTTTTTTGAATCGTTACCAAAGCACGTTGCTGAATTTACCGGATTCTGCAACATCAATGGACGTCTATCGTCTATTGAATGAAGATCTTAACTCCTGGTTTGGTTATGACAAGAACTACAAACCAGTGATACCGTCACTTTCCGTGGGTCAATGTGCAGAGTTGAAAATAGGTGGATGCGAAGAAGTGGCCAATCTTCATGCGTTGGCGCTTCGAGCCGTTGGAATTCCCGCGGCCATAGAAATCGCTCCATTTTGGGGAAAATCAGATTTCGGCCACGCTGAAATAGTTCTGTTAGCTCCTAATGGAAAGCTGGCACCTCCTGATCCAGATCGATTCAGGGGCATTGCTGCCAAAGTATTTCGGAAAACATATGCAGTTTCTCCGAGCGCGGCAGACTCAATGCGGCTATTAGGGGAGATTCCTGAGAATATACCGCCGTTATTTGCTATTACCAATCTATTAGACGTTACCTCTGATAGAACATCGGTATCGGATGTGAGTGTTGAGCTCAATGCCGCCTTTACCAATTGCAGGGTAGCATACATTTGTGTATACAATAACGGCGAATGGACGCCGATAGAGTGGAGCGGGTTGAAGAATGGGCAATACGCAACTTTTCACGATATGGGCTGTGATATTCTTTATCATATTGCTTTTGTTAGTGGCGGTGAATTGATATTGTATGGAAATCCTTTTGTTCTCAAAGGCGTCAATAACCTTGATGTGATGAATGGTACGAAGATCTCATTTCCTGTTGCGAATGTTGAAAAGTTTGGCCCCAATGAGTGGAATCGCGTGGTTGCCGGAAGGGAATATTTGTTGTCAATATGGGATATTGATAATAAAAGATGGAGGCCTCTGACAAAAAAAAGATGTTCTCAGAACGGAGAGCTCCAGTTCAAAGATATTTTCTCTTCCCGCCTGTATAAATTAGATGATGTCTCCGCGCCAGGAACAGGAAGGCCTTTTTCGTTCCGCAGAGCAAAACAAATTTGGTGGTAAGGCATTCGAAATGTATTTTCGCGCCGTTGATTTAACCCGTTATTAAAATTTAACCCAGTAATCAAAAATCTCATTATTAGAGAATCCATTTAAACCAGCTTATCAATGCTAAAAAGATCCCTTTTATTTGCTCTCCTGTTATCTGCGGGGTTTCTAGTTTTTTTTGCCTGCAGAAAAGGTAGCGAGCAGAATGTAAAGCAATCTCAAGTTCAGAATCAAAGTTTATCAGTCATTTCGGTCAAAGAGGCCAAGTCCTGGTACGCGAACATGTTATCGTCGAAAGCCAATGCCAAGGGCTCGGAGGTTCTGGCGTTGGCAACTAGTTCAGACACCTATGCCGGCATTCCGGATTTTAATCGTTCTTTTTCAGTGGACCTGGGAAACGGTATGGGCATTCTCAAGGTGCCAATTGAGGAATATGCGGTATCTGGATACGGATTCCGCGACGTTCTGTTTCAAAAAGAAGCTGACAATTCCACAAGGTCATTTGTGATGGAAGTCCGGCTCGATCCGAACTACTTACGGGCCAAAATCCAACAGAAAGGAGTGCAGGATCAAAGTCTGCGATTTTATGTAGATAATAATGATTTTACAGGGCTTATTCTCATTTATAACTCAAGCAACCGTTTTGTTAGAGGAAGGCAAATGGTGAATGGGCAGGTTAAATATGAAATGGTGCCTTCTGGCGGTGCCAGTACCCTCACTGCCGTATCTTCCACGATGAGGACAGGCGGAATAGAGATTGATGGAGATAATTCAAGCGGTTACATCATTACAGGGGTTGAGATAATTGCACCAGCTCCCGAACCTCCACCGATGCCATGGTGGATATTTCCGCCTATAAGCACCGGAATTAATCCGCCGACACAACCTTTCCCAGTTGGAGGGAATGGCGCTGGTGGCAGCAGCAGTCCAAGTACAGAGTATAATAAAAATCCAACTACAGTAACGGCTGGACCCGGAGGGGGGTTAAAGTGTTCCAGTTTTAACTTTGTTGAGATTGTTAAAGTTGACCCCGAAGGATTTGGCGGTGGTTGGCAGGAATGCGCGGTTACCAATTTGCGGTTTACCGTGGTGCTAATTGACTTAAATACAATGGAGGTTAAAAATAGGATACCCGTAAAAATTGACAGCCCCATGTATTTCGGTATGCGTATTCGCGGCTGGAGCGACGAACATATTTCGCCAGGGAAAGCTGCTGAGCTTTCAGCTCAAGCGGTCAATGACGCTAGCGACAGGGTGATAAGAGAGTATAAAAATAACCTTACAGTATTGCCCGGCCAACTGCAAGCCAAGTTTATTGAGTACATTAAAAGTAATATGGTGTCAGCCGGTGGTGGAAGGGCCGACTTTACTGGTAGTAACACGACTATTTTCCGTCCGGTTAACGCAGCAGAGTACAAAATTCCGTTTATTAGCGACCTTTTTGGAAGTGGGTGTAATTAAAAAATGAAGTAATAACGGGTTAATACCTGGAACTTGTATAAAGTTCCAGGTATTTTTTAAATTTGATTTTATGGAAGAGGATATGTTGTCAATGTTTCTGTTGGAAAATATACATCGATATTTTCCACGATTGCCGCTCATTAATGAGATGAAGTATGCGGAAACTGCAGAAGTGAAAAGTTTGGGTCAACTTTGTCAGTACCACCAGGAGCACTCTGCTCAGTGGAATGCATTCCGAAAAATGGTAAAAGACACATTCCCCGGATACGTGGTGAAAGATCCTACACGATTATTTTTGAGGGACAGGTGTTTCCATCTTACCTTATGTATGGATAAAAACGAGGATGTCAAAGTACTTCACCTGTTCGTTAGTATCATTGTACCGTATTTTCATATCTGCAAAGCTGAATACAGGAAGTTTGAAATAGAACCTGGAAACATTTCGTTTCAGCGTATGAACATATATCATGAAATAAATGAAATGGCCGAAATGAAATCCGATGCACGCGCGTTATCTGAACTGGCTATTTCGAAATTCCGATTCGCACCGTTTCCAATTGAGTATTTGCATGTTCCCGTACAAGATATAGCAGTTGATGATATTACCATAAAGAGGTATGATTTTTTTGACGCCTTATTCCTGAATATAGATGAAAGCGGTTTTTTTTAATTTTTGGGTTGTTTTAGGGAGCTTTTTTGTTTCCGATGTTGCATTTGCGCAACAATCAGAACTTTTTAAAAGGGCTTTTCAGGGTATTGAGCTTGGACAATCGATAGATTCAATTCAGCATGCAAGGCAAATAGAAATTCAACCGGATAATGCGAAGCTGAAATCAATTGCATATGATAAAAGTGTGAATTACTACTTGCCGGCAGGAGCACGCCATGATTCTGTGTTTCATTTAAAAGTGGCAGGTTTTTTCATTAAAGTCAATGAGGAAGGCAAAATCAACGCAATGCAGATTGTTTGTTACTATAAGGCCGGTATCCTTCGCAACATGGTTGCGTCTTTAGGATGCTTTTATATCGCAGGTGGGGCTTCCGCAAGCGATGATGTTGAAGATGACTGTTTGAGATGTTTGGAAACCCTGAGTTTTTATGAATGGTATCTTACTGGGAAAAGCTTTTTAAGTTTAAATCTAACAACTAACTGGTTTTTGATGCCGGGTGGAGAAAAAAAGGAAGCCTTGGCTGTGTTAACATGGTATCCATCGTAAGTTATGCAAATCAGGAATTCATCTGACACGGAGATATCAATGTCCCGAATGTGTTATCGTTTAGTCTGGTACTGATCTTTATCTGCTTTCAAGAAATACAATTCTTATTCCCTTGCTGGAAATGATGAAGGAAATACAAACTTTAGGCGCGTAGCCCATCGTTTCACTCATTTAATGCACGCTCCACATAAGCCACCTTTCCGGATTCCTTTCGTATAAACACGCGGCTGCTGACATTCCCCATCCAGTCTTCCGTCGTAATGCGCAGCATGTTTTGCGCACCTATTTTGCCGCGGAATGTATACGCCCACGCCTGGCTTTTTTCTGAAAACACAGCATACCCTTTCTCTTCCTCGTACCCGGAACGGTGAACCAGGTAAATGGTGACCCGTTGCAGACGGGCCCGGGCCGGTTTAACGGACAGCAGTCCGCCACCCCGCGGCCGGCGCATCTTTTTGGTCACCTGCACGGTGACCGTCTGCTGGTCGACAGACAGCCCGATGTCCGGAATGCCCTCGCCGTGGAACGCATCCTTAAACGCCGCATTGTAAGCCGACTGCCCCGGCTTTGCTTTAGCCGCGTAATACTTTTTCTTTTCCGGGTCCAGAATGGCCGTTTTAGCAAACTCATTTGCTTTCCTGAACCGTTCGCGGTTCTGCAGCTGTCCTTTGGTTGGCGGCTTCTCGTAAGGCTTTGGCAGCTTGCAGATCACGGCCTTGCCATTCCGCTGCCTCACAACAAAAAGTCCCCCTACTTTCCCATACACGCCGTGCAGCAATACGTTGGTGGTGGATGTTGCCATAAAACAGGTTTTACAGTATATAACAGCGGCAATCGCAGATAGTTTATAAAGTGAAGAACCTTTTTTAAGCCTATGTGAAGCCTATGTAAACAGTTGACATAGGCTTCACATAGGGTATACATAGGTTGAAAACCAGCTTGTTACCTTATCGACATCCATTTAGGGGAGTTGTCGGCCGGCTTTTAGCTGTGTAATTTCCTTTTGCTGTGATTTTACCTGCTGCTGGAGGTCTATCATGTACAGCGTAAGCTCTTCAATCTTTTGCAGGAGCTTTTTATTCATCTCGCCTACATCCTGCCCCTCTTTTTCTACTTCGGCGGCGGAAGGGATTCCAGGCAGGCGCTGATGGGTTTTTATATGTTGTTCTACCTCCTGCAAAGAAGGCAGCGTATAACCGGGTTGGAAAACATAATCGGGCCAGCCGGTGGTGGTGACCTTTACTCTCTGCGCGGTGATGGTGCCGGCTACCGCCAGCTTTGACTGCGGATTGGTGGTGCCGATGCCGATGTTGCCGTTTCCTGCGAAAGGATTCAGCAGGATGCTCGACTGGCCCTGGCCTGCAATCATATAAATATCTTTACCGCCATTGGTATTTAAATCTGTGGCAATCTCTGCGACCGGTGTTTCGCCTTTGGTAAATACAATGGCGCTGGAGTTACTGCCGCCGTAGTGGTAGGCATCCAGGTATAGCGGGTTTCGCCCTCCTATTAGCGGGTGGGAAGCGGAAGCGCTTTTGACCTTAGCTGAACCGTTTACAAGAAGCGTGGAGGTGCCATCGTCGACAGGGTTGTTGACCAGTATCCGGGGAGCGCCGGTATGGAATATCTCCTGCCAGTTCTGCCACGCGCCGTTGTAATGAGACCGGAAGAACATCCTGTTGATATGTGCAGTCATCCCGAAAGTGATTTGCCCGCCCCAGTTATTACCGTCTCCTTCGCCGTTCCTGTGACGGATGTTAATAACGTTCCACCACATGCTGTTAAGCGGAGCGTTGGGAACATACGGATCAAAGCCTACGGAGCCTACAAAGGAACGGGCTGTTAATGCTGACGAGTTAAAGTCACCACTGGCCACATCGTGATAAGCGCCGGCTTTGGTAACCTGGGCTTCGGTTAACTGGCCGTGTACAGTATTAATGGAACATGCGGCGGTTAGCGCCAGGCAGAAAAATGGAATCCATTTCATAGGTCATTTTTATTGTGGGTTAAGAATAAAAACAAGATAAGGGTTTAAAATAAAAAAGCGGCCGCACCCATGGCGCAGCCGCATTTTTTAAATGCCGTGAAAAATGGAATTAAGACTTCAGTTCTTTCACGGTAATGTTTTTCCAGCGCACTTTGATGCCGCCGCCGGAGTGGATTTGCAGGGCGATCTGGCCGCCTTTTGCACCGATCTTCTCGTCGTCGAGGGTGATCATTTCCACGCCGTTGAGGTAAGTGGTGACGTTGTTGCCTTTCACCACCACTTTCATGGTGTTCCACTCGCCCATTTTCAGGTTTTTGTCTTTTTCAGCTGCCGGCTTGATGAGCCAGCCGCGGCCGTACGACTCGTAAATGCCGCCGGTGTTGCTGCCGGGAGGCGCTACTTCTGCCTGCCAGCCGGAGATTTTGGTGCCTTCCAGGGAGGAGTGGAAAAACACGCCGCTGTTGCCGTTGGCTTCCTGTTTGAATTGTACGGTCAGTTCAAAATCCTTGAACGTTTTGTCGGTAGCGAGGTAGCCGTACTCTTTGTCCGGGCCGCTTTCACATACCAGTTCTCCTTTTTCCACATACCACTTTTCCGTGCCGTGTATTTTCCAGCCGTCGAGGTTTTTACCGTTGAACAGCTTTTGTGTTTTCTGCGCGAAGGCAGTGCTGATGGAGAGCAGGCCCAGCACCGCCAGCGTCATGAATCTCTTTTTCATACAACCGTAGTTTTTTTGATAGGGGGTAAGATACCTAATCCTGCGTTCAGATGCAATAAAGGAGGGCTGAACGGCGGCACGAGATGACAAAAAAAGGCGCACCTGGGAGGGTGCGCCTTTTGAAAATATGTGACGGACTAGCGTGCTACGTTCACGGCCCTGCGTTCACGGATAACCGTTACTTTGATCTGGCCGGGGTATTGCATGTCGTTCTGGATTTTATTGGCGATCTCGAAGCTCAGGCGGTCCGCATCGTTGTCGGATACTTTTTCGCTTTCCACGATCACGCGCAGTTCGCGGCCGGCCTGGATGGCGTATGCCTTTTCCACGCCGTCGTAAGCCATGGCGAGATTTTCGAGGTCTTTGATCCTTTGCAGGTAGCTCTGCATGATTTCGCGGCGGGCGCCGGGGCGGGCGCCGCTGATGGCGTCGCAGGCCTGTACGATGGGGGAAATCACGTAAGCCATTTCCATTTCATCGTGGTGGGCGCCGATCGCGTTGACGATGGCCGGGTGCTCACCGTATTTTTCCGCCAGTTTCGCGCCGAGGAGGGCGTGGCTCAGTTCGGATTCTTCGTCGGGCACTTTACCAATGTCGTGCAGCAGGCCGGCGCGTTTGGCCAGTTTGGGATTGAGGCCCAGTTCGGCGGCCATCACGGCGCAGAGATTAGCGGTTTCTTTGGAGTGCATCAGCAGGTTCTGGCCGTAAGAGGAGCGGAAACGCATTTTACCGACCATCCGCACCAGTTCCTTATGCAGGCCGTGGATGCCGAGCTCGATCACGGTACGTTCGCCGATTTCCATCACCTGCTCTTCGAGCTGGCGTTTGGTTTTTTCCACTACTTCCTCGATACGGGCGGGGTGGATACGGCCGTCCTGTACCAGGCGTTGCAGGCTCAGGCGGGCGATTTCGCGGCGCAGCGGGTCGAATGAAGACAGTACGATGGCCTCGGGGGTATCGTCCACGATCAGGTCAACGCCGGTAGCGGCTTCGATGGCGCGGATGTTACGGCCTTCACGGCCGATGATCTGGCCTTTGATTTCGTCGCTTTCCAGGTTGAACACGGTGATGGCGTTCTCGATGGTCTGTTCGGCGGCGGTGCGCTGAATGGACTGTATGATGATTTTCTTGGCTTCTTTGTTCGCTTTGATCTTCGCGTCTTCGATGATTTCCTGGATGTGGCTGAGGGCCTGGGTGCGGGCCTCTTCCTTCAGGCTTTCGACGAGCTGGTGACGGGCTTCTTCAGCCGTGAGGGCCGCTACTTTTTCGAGGCGGCGGATATGCTCTTCCTGGTGTTTTTCCAGCTCGGAGCGTTTGATGTTGACCAGTTCGATCTGCCGGCCGAGGTTTTCCTTGATCGCCTCGTTTTCGGCAGCCTGTTTCTGCAGTTGTTCGGTTTTCTGGTTGAGGGTGTGCTCTTTCTGCTTGATGCGGTTTTCGGACTCGGAGATTTTCTGGTTACGCTGCATCACTTCTTTTTCGTGCTCGCTCTTCAGTTGCAGGTATTTCTCTTTGGCTTCCAGTAATCTGTCTTTTTTCAGGTTTTCGGCTGATAACTGGCCTTCCGCGATAATGCGTTTCGCCTGTTCTTCCGCTTCCTGAATCTTTATTTGGGTGTTTTTAGCAAAAATTAGTTTTCCGAGCAGTATACCTAAAGCCAGCGCAACGACCCCGGCCACTATGATCATTAAAGGATCTGTCATATTTCAATAAGTTTAAAAAGTATTTATAAATGCATCCCCGGCCCATTTTTGGCGAACAGGCGGGAACAGACCCGCGAAAATAACAAAAAAATAGCACCAAAGCACAGGGACGATGTGATAATGAGTTAATTAGGGATTAAAAATGCAGCACGGGCAGTTATTTCAAATGCTCATCCAGCAGATTGTCAAGGTGTTGCAGTTTTTCCAGTAAAAAAGGGGCCACGCCGGCCTGGGCTTTCCCGCCGCTCGTGGCGGGGTGAGTGGCGTACATGATGAGGGCCATGGCAATGTAGTCCTGGATGTCTTTGCCGGCATACGCCGCCTTGAATTCGATGATCTTTTCGTTCACCTCCTTCATAACGCGGCGCACGTCTTCCTCCTCCTCCGTCCGGATTTTTATCCGGTACGTACGGTCGGCCACTACAATATTGACAGGTATGAGTGTTTCCATTGTGTTTGGTTATACGTGGATAAGTGTGATGGCTACAAATGTAGTAAAATGAATCAGATGGCGCGTTTCCCCGGGATTTTTCATAAAAAGTCCGTTTCCCGGAGTTATTTTCTTTTGCAGGCACAGCCTGAAATGCAGGCTGCTGGCTGATATTTTTCTCCCCACATGGGAATAGCTTCAGTAAAATTCATGAAACATTTCACTAGTTTGGACAAATGTTTTGCACGTATCCGTGCAAAATGGCGCGCGACAGGGAAATATCTCCGCCGCGTACCGAATTTGTTCACCTAAAACAATCATGGCATGAATGCTTCGCCTGTAAAAGGCAAATCCGGAAAGGAAGAAAGGGAAAAAAGCTTCGTAAAAAAAGGCGGCGGGGATTTGCTGGACAGTTTTGAGTCGATCCTGGGTCTGCAAACAATTATGTTTACAGAAAAAGAGAAAATCGTAAAGCGCGGCATTTCCAAGGAACAACTCGCGGCCATCAAGGAGGTTTTCGAGTTCGATTACAACACGCTCAGCGATCTGCTGGCGGTTACCGACCGCACCCTGCATCTGAAAAAAGGGAAAGAAACGTTCAGCATGATCGTGAGCGACCGCATCATGGCGCTCGTTGAGCTATACAGTTACGGGTACGCCGTTTTCGGCGACAAGGACCTGTTCCACACCTGGATGAAAAGCCCCAACCGCGCGCTCGGCGGCCGCATGCCGCTGGAAGTGATCGAGACCCATCCCGGTCTGCTCGAAGTGAGAAGCCTCATCCGCAAAGTCAGGAAAGGGGTGTGATAGCATTGGCACGATGAAAAACAGCTGAAATGGAATTATTCAAACTGGGGCACCGGGAAGACGCTTACGACCTCAAAGGCGCCGATATGGAAAACGGCCGCTGGAACTACGCGGACGATCATTGCATCTACGTGTTCGATTCCTGGCCCCTCTGCATACTCGAAAGCAACATCTACACCACCACGGGCAAACTCCCGCCGACCATGGTGATTTCCGTACTGGACGTGCCGGACGGAAGCTGCCTGCTGTTCGAAGAAAACAGCCTCCCGCCGGGATGGCGGAACGAACCGCGCCCCAAAGCCTGCCTCGACCTGGGCTCCGCCGTACTCCGCGCCGCCGGGGCGCTGCTCCTGGGATTCCCTTCCCTCTACTGGCCGGGGCAAAAAAATTACCTCCTTAACCCCAGGCATGACCTGATGAAGGAGGTAAGTATCATTCGTATTGAAAAATGTAGTTACTAAAAGGGGGATGATGGTAGGGTACACCAGCGCGACCTGGGAGCCATCGTAACACGTTATTGAAAAATGCGCTTACTAAAAGAGGAATGATAGCGGGATACGCCCTGGTCTGTCGCTTTACCGGATGTCCGCGCCACACATTCCCGTTTCCCGGACTGGAGCCCCGTTCCATACACCGCCGTTTCCCCATTGCAAGCGGCGGCCGTTTCCCTACGAGTTCAGCAATGCAATGCACCGGTCTATTTCCCGGATGTAATCGTTGATCTTTCCCCGTACTTCTTTCCGGAACGCATCTTCTTCCTCGTTCAGGCCATTGCCCTGCGTAACGGTGGCAATCCTGGCCAGTTTCAGCTTTTCGTCGAGCGAAAGGATGGTGGCCTCCTGCCGGCGCAGCGCTTCCTGGTGCTCCAGCACCTGCTCGCGCAGCATGGCGTTGTCGGCCTGCGACTGCTGGAGTTTTTTGATCAGCTGCTGCAGCTTGTCTTCAATGCGTTGTATGTATTGTTCCAGTGCCATTATTTGCGGATCTCCGCCTGTAATTGCGTTTCGAAAGCTTTGACGAATTTGCTCATCAGCGCGTCCGTTTCCTGGTCGGTCAGCGTTTTCTGCCGGTCCTGGAAAGTAAAGCTGACAGCATATGATTTTTTCCCTGCGCCGAGTTTTTCACTCTCGAAAACGTCGAACAGGTTGATATGTTGCAAAAGGTTCGTTTTCACGGAACGGGCGGCGGTCTCCACGGCGGCGAACGTCACCTGTTTGTCCAGCACCAGCGCCAGATCTCTCCGCACGGCCGGGAATTTCGGGATCTCTTCAAAGAAGGTATCCTTCGTTTGCAGCTGCTCCAGCACCACATCCCAGTAAAAGTCGGCATACCATACGGGCTGTTTGATATCGAAGGCCTTCAGCTTCTGCGGGGCCACGCCGCCCAGTACCGCCACTACTTTCCCGTTCACGGTCACTTCGAATGCAGGCTGCAAACCATGCACGTTGGCGGCCGTCATTTGCGGAGCGGGCAGGGCCAGCTGCTGCAGGATATTGCCGATATAGCTTTTAAGATAATAAAAATCCACGGGTTGTGGCGGATGTACCCAGTTTTCCGGCAATTTCTGGCCGGTGAGGTACAGGCTCAGGTGGGCCGCTTCGGGATACTGGCCGGTCGCCTCGCGGGAATAGGTTTTACCGAATTCGAAAAACAGCAGGTCGTCGTTGCGGCGGTTCAGGTTGTACGCGATCCGCTCCAGGCCCGATTCGAGCATGGAAGGGCGCATCACGTCGAGGTCCGCGCTCAGGCTGTTCAGCATCTTCACCAGGCTGTCCGCATCGAGGTGCTGGTAGTACTGGCTGTTGGTGATGGAGTTGGTGAATATCTCGGAGAAGCCGTTGGCGGCGAGGTAATCGGCGATTTTTTCCTTCACCCTTTCTTTGTCCGGTTGTGCCTGGCGCGAAGGTACCATGCGCACGAACTCGGGGATGGGGATATTGTCGAGGCCGTCGATGCGCATCACTTCCTCCACGATGTCGGCGGGAATGGTGATGTCGGGTTTGTAGAGCGGGGGGCTGACTTTCAGGTCGGCCGCTGTTTCCGCATGAATGGTGAAGCCCAGGCTGTGCAGGATGTTTTTCACCTGTTCCGGGGCGTATTGATGACCGCTGAGGCGGTTGATGTAAGCGTAGGTCACGGAAATGGACGGGCTTTCGACGGGTTTGGGATATACGTCCGTCACCCCGGAAGCGGGCAGTCCGTGTGCGATTTCGCCGATGAGGGCTACGGCGCGCTCGAGCGCGAAAGGCGCCAGGCTCACGTCGAGCCCCTTTTCGAAACGCACGGCGGCGTCTGTACGAAGGCCGTGGCGCATGGACGTTTTTCGGATACCGGCCGCACTGAAATAGGCGCTTTCCAGGAAAATGCTGGTGGTGCTGTCTTTCACGCCGGAATTGAGGCCGCCGAACACCCCGGCGATACACATGCCGTTGTTCTCTCCGTCGCAGATCATCAGGTCGCCTTCGTCCAGCTTGCGTTCCTTGCCATCAAGGGAAACGAACACGGTGCCGGCGGGCAGGTTCTGCACGATCACCTTGCCGCCTTTGATCTGGTCCGCGTCGAACGCATGCAGCGGCTGGCCGGTTTCGTGCAGCACGTAGTTGGTGATATCCACGATATTATTGATGGGCCGTACGCCGATGGCCTGCAGGCGGTGCTGCATCCATAACGGGGAGGGCCCTATTTTGACGCCGGTAATGCTTTGGCCGCAGTAGCGGGGGCAGGCTTCGGTGTTTTTCACCTCCACGGCTATCTGTAAAGGCTGGTCGGCCGCGCAGGTAGTGTTGAGGCCGGGTTTGCGCACATGGTAAGCCTGAGTTTTTTCGCGGTTGTTGAGGTAGGCGCACACGTCGCGGGCCACGCCGATGTGGCTCATGGCGTCCATATGGTTGGGCGTGAGGCCGATTTCGTATACCCAGTCCTGTGCCGGTTTGAACAAATCCCTGGCGGCGAGGCCGGGTTGCAGGGCGGCGTCGAGCACCAGGATGCCGTCGTGACCGCTGCCGAGGCCGATCTCGTCTTCCGCGCAGATCATCCCGAAGCTTTCTTCCCCGCGGATCTTCGCTTTTTTCATGGTCAGGGGCTCGCCGGAAACGGGGTAGATGGTGGCGCCGATGGGAGCGACCACTACTTTCTGGCCGGCGGCCACGTTGGGAGCGCCGCATACGATGCTCAGCGGTTCCCCGTTGCCGATGTTTACTTTAGTTAATCGCAGCTTGTCTGCATTGGGGTGTTGTTCCACGCTCAGCACCTCGCCGATCACGAGGCCTTCGAGGCTTCCTTTCACGCTTTCAAACCGTTCCAGGCTCTCTACTTCCAGGCCGATGGCCGTCAATATCACAGAAAGTTCCTCCGGGCTGGGTTTTACCGGCAAATAGTCACATAACCAGTTATACGAAATTGTCATCTGTTATTCCTTCGGTACCAGGGGTACCGTTTTAATTTTGTGAAAATCAATTATTTCCGTCACATTTGCACCCCTCGTGCAGCCGTGGCGGCGCCGCGTAAAGTTAACAACTTCTGCTGTACGGAACGGGGGAAATTTCCGCAAGAAAAATGTGGAAAATCTTTTTGCACAGGAAGTGTGAATAATCGGAACTTTGCTAGGGATTTTTCCCGGTTTTGGTGGATAACCTCCCTCAAAACGGTGGATAACCCGGTATAGGTGTTAGCATAACCTGTGCGTTACTGACGAATAAATATAGTTCCGGAGAATCAGGGTTATATTGGAAAAATGCCGTTACCTTAGTTTTCCCGGCTTAAAAAAATTTACAATTTGTTAAAGTTGATGCCTGCAATGGAATGCAAAGAAAGTTGTAAAACCTGTTAGAGTCTAAGGAATCTTCGGTAACCATTTTTTTAACCTTACTTAACTAATTAACATAAATGGATCTCAATCTTAAGAAAGACCGTAACGCGCGTCGCAAGCCGGGTATCGACATTTCCACGATGGTGTATGGCAAGGTTCCCCCCCAGGCGAAAGAACTGGAGGAGGCGGTGCTGGGCGCACTGATGCTGGAAAAAGGCGCATTTGACACGGTCATCGAGATCCTCAAGGCAGAATGTTTTTACGTAGAGGCGCACCAGAAAGTGTTCGCCGCCATGCAGCGGCTGGCCGCCAAATCCATGCCGGTCGATATCCTCACCGTTGTGGAAGAACTGAAATCCACCGCTGAACTGGAAGCCGTGGGCGGCCCCTTCTTCATCAGCCGCCTCACCAACATGGTGGTGTCCTCTGCCAATATCGAAGCGCACGCCCGTATCGTGCTCCAGAAATTCATCCAGCGCGAGCTGATCCGGATTTCGGGTGAAATCATCAGTGAAGCGTACGAAGATACGGCCGACGTGTTCGACCTGCTCGACGCCGCGGAGTCGAAACTGTTCGAGGTGACCAACAACCACCTCCGCAAAAACTACGATTCCATCGACCGTATCCTGGTTAATACCATCAAACGTATCGAAGACCTCCGGAATAAAGGCGACGATATCACCGGGGTGCCTTCAGGCTTCCCCACGCTCGACAAAATCACCTACGGCTGGCAGCCATCGGATTTGATCATCCTCGCGGCCCGTCCCGCGGTAGGTAAAACCGCCTTCGCACTGAACCTCGTGCGGAACGCGGCGCTTCACCCCAAGTTCCCGAAAGGGGCGGCGGTGTTCTCGCTGGAGATGTCGAGCGGACAGATCGTACAGCGTATCCTTTCCGCCGAGTCCGAGATCAAACTCGAAAAAATCACCAGGGGTAAACTGGAGGAGTATGAAATGCGGAAATTGATGACCCATGGTATCGAAAAGCTGGCGAAAGCGCCTATTTTTATCGACGATACCCCCGGTCTGAACATCTTCGAGCTGCGTGCGAAAGCCCGGCGTCTCGTGCACAACCACGGGGTGGGTCTGATCATCATCGACTACCTGCAGCTGATGAGCGGCTCCAACGACGGCCGGAATACCAACCGCGAACAGGAGATCAGTAAAATCTCCCGCGACCTGAAGATGCTCGCCAAGGAGCTGCACATTCCCGTGATCGCCCTGTCGCAGTTGAGCCGTGATGTGGAGAAAAGGAAAGACGGCAACAAGATGCCCCAGCTGAGCGACCTTCGTGAATCGGGCGCCATCGAGCAGGATGCGGACATGGTTATGTTCATTTACCGCCCCGAATACTACGATATCACCACCAACGAAATGGGTGAGTCCAACAAAGGGGAAACGCACGTACGTATCGCGAAACACCGTAACGGCCAGCTCGATACCGTAAAACTCCGGGCAGTACTGGAGTTCCAGCGTTTCGAAGACGACGGTTTCGTAGACGGTCCCCCGCAGCAACCCGCCAGCAGCCCCTTCGCGGGCATGAAAGGCCACGGAGGCGGCGGGCACGATGAAGCGAAGATCTTCATCCAGAAAGGTTCGAAGATGAACGACATGAATTTTGACGACGACGCATTCGGAGATGCTCCATTCTAACCAGCGAAGCATCCCGATATATTAACGGAAAAGCCGGCGTCGACACCAGGACGCCGGCTTTTTATTTGAAACAGGACGGACACCATGAAGCAGTTATACAGGAAGTACCAGGCGCATTACCAGGACAATTTTCACCTCGCCTACCCCGTAGTCATTTCGCAGCTCGGCCACACGCTGGTGGGGCTGAGCGACAGCATCATCATCGGCCATACCGGCAAAGTGCCCCTGGCGGCCGTATCGCTGGGCAACAGCATTTTTACCGTGTTTATGGTAACGGGCATCGGCATGTCGTACGGCCTTACGCCGCTCATCGCGCAGGAAAACGGCCGCGGCAACCGCAGCAATTGCGGCTACCTGCTGTCGCACAGCCTCATCATCAACATCATCACCGGCATCGTGCTGTTCTTCGCCATCCTGGCCGTAGGCCATAATCTCGAACGGATGAACCAGCCGGCCGACGTGGCCGTGCAGGCCAAACTGTTCCTGCAGTACCTCGCGTTTTCTTTCCTGCCGCTGATGGTGTACCTCACCTTCAAACAGTTCGCGGAGGGGCTCGGCTTTACGCGCCAGGCCATGAACATCAGCATCGCGGGCAACGTGCTGAACATCCTGCTCGGCATCACGCTCGTGTACGGCCTTTTCGGCATGCCCAAAATGGGCATTGCGGGCGTGGGCATCGCCACGTTTACAGACCGGTTGCTGATGGGCATCACCATGGCCTGGTATGTGCTCACGTCGCCCCGTTTCAAGGAATACCTGCAAACGTTCAACCTGCGCAATATTCACCGGGCCACGATGAAAAAAATAGCGGGACTGGGCACGCCGGTGGCGCTGCAATATATTTTCGAAGTGAGCGCTTTCAGCGGCGCGGCGCTGATGGTGGGCTGGATAGGCGCTACCGAACTGGCCGCGCACCAGATCGCCATCAGTCTTGCTTCGATGACGTACATGATGGCCAGCGGCATCGCAGCCGCAGCCGGCATCCGCAGCGGCAACAACCTCGGCCGCGGCAACTTCACCGACCTGCGCCATTCCGCCATCGCCAGCTATCATATGGTGCTGGTGATGATGGGTATCACGGCCATCGTGTTCATGGCCGGCTACCGCCTGTTGCCCGCCATGTATATCAACGACCCGGCGGTGATCAGCGTGGCCTCCGGCCTGTTGCTCATTGCGGCGTTCTTCCAGTTGTTCGACGGTACACAGGTGGTAGGGCTGGGTGTGCTCAGGGGATTGGGCGACGTGAAAATTCCCACGATCATCACCCTGCTGGCGTACTGGGGCATGGGCCTGCCCGTGGGCTACCTGCTGGGCTTCCATTTCAACCTCGGCGTGCAGGGCATCTGGTATGGGCTGCTGCTGGGATTGTTAGGCGCATCGGTGCTGCTGTTTTTCCGTTTTCAGTCCATTACCCGCCGCCTCGAAAAGCAGCCGCAAAACGGGGCGTAGGGGCATTCTTTCTCACCGGGATATTTTCATGCGAGGGCATCCGGCCTGTGAAAAATCACCGTTGAACGGATGAAAGCTATAATTTTACACGATGGAATTACCGGTTTTTTATGCCCGGGATGCACAGTCCGGCTTTTATACCATGGATGAGCCCACATCCAAATACTGCATACAGGTGTTGCGGAAAGAAAAGGGCGACGCCGTGCTGCTGGCCGATGGCCGCGGTACGCGTTTCGAAGCCGTGATCACGGACGATCACCGTAAAAAATGCGTGGTGCAGGTCACCGAGCAGGTAGCGATGCCGGCGCCCGCCGTGCATTTGCGTATAGCCATCGCGTTTACCAAAAACGCCGCCCGCATGGAGTGGTTCCTGGAAAAAGCGGTGGAGATCGGGGTGCAGCAGATCGTGCCCCTCATCACCCTGCGCACCGAAAAAGAAAAACTCAAAACCGAAAGGCTGCAGAATATACTGGTATCGGCCATGCTGCAATCGCGGCAATGGTATTTGCCCCTGCTGTCCGAGCCTGCACCGCTGGAAAGCCTGATGGCCGCCACGGAGCAGCGTTTCATCGCCCATTGCCTGCCCGATGGGAAAATGCACCTGCTCGATGTGATGAAGCCGGGAGAAAACACACTGCTGCTCATCGGCCCCGAAGGTGATTTCGCGCCCGCAGAGATAGAACTGGCGCTGCAATACGGCTTCGTGCCCGTGTCGCTGGGGGATACCCGGTTGCGTACGGAAACGGCCGGGATGGTGGGCTGCACGCTGATGGCGGCGGTGAACCGGTTGAAATGAATTTGTCCGGAAGGCGGTTCTCAGGTGCTGCACAGGGAGTGAGAACATCCGGACGCCCGTGCAGGATTGGCTGAAATGCCGGTTTCAGGGAGCCGTGCGTGGTCAGGGAAAGATATAAAAAGGGGCTGTATCACATTTTGATACAGCCCCTTTTCTTTTTTATAGCATGCATTAAGGTTCCTGTTTGATCTGCGGTTCGCGCAGTTCCACCGGCGGAACGGTTTTCTTTCTCATCCGCATGTTCAGCAGTTCCACCGCAAAGGAGAACGCCATCGCGAAGTACACGTAGTTCTTCAGGTGGAAATCATGCACCACGGTGGGGTTCCAGCCTTCGATGATGAGGATGCCGCCTACCATGATGAGGAACGACAGCGCCAGCATTTTCAGGGTGGGGTGTTTGTGGATGAAGTTGCTGATGCGGGGCGCAAAAGCGAACATGATGACCATCGCGATGATCACCGCCACGATCATGATCTCCACGTGTTTGGCGAGGCCCACGGCCGTGATGATACTGTCGAAGGAAAACACCATGTCGATGAGGATGATCTGTCCCACCACGTTCATCAGGGTAGCGCCGCCTTTGCCGCCCTTCACCGTCGTTTCTTCCTCGCCTTCCAGTTTGTGGTGGATCTCGAGCGTGGTTTTCACCAGCAGGAAGAGGCCGCCGGCCAGCATGATGAGATCGCGGAGGCTGATGCCTTTATCAAAAATATGGAACAGGGGGTTCACGGCTTTCACGATGTAACCGATGCACAGCAGCAGGATTACTCGAACGGCGATGCCGGTGAACATCCAGATGCGGCGCGCCTGGTTCCTTTTGTGCTCCGGCAGGCGGTTCATCACGATGGATACGAAAATAACGTTGTCGATGCCCAGTACCACTTCCATGAGGGTGAGCGTCAGCAGGCTGATGAGCGAGTCGAGGGTCAGAAGTTCTTGCATAATGTTATTGGTGTTGAGATAATCCCTGGCAAATTTTCTTCACAATAGCGGGCCCCTCATAAATGAATCCGGTGTATACCTGAACGAGCGATGCGCCCGCGTCGAGTTTTTCCTGTGCGTCGGCGGCGGTAAAGATGCCGCCCACGGCGATAATGGGAATGGTGCCGCCCGACTTCCGGTGGATGTAACGGATCACTTCGGTGGCTCTTTCCTTGACGGGCAAGCCGCTCAGACCGCCGGCGCCGATCTGTTCCAGTTCCGCCTGCGGCGTTTGCAGGTTGGCCCGGCTGATGGTGGTGTTGGTGGCTACGATGCCCGCCAGCCCGGTTTCCTTTACGATTTCAATGATATCGTCGAGCTGTTCGTTCGTCAGGTCCGGCGCGATTTTCAGCAGGATGGGCTTCTGCCTGCTTTTCTGCATGTTCAGCGTTTGCAGGTGATGCAGCAATTGTTTGAGCGGTTCTTTTTCCTGGAGCGCCCGCAGGTTGGGGGTATTGGGAGAGCTGACGTTCACCACGAAATAATCCACCCCGTCGAACAGCGCATGGAAACACTTCTCATAGTCGCTGATCGCCTCTTCGTTGGGCGTTACTTTGTTTTTGCCGATGTTGCCGCCGATGATGATATTGGTCCGGCGTTTCTGCAGCCGTTTGGCGGCCGCCCGTGCGCCTTCGTTGTTGAAGCCCATCCGGTTGATGAGGGCCTGGTCCGCCGGCAGCCGGAACAGCCTGGGCTGATCGTTGCCGGGCTGGGGCAGCGGGGTGACGGTGCCGATTTCCACGAACCCGAAACCGAGATGTGCCAGTTCGTCGAGGTATTTTGCGTCTTTGTCGAATCCTGCCGCCAGGCCAACGGGGTTGGGGAAACGAAGGCCCCATAAAGTCCGCTCGAGGCCGGCATTTTTGGGCTGGCAGAAAGCGTCGAGCAGGTTTTTGCCGAACGGCAGCGCGTTTACAATCTTTAAGCCCCGCATCACACCGTGGTGGATGGTTTCAGGAGCGAAACCGAAGAGTATTTTCTTTATAAAACCGTACATGTTAGGGGCAAAGATATAAAATCAGGGCCTATTTGGTTAATCAGCCATAGCCGCCTAATTTTGCCACCGTTGTAACATGCTGGACCTCCGGACTTTTGAAAGGCTTTTTAAAGAGCACCACCCGCACTGCATCGCCTTCGCCGTACATTATACCGGCGACCCCTACGATGCGGAAGAAGTGGTGCAGCTCGTGTTTGCCCAGTTGTGGGAAAAGCGGGCGACCATCGAGATCACCGGCTCGGAGCGTTCCTATCTGTTTACGGCCATCCGCAACACCGCCATCAGCCAGTGGCGCAAACAATCCGTGCGCAGCGAAAAAGAAACCTCGTTCGGGCAGATGCAGGAAGTGGAAGTGCATTTTTCGCTGCAGGCCAAAGAGCTCGAAAAAAGGCTGGAGCAGGCGCTCGTCAAACTGCCGGAGCGCTGCCGGGAGGTATTTCTCCTGAGCCGCCGGCAGCAGCTGAAATATGCCGAAATAGCGGCGGTGATGGATATTTCCGTCAAAACTGTTGAGAACCAGATGGGTAAGGCGCTCAAAATACTCCACCAGGAGCTGAAAGAGTACCTGCACCTGTTTTTATGATATATCGGATAGGGGGAGCGGCTAACGGCAGGCGTCATCTATCCGGAAAACTGATTAACTATTACAACTGTACATGAGCAATTTGCAACCAGATGAGGCATTATATTCCCTGCTATGCAAGTATCTGCTGAATGAAGCGGATACCGTTGAACGGCAATGGGTGGAGGCCTGGCGCATGGAACAGCCTGTAAATGAAGAAGTGCTGAACGGGATCCGCCAGGTGCTGGAAGCGTCTGCTTCGGCCGCAGCCCATCCCGGCATCGACACGGGCGCCAGCTGGGAGCGCCTGAAAACAACCATCACCGCCGGCGGGGAAGAGAATGTAGTACCTATCCGCCGTCCCTTTCCCTGGCTCCGCATAGCCGCCGTTCTGCTGGTGGCCGTGGGCGCCGCGTTCTGGCTCTGGCCCCGCCAGGCGCAACAGGAAACAGCGTTTTCCGGCGGACAGAAAGCCGTGCTCAAAGACGGCAGCCAGGTGGCCCTGCAGCCCAACGCAGACCTCAAACTGGCGGGCGGCTTCGGGAAGAAGGAGCGCCGCGTACGGTTGACGGGCAAAGCGATCTTTACCGTGGCGCAGGACCCGGAAGCGCCTTTCGTAGTGGAAGTAGATCAGACTGAAATAAAAGTGCTGGGAACGGAGTTTACGGTGGATTACGGCCCTCAAACCGGACTTACCGTACACGTGAACAGCGGGAAAGTACTCGTCACAGACCGCCGGCATGGCGACAGCGCCGTGCTCACACCCGGCATGGTGCTGCGGCAGGAAGTAAAGGAAACCGGATTTTCAGTCGCGGAAAATATAATCAACTTGTCCAGCAAACAATTAGTGTTCCGTAATGTACCTTTACACAAAGTGCTGGCTGCCGTGGAAGCAGTGTACGATGTGGACGTGAAAGTGGCGGACAGCGCACTTTTACAGAAGGAGATCACTGCCAACTTTGAAAATGAGTCTATTGAAAACGTGATGGCCGCCATCACCTACATGACCAATTCTCAGGCCGAAAAAACCGGGCAGCAGCAGTTTTCCATTAAATAAGGGACCTAACTAAAAATTTAACGAATGTCGTTGGCGAGGACGCTCCTGCTGGGTTTGATCATCGCGTTGATCCCGATGCAGGTATTTGCCTGGAACTGGCGCACCAAGATTTCACTGTCGCTTAACAACCAACCCCTCTCTGCTGCCTGCGAATTGATCGAAAAGGAATACGGCATTCACTTTTCCTATAGTCGCGACGTGGTGAGCATGACCCGGCGCGTGTCCGTCAACGTAAAAGACATGCCCCTGCGCCGCGTGCTCGACCTGCTTTTCGACGACAGCAACATCCAGTATAAACGCATCGGCGACCAGCTGGTGCTCGCCTTCAAACACGCCGGCACCCGCACCATCAACGGTTTTGTGGAAGACGCCCTCACCGGAGAAAAACTCATCGGCGCCACCGTGTACATGCCCCACCTGCACACCGGCACCACCACGAATCAATTCGGCTTTTTCAGTCTCACCACCGCCAAGGACACCGGCACCCTCAACGTATCGTACATCGGTTACAACGCCGGCGCGGCGCAGCTGAAAGACAAAGAGAACCGCCTCGTCAATATCAAACTGTCGCCCTCCAATACCTTGCAGGAAGTGGAGGTGACCGACAACCTGCCGAAGCTCCAGGAACAGACGCAGATGAGCAAGCTCAACCTCGCCATTTCGCAGACCAAAACCATGCCCCGCATGCTCGGAGAAGCAGACGTGCTGCGCACGATACAGGCCATGCCCGGTGTGAGCGGCGGCGCGGACGGCTCCAGCGGTATTCATGTGCGCGGCGGCAGCCCCGATCAGAACCTCATCCTGCTCGATGGTACGCCCGTGTACAACGCCACCCATGCGTTCGGTATTTTTTCCGTGTTCAATCCCGATATGGTCAAGAACGTGGAACTGTACAAAGGCGCTTTTCCCGCGCGCTATGGCGGCCGTTTATCGTCGGTGGTCGATATTTCGATGAAAGACGGGGATATGTACGAATACCACGGCGAAGTGTCGCTCGGCCTGCTGGCGTCGAAGTTTATGGTGGAAGGGCCCATCGATAAAGGCAAAACCTCTTTCATCGTCACCGCCCGCCGCACATATGCGGATCTGATATTGCAGGACGTTGCGCACAAGCAGTTCAACCTCGGGGAGGAAGGCGAATTCTGGCTGTATTTCTTCGACGGCAACGCGAAGATCAATCATATCTTTTCCCCGAAAGACCGCATCTACCTCAGCGCCTACGGCGGCAAGGACCATATGACGGTAGACCGCAACCACCGTTTCGACAGCATCAACGGCATGCCCAAAAGGTACCACGAAGAAATGCGTTTCCGCCTCGGCTGGGGCAACCAGGCATATGCGCTCCGCTGGAACCATATTTTCAGTCCCCGGCTGTTCTCCAACACCACGCTCAATTATTCGCAGTTCTATTTCAACACCGACTACCGCTACAAATACATGGCGCTCGATACGCCGCTGGTGAAGGAATCCGATAACATGAACGGCCGCTATTTTTCGAAGGTGCAGAACGCCGGCGGGAAAATCGATTTCGATTATCGCCCCAATCCCGAGCACGCCGTGCGTTTCGGTTTGCAGGCTACCTACAATATCTTCCAGCCCGGCATCCTCCGGTTCAATAATATGTCTGACGACCTGCAGCTGATTGATACTGCTTACAACGATGAAACGTCCGGCGGGCTGGAACTGGCCCTGTATGCGGAAGACGACTGGAAGATCGGCAACTCCGTGCACCTGAATCTCGGCCTGCACGCCTCTTCTTTCATCGTGCCCGGCAGGGTGTACGCGTCGCTGCAACCGAGGATGGGTTTTCGTTTCCTGCTCCCGCAACGCTGGGCGCTGAAGATGTCGCATACCGTGATGACGCAGTACCTGCACCTGCTTACCAACAGCGCTACCTACATGCCCACCGATCTGTGGGTGGCCGCTACGGACAAGGTGCCGCCCATGCACGCCAACCAGGTGGCGCTGGGCCTTGCCAAAACCACGCAGAGCGGCATGTTCGAAATGTCGGTGGAAGGGTACTACAAGGAAATGCGGAATGTGATCGAATACAACGAGCTGTCGAACGATTTTCAATCCGCCACACCCAGCTGGGAAAGCAACGTGGTGACCGGCAAAGGCTGGAGCTACGGCGGTGAACTGATGTTGCAGAAAAAGAAAGGCGATTTCAGGGGCTGGATCGGTTATACGCTCGCCTGGGCCGACCGGCAGTTCCCGACCGTGAACCAGGGGAAACGATTCCCTTACAAATACGACCGGCGGCACGATGTGGAAGTGGTGCTCACGCAGCGCCTCGGCAAACGCTGGGAATTGTCCGCGCAATGGCAGTATTCCACCGGGGCGCCGTTGTCGCTTCCGGTAGGCAGCTACGAGCAGCAGGACGATCCTTCGCCGCACACCCCCGGTGGTACCGGCGGGCCCAATGAGATAGACATCGTGGGTAACCGCAACATGCTGCGCATGCAGGACGTGCACCGCCTCGACATCGGCGCCACGCATGTGAAACAGCGGAAAAAAACGCGCTACACGCTCAACATCAGCCTGTACAACGCATACAGCCAGAAGAACCCGTTTTTTTATTACTATAAACGCGACGACGACGGCAAACGCCAGCTCACAATGCTGAGCATTCTGCCCATACTGCCCAGCGTTACGTATGCGATCAGATTTTAAGAAAAATGGATCTCGTCATGAAAAAAACAGCAGCATTCATATCCGCCATTTTGTTGCTCGCGGCCTGCGAGAAGAGTGTGCATATACCCATTCCGTACGACGGCGATAAAATCGTGGTAAACAGCCTGATGCAGCCCGACAGTGTGCTGTACATCCGCGTTACGCGCTCGCAGCCGCCCGGCGCCACCAGCTTTCCCGCCATCAGGGATGCCGGCGTCACCGTGAAAGCCGGCGATCTGGAAGTGCCGTTGCAATGGCAGGAGATCGGCGGGAAGGGATACTTCGTTTCCACGCAGCCGGTGTCCGCCGCGCTGCGTTACACCATCCAGGTGGCGGCAGACGGTCTTGACACCGTGCGGGCGGCAGATACATTGCCCCGCCGCCCCGTGCTGGCCGACCCGTTCGCGCAGGTCCAGGGCAACCGTGTGAAGTTTACGCTGAAAGATGTGCGGGGGAAGGATTTTTACCGCTTCCGGCTGTACGCCGGGGAGATGAACGCGGCGGGGCGGATAGTGCCCGTGAAACGGCTGCGCTACAGGTTCGATCCCTCTTACAATAACAGCTTCACCGACCTGATCACCAACAACTACCTCGAAAGCACCCTCATCCCGGACGAGCGTTTCGACGGCCACAACATCGCCGTCGTGATGCAGACCGAACGGGTCAGCCAGCCCGGCGATTTCCTGGTGCTGGAAGTGACCGGCCTCACCTGGCACAGCTGGCAGTATCTCAAAACGCTCGAGCTGCAGAACGCCAATGAAGGCAACCTGCTGGTGGAGCAAAACCGTGTGCATACCAATGTGGCCGGCGGTTACGGTATATTCGGCGGGGTGAACGCCGCACATTTGAACATCGAGATCAAATAAGGCCTAAAATCCTTAAATTTGATTACACCAAAAAAAGGACCCAATCATGCAGGACGCATATATAGTAGCAGGATTCAGAACAGCGGTAACGAAATCGAAGAAAGGCGGATTCCGTTTTTACCGGCCGGACGATCTGGCCGTGGAGGTGATCACGGGTTTGCTCAAAACCATCCCGCAGCTGGAGCCGAACAGGGTGGATGATCTGATTGTGGGCAACGCGGTGCCGGAAGCGGAACAGGGCCTGCAGATCGGCCGGATGATTTCCGTGCGCGCGCTGGGTATCGAGGTGCCCGGCATGACGGTGAACCGGTATTGCGCCTCCGGCCTTGAAACCATCGGCATCGCCACCGCCAAAATCCAGAGCGGCCAGGCGCATTGCATCATCGCCGGCGGTACCGAAAGCATGAGCCTGGTGCCGGTAGCAGGATGGAAAACAGTGCCCGCTTACAGTGTGGCTTCCACCACGCCGGACTATTACCTCAGCATGGGCAACACCGCAGAGGCCGTGGCGAAAGAGTTTTCCGTGAGCCGCGAGCAGCAGGACGAATTTTCGTTCCGCTCCCATCAACGCGCCATCAACGCCATCCAGAACGGATATTTCAAAGGAGGCATTCTGCCCATTAACGTGGAAGAAATATATCTCAACGAAAAAGGGAAAAAACAGGCCCGCAATTTTGTGGTGGATACCGACGAAGGGCCGCGCCACGATACTTCGCTCGAGGTGCTCGCCAAACTCAAGCCCGTATTCGCCGCCGGCGGAACGGTAACGGCCGGTAACTCCTCGCAGACCAGCGACGGCGCCGCGTTTGTGGTAGTGATGAGTGAAAAGATGATGAAAGAGCTGAACCTGCAGCCCATCGGGCGGCTGGTATCCTGCGTGAGCGCAGGCGTGCATCCCCGCATCATGGGCATCGGCCCCGTGGCCGCGGTGCCCAAAGCCCTGCAGGTAGCCGGCAAAACGTTGCAGGACATCGACCTCGTGGAGTTGAACGAAGCCTTCGCTTCCCAGTCCGTAGCCGTTATCCGCGAACTGGGCCTCGACCCTGAAAAAGTGAATATCAACGGCGGCGCCATCGCCCTCGGCCACCCGCTCGGCTGTACCGGCGCCAAGCTCACCATTCAATTGTTGCAGGACATGAAACGCCTGAACAAAAAATACGGCATCGTGACCGCCTGCGTCGGCGGCGGGCAGGGCATCGCCGGTGTGATCGAGAATCTTGCGTAACAACGGATGTAATCAACATACGAAGGGCGCGCCAACCGGTGCGCCCTTCCTGTTTCCGGCCCTCTAACCCTGTGAAAATCATCTGCTTTCTGCGAACACTTGTCGTTTCGGGCGGCGGAACGTACATTTCATATAAAATAATATGATTGAATTAAACTTTTTACTAATTTGCTTTCGGAAAACCGCTATTATCCTGCCCTAACAGGGTAACAGCCCCTAAAACCGTATCCCAGATGGACCGTAGAGACTTCTTAACACTAGCCCCCTCCCGCAAAAAAACGTCGAAACCGGCGGCTGCCAGAACATATTCCGGCCTTGCGCCTTACACCGGCGAATGGGGAACGGCACAGGTGGTGCATTTGCTGAAACGCGCCATGTTCGGCGCCGCGCCGGCGGATGTGAAGCACTTCAGGGCAATGTCGATGGACCAGGCCGTGGATGCCCTGATCCAGAACAACACCGTTACGCCGGCTCCGCCCGTGAATAATTACAGCCAGGGTGCGCCGGACAGTACCGGTGTGGCGCCGGGCGCCACATGGGTGACCGCGCCGGAAGGGGACGAAGATCTCAACAACGACCGCCGCACGTCCTACAAAGCATGGTGGACGGGCGTGATGCTCAGTCAGCAGCGCACCATCCACGAAAAGCTGGTGCTTTTCTGGCATAACCACTGGGCTACCGAAACACAAACGATCGGGGATGCGCGTTTTATGTACCTGCATAACGTAACCCTTCGCCAATATGCGCTCGGCAATTTCAGGGCCATGGCCAAAGCCATTACCCTGGATCCCGCCATGCTCGTATATCTCAACGGATACCTGAATGAGAAAACCGCGGCCGACGAAAACTACGCGCGCGAACTGCTCGAACTGTTCACCTGCGGTAAAGGCCCCGCCTCGCTGTACCAGGAGGAAGACGTACGCGCCGGCGCGCACGTGCTCACCGGTTACAAAGTGGACAAGATCAACATCCGTTCTTATTTCGATCCCAGCAAACACGATATCACCAACAAACAGTTTTCTCCCTGGTTTTCCAACAAGGTGATCAGCGGGAAAACAGGCGAGATGGGCGCTACGGAGCTAGACGATATGCTCCAGATAATTTTCGCGCAGCACGAAGTGGCGAAGTTCATCTGCCGGAAATTCTACCAGTTTTTTATTTACTACGAAATAGACGATGCTACCGAAACCAATGTGATCGAGCCGTTGGCGAAAATATTCCGAGATGCGAATTATGAAATAAAACCTTTGTTGCTGGCGCTGTTCAAGTGCGAGCACTTTTATGATCCGCTGAACATGAGCTGCCTGATCAAAAGTCCCGTAGATTTCACCGTGGGCCTTTGCCGCGAATTCGGCGTCACCGTCGCTCCCGCGGCCGATTACGCCAACGCCTATCCGCAATGGCAGGCCCTGCAAAGCGCCGCCGGCCGGCAGCAGCAGAACATCGGTGATCCGCCGGGCGTGTCCGGCTGGGAAGCGTATTACCTCGCCCCGCAGTTTCATGAGCTCTGGATCAATACCGATACGCTGCCGCAGCGGAACATGTTTGCCGACCAGATGATCGGCAACGGTTACCGCGGTTTGCGCATCGACCCGATCGCATTCGCCGAACAGTTGTCCGATCCCTCCAACCCCGTGCTGCTCGTCAGGGATTCGCTCGATATCCTGTACAGGATGGGCGTGAGCGATACCACCAAAAGTTTCCTGAAAGACAATATCCTCCTCGGCGGTACAGAACAGGATTATTACTGGACGCAGGCATGGAACGTGTACAAGGCGGATACGTCCAACGCCGCCAATAAGGCCGTTGTGGTGCAGCACCTCCGCGCGTTGTACAAATACATCATGAACCTGTCTGAATACCATTTAGCCTGATCACGCTGAAAACCTATTTATGAAACGTAGAGACTTCCTCAAGTATACCGCTCCGGCAGCCATCCTGCCATCCTTCATCAACGGTTTTTCCGTGAAGGCTTTCGGCGCTTCGCCTTTGCTGGCGGCCCTGCAGGGCGCAGCTGAAGAAAACGACCACGTGCTCGTGATGATCCAGCTGAACGGCGGCAACGACGGGCTCAACATGGTGATCCCGCGCGACCAGTACGGCAAATACCAGGCTGCGCGCACCAATATCGCCATCCCCGAAGGCCGCGTGCTGGCGCTCGCCGGGCAAACCAAAACCGGCTTGCACCCGGCCATGACAGGCATCCGCGATCTGTATAACGACGGGCATGTGGGCATCATCCACAGCGTGGGGTACCCTTCGCCCAACTTCTCGCATTTCCGCGCCACCGACATCTGGCTCACCGGTTCCGATGCCAACGAAGTGCTGCCGACGGGCTGGGGAGGCCGTTACCTCGAAACGCAATACCCCGGTTTCCCCGTGGGATATCCCAACGCGGATATGCCCGACCCGCTGGCCATCCAGATCGGCTCCGTGGTGTCGCCCGCATTCCAGGGAACGGACGTGAACATGGGGATGGCCGTGACCAGCGCCACCGATTTCTACAACCTGCTCAACGGGGTGGAAGACCCCGTGCCCAACACCAAAGCGGGCAAAGAGCTGAAATATATCCGCCTCATCCAGAAACAAACCAACCGGTTTGCCGATGCGATCAAACTGGCGGCTTCCAAAGTGACCAACCAGGGCGCTTACCCGGCCAACAACCACCTGGCCCAACAATTGAAAATTGTGGCGCGCCTCGTGGCGGGCGGGCTCAAAACGCGCCTGTACATGGTGAGCATCGGCGGGTTCGACACACACGCCAGCCAGACCAACAGCGGCGATACCACCACCGGTTCGCACGCCAAACTGCTGGGTGACGTATCGTCTGCCGTAAAAGCCTTCATGGACGACCTGAAAGGCCTCAAAAAATCGCAGCGCGTGGTAGGGATGACCTTCTCCGAGTTTGGCCGCCGCATCCGCTCCAACGGCAGTATGGGCACCGACCACGGCGCCAGCGCTCCCATGATCATTTTCGGCGACTATGTGAACCAGCAGGTGCTCGGCAATACGCCCACCATGCCGGACTCCGCCGGGGCTTCGGACAATGTGCCCATGCAGTACGATTTCCGCTCCGTATACGCGTCGCTGTTAGAACAGTGGTTCTGTGTGAAAAGCACCGACCTCAACCACATCATGCTGCGCAACTACCAGAGCCTTCCGCTCGTGAACGGGCTGGCCTGCGGGGTGGTGACCAACATTCCCGGCATCAACGACGGGCTGCAGTTCATCACCAACTATCCCAATCCTTTCTCCGCCAAAACCACCATCGCCTACAAAACCAAGGGAGGCCACACCATGATCCAGGTGTTCGACACCATGGGCCGCCTCATCAGCACGCCGGTAGACAAAGTGCATGCCGCCGGTGACTACACCATCCCGTTCGACGGGGAGCGCCTCGCCAACGGCGTGTATTACGCCCGCCTGCAAAACGGGCCCATCCAGCAGGTGAGGAGCATGCTGAAGGTGAGATAAGGGCACGCGTGGAAATCATTTATGCATGTGTATCAGTGCAACAACGGACAGGATGCCACGGCATCCCATGATGCATAAAACAGGCGGGATAACGGCCATGTCAGGCATGCCCTAACCGCAACAATGTTGCAATCCTTCGATTTTATGTATCTTTGCCTTCTAAACCAGGCAGGTGAAGCAATTTTTCCAACAAATAGGAGCCATTTTACTGCTGGGCGTGTTTTGTTTATACATTACGCCCAGGGATTATGTGCACCATTTTGTGGGGCACGAAGATACCATCGACGAAGCCTGTAACCTGGTGTACACGGACGGGCCCGTGCTCTCCGGCCAACACCAGCACTGCGAATGGCTGCACTGGGAAGTGGAAGCCTATCTTCCGGGATATCACACAGCCGTCCCCGCCACGCCACACGAATATGCAACGCTTAGCCAAACGCTGCCGCTGCACATTTTTTCATATCCCGCTTATTACTTTTCCCTGCGCGCTCCCCCGCATGCGTAACCCCATCTCATCCGGTATTTTATCTGATTTTATTGCCGGCAGCACAGGCTGCCAATGATCTTCTGTACACATGCAAGTGATTAAAAAAATCGCATGGGCGGCAGTGTTGATGCAATTGATGTTTGCAGCGGCCGCCAGTGCGCAATGTACCATCCGTTTGAGCGGGACGGTTACCGACAGTGAAACGAAACAGCCACTGCCGGGCGCCACCATCGTTATCAAGGAGAACGGGCTCTCCGTCAAAAGCGACGACAAAGGCGTTTACCGGCTGGAAGGGCTTTGTCCGGGTTTTTATACCCTTCACATCAGCCACATCGGCTGCCTGCCGGTGGAAGTAGCCTGGCAGGTGAGTGCAGACGAGCGCCGTAATATCTCCCTGCCGCACAGCGTCACGCAGTTGCAGGAAGTGGCCGTTACCGGTCACGCCGCCAAAGAAGTGACCACCGCGCCGGTAGAATCACTCAGCGGGAAGGAACTGGAAAAAACGAGGGGGCTCACGCTCGGGGAAGCGCTGAAAAAAGTGAACGGCGTTACCTCGCTCACCACCGGGCCGAACGTATCCAAGCCCGTGATCAACGGCCTGCACAGCAACCGCGTGCTGATCCTCAACAACGGCATCCGCCAGGAAGGCCAGCAATGGGGCTCGGAACATGCGCCGGAAGTGGACCCGTTCCTCGCCAATAAAATGGTGGTGATCAAAGGCGCGGGCGCGCTTCGCTACGGTGGCGATGCGATCGGCGGCGTGGTGCTCGTGGAACCGAAAGCGCTGCCCGTAACGCCGGGCCTCGGCGGTGAGGTGAACTTCGCCGGTTTTTCCAACAACAGGCTGGGCGCCGTGTCGGCCATCATCGAACAGCAGGTGCCCAAACTGCCGGGCCTCAGCTGGCGGTTGCAGGGTACGCTGCGCAAAGGCGGCAACGTAAAAACGCCGGATTACTGGCTCGATAATACCGGCGTGGAGGAATACAATTTCTCCGGCGCCATCGGCTGGAAAAAACCGCAGTACGGCGTTGAACTGTTCTACAGTCAGTTCAACACCAACCTCGGCGTATTCGAAGGTTCCCACATCGGCAACCGCGAAGACCTCGACAACGTGATCAAACAACAGCGCCCCCTGCCGGAATTCACCGAAGGGTTTTCATATGATATCGAAAGGCCATACCAGCATGTGGAGCACGAGCTGTTCAAAATCAAAAGTTACCTGAACACCGGGAAAGCCGGCCGCCTCAACCTGGTGCTGGCCCGCCAGTTCAATTACCGCGATGAGCTGGACCGTAAATCCGCCCTCTCCGTCAACAAAATGAACCTGAATCTCACCACCTACAACGCTGAGTTGCTCTGGGATCATTTCAGCTGGAAAGGGCTGCGCGGCACCGTCGGCGCTACCGGCACCTACCAGGAGAACAGCTACCGCAGCAGGCTTTTTATCCCGAATTACGAGAGCCTGCAATGGGGGGCGTTCTGGACGGAGAAATGGGAAAGCGCCAACCAGCAATGGCTGGTGGAAGGCGGTATCCGCTACGACAACAAACAGTACTATAACCTGGGCGACAACGCCGGTGCGATCCATTATCCCGAACAGGATTATGCCAGCATCTCCGGCTCGCTCGGCGCACAATACCGCGTTACCGATAACTTTCACGTGTCGGTGAATGCCGCCCGCGCCTGGCGCCCGCCCGGTGTGAACGAACTGTATGCCACCGGCCTGCACCACGGCGCGGCGGTGTATGTGGACGGCGATCCGTACCTGAAACCGGAAGACGCCGCCAAGTTCAACACCACCCTGCACTACGATATCAGCGACAAACTGGAGGCAGATGTGAACCTGTATTACAACCACATCAGCAACTTCATTTTCCAGCAGCCGACAGACAGTATCGTGGTCACCATCCGCGGTGCGTTCCCTTACACGTTTTACCGCCAGTCCGACGTCACCATGAAAGGCATGGACGCGCAGGTGCGCTGGCAGTTCCTCCCGAAATGGCAGCTCACTTCCAAAGCCTCCATTCTGCGGGCTTACAACGAAACCGATAACGACTGGCTGATCAATATGCCCGCCGACCGGTTCGAGAACGAGCTGAGTTTTACGCCGGGGAACTACAAAGCGTTTAAGGAAAATTATATATCCGTTAGCGTTAGTAACGTGCTGAAGCAGACACGCACGCCCGCGAACCTCCAGGACAAAAACGATCCACGCGGCCAGGACCTGCTGGCGCCGCCCTCCGGGTACACGCTGGTGGGTTTGGAAGCCGGCAGTACGGTGCATTTCGGCAAGCAGCCCGTGTCGTTTATTCTCGGCGCTGCCAACCTGCTGAACACCCGGTACCGCGATTACCTGAACTTCTTCCGCTACTTCGCGGACGAGCCGGGCCGTAACATTTATCTCAAAGTAAAGATGCCCCTCCAGTTTGGAAAGAAAGCATCCATTTAAAACATTATAACCGACAATGAGTATGAAAAAGAACCTTCGACTGACCGTATTTGCCGCTGCCGCCGCACTGTTATTCGCCGCCTGCAAAAAAGAAAAGAACGAAACACCGACAGAGAACGCCAACGAAGAAATTACGACGGTGAAGCTCACGTTCACCAACGCCGCCAACGCAGCCGATAAGGTGGTGGCCACCTGGAAAGACCTCACCGGCAATCCGGTGATCGAGAAGGTGACGTTAAAGGCCAATACCACCTACAACCTCTCGACAGAACTGTTCGACGAGCGCAAGAACCCGGCCGATACCATCACGCATGAAATCGAAGAAGAAGCGGACGAGCACCGTTTGTTCCACCTCTTTTTCAGCAAGGCCAACGCCAACCTGCAGGATTCACTGAGCACCGTGGCTACCGTTACGCCGCTCGATAAGGACGGCAATAACCTGCCCATCGGCCTGGAAGTAAGCGTGGCCACCAAAGGCGCATTCACCGGTTATCTGCGGATGGTGGTAAGGCATCAGCCCGGCAACAAAAACGGCTCTTACGGCCCCGGCAGCACCGATGTGCTCACGGAGTTCCCGCTGGAGATCAAATAATATTTCCTGAAAACCCGGGAAAAAAAGGGACTGCCAATGATTTGGCAGTCCTTTTTTATGCGTGAGCTGGGGTAAAATACCGGGCCGACAGTAGGCCCCGGAGCAAGTTAATCGTCGCCGGCCTGGAGCCCTTCCTGGTCGCCGACTACTATCAGTTTGAATGGTTTGTTGCCCACCGGGATGGCGCTGAGCTCGCGCAGCGTGGCCGCTTCGAACATTTTCACATGGCCCGCGCCCTGGTCGGTCACGTAAACGCATTTGCGCGATACGGCGAAGTAAGGTTTCTGCGCGGCCGTGGCGCCGGCGGGAATGGCCGTTGTTATCTTACCTTCCTTTTTCAGCTGTGCGCTGCCGGCGTCGAATATTTTCAGCGTACCGTCGGTGAGCAGTACATAAAGATTTTTGCCCTCTTCGTCGAGCATGTACTGGTGAATGTTATTGTTTTCGTTTTTCAGTACCAGGGTGATTTTTTTCGTGGCGGGGTCGATTTTGTAGAGGCCGAGCGATACATAACCGAAAAAGTGCGGCAATGCCTTGTTGCCGAGCACGGTGCCTATCCAGGCGGTGCCGAAATCCGCCGGGTAGGGCACGAGCGACTGCTCGCCGTTCTGCGCTACCAGCAGGATGCCGTCGGGGCTGCCGAAGGCCGCCGTTTTACCGTTGCCCGCATCGCCATGGATGCCTTTGGTGGCGATGGTGGACTGGTGCAGTACCGTACCGAAGCGGTCGATGATCTTCACCCTTTCCGGCAGGGTGCCGGATACCGAGCCGTCTTTCTGCGTCACCGCAATCGTCTGGTCGTCGAAAATGACCATGGCGCCGTGATGAGGTGTGGCCACCGGCAGTACCTTGCCGGCCGCGCCTTCCAGCTCGCTGTCTTTAAACAGGCTGAGGCTGCCCGTACCGTCGTTGAAAATGGCATTGAGGCCGTTGTAGGCGTAGAAGTGGGTGGGGCCGGCTTCCGTGAATTTTTGTGCCGCCATTTCCGGGTTGTGCACATGCAGGTGCCCGCCGTGCTTTTCAATGCCCGAATTGAAAAACTCAACCGTGTTGGCCGCTCTGCTGAGGACGGCCGCAAACTGGCCGGTGCTGGTGGCGTACAGGGTGGGTTGCGCGGCTTTCACCGGGTACACCGTGGTTTTTTTGGAAAGCGGCTCCACCACGGTGATCTGGGCCTTGTCTACGTCAGATACCACCAGGCGGAGGTAGCCCGCTTCGGGTTGAACAGGGTCAGCAGGTTTGTCGTTCTTCCGGCAGCCTGCTATGATCAAAGCCAGGCCCAGCGCGGGAATTAGTAATCTTTTCATGTTGTCAGGTTATTTTAAGTGCAACTAAGTTGCAAATCTATATATTTGCATCGATGTTGCAAATAGTGATTTCAGCCTTTCTTCCTGTACAGGGTGTACCGGTCATACCGGATTAAGGCATGCGGCACACGTTTTCACGACCGTTCAAATAATCAGGAAATAAAAAAGTAACCGGGAAGAATTATATTTGTTAGTTGTTGCATCGTTAACAGGGAAACCTGTTTCAACATATTGAAATGTACTAAAGATGATCTGACATACTGCTCAGATTTTGGATGAAAAGCAAAAAGGGCCGTTTTTACGGCCCTTGATTAACAAGCTATCTTTATGTCTTTTTAATGTGAATGCCCTGCCGGATGCGGATGGGAGTGTTCACCATGCTTATGAACCGTGTCCGGCAGGCGCTCCGTCTCTTCGTCATAATACACGAAGAAATACAGATATATCGTGCGTGAAATGCGCATCAACCAGGGTTGCACCAGCACCAGTATTACCCCGTTCACCGCCAGCCAGTAAAAAATGCTGTTATCCCGCCAGGAGATACCAAAAAAGAACCAGTACCAGATCAGGTTGAATACGGAGAGGGCTACGGACAGCGCATAGCTGACATAACCTGTTCCGAACCAGAAGCCGGTTTCGAGCTCGAATTGCTGGTCGCAGACGGGGCAGCGGTCGTGCATGTCGAAGATCCTGGAAAAGCGCCAGTGGAACGGATTCTTGGTGCGGTACATATTACCCTTCCGGCACCGGGGGCATTTCATCTTCAGGATGCTGAGAAAATAATTCGGTCTTTTTGCCATGGTAGGGCAAAGTTACATTTTTTCCGCGGCGGTGTGCGATACTGCCGGCGGGCGCACCACCGTTTCCGCCGGTGCGCCGGCCGTATATCATCAGGCCGGTTGTGCCGATTCCTGCGTTTTGCGCTCACCGATCTGCTGGCGCCACATGGCGTAATAGAGGCCTTTTTCTTCGAGCAGGGTATGATGGGCCCCGGTTTCCACAATGCGGCCTTTTTCGAGCACATAAATGCGGTCTGCGTGCATGATGGTAGACAGTCTATGGGCGATCATCACCGTGATGTGCTCCTTGCTGGAAGTAACGTTTCTGACGGTTTGGGTGATCTCTTCCTCGGTGATGGAGTCGAGGGCGGAGGTGGCCTCATCGAACACCAGCAGCCTTGGGTGCCGCAGGAGCGCCCGCGCAATGGAGAGGCGCTGTTTTTCACCGCCGGAAATTTTGATGCCGCCTTCTCCGATCACCGTATCGATCCCCTTCTCCGCACGCGCCAGCAGGCTGTAGCAGGCGGCCCTTTGCAGGGCGCTCATCAGCTCTTCGTCGGTGGCGCGCGGGTTCACGAACAGGAGGTTTTCACGGATGGTGCCGGAAAAGAGCTGTGTGTCCTGCGTCACGAACCCGATCTGGTGCCGCAGCTCTTCTATGTCGATGGCGGAGGCGTCGATGCCGTTATACAGAATGCGGCCTTCGCCGGCTTTGTATAATCCCACCAGCAGCTTCACCAGCGTGGTTTTGCCGCTGCCGGAAGGGCCCACGAAAGCGATGCTTTCGCCGATCTTCACGTTGAAGCTGATATCGTCGAGCGCCTTGCCCAGCGCGGTGAGGTGTTTGAAACTCACATGGTCGAACTCCAGTTCGCGGATGCCCGACAGTTTCGGGGGATTCTGCGGGGTGGCTTCCACCGGCGTTTGCAGAATGCGCTCGAAATTCCCGAGCGATACTTCGGCCTCACGGTAGGCCAGGATGATGTTGCCCAACTCCTGTAGCGGACCGAACAGGAAGAACGAATAAAGCTGGAGGGTGAAGATCTGGCCGAGGGTGGCCGTGTCTTTATACACCAGGTACAGCAGCAGGAAGAGGATGCTCGACCGCAGCAGGTTCACAAAAGTGCCCTGCACAAACGCGATACTGCGCACGCTTCTCACTTTTTTCAGTTCGAGCAGCAGTATTTTCATGGTGTTGGCGTTGAGCCGGCGGATTTCCTGGTTGGTGAGGCCGAGGCTTTTCACCAGCTCGATGTTGCGCAGCGACTCGGTAGTGGCGCCGGCCAGCACGGTGGTTTCCTTCACGATGCTTTTCTGGATGAACTTGATCTTTTTGCTCAATACGTTCATCAGCCAGCCCAGCAGCACGCAACCGCCAAAGTATACGAATACGAGCGACCAGTGCACGCGGTAGGCGAACACCATCACGAACACCACGCCCACGAGGGTGGTGAAGAGGATGTTAATGAACTGGGAAATGAATTTTTCGGAGTCGACGCGCACCTTCTGCAGCACGGCCAGCGTTTCCCCGCTCCGCTGGTCTTCAAACTCCTGGTAAGGCAGCCGCATGGAGTGCCGCAGCCCGTCGGTGTACATCTGTGCGCCCAGCTTCTGGGTGATGGCGCTCACAAAATAATCCTGGAACGCCTTGGCGATGCGCGATACCATGGCCACCCCGATGGAGGCCAGCAACAGCATTAAAACGCCGTACAGGTATTCGTGCTGCCCGCGCGGTACTACAGGCTCACCGGTTTTGTTGTAAGAGTGGGGATGGGCGGCAAACTGGTCCACGATCTTTCCGAAGATCCAGGGGTCCATCAGGGAAAAAACCTGGTTGACGGTGGCGAGCAGCAATGCCAGCGCGATCAGCCACTTATAGTTCTGTAAATATTTCAGCAACAATTTCATTCGTACGTGTGGTTTTGGATGGTCGATGGGGCCGCACGGTTGTATGCGCAAAACGCACGCCGCCGGCTATATCCGGCAAAGTTAGGGTAAAATGGGCCTGTAACGGTGTTGGAACATCAATTTTAAGCTGTACTTATCACGGTATTTACCCTAAAAATTGCGTAATTTAATAGTACAAGCCGGGAAATATAAAAAGCCAGTAAGTAGCCTGAAAAACTGATACTATTCCCCTGACCGGCCATACGCAATAACCCGGCATCGCTCACCACGCTAAATTGCCTGCCGTATGAAAATGTATGATGAAAAACACCTGAAAAACGTTGTGCTCATTGGCGCTGCCAAGAGCGGCAAAACAACGCTGGCCGAGGACATGCTGTTCGAGGCCGGCATCATCAGTAAAAGGGGTACCGTGGAGGAAAGGAACACGGTATCCGATTACCACGAAGTGGAGTATGAGAGAGGTAACTCCGTGTACGCCACCACCCTGCATACGGAATGGAGGGATTACAAGATCAATATCATCGATACGCCCGGCCTGGAAGATTTTTCGGGGGAGCTGGTGTCGTCTATCCGCGTTTGCGATACGGCCGTGATGCTGCTGCACGCGTACAACGGGGTGGAAGTAGGCACCGAGCTCATCTGGGATTACGTGGATCGCTACAATAAACCAACCATCCTGGCCATCAACCACCTCGACCATGAAAATGCCAACTACCAGCAGGTGCTTGACCAGGCCAGACAATTCTTTGGCTCCGCGGTGACCGTGATGCAATACCCGGTGAACCAGGGGCCCGGCTTCAATGCCATCATCGATCTGCTGAAAATGACCATGTACCGCTTTCCGGCGGGCGGGGGCAAACCGGAAAAGTTGCCGATACCCGCGGAAGAAAAAGAGCAGGCGGACGTACTGCACAACGAGCTTGTAGAAAAAGCGGCTGAAAACGACGATGCACTGATGGAACTGTTTTTCGAAAAGGGGAGCCTAGATGAAGATGAGCTTCGGCAGGGGCTCAAGATCGGGATGATGAAACACCAGGTGTTCCCCGTGTTCTGCCTCAGCGCCCGCAACAATATGGGCAGCGGCCGCCTGATGGGATTCATCGACAACGTGGCGCCTTCGGCGGTGGAAATGCCGCCGGAACAAACGGAAGACGGCAAGGAAATCCCCTGCGACCCGGCCGGCCCCACCTGCTTGTTCGTGTTCAAAACGCTCCTCGAACCGCACATCGGCAAACTCTCGTTTTTTAAAGTGATGAGCGGGGAAGTGAAGGCAGGGCAGGAGCTCTACAACGAAAAAGGCAATACCACCGAACGCCTCAACCAGCTGTTCATTGCAGACGGTAAAAACCGGCAGCCCGTGGAGCGGCTGCGCTCCGGCGACATCGGCTGCACGCTCAAACTGAAAAACACCTTCACCAATCATACCCTCAATGAAAAGAATTTTACCGCACAGGTAGACCCCATTCATTTCCCGCCACCGAAAGTACGCGTAGCCATCGTGGCCAAAAACAAAGGCGACGACGAAAAGCTAGGCGAAGTGCTGGCGGAAATACACATGGAAGACCCCACGCTGGAAGTGGAATACAACCGCGAACTGAAACAGGTGATCCTGCATGGCCAGGGGGATCTGCACCTGGCGGTTACCAAATGGCGGCTGGAAAACGTCTACAACATGCAGGTGGAATACCTCCCCGCGCGCATCCCTTACCGTGAAACCATCCAGCGCCCGGCCATGGCTTCTTACCGGCATAAAAAACAATCCGGCGGGGCAGGGCAGTTCGGTGAAGTGTTCATGAAAATAGAGCCCTATTATGAGGGCATGCCCGTCAGCAAAGAATTCCCGGTGCGCGACACGGAAGAGATCGCCCTCAACTGGGGCGGTAAACTGGTGTTCAACAACTGCATCGTAGGCGGCGCGATCGATACGCGTTTCCTGCCTTCCATCCTCAAAGGCGTGATGGAAAAAATGCAGGAAGGGCCGCTTACCGGCTCCTATGTGCGCGATGTGCGCGTGAGCGTGTACGACGGTAAAATGCACCCGGTAGACAGTAACGATATTTCCTTCAAAATAGCCGGCATGATGGCTTTCCGCGAAGCCTTCCACCAGGCGGCTCCCCAATTGCTGGAGCCGGTGTTCGACCTCGAAGCCTCCGCGCCCGATGTGATGATGGGCGACATCATGAGCGAATTGCAAACACACCGCAGCGTGATCACGGGAATGGACAGCGGCAAGGCCAGCCAGGTGATCAAAGCGAAAATTCCGCAGGCGGAGCTCGACAAACTGTTCGCTTCGCTGCGCAACGTGACCCAGGGCAAGGCCAAGGTGAAAGCGGTGTTCGCCGAATATGCGCCGGTGCCGCCTGAAGTGCAGAAAAAATTAAGCGAAGAATACAAAAAGGTGGAGCAACAGAACGGGCAGCATTAAAAGGTCCTGCGCGCCCAGTTCTCCCGGTCGAGGCTCCTGAACTGTATCGCTTCTGCAATATGATGCGTGCCGAGTTCTGCATGCCCGGCGAGGTCTGCGATGGTTCGGCTCACTTTCAGGATGCGGTCGTATGCCCTGGCGGACAATTGCAGCCGCTTCATCGCCGATTCCAGCAGCTGCCGCGCCGCGGGCTCGAGCCGGCAATGCCGCTGCAGTTGCCGGTTATTCATGTGGGCGTTGCAGTGTACCATCTGTTCGTCGCCCGCAAACCGCTCCAGCTGGATGTTCCGCGCCGCCATCACACGCCGGCGGATAATTTCACTGGTCTCTTCCACCGCTTTGCCTGTAATGTCTGCCGGTTGCACGGGCGTCACTTCAATGTGCAGGTCTATCCGGTCGAGCAGCGGCCCGGATAATTTGTTGAGATAATGCTGCACGTTCCCCGGCGGACAGGAGCACTCCTTTTCCGGATGGTTGTAATACCCGCAGGGGCAGGGGTTCATGGAAGTAACGAGCATAAACCCCGCCGGAAACTCCACGGAGAGCGCCGCTCTCGCAATCGTCACTTTTCTTTCTTCCATCGGCTGCCGCAGCACTTCCAGCGCGGAGCGCCGGTATTCGGGCAGTTCATCCAGAAATAAAATGCCGTGGTGCGCCAGGGAGATTTCTCCCGGAACGGGAATGGTGCCGCCACCCGCCAGTGCGTAGTTACTGATGGTATGATGCGGTGCGCGGAAAGGCCGGTGTACGATCATGCCGGGATGGCCGGAGAGTTTGCCGGCCACGGAATGTATCTTGGTGCTTTCCAGTGCTTCGGCCAGGCTGAGGGGCGGCAGGATGGTAGGCAGGCGCTTCGCCAGCATGGTTTTGCCGGCGCCGGGCGGACCGATCAGGATGATATTGTGCCCGCCTGCCGCGGCGATTTCCATCGCGCGTTTGACGAACTGCTGCCCTTTCACTTCATCAAAATCGATGTCGAAATGGAACTGGTGATGCAGGAAATCCGCAGGCACGTTTCCTTTCACCGGCAGCAGCTCCGCCTTGCCTTCTAGGAAGTTCACCACCTCACTGAAATGCCCGGCGCCCAGGACATCAAGGCCCTCCACCATGGCGGCCTCGCCGGCGTTCTGTTTGGGCAGCACGATACCTTTGAAACCTTCCTGCTTCGCCCGCAACGCCATCGGCAAAGCGCCCCTCACGGGCCGCAGGGTACCGTCGAGCGAGAGCTCGCCCATGATGACGTAAGCCTCCGGTGAAACAGCGCAGGTGATCTGCCGCGATGCGGCGAGTATGCCGGTGGCGATGGGCAGGTCGTAAGCGGAGCCCGCTTTCCGGATATCGGCAGGCGCCATGTTTACCACGGTGCGCAGCCGCGGCATTTTAAAGCCGGTGTTCTTGATAACGGTTTCGATCCGGTAGGCGCTTTCTTTCACCGCATTGTCAGGCAGGCCGACGAGGAAAAATTTGGTGCCCTGGCCTACGTTGACTTCGATCGTAATAGTGATGGCTTCCACGCCGTGCACGGCGCTTCCGTAAATTTTAGTGAGCATATGTAACAAACAATGGTTATTCCGAAGATAAGAAATCCCGCTTGTTTTCTGTTGTACAAAAGAACACAAGCGGGATTGCGGAATATGGCGGGAGTTTTATTCTTTCATGCTGGCCAGCAGCTCGATCACTTTTTCTTTCTTCAGGATCAGATAACCCAGCTTCTCTTTGGCGATGCCGTCTCTCAGCTCGTACGTGAACCGCAGGTTGTCGTCGATCACCTCCGACTGGAAGTATTTGAAAATGATCTGGTCTTCGTTCTGTAGCTCTTCTGCGATTTCGTACAGGTGCGTGGAGAGGATGTAGAGGCACTGGTGATTGTGCAGCAGCCCGTTGATCACGGCGAGGGAACAGTTTTTCGCGTCTTCCACGTTCGTGCCCTTGAACATCTCGTCGATCAGGATGAGCCAGTTTTTACGGTCGCTGATTTTGATGATGGTGTTTTTGATGCGCTGCACTTCGTTGTAGAAATAACTTTCGCCTTTGAAGATATTGTCTTTCACATCGATGTTGCTGAGAATGCCGTGGAAAAAACTCAGCGTCATTTCCTTTGCCGGCACGCCCATGCCCAGGTGGGCAAGAAACACCGAAATGCCGACCGCTTTGATGAACGTGGTTTTACCGGCCATGTTGGCGCCTGTCAGGAAAATGAAGTGGCGGTGCGGGTCCATGGCGATATCATACGCCACCGGCTGCGGCAGTATCAGGTGATACAGCTGTTTGATGGCGATGTGCGGTTTCTGTTCTTCTGAAAAAGCCGGGAAGTTGAGCTTGAAATGCCGGATGGCCATGGCCATGCTGTGATACGCGTCGAGGCGGGTATACAGCTCGGTCAGTTCCCAGAGCACCTTTTTAAGCCGGCTGCGGATGAGCTTGTCGTACCGCAGGATCTGCACGAAGTTGAAGCGGCCGTTGGCCTTCAGTTCCGCTACCTCCTGGAACTCCTTGTGCTGGATGAGTACCCGCGCCCTTTCCAGGATGGAACGGAGGGTGGACGGTGCGTTCACGATGTCGACCGTATCCGTGAGATGTCTGAAACCGTTGATGAGGTTGATGATCTGGTCGAACGAAAACTTGATGAACCCGAAATCCGGCGCATAGATCGTTTTGGTGATCACGGCGTTGAGGTACAGCGCGGGCCCTTCCGAATTCGAAATCGGCTCTATTTCCGCATTCAGGTAATTTTCCACCACCACGATAGTGCCGTTGGAGATCATGGGCGGCCAGGCGCCTTCATGATCGAGCAGGTACTGCAGCATCTGCTGGCGGTTGTGAATGGCGGCGATGTCTTTCAGCGGGTTGCTGAAAAGCGTGCGCAGGTATTCGCGGCCGCCGGAGGTGGTACTGAAGTCGAGTTTATGGAACAGGGAATATTCATCTTCACGGTTGAAGATCGAAAGATCGAGATAGGTTGTTTTATCCAGCTCCATTCGCGGAAATTTATGTGAATTTACAGTGAATCGTATTAAGGAGGTAGATGCAGGATAGCAAAAATTCCACAGAAAATTTTTACGGCAGGGGATTTTCCCTGCCGTAAAAGCTTATGCGTTGAACAGCAGGCGCTGTCCGAGCTGATTTTCATTGAATTGCCCGTTTTCGTAAGCGAGGTGGCCGTTCACGAAAGTATGGGTGATGGCGGCGGGGAACGTATGCCCTTCGAAGGGGCTCCAGCCGCATTTGTAATAAATGTTGTTTTTCTCCACGGTGGTGGTGGCCGCCAGGTCCACGATCACGGCATCCGCAAAGTATCCTTCGCGCAGGTAGCCTCTTTCCCGGATGCGGAAACAGTCGGCGGGGGCATGGCTCATTTTCTGCACCATCTGTTCGATGGTGAAGCGGCCGGCCTTCACCTGCTCGAGCATCATCAGCAGGCTGTGCTGCACCAGGGGCACGCCGGACGGCGCCTGTACATATGTCTGCTGTTTTTCGTCCCAGGTGTGGGGCGCATGGTCGGTGGCGATGATATCCAGCTTGTCGCTGAGCAGGCCCTGCCAGAGCGCTTCGCGGTGATGCGGGGCTTTGATGGCGGGATTGCATTTGATCAGGTTGCCGTACTTCGTGTAGTCGTCTGCGGTGAACCACAGGTGATGCACGCACACTTCCGCCGTAATACGTTTTTCGGTGAGCGGCAGCAGGTTGCTGAACAGCTGTAATTCCTTTTCGGTGGAAATATGGAGGATGTGCAGGCGGGCATTGTGTTTTTTAGCGAACTGGATGGCCACCAGCGACGATTCGAAACAGGCTTCCTCGTTGCGGATGAGGGGATGGTCGGCCGCCGTGAGGGCGTCGCCTTTGTCCTGTTTGAATTTTTCCATGTTGGCGCGAATGATCTTTTCATCCTCGCAGTGGGTGGCGATGAGCAGCTCGGTTTCCGAGAAGATCTTCTCGAGGGTGAGGTAATTGTCTACCAGCATATTGCCGGTAGAAGAGCCCATGAATATTTTCACGCCGCACACGCGGTCTTTTTTGGCATTGGTTTTCAGTACTTCCTCGGCGTTATCGTTGGCCACGCCCATAAAAAACGAATAGTTGGCCAGGGAGCCGGCGGCGGCGATGCTGTATTTGTCTTCCAGCCTTTCCTGGGTCACCGCTTCGGGTTTGGTGTTGGGCATTTCCATAAAACTGGTGGTGCCGCCGGCTACGGCCGCACGGGCTTCGGTGGCGATGGTGGCTTTGTGGGTGAGGCCCGGTTCGCGGAAGTGCACCTGATCGTCGATAACGCCCGGCAGCAGGTGTTTGCCTTCGCCGTTGATTTCTTTGCCCTCCGCATTGATCTGCGGGGCTATTTTTTCGATGCGGCCATGACGGATGAGCACATCCTGCACGGTAGTGCGGCCTTCGTTCACAACGGCTATATTTCTGAGGATGATATTTTGCATCCGGCAAAGTTACAAAACTTAGCCTTGCAGATGGATGGAAAACACGATCATGCGCGAGTTCAGCTGGTCGATCACATTGGAGTACCGCAGGGCGGGATCCTTGATGTGCACATTGTTCAGCCCGCTGCTGATCTTGAATTCGGGGGTGAAGATGAAGGAGGGGAAATAAAACTCGAAACCCGCGCCCAGTTCGTACCCGTAGGTGGTTTTATTGATTTTGACGAGGTCTTCGGCTTTGCGGGAGTTTTTATTGGAGGCCAGGTCGTGGTCGATTTTCATCCCGGCGATCGTGTAAACGCGCATGTTGTTGATGCGGTCCGACTTGAACTTGATCTGCAGGGGGAAGCTCACTACGATGGATTCCACTTTCTTTTCGGTGTCCCTTTTGGGATAGTTTTCCTTATAAAAGAGGTTCTTGTTGGCAAAAAGCAGCTGGGGGTTGATGCGAAGGTCGAACCGGTTGCTGAGGCGCAGGTTGGCCAGCAGTCCGAGGTTGAAGCCTACGGTTTTGAGGGGCTCGGCTACCATGATGGAATCCTGGTGCAGGAAAATATCGGCATGGGTCAGCCGGAAATACGACTGGTTGGCGGCCAGGGTGATGCCGAAATAATAAGGTTTGCGGTCGTGCTCTTCCATATTGATTTGCGCCGTGGCCGGCAGTGCGCTGAGCAGCAGTAACAGCGCCCCGGTTAGCGGGTAGCGCAATAAATGGAACATATGCCGAATGTTAGCGTTTTGCATGTAACAGCCTGGAAGCCAACTTTGTGTAAAATATCGCACATTGCCTGCCCTTGCGGAAACGCTTTGACGGAGCTCGGCAGGTAAGAATAAGCTGCTTTGTTCCGCGCAATGTATTTCCCAATCCAGGGAGTAATATAACGAAAATAAAAGTTATATAATTGTTTTACGGGCGTTTTGGTGGGATTGGAAAATTCAAGTATCACCGCTTTCCCTCCGGGTTTGAGCACCCTGCACATTTCCGCGAGCCCCTTTTCCAGGTTTTCAAAGTTCCGCACCCCGAAAGCCGCCGTTATGGCATCAAACGTCGCATCCGGAAAGTTTATTGTTTCGCTGTCGCCCTGCTGGAGGGTGATGTAGCGGTCGAAACCTGCTTTGGTGACCTTGATGCGGCCCAGTTCCAGCATGCCTTCGGAGATATCGATGCCGGTGATATGGTCCGGCTGCAGCATGCGCTGGGCCATAATGGCCACATCGCCCGTGCCGGTGGCTACATCGAGCATTTTCTTAGGCTGCAGCGGCCTGAGCATCTTCAGGGCTTTTTTGCGCCAGATGACGTCAATGCCGAGGCTCATGAAATGGTTCATGAAGTCGTACTTGCCCGCAATATCATCAAACATGTGGGCGATCTGCTCCTTCTTGCTTAATTTTGACCCTTCAAAAGGGACCAATTTCTGTACATCTTTGCTCGCCATAGTGCCGCAAAGGTAGTTGAGGGGCCGCAAATGGAAAAATTATGGTGATCAAATCTGCAGAATACCTGATCAGTAATGTCGACTGGACGAAATGCCCGGTGGCCGATAAACCGGAATACGCCTTCATCGGCCGTTCCAACGTGGGGAAATCGAGCCTCATCAACATGCTGGCCAACCACGAAAAGCTGGCCAAAACGTCGGGCACGCCTGGTAAAACACAGCTGATCAATCACTTTCTCATCAATAAGGAATGGTACCTGGTGGATTTGCCGGGGTACGGTTTCGCGAAAGTGTCGCAAAGCCAGCGCAGAAGCTGGGAGCAGATGATCGAAAACTACCTGCGCAAACGTCCCAATCTCATGAATGTTTTTGTGCTGATAGACAGCCGGTTAACCCCCCAGAAGATAGACCTGGAGTTTGTGAACCAGCTCGGCGAGTGGCAAATCCCCTTTCAACTGGTGTTCACGAAGGCAGACAAAAATACACAGCTGGAAACCAGCCGTAATGTAAAGGCATTCCTGAACAAACTCCGCGAAACCTGGCAGTTCCTGCCCGCGAACTACGTTACGTCAACGGTAAAAAAGACAGGCCGGGATAAAATCCTGGAATTTATCGCGGAGATGAACGCCCGTTTCCAGGGCATCGCCTAATTCACGATCTTGTTGGCACAGCTGCTGCTGGCAAAGGCTTCCGGTTTGGCTTTGAAAGCGAAGCCCATGCCCAGTATGTAGCCCATCGCTTCCCGTAAAGCCAGGTTGCTTTTGAACTGCGGATTGGTGTTGATGTCCGCATGCACTTCCATGTCCACATCGTACTCGGTGAACAGGTCGCACAGCTCATAAGCGATTTCGATGCTTTTGGCCACTTCCACCAGCATTCTTTCTTTGATGGAATACACGTCGCGGGTTCTTTCGTTGTGAATAAACATAAACCCGCCGTGCCCTTCGCGAAGGAATACGATCACGGTGGCAAATTCGGTGTCAGGCCCTTTCACCTGGGAGTCGGTGCCGATGCAGACTTTTAAACGGTTGCCAAGGCCGGTTTCCCGGACGATGGCATGCCGCACTTCCTCCTTAATGGGCAGGTGAATAGGATCGCCATTAAATCTTCTCCATTTCATGCGTGTAAAATTTAAAATGAATACTAACGGTAACGGATATCCGGTCTGATGGGTCTTTGTGCCAAAGGGGGTAACAGGATGTATGAAGTATTATCCGAATATACGAATTTTACAGCAGTACAGCGAGGGACTGGGGTATAAATGGCCGGGTTGGGGAAATTGTGTGGATTTCTCAGAACTGCCCGGTGCTCAGCATCACCAGGGTGCAGGCTTCTTTGGGCTCGATGCCGTTTTCACGGGCAAGGGCGATCAGTTCGGTGTTTTCGGTGCCGGGATTAAAAATGATGCGTTTGGGTTTCAGGCCCAGGATGTAGTCGTAATACTCCTGCTGCAGGGTGGGGTTGAGGTATAACGTCACCGTATCAACGCCCTCTACCGCCGGATGCTCTTTGGTAATGGGGGTATCGCCGATCTGCCCGGCCCGTTTGCCGATGGCCACTACGGGATGCCCGCCGGCCCGCAGGCGGTTCACGGCCAGAAAGCTGTAGCGCTGCGGATTTTCGGAAGCGCCTATCACTACGGTCAGTTTGGGAGTGCTCATACCGTCCTTTCCCGCAAATCACATACCATCGTTGCTTACTGCCGTGGTGGCAGCCTGCCGCATGGCAATTGCATCATTTCCGACAGGAATTAGAAAAGATGATACTTCCGGCGCGGCAGTTCCCCGATAATCTGTTCCATCGCACCTTTCAGCGCCGGATACCGAAACCGGAACCCCGCTTCGGTGATGCGCGTGGGCAACACCCACCTGCTTTTCAATAAAAGTTCCGCTTCCGTGCCGATAAGAGCAGCGCCGATTTTAAGCATCCATGCAGCGGCTGGGAAACCGAAAGGCTGTCCGGCTGCTTTTCTTACGGTGGCCATAAACTCGCGGTTGGTAACAGGCCCTGGCGCCGCGCAATTATAAGTGCCGCTGCATTCGGGATGTTCATACAGCCATTCCATCATGCGGGCCACGTCGGTGATGTGCACCCAGCTGTACATCTGGCGGCCGCTACCCTGATGCCCGCCCAGACCGAATTTCACGAGGTTGAGATAAGGGAACATCACACCGCCCTGTTTACCGAGGGTAATGGCGATGCGGAGTACGGCCTTCCGTGTATGCGGAAGGGTTATTTCGTTGAACGTCTTTTCCCAGCGTTTGCACACCTGCACGGAAAAATCATCGTGGTATTCGCCGGTGAATTCGTCCATCGGCCGGTCTTCGGCATGCCGGTAAATGGTGGCGGAAGCGGAATTTATCCAGAGTGCCGGCGGATTTTGCAGGCTTTTGACGGCCTCGCCCAATATGGCGGTACTCTCCGTCCGGCTGGCGAAAATGGCGGCTTTATGGGCCTCCGTATACCGGCAGTTCACACTCTTGCCCGCGAGGTTCACCAGCATATCGGCCCCTTCGAGGGCCTGCATCCATGGACCGGCCGTTCGGCCATCCCACTGGATATAGATCACATTCTCGCGCGCGGGTTTGGGCTGCCTGCTGAGGATGATGAGGGTGTTACCGGGACTGAAATATTCGATCAGCCCGTCCCCGATAAATCCGGTGCCACCGGCGATAACGATCTTTTTGTTGTGCATGGCAGGGATGTTTTTAATCTTTCAGAAAATATTGAAACATAGGTGCAGGGATAAACAACAGATGAAAGGCGGCCGTTGATTAACGGATGACTTTCAGCAAAGTGCTGTAAAACCAGTTTTCTTCCGACTTGATGAATGCGTTGAGTGCGGCATCTGTCTGGTTGGCGAACTTCTGGATGTTCTGAATGGTTTCCCGGAAGGCTTTGACGTGTTTGTCCTTCTGGTCGCCGTCTACTTTATTGAGTTGCAGCAATACTTTCAGGATGGGGTCCAGCTCTCTTTTTTTCCTTTCACGGGCGATGGCGATGCCTACTTTCCAGATATCTTTTTCGGCCACGAAAAATTCTTTCCTTTCACCCGGCACCAGCATTTTCTCCACAATCCCCCAGTTCATGAGCTCGCGTACGTTCATGTTGGCATTGCCCCGGGAAATATCCAGCGCTTCCATGATCTCTTCGGCGCTCAGCGGGTCGGGCGCAATCAGCAGCAACGCATGGATCTGGGCCATCGTGCGGTTAACGCCCCATTGCGCGCCCAGCAACCCCCAGGCCTGGATGAATTGTGCTTTGGCTTCTGACAATTTCATATACCAAAGCTATAGAATGTTTTTGAACTTTCAAAAGTTATTGAAATATAATTTGGGAAGGAACGGGAGATTTGCAGGCGCCCGGTGTGAAATGAACGGGAACGGCCGACGGGCAGGTGCGATGGATATGGCAGTTTGGGTCAACGGGCACCATTTTTACGGATTGCCGGCCGGTCACAGGTCGTGTGCATCGGCCGTTTATTCATCCCCATACAACGCCACGCGGTTACCCTCGCTGTCCACTATGACCGCGTATTGACCGGCTTCGGGAAAAGGGGAGGCTTCCCGTTCTATCCGTCCGCCTGCCGCCAGCACGCGGTCGAGCACACCGGCTACGCCGCCGCTGCAGTAAAGGTAAACAAGGCATCCGCGCTGGCTGCTGAGAAAATCGGGGCCATGCACAATGGCGCCGCCAATGCCGCCTTCATCCGCATCAAACGGCAATAGCCCTCTGCGGTCCGCACCCTGAAAGTATTCCTGTATATCTGTCTGGAGGATGGCGCTGTAGAACTCCTTCGCCCGTTCGAAGTTCATAACAGGTATTTCAAACCAGCGAATGGCGTGTTTGACGTGCGGCATTGCGATTCATTTTGGGGGTATGAATATAAATTTAACAAAATATGGTGGCATTTTTAGAATTATTCTAAAAAATCGAACGGCGCTCACGCACACGTTTGCGGCGGCTGCAGTAAAGGAGCGCGGGTTGTCTGCGGTGGATGAAATGGTTACCGGATGATGATGGCGCCGCCCCTCTTCAGTAACGTTGCCGGGGCTGCGCGGAGCGTCGCGGCCCGGAAACCATCATACTGCTGCGGAATGCAGCCGGCAGAACGGGGCGAAATAAAAACGCCCCCGCGGGTGCGGAGGCGTTCCTGTCTATCAATGCAATAAACTATACGAACATTGTTACCGGGTTTTCCAGGAAACCTTTCAGGGTTACCAGGAAACGGGCGCCCACAGCACCGTCTACGGTCCGGTGGTCGCAGCTCATGGTCACTTTCATGATGTTGGCGGTCTTGAACTGGCCGTTTTCCACCACTACGGTTTCCTTGATGCCGCCTACAGCCAGGATGGCGGAGTCGGGCGGGTTGATGATGGCGGTGAACTGTTCGATGCCCATCATACCCAGGTTCGACACGGTAAAGGTGTTACCGGTAAACTCCTGCGGCTGCAGTTTTTTGTTTTTGGCTTTGTCGTTCAGCTGTTTGGTTTCGGCCGCGATCTGGGAGAAGCTCTTCTGATCGGCGAAGCGGATAACCGGTACGATCAGGCCTTCGTCTACCGCAACAGCCGACCCGATGTGGATGTGCTGATTGTGGCGGATGAAATCGCCCATCCAGCTGCTGTTCACGTCAGGGTGCAGGCGCAGCGCCATGGCGCAGGCTTTGATCACCATATCGTTGAAGGAAACCTTCACGGGAGAAACCTTGTTGATACCTTCGCGGGCTTCGATAGCCTTGTCCATGTTGATTTCCATGGTCAGGTAGAAGTGCGGCGCGCTGAATTTGCTTTCGCCGAGGCGGCGTGCAATTACCTTGCGCATCTGCGATACGGGGGTATCGGTATAACCTTCCTGGCCTGCGGGTGCGAATGCGGCCACTTTGGGGGCGGCTGCAGGGCCGCCGGCTGCGGGAGCAGCGGCAGGTGCGGCTTTGGAAGGAACGAAACTGTCAACGTCTTTTTTCACGATACGGCCACCGTCCCCGCTGCCGGGAACCTGGCGGATATCGATGCCTTTTTCCTCCGCCAGTTTTTTAGCGAGGGGAGAAGCTTTCACGCGGCCGTCGCCGGAGTCGGCTGCGGCAGCAGCAGGAGCTGCTTCGGTTGCGGCCGGGGCTGCAGCGGCGGGTGCGCCTGCTGCTGCGGCTTTGGGAGCGGCGCTACCTGCTTTTTCGGCAGACAGGATGGCTTCTATATTGGCTTCTTTTTTACCTACGATGGCGATAATGCCGTTCACTTTGGCGGCTTCCCCTTCGGGAACGCCGATATACAGCAGCGTACCGTCTGCGTAACCGATCACTTCCATGGTGGCTTTGTCGGTTTCCACTTCGGCCAGCACGTCGTCGCTCTTCACAGCATCGCCTACTTTTTTATTCCATGCTACGATCTTGCCTTCGGTCATAGTGTCGCTCAGCAGCGGCATACGGATAACCGTAGCGTCTTTCAGGGCCTGTTCCAGCGCGCCGTTATCGGCGGCGGGAGCGGCTGTGGCAGGTGCGGCGGGTTTTTCCTCGGCAGGAGCGGGAGCGGCGGCCTGCGCTGCGGGTGCAGCGGCTTTGGCGGCGCCACCGTTGCCTTCCAGCAGCGGTTTATAATCTTCACCGGCTTTCCCCACAATGGCGATGATCTCATTCACCTTTGCGGCTTTACCTTTCTCCACACCTATATATAACAACGTTCCGTCCACATAACCCACTACTTCCATGGTCGCCTTGTCGGTTTCCACTTCCGCAATCACATCGTCGGACTTAACGGTATCGCCTACCTTCTTATGCCATTCCGCAATCACCCCTTCCGTCATTGTATCGCTTAAAAGGGGCATTCTGATAACTTCTGCCATAGTGTTTCTTCGAAATTTTGCCCAAACCTACAAGTTTTTGCGCAAAAACGCAAAGCATACGGGTGGAGGGTGTTTAAAAAATAGATATTATCCAAAAAGGACCGGATTTAAAAATCGAGTTCCATGTTGAGCCTGTCTTTCAGCTCTTTCACCAGCGGATATTTTTCGATCATGCGGGCGAACTGCTCCCGGCTCGAGAGCGGGGCGGGACCGGTATCGGCCACTTCCTGCTGGCTTTCGTCGAGCGAAAGGGTGAGCACCAGGTCTTTATTCCGGAATTTCTTCTTAAAGAAATCGGCTATTTCGAGTTTTTCTTCTTCCATGAAGCGGAACTGCACGATGTTCCGGCTGATGAGCCCGATCTCTTCAGGGGCAAGCAGTACTACCTGCGCCAGCTGGAGGTTGCCCACGATGGTCATTTTATTGGCCTGGCGGAAGCGGTCGATGAATTCTTCCCAGTACACCACGAGGGCGCCGGCCGTTAAGGCGATGGTGGAAGAAGCGGCCGCGGCTGCGTTGGCGGTTTCGTGCTGCTGTTTGGCGGCCAGGGCTTCGCGCATGGCGACCAGGCCGGTGAGTTTGGTTTGCGGCGCTGCGGTGGCGGCGGGCTTGGGTGCCGGCGGCGGAGCAGGCGCGGTGTATGGCTGGGCGGCCGGAGCGGATGCTGCCGGCGGCGCGGGTGCGGCCTGTACGGGTTGGGCCGGCTGGGTATGGCCGGTATTGGCGGCGGGCGCCTGGGCGCCTTTCTCCACTTCTATCGTCAGGCGCGGTGCTTCGGGTGTGATTGTCTTACTGGTGGCGGGTTTGCCGTAAATAGGCTGCGCCATCGGGGCCCTCAGCCGTTGCGGGGCGCCTTCAGGAATCAGGTTTTTTTTTACCACTTCACCGCTCTGATCGTTGCTCACGAGGGTGACGGCCTGCTGCAGGTAACAAAGCCTGATCAGCGCCATTTCCACATGCAGCCGTTTGTTCCGCGCCATGCGGTAGCCGATCTCGGTTTCGTTCAGCAGGTGCAGCGCGGTCACCAGGTAAGCGGCGCTCACCCGCCCGCTCATCTGCCTGTAGCGGTCTTTGAGGTTGGCGCTTACTTCCATGAGGTGCAGCACCTTCTCTTCCTTGCACACCAGCAGGTTGCGGAGGAATTCGGCCCAGCCCCCGAGGAAGTTGTCGCCCTCGAAGCCCTTCTGGAGAATTTCATCGAAGATCAGCAGGGCGCCGGCCACGTCCTGTACGAGCACGGCATCCATCACCTTGAAGAAATAATCGTAGTCTAGGATGTTCAGGTGCTCGAGGGTGTTCTGGTAGGTCAGTTTGCCCCCGGTAAAACTCACGATTTTGTCGAGCGTACTGAGGGAATCGCGCATACAGCCGTCTGTTTTCTGCGCAATGAGGTGCAGGGCGTCGCCTTCCGCGGTCATGTGCTCTTTGGTCACAATTTCCTGGAGGTGGTCCACCGTGTCCTGTATGGTGATGCGTTTGAAATCGAATATCTGGCAACGGCTCAGGATAGTGGGCAATATCTTGTGCTTTTCCGTGGTGGCCAGGATGAAGATGGCATATGAGGGCGGCTCTTCCAGCGTTTTCAGGAATGCGTTGAACGCCGAGGAGCTGAGCATGTGCACCTCATCTATGATATAAATCTTGTATTTGCCGGCCTGGGGGGCGAAGCGCACCTGGTCTACCAGGGTGCGGATATCGTCTACCGAGTTATTGGAAGCCGCATCCAGCTCATGGATATTAAAGGAGCTGCCTTCGTTGAAGGTGCGGCAGGAATTACATTCGTTGCAGGCTTCCCCGTCTGGCTGCAGGTTTTCGCAGTTGATGGTTTTGGCCAGAATACGGGCGCAGGTGGTTTTACCCACGCCGCGCGGCCCGCAAAACAGGAAGGCATGCGCCAGCTGGTTGTTGCGGATGGCATTTTTAAGTGTCGTGGTGATATGGGCTTGCCCTACTACCGTTGAGAAGTTCTGCGGACGGTACTTACGGGCGGATACAATAAAATTTTCCATGATGGGACTTGACTCCTTTCCAAAGTTCGAAAGTAAAGCAAAAAGCAGGAATTAAAAAGTGAATTCGCTGCTCCGGGCTGGTGGCGGCTTCGGGGCTGGGAGGGCGCCCTTCCCTTTTGAGGCCGGGAATTACAGGATCGGGTGCCGTTTGAACTCCTTCTGCCGGTCGAACAGGTAACGGTAGGTCACCAGCCGGCGGCTCCGGTACGTGCCCAGGCTTTCGGCGATGTTGATCATTTTCGGGTTGAAGTCGCCGATCCACTGCATTTCATAATCGTCGTACAGGTGCTGCCCCTGGATGATGGCGGCGCCTTCCATGATCATGAACGCGTCAACGCCTTTGCCCTGGAACTCTGGCACCACCCCGAACACGATGCCGGTAAACTTCCGGCACGAGCCGGTCCATTTCAGCCAGAGGAACTGCAATTTCTGCAGCAGGCCGAATTTGCCGCCCATGTGTTTGAAGTACTGGTTCAGCTCCGGCAGGTTCAGCCAGCAGGCGATGGGCTCGTCGTTATGATAGGCGAACCAGACGATTTTCTCATCCATGGCGGGTTTCATCTTCCGGAAAATCAGCATGGTCTGCTCCTTGGTGATCTCCTTGCCGCCGCCATGGCCGGCCCAGGCTTTGTTGTAGATGGTGGTGAAGTCCTGCGCGAACTTGTCGAGCTGGTTCTTCCGGATGTGCCTGGCGGAGTAGGCGGGATCTTTGGCCAGCGCCGCGTGGCGGGTATAAAACTTCTCCTGCACGCGGTCTTTCACGTTCAGGGCGAAACAGATCTGGTTAAAAAACAGCCCGAACCCGTAGTTTTCGAACAGTTGCTGATAATAGGGGGGATTGTAGGCCATGCCGTAGGGCGGGTTTACATATCCTTCCACCTGCAGCCCCCACCAGCGGTCGCGGTCGCCGAAGTTGATAGGCCCGTCCATGGCGCCCATTCCCCTTTCCTGCAGCCACGTCTTGGCGGTATCGAACAGCAGGTTGGCGGCCTCCTGGTCGTTAATGCAGTCAAAAAAGCCGATGCCGCCTACGGGCACATCGTCGCCTTTGGTTTTATACCGCTTGTTGACAAAAGCGGCAATCCGTCCCGTCAGCCGCCCTTTTTCGTCCGTCATAATCCAGCGCACACACTCCCCCGAACGGAAAGTCTTGTTCCTTGCCGGGTCAAACACCTCCTCTATATCCTTGTCCAGTGGCTGGATCCAGCCCTCGTGCCCACGGTTCAGCTCCACATGCACGTCCAGGAACTGGCGGGCGGTTTTGGCATCATTGACAACAATTAATCGCATCGGGATCATTTTGCAAAAATAAAAGTTAATGTCGTTCCGTTAATACTTTCGTGCAGAGAGCCCTGTTTTTTTATTGTTTTATCCCGGAACCGGCATCGCCCATCACAATTAACATTTCGTTTAGTCTTCGGCGTATATATTTATGACAGAATGTTCCGCGTGGAATAATATTCTGAAGATTGTTGTCCCTTTTTTATGGAAAATAGGAACCCGTGCATCCCTGAAAGGAAACCAGAAGAAGCGGCATTGGATACCGAGCGCAATTTACCCTAGTCACATAACACACACATGCATTTGACCTATGTTGAAGAAAAAATGGTGGCTCATCGCCGCATCTCTTGTTGTTTGCCTGATCGTTGCCTATTACGTGTTTGCAAGCAAACCCACGGGCGTCATCCCGCTGGCTGAAGTAAAGAAAGGCCATTTCCGCGACGTGGTGGTCAGTGCCGGAGAACTGATGGCGGAAAACACCGTGTATATCCAGGCCCCGTCCGGCCTGCAGTCCAACCAGATTTACGAGGAGATCAAGATCCAGGACATGGCGGCCGAAGGCAGCCATGTAAAGGAAGGCGACTACATCGCTTCCCTCGACCCGGCCGTGGTCAACAAAAAAATCGGGGACGTGCAGCTGGAGCTCGACCGGGCGATCACCACCCTGTCGCAGACCTCGCTCGACACCACGCTGCAGATGCGGGAATCGCGTGACAATATGCAGAACCTCCGTTTCCAGATGGAGCAGAAAAAACTGGCCCTGGAACTGAGCAAATATGAGCCGCCGGCAACCATCCGCCAGGCGGAGCTGGACCTCGAAAAGGCGCAGCGAGACCTCAACCAGCTGATGGAGAAATACAAGATCCAGCAGCGCCAGGCCTCCGCCAAAATGGACCAGGCGGCCCGCGAGGTGAAGCGCCGCCAGGAGCAGGTGGCCAACCTGGTGGAGCTGCGCGACAAATTCCGCATCACCGCCCCCAAAAAGGGATTGCTCGTCTACATCGTGGATTATTCGGCGGGCGGTAAAAAGAAAGCCGGCTCGGCCATTCGCTCCTGGGACCCGCGCCTCGCCATGCTGCCGGACCTGTCGAGCATGATGTCCAAAACCTATATCAACGAAGTGGACATCAGCAAAATCAAAAAAGAACAGAAAGTGACCATGGGCCTCGACGCCTTTCCCGAGGTGAAACTCAGCGGCGTGGTGACCTCCGTGGCCAATATCGGCGAAAACCGCCCCGGTTCCAACGCCAAGGTGTTCGAAGTGCTCATCAAGCTCGATAAGGTGGATTCCATCCTGAAACCGGGCATGACCACCTCCAACAACATCCTCATCAACCAGATACCGGACAAACTGATCATCCCGCTCGAATGCGTGTTCAGCGAAAAAACGCACAGCTTCGTGTATATCAGTAAAGGCAACGCCGTTGAAAAGCGCGAGGTGAAACTCGGTAAAAGCAACGACGAAGAAGTGGTGGTGGAAAAAGGCCTGGAGAAAGGTGACCGCCTTTACATGGCCGAACCGCCGTCCGCGAAAGACAACAAGCTAACCCTCCTCAAATAAAAACGAACAGCATGCGAAAAATATGGGGAGCCCGTAACATGAACAATCTCAACATTGCGCTGGATTCGCTCGTGGCCAACCGTCTCAGGTCTTTCCTGACCGCGCTGGGCATCATTTTCGGCGTAGGTGCGGTGATTGCGATGCTGGCCATCGGCCGCGGCGCCAAAGAAGAGATCATGAACCAGATGAAACTGGTGGGCGTCAACAACATCGTGATCAAACCCGTACTGGAAGATAAAAAGGAGGAGGAAGAAAAAACGGCGGCCGGGAAAAACACAGAAGAAGAAAAGAAGAAGTTCTCCAAAGGCCTCAGCCTTCAGGATGCGCACAGCATCATGAAAATGGTGCCCACCGTGGAAGCCATCAGCCCGGAGATGATCATGGACCAGGACGTGATTTACAGCGGCAAAAGCAAGCGGCTGAAAATGGTGGGCGTGGAGCCGGCTTTTTTCGCGCTGAACAACATCGGCCTCTCCACGGGCAAGATGTTCAACGAGCAGCAATTGCTCGGCGGGGAAGGCGTCTGTATCATCGGCGCCGGCGTGAAAAGGAAATTCTTCATCTCCGAGGACCCGCTCGGGAAAGTGATCAAATGCGGCTCGCAGTGGCTGAAAGTGATCGCCGTTACGGACGAAAAACTGATCAGCAGCGCCACCAAGCAGAACCTCGGCATCCGCGACTACAACATGGATATTTACGTGCCCATCCGCACCACCCTCGTGCGTTTCCGCAACCCCGCCATCCGCATCGAGCACAGGGGCTGGTTTGAAGACGACGGCGGCAACAATAATCAGAGTAAAAATCCTTCCGTTCACCAGCTCGACCAGCTGGTGGTGAAAGTGCAGCAGCCCGAACAGCTCACCGCTTCCGCCGGCATCATCAGCCGCATGCTGAAGCGCCGGCACAGCGATGTGATGGACTTTGAAGTGAGCATTCCCGAGCAGCTGCTGCAGCAACAGCAGAAAACGAAAGACGTGTTCAACATCGTGCTCAGCGCCATCGCCGGCATCTCGCTGCTGGTAGGCGGCATCGGCATCATGAACATCATGCTCGCCTCCGTGCTGGAGCGCACCAAAGAAATCGGCATCCGCATGGCTTTGGGCGCGCAGAAAAGAGATATCGTGATGCAGTTCCTGTTCGAAGCCGTGCTCATCAGCCTTTGCGGCGGGGTGATCGGCATCCTGCTCGGGGTGCTGGGCGCGTATATCGTCGACAAGGTGGCCGATATCAAAACCATCATTTCCGTTATCTCCATCCTGTTATCTTTTGTACTGGCTTCTTCCGTAGGGCTCATCTTCGGCATCTCGCCGGCACGGAAGGCCGCTAACCAGAACCCGATTGAATGTTTACGCCATGCCTAGAATAAAGATTTTTTTACTGTCGCTTTGCACCTTTGCCACCGTTAGTCTATCCGCGCAACAGCAAATGGTGCTGCACGATGTGGTGGGCATGGCGCAGCGCAGCTCGCCTTCCTATTACCGCGCCCAGAGCCGCGCCATGAACTCGCTCTATGCCTACCGGTATTTCCGGGCCGGCCAGCTGCCGCAGCTGCTGCTGGACCTGCAGAATAACAGCAGCCCGCTCGGTGAAACCGTGGAAGTGTTGCAGCCGGACGGGAAAATCGAATACCGCCGCCGGTCTACTTCCAATACCTCCCTCGGCCTGGGCTTGCGCCAGATCGTGCCCTGGACGGGTGGTTCCTTTTCCGTGCGGTCAGACCTCGCACGGTTCGACCAGTTTTCTCCCGACAAGCGCACCGCCTACCTGGCCACACCTTTTTCCATCAACTACAACCAGCCGTCGGTGGTCTACAATCCCTATTACTGGGAACGGAAAATATCGCCCATTGTCTACGAAGAAAGCAAGCGCACGTATATCGAAGACCTGGAAAGGGTGGCGCTCGACGCATCCGATTATTTCTTCGCGGCGCTTTCCGCCCAGGTGCAGGAAAAGATCTACCAGCTCAATGTGCAGAATACCGACACGCTGTATAAAATCTCCAAGGGCCGCTTCGATCTCGGGAAGATCGCCGAAAACGAACTGCTGCAGATCGAGCTGAGCCTGCTGAACGCCAGCAACTCCCTGGAGCAGGCCACTTTACAGAAAGAGATCGCGTACCAGGAGCTGAAACGGTTTTTGAATATGCCGAAAGACGCGGCGATCGAACTGTCGCTGCCTAACAATACCCCCCTGTTCAATGTGCCGCTGGACAAGGCGATAGCCGAAGCCGGCAACAACCGGCAGAGCGTACTGGAGTTCCGCCGCCGGCGGCTGCAGGCGGAGCAGGATGTGGCCGAGGCGCGGGGCAACAGCGGGTATTCGCTCAATCTCCGCGCGCAGCTGGGGCAGTCGAACAACGACTCCACTTTCGGCGGTGTATACCGCGGTGGCGACGTGCAGCAGAATCTTTCCGTAGGTATCGCCATTCCGATCATGGACTGGGGCCGGGCACGCAACCGGGTAAGGCAGGCGAAGGCCAACCGCGATCTCATCGAAATAGACGTACAGCAGGCCGAGCGCTCCTTCGAGCAGGAAGTGTACCTGCAAACGCAGCAATTCAATATCCAGAAAAAACTGCTCGCCAGCGCCGCCAAGGCGGATACCATCGCCCAGCTGCGGTATGAGATCACCAAGCAGCGCTACCTGATCGGTAAAATCTCCATCACGGACCTCAACCTCGCCCAATCCGAAAAAGACGGCGCCAGCCAGAACTACATCCGCGCCCTGCGCTCCTTCTGGAACGCATATTATACGGTGCGGCGCCTGACGCTGTACGATTTTGAGCAGGACCGGAAAATCCGGTACGAGTTTATGGAAAGGTGAGAGGAGTCTTCCGGACGGGCCCGCTTCCCTGAAACGGAGCACAACCAAAGCCCGCTTAACGCCCTTTTGTGACCAGGCGCCATTTTACCCGATTATACAAATGCCGGATTTCCTGTAAATCCGGCATTATTTTTTCTGTGAAGAGGGTATGAGTCAAAAATGGATCATGTTTGCGGTACTGGGGGTTTTTATCGTGGCGCTGGGCATCAGGTCGTGCGCCGAACAGAAACGTACCGGCCAGCTCCTCCGCGAAAATGAGCGCCTTATCCGTGAAAACCGCGACCTCCGCAACAGTCTCACCCTCTCCAGCCGCACCGCCCAGCAGATTGCCGACCGGAAAGACATGCAGGTACAGGCCCAGGCGCAGTTCATCGACCGCCGGGAATATTTCCGCCGTAACTGGAAACAATACATCTCCGTCAATACCGGCGACTATAAAACCGGCTTCCTGGGAGGCATCAAAGACCTCCGGATCACCGTGCGCAACCAGACGGAGTACCCGCTCGACAATGCAGTCGTGCAGGTGCAGTATCTCCGCGGTAACGGCGGCGTTTTCAAAACAGAACAATATACGGTGCACAATATCCCCGAGAAGGGCGCGCTGAGCGTGCAGGCCTCCAACTCCCGGAAGGGCACCAAAGTGAATATCTCCCTCTTGAGCGTCACCAGCCAGCCCATGAACTTCTGCTGGTCGAGAGACAAACGCGCCGCCCCCGGTGATGCCGACCCCTGGGCCTGTGTGCCGGCGGCCAAATAAGCGTTAACAGCCCCGTTAACAAAAGGGTGCCTTGCCGCTATGCACGGTTCTGCTCCAATTGCGTATCTTGACATCAAAGAATGCCTTTACCGAAAATTAATCTCCCGATTCCCGGAATTTGCATTTATTTGATATTTTGTACGCCACATGTATATGAACACTGATGTGAACAATGAATACGCCACGGAAGATGATGTGCGCTTAAGCGAACTGGTCAGCCAGGGCGACGAAGCCGCATTCCGCCGCCTGTTCAACAAGTACCATCAACCTGTTTTCGGTTATGCCGTCAAACTGACCCGCTCCAGGGAAATAGCGCTGGATGCGGTGCAGGAGGTTTTTATGAAAACCTGGCTCAACCGCGGCGGCCTCGATGCCGGTTTGTCCATCAAAGCCTACCTTTTCACGGCCATCCGCAATTACGTGTTCGATTATCTTAAAAAAGCCATGCACAGCGAAAAGCTGCGCCAACATATCTTATATCACCAGCCCGGCAGCGAGGCGGGTACAGACCACCGGGTGATCATCCGGGAGCTGGAAGCCGCGCAGGCGAAGGTAATCGAGAGCCTTCCGCCGCAACGCCGGCAGATTTTTAAAATGAGCAGGTTAGAAGGCCTGAGCCACGAAGAAATAGCCAACAGACTAGGCATTTCCCGGAATACAGTGAAAGATCAGATTGTAAAAGCGTCACGCGTGATACGCGAACAATTGGGCGGCCATAACCACATGCTGGTCGCCATAGCCATAGCAGTAGCCTTTCAGACCGAAATGTAAATTTTTTTTCAGGCACAGTCGTCCCTCCTGCCTTCCCGGTCGTATTACTTACTGGAGACACATTATGGAGGAAAGGGAACACATTAAAACACTCTTTATTCGTTTGGCCGAAGGCGACGCCACAGCCGCAGAAAAGGAGCAGATCAGCGAATATTTGCTGGAGGGCGGGAGCGCCGATGACCTTCCCATGCCTGATGAACTGCAGGCTTACGGCCCGCAGATGACGGTGGAAGAGGCAGATCAGCTCTTCACGGCTATTACCGCAGCGCCGGTCCGTTACCGCCGCCTCACCTGGCCGCGGGTCGCTGCCGCCGCCGTATTGGTCGGTGCCATCGCTACCCTCTGCCTGTACTGGTTCAGCCGCCGGCCGGCCGATACCTTGTACACCGCCGAAGGCGTCTCCAAAACCGTCCACCTCAGCGACGGCTCGGTGGTGCAATTGAAAGCAGGTTCCGTATTAAAAGTACCCGGCCGTTTCGGGAAAGATAAAAGAGACGTGGAGATCACCGGCGCCGCCTTCTTTACGGTAGAAGCCGATGCCGGGAAGCCCTTCATCGTGCATACACCGCATGCGTTTGACGTGGAAGTGCTGGGAACGGCTTTCAACGTGGATGCCCGCGGCGGCAAAGCCAAAGTGGTGCTCACCAGGGGAAGCGTGAAAGTCATGGCCGCCACGCAGAAGGCCATCCGTGAAATGGTACTGAAGCCCGGTGAGATGGCCGATTTCGACCCTGCGGCCAGGACCTTGTCGCGGCGCCCGGTGAATACTTTATTTTATTCCGCCTGGAGCGATCACCTCATGACCTTCCGCAACGAAACGCTCGCGGGCGTGGCGCAACACATCCGGGAAGAGTTCGGGCAGGAACTGCGGTTTGCAGATCCTTCGCTGCAGCAGCTCGTTTTCACGGGTTACCTATCATCAGCTGATATTAGAGAAACGATAAAAACACTGGAACAGACTTTTGACCTGCAGGCACAACGTATCAACCAAACAATCATCCTAATTCAGAAAAAAACAAAGTAGTCATTACTCTTAACTAACGAATCCGAAGGTATGCGAATAACATTACTGGGCGGCTTGATCCTGCTTGGCAGCCATCAGTTTGCCTACTCCCAGACATACGCCACGTCGAAGATGATCCCTGCCAGGACCTATGGCGCCAGTGCGCAGCAGACCTCGCTGAGCACGTTGCTGGCCGACCTGGAGGCCGCGCTGAACGTGAAGTTCAGCTACAACGCGGCACTGATCGGACATAAAAAAGTACGTGCCGCCAGTGCGGCCACCCTGATCAAAAACGGCTGGGACCGCGAGCTCAGGGAGCGCCTGCAACAGGTGGGGCTGACCATGACGCCGAACGGCCTGCAGCATTATATCATCAAACCGGTGGAAGCGATCCCGTTCGTGCAGCAGCATACGATCACTGCGCCGGTGGAGCGCATCGAAGTACGCGGTGTGATCAAAGACTCCGCCACACAAGCCGCCCTCCCGGGCGTGGCGGTAGGCATCAAAGGCACGCTCATCGGGACCATGTCCAGCCCCAACGGCGAGTACAGCCTGAAAAACGTGCCCGATAACGCGGTGCTGGTTTTTAACATGCTGGGCTACCGCGCCCTGGAAGTGCCTGTGAACGGGCGTTCCTCCATCAACATCGAAATGGCTACGGAAAACCGGGTGCTCGACCAGTTTGTGGTGACGGCGCTGGGTATCAAACGCGAAGAAAAATCACTGGGCTACGCCGTGCAGAAAATTTCCGGCGATGCGGTGCAGACCGTGAAAGGCACCAACATCGGTACCGCCCTCACGGGTAAAGTATCGGGCCTGCTCATCAAAAACAGCACGGAGTTTTTCCAGGCGCCTTCCATCGAACTGCGCGGCGCCTCGCCGCTGCTGGTGATCGACGGGGTGCCGTACGGCAACCTTTCCCTGCGCGACATCAGCCCGGACGATATTGAAAGCATGGACATCCTCAAAGGCGCTACCGCCGCGGCTTTGTACGGCCAGCGGGGCGGTGCGGGCGCCATCATCATCGTCACCAAAAAAGGTAACAGCGGCAAAGGGCTTTCCGTTTCCGTGAACAGCAACACCATGTTCACCGCGGGTTTCCTCGCGCTGCCCAAAGGCCAGACCTCCTATAGCGCCGGCCTCGGCGGTGAGTACGACCCCACGGATTATGTATGGGGCGCCAAACTGGACATCGGGCAAAAAGCCATGCAGTGGAATCCCGAAACCAAACAGATGGAAAACATGGAACTGACCTCCCGCGGGAAAGACAACTTCCGCAACTTCCTGGAGACCGGGTATGTGACGAATAATAACATCAGCGTGGCGCAAACCGGCGAGTACGGGAGCTTCCGCGTATCGATGTCGCACATCCACGATAAAGGCCAGTACCCCAACGCCAAGCTCGACATGATGAACTTCACCGTGGGCGGCGAAATCAAGCTGGGCGACCGCTTTTCACTGGAAAGCCATATGGGTTACAACAAAAGGCTCAGCCCCCAGATTGCCGGTAAAGGGTATGGCGATCAGGGGTATATCTACAATATCCTGATGTGGACCGGTCCGGAATACGATCTCAGCAAGTACCGCGATTACTGGGTAACGCCGCACGAAAAACAGAACTGGATGTACAATGCCTGGTACGACAACCCGTACCTGATGGCGTACGAAAAACTGCGCGGCATCGACCAGAATACGCTCAACGCCAGCATCACCATGAACTATAAACTGTTCGAAGGCGCGAAAGTGATTTTCCGCAGCGGCTGGGATTATTACGGCAATAACGAAACGCGCCGCAACCCCAAAGGCATCAACGCCACCCGCGGCTGGCATGCGTTGGGTATGTATTCCCAGAACCGCGCCACCGGGTACAGCACCAACAACGATCTGATCCTGACATACGATAAAAAGTTTGGTGACTTTGCCGTAGACGCGCTCGCGGGCGGAACGGTGTATTATTACAAAGACGAGTACAACAACGCCTCCACCCGCAACGGCCTCAGTATTCCCGGCTTCTATTCACTGGCATCGTCTGTGGAAAGAGCCGATGTGACCGCTTCACAAAGCCGGAAGCAGGTGAACAGCCTCTTTGCGAAAGCCAGCCTCGGATGGCGTAACCGCGTTTTCCTGGATGTAACAGGGCGTAACGACTGGAGCTCATCATTGCCGAAGAATACCGGGTCCTATTTTTACCCTTCCTATGGCGCTTCAGTGGTACTGTCTGAGTTCATGCAAATGCCAGCCTGGCTTACATTCTGGAAAGTGAGAGGCTCGTGGGCGCAGTCTAAAAACGACATCCCCGTGTATGCTACCAACCGTACCTATACCATTACCAGTGCCGCCTGGGAAGCCTACAATGCCGCTACTTATCCAACGAATCTGCTGGGTGCCGACTCGAGGCCCCGGACGGACAGAACATGGGAAATCGGCTCCTCGGCGTATTTCCTGAAAAAAAGGATCCGGCTGGATGCTACTTACTATAATAAATTCACCTACAATCTGTTCAAGGAAGATGCCCTGATTTCTTCCGCATCCGGGTTTAGAGTCAAAGCGGTCAACATCGACGAAACGTACGTACGCCGCGGCATCGAGGTCACGGCCGATGCTACCGTGCTCAAACAGGGCAAGTTCCAGTGGGAGACCATTGTGAACTGGTCTACTTCCCGCCGGTATTACAAGTCGCTCGACTCCGTGTATTCCGCAGATAACCTCTGGACCAAAGTGGGCGCACGTACAGATGCTGCCACCGTGTACGCCTGGGAACGTGACCCCCAGGGTAACCTCATCCACCAAAGCAACGGCATGCCGCTCGACAGCGATTATCCTACCCGCATCGGCTACTCCGACCCCGACTGGATCTGGGGATGGGGCAACACCTTCACCTACGGCAACTTCAGCCTGTCTTTCAACTTCGACGGCAGGGTAGGCGGATTGCTGAACAACTACACCAACTCCAAGATGTGGGATACCGGGTCGCACCCGGACAGTGATAACCCCTGGCGGTACGATGAGGTGGTGAACGGGAAGACCAACTACGTTGGCGAAGGCGTGAAAGTGGTATCGGGCAGCGCGCAGCGCGACAAATACGGCCAGATCACCAAAGACGACCGGGTGTATGCGAAGAACGACAAGGCAGTGTCTTACGAAAGTTATGCCCGTAACTACCAGGGCGGCGTTGCCGGCGGCCTGCTGGACCCGACGTTCCTGAAGCTCCGCGACCTGTCGCTCGGCTACCGCCTGCCTGCCTCCGCGGCGGCGAGGATCGGCGCCCGCAGCGCCAGCGTGGCCATCACCGGGCAGAACCTGCTGCTGAAGACCAAGGAATTCCGGTTCGTGGATCCGGACAGCGGCAACGACGATGTGAGCTCTCCCTCGCTCCGTTACATTGGTATGAACCTCAAGGTGACCTTTTAAATTGAATGCAATGACCAGAAATATCACACGATACATCGTAGCTGCATTGGTTGTTATGGCGGCCGGATGCTCCAAGTTTGAAGAGATCAATACCAACCCGGACAAACCGACGCACGTAACGTCCGGCATGCTGGCCACCAGACTGATCCTGAACATCACCAAAGACGACATCTCCACGCAGAAAGGGTTCCTGCAAAACTTTATGCTGAGCAAATACATCGCCTGGTCCGAGTTCCCGGAGAACACGCAGTACAACAAGTTCGGTCGTACCGATTTCGACGGGCTGGTAATACTGAACAACGTGCCGCAGATGATCAAATATGCTACCGACCAGCAGAAGTACAATTCGTATAAAGGGTTGGGCCACTTCCTACGTGCCTGGAGATTTTTCCAACATACCATGCGGGTAGGTGATATGCCATATAGCCAGGCTCTGCTCGGTGAATCGGAGAATATCATCCAGCCCAAATACGATTCGCAGAAAGAAGTGTTCAAAGGCATCCTGGCCGAACTGGATTCCGCCGACGTGCTGTTTTCCAAAGGTGGCAAGTTCGATGGCGATCCGGTATATAACGGCGATGTGGCCAAATGGCGCAAGCTGGCCAATACCTTCCAGCTGCGCGTGCTCATCAACCTGTACAAAAAAACTGGCGATGCCGATCTGAAAGTGAAGGAACGTTTCCAGCAGATCGTGACCGGCCGCCCCGTGTTTGAAAGCAATGCGGATAATTTCGCGCTGAAATATTCCGACAAGGCAGGGCAAAAGTACCCCTTCTTCAAGGAAGGCAACCAGTTCATCATCTACAACATGGTGACCGACGTGCTGATCAACCGCCTGAAAACGCTGCAGGACCGCCGCCTGTTCTACTACGCGAAACCTTCGCCGGTACAGATCACGGCTGGCAAGCCGGTGAACGATTGGGATGCTTACAAAGGCGTGGACCCCGCCGCTATTTATTCCGACCTCAGCAAAGTGGCCAGCAGCAAAGATTTCAGTGGTATGAACGAACGTTATACCGAAATTCCGCAGGGCGAACCGTTTTGCCTGCTGAGTTATGCGCAGCTGAAATTCATGCTGGCCGAAGCAGGCGTAAGAGGATGGATCACCGGCGCGGAAGGATATTACAAGCAGGGCATTACCGCCGCAATGGAGTTCGTGGCTTCCAATACACCGGAAGACGTGCGTTTTCATCACAACATGAAGATAGACGCTGCCTACATCCTGACCTACCTGGCCGGCCCCGGCGTGGTGTTTGCAGCCACACCTGCCGCCCAGCTGGAGCAGATCATCACGCAGCAATACATCGCCACCTTCCTGCACGCACCGTTCAGCGGGTATTACGAATACCGCCGCACCGGCTACCCGGCCCTCCCGGTAAACCCGGCCTCCAACCAGAACGTGATGCCCGACCGTATCCCCAAACGCTGGCTGTACCCGCAGAAAGAGCTGGACTACAACGGCGAGCACGTGAAGTCGGCCATCGGCGCGCAGTATGGCGGGAACGACGATGTGAACGCGGATATGTGGATATTGAAAGACTAACTGTTACGAGGTGTTATACTGAAAAAGGACAGGCTGTTATGGCCTGTCCTTTTTTGTATATTCGCTTCAATCTTAAATTCCTGTATCTATGTTCATTTCAAAAAAACATTGTTTGCGCCTGTTCGCAATGGCGGCGATGGCCGCAGGTTCGGGCACACAGGCAACGGCCCAAAGCACTTTTTCCAGGCTGGACGTGTTGAATGCTGGTGATAATGCCACTTTTGTGTTCGGGAAAAACAGCACGGAGCACTATTTCATGCGGTATATTAACGCCAGCCCGGCCGTATTCGAGTATTTTAACGATGGTACAGAACATCTGATCGCTGAGAAAAGAACCAGTGGCATCATGTATTATCCCAAGCTTTTTCTCGATAAAGACCTGCTTGTGCAGGGCAATGTCGGTATCGGGACCAACACGCCGCTTTACAAACTGCATGTAGAAACACCGGCGAGCGTCGGGTTCCTGTTGCGGACCGTAAACTCTAGCGTACAAACACCGGCCGTAGATTTTTTAGACCATACCAGAGGCGTGGAGACGATAATCAGCAGTACGGATAACTCGGTTAACGGCACCTATATCGCATCGTACAGTAATCATCCGCTTTTATTTGGTACCAATGCGGGCACTACGCCTGCTGCCAAAATGAAATTGCAGCCCAATGGCGATCTTGTTGTGCTGGGCAATTCAAACTTCCTGGGAAACACATTCGTGGCGGAAACTGACTGGACCTATACCACCGCAAGCGGTAGCTGGCAGGTCGGCAGCAATCATCTCGGCGGTACGGGCAACCAGTTTTTTATCTGGAATGACCAGGACAGCAAATATCACTTTGTTGTGCAGCGGGTCACCGGGAATGTAGGGATTGGTGTAACATCACCTCCGGCTGATTATAAACTCGCCGTGGGCGGAACGATTGGTGCACGCAGGGTGAAAGTGACCAGCGAAACCTGGGCTGATTTTGTATTCAAACCCGGTTACAGTCTACGGACATTGCAGGATGTCGAGACTTTTATCAAAGATCATGGCCATTTGCCGGACATTCCTTCGGAAGCAACCGTGAAGAAAAACGGTATCGACCTGGGAGACATGAACGCCAGGTTACTGCAGAAAATCGAAGAGTTGACGCTGTACCTGATTGAACAGAAAAAAGAAATAAGCGAACTGCGCGAAGCAGTCAAAAAATTGAAGCAATAGAAAAGGAGCGGGTAAAACCGCTCCTTTTCGTTTTATCTTTTACTCCTCAAATCCACTTTCCCCACTTCCGTTCCGTCGTCTTTCAGCATCACGAGATTTAAATCCTTATTCATCGCTTTCACTTTGATCAGGGTACGGTTGCCGTCTTTGGGCCCGCCGCCGATCACGATCGGGTAGGCGTGCTGCCCGGCCACCGGCTGGTGTACGCCGTAGCGGTGGGTGTGGCCGGCGAGAAAGAGGTCTATTTTGTGTTTTTCGAACAGCGGCGCGAAGAGGCGGCGGCATTCCATGGGGCCGTGCCAGTCGCCCGAATAATAATGCGGGATGTGCATCATCACCACCCGGAAAGGCGCTTTTTTGAACTCCGGCGTCTGCACCACTTTCTGGAACCATTCTGCCTGCTGTTCGCGGTATTTGTCGAAATCGACGATGCCGGCATACACGGGGTGGTCGTCCGTTTTGTCTTCTCCCGTATCGATCACCGTAAAATGCACCGGTCCCCATGTTTTCGTGAAATAGTAGGGGCCGTCGAAATAATTCCCCAGTTCGCGGCGGAATTTACCCCGGGTTTCGTGATTGCCGCGGGTGAAGATGAAGGGTTTCACCGAAGCGAAGGCCTGGCCGGCGGGTTGGAGCAGGTGGTCGATGATCTGTTTTTCGTCCGTCTGGTAGTCGAATATATCCCCGTTGAAGAACACAAAATCGTACGGGTCTTTGTTCAGGCCCACCAGGTGGGGGATGCTTTGCGGGCGGTCGTGAATGTCGTTCAGCACCAGCCAGCTCACTTCCTGCGGTTTGCGCGCCGGTGTTTTGAAACTGAACATCTGGCTGCTGATGGTTTCGCCGTAGGTGAGCTTATAAGGCTGGAAATCAGCGATTTCCTTCGATTTGACGCAATAATAGTAAGTGGTGTCCGGCTGCAGGTTTTCGAGGCGCACCCGGTGCAGGGTATTGTAGGAGTCTACGATCCCGCCTTCGGAGTGGTGGGCCGTTTTTCCCAGCGTTTCGGTTTCCCCGTGCTCCACCCATGCGTAGGAGGGCCTGTTGCTCATCCACATGATGGTAACGGCCGTGGGCTCCGGGTTTTGGAGGTACGGCGGGCAGGCAAATGCGTATGCGGCCGGTTCGATGGCCGCTTCGGTGTCCGTAACGGCTTTGGCGGCGGCGGCCAGCGGCGTAAGGCCGATGCTGCCCATGATGCCGGCTTTGGTCAGGGTGCCGAGGAAATTCCGGCGGTCGGTAACGTGTTTTTCGCTCATCAGAGAAGGATTTTAAAGAATTGAGTAGCGGCGTAAAAATAGGGCGCGGAGACGGAAAATTCTATCTTATAACACAAACTTAATATGTGATCGGGCAAAGGGAAACCTGACGAAAATCACCTTTAAACAAATTCGTATTATTTTGGGTTTTCAGGCTTCAAACATTACCTTTGCGCAAATTTTGCGTTTAGTACATCACTCGTACTTTGTTGTGAGTTGCTGTTGTGAGTTGCTTTTAATTTATAAATCACTAAGAAATATGCCTAACACAGGTAAGATCAAACAAATCATCGGTCCCGTTGTGGACGTGCATTTTGAAGGAAAATTGCCCGAAATTTATAACGCCCTCGAACTCACCCGTGAAAACGGCCAGAAAGTGGTGCTGGAAGTGCAGCAACACCTGGGCGAGGACAGCGTTCGTACCGTAGCCATGGACTCTACCGATGGCCTGGTGCGCGGTATGGCCGTTACCGACAAAGGCGCCCCCATCAAAATGCCTACCGGTGATGCCATCAAAGGCCGTTTGTTCAACGTGGTAGGTGAAGCGATCGACGGTCTGGGCCAGCTGGACACGACCAACGGCGCTCCCATCCACCGTCAGCCTCCCCGTTTCGAAGACCTCGCTACCGATACTGAAGTGCTCTTCACCGGTATCAAGGTAATCGACCTGATCGAGCCTTACGCAAAAGGTGGTAAAATCGGTCTGTTCGGCGGTGCGGGTGTAGGTAAAACCGTATTGATCCAGGAGCTGATCAACAACATCGCAAAAGGCCACGCCGGTCTGTCCGTATTCGCCGGTGTAGGGGAGCGTACCCGTGAAGGGAACGACCTGATGCGCGAGATGATCGAAGCCAACATCGTACGTTACGGTGATAAATTCAAAGAATCCATGGAGCATGGCGGCTGGGACCTGGCGTCCGTAGACCGTGAAGCCCTGAAAGAATCACAGGCGACCTTCATTTTCGGCCAGATGAACGAACCTCCCGGCGCCCGTGCGCGTGTGGCCCTCTCCGGTCTGACCATGGCGGAATACTTCCGCGATGGCGACGGTACCGCAGGTGGCGGCCGCGACATCCTCTTCTTCGTAGACAACATCTTCCGTTTCACCCAGGCAGGTTCCGAAGTATCCGCGCTGTTAGGCCGTATGCCTTCAGCGGTAGGTTACCAGCCCACCCTGGCCACTGAAATGGGCCTGATGCAGGAGCGTATCACATCCACCAAAAACGGTTCCATTACCTCCGTACAGGCGGTATACGTACCGGCGGATGACTTGACCGACCCGGCTCCGGCAACTACCTTCTCCCACCTGGATGCTACCACCGTACTGTCCCGTAAGATCTCCGACAAGGGTATTTACCCTGCGGTGGATCCCCTGGACTCTACCAGCCGTATCCTGAGCCCCGCTATCGTGGGTGAATCTCACTACAACTGCGCACAGCGTGTGAAAATGATCCTCCAGCGCTATAAAGAGCTGCAGGACATCATCGCCATCCTCGGTATGGACGAGCTGAGCGACGAAGATAAACTCACCGTATCCCGCGCCCGCCGCGTGGAGCGTTTCCTGAGCCAGCCCTTCCACGTGGCAGAGCAGTTCACCGGTCTGAAAGGCGTACTGGTTCCCATCGAGGAAACTATCCGCGGTTTCAACATGATCATGGACGGCGAGGTAGACGAGTATCCGGAAGCAGCCTTCAACCTGGTAG